>CAMAUX010000019.1 GCA_945861435.1 Chthoniobacter flavus | reverse complement strand
GGAAGAGGCAGCGGTGCTGCTCGCGCACCTTGGCCTTCATCTGCCCAAGCGATCCAAAATCGTCGAAAATGTAGTGGAGAAAAACCGCTGAAAAACGCCGCCAACCCGCATGGTTGCGTCATTGGCTTCCGCAAACTGCGGAACTTGGGCTAGTCTGGCCATTAGATTGGGAGGGTCGGAGGCGAGGTTCAAGATATGTGACGGTAAAACAAGAAAGCCGGCCCCGCTAGGGACCGGCTTTCATTATCACTGTGGATTACGTCTTTAAGGAATTCGGCCTTGAGACCAATCGAGCCGCTTAAAACGAGGTGAAGTTGAACACGTCGGGAGCGACGACGCCCTTGACCGTCTTGGTGGTCACCGTCGCGTTGCCGTCGGCGTCGGTGGCGGTGAGGATAATGGTGTAGCTCGCGACGGGTTGGTTGAAGTTGGCTTTGGTTTCGTCGGCGTACACGTCCGAGAGGTCGGCGAAGCCGCCGAAGTTCCCGAGACCAAGGCTGTTGAGGACTTGGGTGGAGTTATAGTAGCCGGCCTCGTTCGGGACGAGTTCGGTAGGGATACCCTCGGCAAGGCTGGTCAGCGGGTTCCCAAGAAGGTCGGTGTAGGGAACGAGGATGGGGTCGCTGCCGCTGATTGTGAGCTCCAGTTTTGGTGCAACATTGACGACCAATCCGTTGGCGTCTTCCTCTGTCATCAGTGTTGGGTAGGTAGCCGCGCCGATATCCTGGACGGTGCCCAGGAAATCGACACCGGCGAGTTCAGGATCGGCCGCTGCTGCTGGTGCAAATTTGACTACCGGCGCGACGGTATCAGCGGCGCCGATGAGGGAAACACTGTGCAGTATCTTCGGGGTGGCCTCTCCACGAGCGCGATGTTGACGTGCCTTGGTGACTCCGTTGGCGTAAGCTAGGCGTTGTCCGGTAGCTTCGCCAAACGTGACTTCCACCGGGATCGGCTGGTTCACGAACTTGGAGATGGTCTTGAGCGAGAGTTCGCTCATGCGACCAGTCCAGAAGGTTTCGGGTTCGTCCCCTTCGTTGTAGGTGACCGCGCTGATGTAGGTGATGGTGAGCGTCTTGCCGGCCTTGTTGGCGGCGACGGTGGAGGCGGACAGGCCAGACCAGTCCACAAGGAGCGAACCCGTTTGGACGAACTTTTCCGGGGCGTCGACAAAGGTCTCGCCGGTTGGATCCGTCGGGTCCTTGATCAGTTTCTGTTGGAAGTTGGCGTCGAGGTCAGGCATTGAGTACCCGATTTTGAAAGTCGCAGTCCTCAGGGTTGGGAGGAAGGGCTTTTTGTCCCCGACACTGTAGCTCTGGTCACCGATCGTGGTGTCTTTGGTGAACACCCCGCGGCCGTCCTCGTCGCCCAAGGTGCCTTGAAACGAAAAGTCACCGATCTTGATAAAGACGGGCGTCGTCTCATCGACGATCACGGTATCCGTGTCCGACACCGGACGGGAAGCATAGACGGGGCTTTCGTCCGGCTTTAGAAGATTGGTGACGACGATCTTGGCAGACAACTTCGCCGTGGTCTGGAGTCCGCTGGTGTAGGTCTTTTTGTAAGTGGCCGTGGTCTGTGTCCCATCGATGCCATTGTCGTCGTTGTACGTTTCGCCCGTGTCTTTTTTCCCGTTGTCGTTGTCGTCGTTGTAGGTGTCCGCCGGGAATGCTTCCACGGTGAAAAACCGGACCAACTTGTCGCTGTAGCTGTCGCTAATGGTGATGGTGGGCTTGAGCGGCGCCGTCAGGGTTCCGCCGTTGGCGAGGATGTTGACATCCGCCGTAGCGAGATACGGTGTGGCCAGAAGGAGGGCCGTAAGGAGGTGGTGTTGTTTCATATCAGTGGTATGAGGTGCACATCATATTTGCCTGATCGCACAACCGATGGCAACTAAATTAAGCCTGAGAACGCCGGGTGGGGCGACGCTCCACTGACAGGTGGGGAGTTCAGGGGGGGATTGGCCCGCGGCTTTAGACGCTGCTGATGCTGAGTGGTTTAGGGATAACGGCGGAGCCGGGCCCAAGTTCTGGGCTCGACCGAGCGGCTCCGCGAGATACGACTGAAAATCGGCCCATGGCGGGCCGGCTTTCGTGCTCGTACGAGGATGCTTGAACGGCGACTAGCGGAGGAAGGCCTCGTGGAGGCCTCCGTCGACGGTGATGATCTGACCTGTCGTCTTGCTGAGGCGCTGGCTCACGAGGAGGAAGTACGCCTCGGCTTGGTCCGCCGGGGTGATCGGCGACTTGGTGAGCGTACGGTCCGCGTAGAACTGCGCGAGCTTGGTGACGAGGGACTCGGTGGCTTCGTCGTCGGTGTAAGGGATGTTGTACTTTGCCAGCGAGCCGATGACGCGGTCGCGGGGGAACATTGCGCTCCCCTGCACGACGGTGGCGGGGGCGACGCCGTTGACGCGCACGAGCGGCGCGAGTTCGATGGCGAGCTCGCGCACGAGATGATTGGCGGCGGCCTTCGAGGTGTCGTAGGCGACGGAGCCCTTCTTGGCCACGGCCGCATTGGCGCTGGTGGTGAGGACGAGGCTGCCGCGGAGACCCTGCTCCTTCCAAGTCTTGTAGGCTTCGTCGGCGACGAGGTAGCTGCCGGTGACGTTGATGCCGAAGGTGAGCGCCCACTTTTCATCGGGGATGTGGCCCGAGGTGTCGCTCGGCACGAAGATGCCGGCGGTGACTTCGATGGCGTCGAAGCCTCCGTAGGCCAGCGCGACTTGGTCGAGCATGGCACGGATGCTGGCGCGATCGGTGATATTGGCCGCAAGGCCGATCGCAGGACCGCACCCGCTGAGGCCGGTGCCGGCAACGCCGATGCCGAGGCCGAGCTTGTCGGTAATCTCCTTCGCCGTGGCTTCGGCGGCGGCTTGGTGGAGATCCACAGCAACGACGTGCGCGCCTTCCTTGACGAGGCGGTGGGCGGTCTCCTTGCCGATGCCTGAACCAGCGCCGATGACGACGTGGATCTGGCGGGCGAGTTCCTTCTCAACGGGCATGCGCTTGAGCTTGGCCTCCTCAAGGAGCCAGTACTCGATGTCGAAGGCCTCCTGTTGCGGGAGGGCGATGTATTCGTCGATGGCCTCCGCGCCGCGCATGACCTCAACGGCGCAGTTGTAGAATTCGGCGGTGACGCGGCTCTCACTCTTGTCCTTGCCCCATGCGACCATCCCGAGTCCGGGGATGAGGATCACGGTGGGGTTCGGGTCGCGCATTGCAGGCGAGTTGGGATGCTTGCACGCGTTGTAATAAGCGGCGTAGTCGGCGCGGTATTGGGCGAGGCCGTCTTTGAGCAGACCCTTGAGTGCGTCGAGGTCGCCGGTGGCGGGATCCCATGCGACGTAGAGGGGCTTGATCTTGGTGCGCAGGAAGTGGTCGGGGCAGCTGGTGCCGAGCTCCGCGAGACGGGGCGCGTCCTGCGAATTCACAAAGCGGCGGATAGTGTCGTCGTCCTGCACGGTGCCGATGAAGCGGGCCTTCTGGCTGACCTGGCCGCGCAACCATGGGAGGATTTTAGCGAATGCGGCGTTACGCTGCGCCTGATCGAGGGATGCGTATTTCTGGCCGCCGAAGGCCTTCGCATCACCGCCCTTGGCCTCATACTTTTGCTCGATGAACTGAGCGGCTTTTTCAATGAGAGCGAGGGTGAGTTCGTAGCACTCCTTGTCGTCGTCGGCCCAGTTGATGAGGCCGTGCTGGCCCATGATGATGCCCTGCGCTTTCGGGTGGTCCCGGCAGATTTGCTGCATGGCAAGGCCCAGTTCGAATCCGGGTCGGAGCCACGGGGTGTGGATGACGGTGTCGCCGTAGATCTCCTTGGTCAGCTGCACCGAATTGCGCGAGGCGGCCACCGAAATGGCGGCGTTCGGGTGCATGTGGTCAACGTGCTTGAACGGGATGAAGGAGTGGAGCGGCGTGTCGATGGAGCTCGCACGCGGATTCAGGTTGAAGGTGGTGTGCGTGTACATCCCGACCATGCGATCCTCGGGCTCCGTCTTGGGGCCGCGCCCCGGGAGGCCGGCGTAGAGGGGCTGCAAGGCGATGAGTTTGTCCTGATAGAGGGACGAGAAGTTTTCGCGGTTGGAAGTGCGGAGGTCACCGCCGGAGCCTTTTACCCAGAGCACCTCGACGGGCTGGCCGGTGAGGGGGTCGGTTTCGGTGATTTTGGAGGAAGTGTTGCCGCCGCCGGTGTTGGTGATGCGCTGATCGGCGCCGAGGATATTGGAGCGATAGATGAGGCGGGCGACGGGATCGAGGCTGCTGGCCTTGGCATCGTCCCAGGAATGATTGACGTGACGGAATTTAGGCATAAAGGGGGTGCGCGGAGGCTGGATGTGCGGTGAGTTTGAACTTATTGACTTGATTCTGATTGATTATTGATTAGGAATGGGGGGGTGACGCAAGCAAATTCCGCCCGCTCCGGTCCGCTTCTGAAGCGGCGTCAGCGGCACCGTCAGATCTTGGAGATGCTGCAAATCGAAGGAGAGCTCGGAGTCGAGCAGGTGTGCGAGGCCCTGCGGACATCTCCTGCGACAGTGCGGCGCGAATTTGCAGCGCTGTCGGGGAGCGGTCGGGTGGAAAAGACTTGGGGAGGGATTCGACTGATTGGTGGGAGCGCGGTGACGGCGCCAGCGTTTGCAGCGCGACTGGTGGCGCAGGCGGCGGAGAAGAAAGCGATCGCGAAGGCCGCATCGGAGCTGCTTCGCGATGGGGATGTGGTGATGATCGACGGGGGCACGACGACGCTGCAGCTTGCGGAGTTCATCGCGCAGAAGCCGATCCGAGTGATCACGAATTCGATGGTGATCGCGCAGGCGGTGGATCAGCACAAGGGAAGGCAGCGCGGTGCGGAAGTGCACCTGACGGGAGGCATTTTGCAGCCGGAGAGCGGGGTGGTGGCGGGGCCGCAGGCGGAGGCGTTCCTGAGGCGCTACCATGCGGCGTGGGCGTTTCTCGGGGCGGCGGGGATCGACGAGCAGTCTGCGACTAATTACAACGAGGCGGTGCTTGAGAGTGAGCGATTAATGATTGCTCAAAGTGCACGCATTGCGCTTCTCGCGGACCACAGCAAGCTGGGGCGTCAGGCAATGTGCACGCTGTGTCCGCTGTCGCAGATCACGCAGTTGATCACGGACGCCACGCCGGCGACGGCCCCTTTTCTCGGGAAGCTGCGTCAGGGCGGGTTGACGGTGCGCGAGGTGAGCACGGGACTGGCCGGTCCCGGAGAGGCCGGAGCCGCGGCCTGAGGAGGTGCCCACACGGTGCGCATTGACCAATGGCTCTGGGCGGTGCGCGTCTTCAAGACGCGTTCGCTGGCGGCGGAGCAGATCAAGGGTGGTCGGGTGGAAGTGGACGCACGACGCGTGAAGCCTGCGCATGAGGTACGCCCCGGCGAGGTGGTGCATATTCGGATGGAAGGGCGCCCCCTTGCATGGACCCGGGTTCTCCGGGTGCTTGGGGCTCCGGCGTCGCGGGTCGGGGCGGCATTGGTGGGAGGGTTTGCCGAGGATCACACACCGCCCGAGGAGTGGGAAAAGGCGAGGACCCGGGAGTCGTCGGTGCCGGGGGCGCGGCCGGCGGGGGCTGGTCGTCCGACTAAACGGGACCGGCGACTGATTGGTGGGCTGGGAGAGGAAGCGCCGGAGGACTGAGCTCTCGGGAAGCGGAGGGGTCAGTCAGCGGCGCTTGCGGATGAGTGCAAGGGGCGTGCGCCCCGGAGCCGCTTGGCTGTGGCTAGCGCTCAACCAAATCAAGTCCACCCGGGAGCCCACCGGAGTCTTCGCGTGCCGCAGAGCCCACGGCTTGGCACCGGCGGGTTATTTGCCTGCACCCGAGCGTTTCCGCGTTTGTGGCGGAGCTTTAATCCTCGCGGGAGCCGTTTTGGGATGGGGCGTCGCTTTCGTCGTCGGCATGGCGCTTCTGATATTCCTCGTAGAGTTTGAGGGCCCCAAGCACGAGGAGCAGCGGACGGAGGAGGCCGAGGATCATGCGCACGATGCCGCCGAAGAGTGAGAAGATGGGGAGGCCAGCGAGCAGGACGCCGGCGCCGAGGGCGATGCTGACAGCCTTCACGGGCTGCTCGCGCACATAGGCTTCCGTGCGGTTGCGGAGTTCTTCGATCTTTGGGAGATCGGATACGTGCGGTGCGGCCGGTCCGGCGGGAGGGGGTTCGGTGGTTTGCATGAGGAGAAAGGCGGACGCCGGGATTAGAGTCGGATCTGCGGGCTTTTTCAATTGATGGTTAACGATTTGTGTGGATGGGAGGGGTGGACTGCATGGGTGTTCTGGGTCGGCCTCGGGGAACGTGCATATCGCCCGCTCCGCGGAGGCCCAGCCTCGCGCAATTGCGCCATGCGTTGATGGTGCGTGGCGTTTGGTGGGCCAGTCGCTTTCACAATGGGAAGATCGAAAGCGAGACGCCGGATGGCTGGGCGGCGCGCAACTTAGACGCCTTCGGAGCGCAGGGCGGTGAAGGCTTGGCCCAATGCGTCGATCACGAGTGACGCGGTCAGAGCCTCCTCCGATGCCCGCTGTGCGGCGAATTCGGCAGCGCGCCCGCAGATCCACGCCCCCAAGCGCGCGGCGTCGTAGCAGCTGAGCCCTTGGGCGATGAGCGCTGCGCAGACACCGGTAAGGGTATCGCCCATGCCGCCGCTGGCCATGCCTGGGCAGCCCGTGGCGTTGTAGGAGAGAGGAAGGCCCCGCTGGGCGACGATGGTACGGGCACCCTTGAGAAGCAGGGTGTGCGGGTAACGCGCGGTGAAGCGCAGAGCGGTCGCATCGCGGCTGAGAGAGACGGCTTCAGGGTCGAGCCTCCTCATCTCGCCGGGATGTGGCGTTAGGAGGCGGGGTCCCGCGCAGTCCACTAGGAGCTCCGGTTCGAGGGCGAGGGCGTTGAGGGCGTCCGCATCTACCACGGCGGGCATGGGCGTTTCGCGAAGGAGAGCGAGGATTTGATCACGATGGCGGGACCCGAGGCCCGGGCCGATGGCGAGGACATCGTGCCGGGCGCCGAGGACCTCGCGGTAGTCGTCGACCGCACGGACCATGACCTCCGGCGGAGTGGTCACGGCAAGGCGGGGCTCGATATCTGGAGTTGCGTAGAGGGTGACAAGGCCGGCGCCGGCATGGACGCAGGCGCGCGCGGCGAGGGATGCGGCACCGGTCATGCCGGGGGATCCGGCGATGATTGCGACGCGGCCGCAGTCGCCCTTGTGCAGGTCGAAGCGCCGCGGTGGCCAGATGGGGCGGAGGGAGAAGGGGGTGGCTATTGTTTCCTGCGGAGGATCCTGAGGGAGGACGCGCGCGGTGAGTTCTGCGAGGGGAAGCACGGCGAGGCGGCCCACCCATTGGGTAGCGGTGTCGGCAACGAGGCCCCGCTTGGGAAAGCCGATGGTGAGCGTGACATCCGCCGAGACCGCATCCGCACATGCAGCACCTGAATCGGCATCGAGGCCGGAGGGGAGATCGATGGCGAATACGCGGGCTCCATCGAGGAGGCGCGCGCGATGGATGGCGTGAACTGCGCTGAGGATCGGCTCGCGAAGTGGGCCTGAGGAGCCGAGGCCAAGGAGGCCGTCGAGAACAACCGCGGGGCCGCGGGGTCGAAGACCTAATTCCTGCGGTGCATGGACAGAGGCTGGGAGCTGGGTGAATTTGCGTTCGGTAAGCGGCGCCCACTGTTCGCGGGGGAAGGCGGGTGCGAGTTGGACTGCCCAGCCGGCGGCGGCAAGCCAGCGGGCGGCGACGAGTGCATCACCACCATTGTGGCCCTTGCCGAAGTGGACGGTGCAGCGGCCGGGGGTGGGATGGAACTGCTGGACGGCGAGTGCGATGCGAGCGCCGGCTTCATCCATCAGGGCCTCGGGAGCCACGCCTTGAGCGAATGCGCGGTGCTCAACGGCGCGCATTGCGGAGCAGGAAAGGAGCATGTCCCCATCGCGCCCACGGGCAGGCGTGGAGTCAACGCGATTCCGGTCCCAGAGGTCTCCGGGAGGTGCCCTGCGAAGGGGTGGTTTTTCGGGTGGGAATCGCGGGCGCCTGCTGGCTGGTGGTCGGCTTTGGCGCGTAGCGTGCGATGAGGGGGCGCGCGATTCCTTGGGCGAGTTTGTCTCGGTAAGCTGAGGAACTGATTCGGCTCCCCTCGGCTTTATTGGTGAGGAATCCGAGTTCCGCGAGAACGGCGGGGATGCGGGTGTTGCGAAGGACGTAATAACGGCAGGTGCGTACACCGCGGTCTTGGGCGCCGGTTCTGCGGACGACTTCACGGTGGATGGCAGCGGCGAGGGAGGCGCTTGCGGGGCCTCGGTAGTAGTAGGTTTCGATGCCACAGGCACCCTCGCGGGGAGCCGCGTTGAAATGGATGCTGACGAAGACGGCTTTCGGCTGGCGATTGGCGATGGCGCAACGGTCGCGCAACTCGACGAAGGTGTCCGTGCTGCGGGTCATGACGGTGCGGACTCCGGCGGCTTGCAGGTTTGCACGCACGCGGCGGGCGACGTCCAAGGTGAAGTTTTTCTCCACGAGACGCATTCCGGGGACACCGCCCTTGTCGAAGCCGCCGTGGCCCGCATCGAGGACGACAGTGGTGGCGGCGAGCGCGGAGCCTGCGAACAGACCTGAAAGCAGGAGGAGAAGAAGAGGAAGAAGCTGCGGGAGGCGTGAGCTGGAGGTGCCGGGACGGTGGATCATGAGCGGCGCCAAGCAAGGGGATTCATTGGGGGAACGCCAGTGGAATCTTGCCGTGGGAAGCTGCACCGGGGCGGGAGGCGGCGTGGCGTCAGGCAGGCGGATCCCAAGGCTCACTGGGGCGGTAGCGATCGGCGCGGCGCTTGACCCAGCGGTACCAGTGGGTGGCTTTTTGGGAAAGCTGCGCACGCAGGTCCGGATCCGGGTGTTCGCGGAAGCCGTCGGTGACGAATTCGAGGGCATGCATCTGGCCGCGAGGGGTGTCGGCGTGGGCGGTGATGGCAAGCAACCGCAGGAAGAGGCTGGAGGAGCCGGGGACTGCGGGGTTTTTACCAAGGGTGTCGGCTACCCGGCCGAGAAGAACACACTGGAGGCCGCTGTCGGAGACTAAGGTGCAAAGGCCCACTGCCTCGGAGAGGAGGGAACCAGCGGATTTTGGATCGCCCTGCTGGAGGCGGTCGGAGGCTTCAACGACGAGGCGTTCGACGACGGGCTCGACCTCTGCGTCGGCGGCGGCGGCCTCGATGGCACGCAGCCATGCGAATTCGGCAAGCGGTTGGTTGTCGGCAGCATGGAGGAAGCCGCTGAGGACTGCGTATTCGGCCGCGCGGCGCTCGAGCCTCGGGATGCGAGCGAGAAAACGGAAGGCTTCCTGAGGATGCGTCTTTGCGAGCGAATGGGCGATGCAGACGAGCGCAGACGCCTTGCTGTCGGGGTTCTGGATGTGGTGGGCAGCGGCGAAGGCGCGTGGGAGGTTGGCGGTTCGGATGAAGGCGGCGGCGGTGCGCACGAGCTGATGATCGCGGCAGTCGGGATGGGTTTCCGCGGTGTCGAGGCGGAAGGCGCGCTCGATGCAACGCTGGGCGTGGGAGCTGCGGCCAAGGGAGGCATAAGCGAGAGCGATGCAGCGGAGGGCGTCGGAATGCTCTCCCGTGTCGCACTCCATGGCCACCTCCATCGCCCGCGAGAAACGGCCTGTAGCTGCCAACGTGCGTACGAGATGCCGCATGCAGAGGCGCGTGACGGCGGAGTACTCCGGCTGGCGGCCAGCGGCCTCAAGGGCGCGTTCGAGCACCTGTTCGCAGGCGGGCGTATCGCCCTGCGCATGGAGTTCCCGGGCGAGCGCTGAGAGCACGGTGATCTCGACGTGGGATGCGGAGGAGCACTCGCTCGCCTTGAGGGCTGGCTCGAGGCCGAATCCTCGCACGAGCGCGAGCGCCAGTTCGACAAGGCCCTCCGCGGCGCCGGGCCCGTACGCGGTGCGCTGCAGGAGCAGGCAGGCGGCCCGCACTCGTCCGCGCTTGGCCCATGCAGCGGCGAGCCTGCAGTAAAGGGGTTCGAGGGCGACGCCGTGGAGGGTGCGAACGCGCGCGATGGCCTCGTCCGTAAGGGGAGCCTGCGCGACCATGCTGCGCAGGGCTGCAGGCGTGGCGTGGATCCAGCGTTCCCGCTCGAGGCAGAGGTGGAGGGTGAGGTCGAATATTTCGCGAGGGGTTCCAGGTTCAACGGAGGGAAGCACACGTCCCTCCAGATCCCGGATGAATCTGCGCGCAGCGGGTTTGGTCTGAACGCAGAGAACGCGGGCAAGGGTGGAAGCCACGTGGAAATCTGCATCGGCCACGGCGAGAGGGAGAGCGAGCTCGCAAGCAGACTCCCAGCGTCCGCATTCCGCAAGGCGCTGCGCCGCGAGGAGGAGACGGGGATTGCGGGCGGAGGATGCGTCGTCTTCCGCGGTGGTCCATCGGACGAGCCGCTGGAAGGCGCCGAGGGGGATGTGTTCGACGAGTAACGCGTCAATCCACGGAGCGGAGGCGATGCGTTGTCCGCGAGGGACGGCGGCCTCGAGGCGCGTGAGGACCGCATCGACGAGCCGTGGGGAGACTTTGCGTCCGAAGGTTTCCGCGCGCCTGCATTCGAGGGCGAGGAGCCATGTGGCGGCGTAGCAGAAGGCCGGTCCCTGGAGCGGGTCGAGGGCGCGCAAGGCCTGCCGGAGCCGCGATGCCGGGGTAGCAATGCCCGACCCGAACGCCGCGAACACATGGGCGAAGTCGGGCAGAGCTTTGAGCAGAAGGTCGAGGTTCAAAGGGTGGAGCGACCCACGTGGGACCGTGTGCCCTCAACCCTAACACAAACAGCCCCGCGAAGGAGCACTTTCTCACCGGGGTGGCACCCGGGGTAAAATTTAAAACGCAGCCGTCAGCGGACCTCCACGACACGGGCGTGGGGGAAGCGGACCTTGGGAAAGCTGGCGGCTGCGTCATCAGCGGCGCGGTAACCCACGGCGACGGCGCAGAGTGTGGTGTAGCCAGAGAGGCCGAGGAGCGTGTCGTACCGGGCGGGATCGATGCCCTCGAGCGGGCAGGTGTCGATGCCGAGCAGGGCCGCGCTGGTGAGCAGGTTGCCGAGTGCGATGTAGACCTGGCGGGCGGACCATGCGTCGAGCCAGCCCTGTGTGTCGGCCATCTGATGGAAACCGGCGATCATCTTGCGATAGCCCTCGAGTTTCTCGAGATCGACGCCACGGACTTCCGCCGTGCGCTGAATCAAAGCCTGGATGTCGCCCGAGTCCATGCCGCGGCGTGCTGCGAGGACGACGAAGTGAGAGGCGTCCACCACCTGCCCCTGATTCCACGAGTGCGGAAGAAGTCGGGCGCGGAGGGCGGGGTCCTGCACGACAACGAACCTCCAAGGCTGGAGACCAAAGCTGGAAGCCGAGAGTACGAGCGCCTTTTCAAGCGCTTCCCAATGGGCGGCCGGAATCTTGCGGGTGGGGTCGAACTTCTTGGTGGCATAGCGCCACTCGAGCTTTTGGATAAGGGATTCGGGGGAGATCGGGTCGTTGGACATAGATAGGGATGCGAACCGTAGCACGCGTGTGTCAGATTGGGGAGTGCCGTGCGGTGCGAGTATGGGAGCGACCGGGTCCGCCCCCCTTTTCAGTTGTCCCGCAACTGCCGAATGGGGAAGGCGGTCGGGCCGCGGAGCGCGCGCTTGAGACGTGCAGCGGTGAGGGGTTGGCGGGCCTTGGTGAGATCGCATTCCCAGATCCGCAGCACCCTCCAGCCGTTCTGGCGCAGTTCGAGGCCGACACGGCGGTCGCGCGCCATGTTGGCCTGAAGCTTTGCGATCCAGAAGGCGGGCCTCGTTGCGGGAAGCCTGTGGTGGCGGGGACAGCCGTGCCAGAAGCAGCCGTCGACAAGGACGGCCAGTTTCGCATGGCGGAACACAAAGTCGGGCCGCCCGGGGAGTGTCTGGCGCCTGCGCCATCCTGTGATGCCGAGGCCGTGCAGCAGGGTGATGAGGCGGAGTTCGGTGGAGGCGTTGTCCCCGCTGCGAATCAAACTCATGACCGCCGAGCGCTTGCGTTTGGTGAACACATCAACCATGCGCCACAGAACCTCGCCGGGCTCGTGCGTCCGGTCAAGGAGAGGCGGCGCGCAGGCTTGAGGACCACGCTGCGCGGGAGCCGCGTATTTTTCGGAGCAAAACCGTTGAAACGAATTCCGCAGGCAGTAGTCTCCGCGACCTTTGCGATGTCTACGGGAACGGTTTTTGCAGGTCAACGGTGGGTGAGTGACAGTGAGCCAGAGCTCGGGCTGGGGCTGGTGCTCAAGGTGGATGCGACACAGGTGGAGATCTTCTTTCCCGCGGCGGGCGAACACCGCCGGTATGCTCGGCGGAGCGCGCCGCTGCGCCGTGTGCAGTTTAAAGAGGGAGACCAGATCAAATCGCACGAGGGTGCATCGATGGTGGTGGAATCGGTGGAGGAGCGCAGCGGTCTGCTCACCTACATCGCGCGTGGACGGGCACTGCCGGAAGCGGAGCTTTCGGACACGCTCAGTTTCAGCAAACCGGAGGAGCGTCTGCTGATCGGGCAGGTGGATGAGCTCCACACCTTTGAGATGCGGGCGGATGCGCTGCAGTGGCGCGCCAAGATCCGGCGCGCACCCGTGCGGGGATTTCTCGGGGGACGTGTGGACCTCATTGCGCATCAGCTGTTCATCGCCTCCGAAACAGCCTCGCGCCTCGCTCCCCGGGTTTTGCTGGCGGACGAGGTGGGTCTGGGAAAAACGATCGAGGCCGGGCTGATCCTGCACCGGCTCCACCTGACGGGGCGAGCGGCGCGGATTTTGGTGCTGGTGCCGGAGAGCCTCGCGCACCAGTGGTTCATCGAGCTGTATCGCAAGTTCAACCTCTCGTTCAGCATCTTCGACGAGGAGCGGTGCGGCGCCATCGAGGCTCAGCAACCGGGCACGAACCCGTTTCTGGACAGTCAGCTTGTGCTCTGCAGCCTGGCGTTTGTCGCAGACTCCCCCGCCCGCTCAGCGCAACTGCTTGCGGCGGGATGGGACCTTCTGGTGGTGGACGAAGCGCATCATTTGGCATGGACCCCGGGCGCGCCCAGTCCCGGGTACGCGTTGGTGGAGGCGCTTGGCAGCGCCATCCCCGGCCTGCTCCTGCTGACCGCCACGCCGCACCAATTGGGCATGGAGAGCCACTTCGCACGTCTCCGTCTGCTGGATCCCGAACGGTATGCAGACCTCGCGCGGTTCAAAGAAGAGGCCGCGCATTACGAGCGGGTGGCTTCCGCGGTGGACCGCTTGCGCGCAGGAGGAGAGCTCAGCAGCAAGGACCACGCACTCTTCGGGGGCGCGTCTGAGCGGATCCGGCAGCTCGCGGCCGCCATCGCATCGGGAGCGCAGGGCGCGCGCGACGAACTGGTGGCAGCGCTGCTCGATGGGTTTGGAACCGGCCGCGTGATGTTCCGGAACACGCGGGCAGGGCTGACGGGCTTTCCGGAACGCCGCGCGACGCTTTATCCGATCGCGCCCGGGACGGACGAATTGCACGCCCGCGTGCGCTGGCTGGCGGGTCTGCTACGGGAGTTGGGCTCGGAAAAAGTGCTGCTGATCTGCCGTACCCGGGAATTGGTGGAGGCGATCGCGGCGCGGCTTCAGCGCGAGATCGCGGTGGCCTGCGCGATTTTCCACGAGGACCTCACGTTGCTTCAGCGAGACCGCAACGCAGCGTACTTTGCGGCGGACGAGGAGGGCGCGCGGATTTTGTTGTGCTCGGAGATTGGAAGTGAGGGCCGCAATTTTCAGTTCGCGCATCACCTCGTGCTCTTTGACCTTCCGGAGAACCCCGAACTTCTCGAGCAGCGGATCGGCCGGCTGGACCGGATCGGGCAGGCTTCCTGCATCCGGATCCATGTCCCGTGCGTGCAGGGCAGCGCCGGGGAAGTGCTTGCCCGCTGGTTTCACGAGGGATTGAACGCATTTGAGAAGACCCCGCACGGCGCACTTGAAGTGCAGCGTGCGGTGGCGAGTGCGCTCGGCGACCTGCGCGCGAAGCCTGATGCCAAGAAGCTCACGCGTCTGGTTTCCAAGACACGCTCACTCCATGAGGCCATGGGAGAGAAGCTCCAGCGAGGATACGACCGACTGCTGGAACTCAACTCGTGCAAGCCGGAAGCCGCAGCCGCACTCGCGGCACAGATCCGCGCAGAGGATCAGGACCGCGGGTTTGAGCAATTTTTCTTTCAAATGCTGGATCACTTCGGGGTGCAGCACGAGCTGCTGAGCACGCGCACGTTTCTTCTGAAACCCGGCCACCTTCTCACGGAGGCCCTCCCGGCTCTCCCGGAGCACGGGCTCTCCGTAACGCTCGATCGTAGCAGGGCGCTTTCGCGGGAGGACCTCGGCTTTCTCAGCAGCGACCACCCGCTGATGACCGCAGCACTCGACCTGCTGCTCGGCTCCGAGGCGGGCAACGCAGCATTTGCACTCTGGAAAAGCTCTGGAACCGACGGCCTGCTCCTGGAGGTATGGTGCGTGGTGGAGTGCGTGGCTCCTTCGGGTTACCACCTCGACCGTTTCCTTCCTGCAACACCCGTGCGGGTGGTGGTGGACCATCAACTCGAGGATCTCAGCGCCGACACCGAATTGCCCGAAGCAGTGCTTGAAAAGGGCGATCCGCTCCGGGTGCTGGAGAAGGGTGTTGTGAAACGGAAGGTTTTCCCCGCCATGCTGGAGAAAGCACAGACCATCGCGGCTTCGCGAATGGAGGAGGTCGTGGCCGGAGCGCGCACGCAGCTCGGCGCGGAACTCGGCGCCGAGCTTGCACGTTTGCGCGATCTTCAGGAACTCAATGACCACGTTCGGCCTGCGGAGATCGAGGCGGCCGAGTTACGGCGACGGACGTTGGAGGAGGCGCTCAGCGGGGCGAGGCTGCGGGTGGACGCTCTGCGGTTCATCCTCCGGACGGCTTAAGGAGTTTAAGGAATCGAGTAGCGGCGGCAGACTGGGTGGATTCCCTTCGGACGGCTGCAGGCCCCTGCGCGAGGGTAAAAAAATGCGCGGGCGCCGAACCGAATGGTCTGACGCCCGCGCTGTTCCCCCCAGAACATTGACGACGGTATCTGGGATTTTGAGAGAGGCAATATAAATTTTAAAAGTTCCCGACGCCCGAATCAGGGGGCGCCTTAGGGGCTTATCCCCCTCTCAATGGGCTAGGTCCCCGAGCGCCATCAGGTGAGAGGGACAGATTCAGTGCGTGAGAAGTTTTTGGCGACTTCGCAGCGTGAGCGGGGTTAAAGCTTCTTACAGTCCAGCAATGGACGCCTAAACCCAAAACCCATCATCTCATACAACCCATGAAATTCATCCCCTCCCTCCTCTCCGCGTTGGTGCTGAGCACCGGCGTTGCCATGGCCGCCGACGAGGCCAAGCCGAAGGCCAAAGCCGATCCAGCTGAGGCGTTCAAGAAGCTCGACAAGGACGCCGACGGCTCCATCAGCCTCGAAGAGTTCAAGGCCGGCCAGAAGGATCCGGCGAAGGCCGAAGAAATGTTCAAGAAGAAGGATGCGAACAATGACGGGAAGCTCTCGATGGAAGAGTTCTCCGCACGCGGCAAGAAAAAGTAAGCCGACGGTTTTTTAATCCCTCTCGACCTTCAAAACAAAACGCCGTCCCGAGTTGAACCCGGGACGGCGTTTTGATTTTCAGACAGCCTGTTGCGGCTACTTCTTGGGTTCCTCGAGTTTGGCGGAAACGGCGGCGTAGAGTTCGTTGTAAAGGTTCTCGTCCGTTTTGAGGACGACCTTGGCCGCGTCGCGGCCCTGCGCAAGTTGTGCGCCCTTGTAGCTGAGCCAGGAGCCGCGCTTTTCGATGATCCCCTGCTCGATGGCAAGGTCGAGGAGGGCGCCGGTGGAGCTGATCCCCTCATTGTACATGATGTCGAATTCGGCTTCCGCAAAGGGTGGCGCGACCTTGTTCTTCACGATTTTGACCTTGGTGCGGTTCCCGGTGACGGTGCCATCGGTCTGCTTGATGGCGCCGATACGGCGGATGTCGCAGCGCACGCTTGAGTAGAACTTGAGGGCCTTGCCGCCGGGGGTGGTCTCGGGATTGCCAAACATGACGCCGATTTTCTCCCGGATCTGGTTGGTGAAGAGGCAGACGGTGCGTGCCTTGGAAATGAGGGCGGTGAGCTTGCGCAAGGCGGCGCTCATGAGGCGCGCTTGGGCGCCGACGGTGGTGTCGCCGATCTCGCCCTCGAGCTCGGCCTTCGTGACGAGAGCGGCCACGGAATCAAGCACGATGACGTCGAGGGCGTTCGAGCGCACAAGCGTCTCGCAGATGCGCAGGGCTTCTTCCCCTGAGCTGGGCTGGGACACGAGGAGATCATCCAGATTAACCCCGAGCTTGCGGGCGTACTGCGGGTCGAGAGCGTGCTCGACATCGATAAATGCGGCGAGCCCGCCCAACTTCTGGGCTTGGGCGATGATGGTAAGGGTGAGCGTGGTTTTGCCCGAAGATTCCGGCCCGAAAATCTCGCAGACGCGGCCCCTGGGGAATCCACCGACGCCGAGGGCGCGGTCGATGAGGATGTTGCCGGTGGGGATCACCTCGACGTCCATATCCGTGCTGTCACCGAGCCGCATGATCGCACCATCGCCAAAGTCCTTGGCGATCTGCTGGATGGCGAGGTCGAGGTTTTTGTTGCGGGCGGCATGCACCCGGCTTTCTTCGGGGGCGTCGGATTTAGTGGCCATAAGAACACTAGTTTAGGCGCAAGCGGTGCCCGGTGCCAAACCAAAAGCTTGCCCAAAACGGCTCGCGGCCGCCCTCCCGAGGCATCCTCCTCCCCTCCCCCTTCAAACGGATCCGGCCCGGGCATCCGCCGCCGCCCACCGCTTGCGATCCGTCGGTGGGGGGACCGGCACGCTGAAACACCCGGTTTTTGCTGGTCAACGGCGGGCTGCGGCCGTTGTGTAACCCAACCTTTTTCTGATCCCATGGAGACCGACCCTCAATTGGACCCCCCGGCAGGCCCGGTAGGCGAACCCTCACAATCCCCCGTGGAACCCATCGCGCCCGAGGGCGCGGCTGTGGCTGACGCACCACCCGACACGTCTGCTGAAGTGCAGGATGACACGCCGCCCGCAGGGATGGACGAGCTTGCGGACCTTGCAGAACGGGCGAAAGCGGCCCGGCTCGCGCCGGCTGACGAGGAGCGGATGTGCGCGTTGCTGAAGGACGCGCTTTTGGGCGGAAAGGCGGGCGCCATCCGAGCCGCCGAGTTTTTGCCGCGGGTCCCATGGATTGTGGGCGTCCGTGCAGTGGAGAGCGTCTGGGCGGAGATGAAAGTGACAGCACGCACCCATGTGCTGAAGAGCCTTGCGGAGAACGAAGCCGAACCCGCGCTGCGGATCCGGCTCAGCCTCGCCCGGGCGCTTTCGAAGCTGGATGCAGCGGTCGGACTCAAGCTGCTGGTGGGCGTCTGCCGCGAGATGCTGGAAAAAGGCGCGGGCACCCTCGACCCGCGGCACGCGCAGATTCTCAACAACGTCCTCGTAGGGAAGGCACGCCCCTGGGTCACGCAGCTAGCGCTTTCTGAGCTCAAGCCAGCCGATGCGGAGACGCTCGTTCAATGCGCCCTGATGGCGGGCTTCTCAACGCCCAATCCACCTGTGCCGCAACTCAGCCTGCTCAGGTGGGCGGGCGAAGCCGACAAACTCGCGAAGCCTTCGGAAGCCCTGCTGGGCGCCCTCTCCAAGGGTCTTTCCCGGATGGGTTCCAAGTGGCAGAACGCCCTCCGCAAGGAAGTGCAGAATCTGCCCGAGGAAATCGCGGCGCTGCTCAAGCCCGCACAGGAGAGCGCGCCCGCATCGCCAACGCCAAGAGTTGCGAATGCGGAGCGACGCAACACCGCCGCTCCGGTGCGTGAAGAGGAGACGGAGAACGCCCCCAGTGATTCGCCCGTGAATGAGGCGGACGAAGATCGGGCCGATGATACGGAGGAGGACGAGAAAGAGGCTGAAGACGATGCCGCCGAGCCTGAAGAGCGGCCGCGAAAACAACGGCCACCCTACGAACCGCGCCCCCAGAGAACGCCCTTGGAGGGAGGCGCCCCCGAGCGGGAAGGACGCAGGGACCGCCCCGCCTACCAGAGCCGCACGGTGGGCAGGGAATTCAACCTCGGCGAGACCCTGAGACAGATTGATAACCATGTGCAGTTCCTCAAGTCGGAACTGCAAGGCGCGCAGAACAGGCTGCGGCAGCGGGACGACGACTCCCGCCGCGAGGTCCGACGGGTGGAAAAGGCCCCCGCAATCGTCGGGGCGCCAACGCCGGAGGAGCTTGCACGGTTGAATGTGCAGCTCGAGGCGCGCATCGGGGAGTTGCAGGCACGGATCGAGGAATTGAGCGGGGATGCGGAGGACCGCGCCGCAAGCATGGGCGCCCATGGCGACCAGCCAGCCCCCGATCAGGATCAGCAGTTGCGCACGTTGCTTGCGCTGAAGTTGCAAGAGGACTACGCGGACTTCCTCGCGTTGGAAACGGAGTCTACGAGCACCGTCGTTCAGCAGCACTACCGGACGCTTCTCCGACACATCTTCGAAGTGCTGAAGGTCGAGGGCGTGGGGCTGCAGCCCTGAGAGCTGCCGCAGCCGCGGCATCGCGTGCTGTTGGGAGGAATAAAAAAGGCGCCGACCCCCGCGAGGGAGGCCGGCGCCTGAGGAATCAGGGATACTTTACTGCTGAGCTGCCGGAGCCGCAGGGGCTGTCGCCGGAGCCGGAGCGGGCGCAGCTGGGGCCGGGGCGTCAGCCTTGGGTGCCGCTGGCTTCGGCGCTTCGGCCTTGGGAGCTTCAGCCTTGGGAGCTGCGGGCTTGGCTGCTTCTGCCTTCGGGGCCTCTGCCTTCGGGGCTTCCGGTGCTTTGTCGCAGGCGGCGAAGCCGAGTGCCGCGATGGGGAGGAACGTGAACAAGGGATTAACTTTCATAATGGAGTCGTGTTGTGTGTTGAATGCCCCGACTGGCCGACGAGCGGCGCAGGCGGGACGAGGCGATGTTTTACTCACCTGCCTCGCGAACTAACAGCTTTTCTATGAGTTGGTTCAGCCGGCCGAGCATCCGGCGGGGGTCTTCCAGCAGACCGGCCGCGACCATTGCGTTATCGTAAACCTGCTCGGCAATCTGAGCTGCCAGGGCGGAATCGCGGTGACGGAGGGTCTCCAGCCGGCCGATGATCGGGTTCTCGGGGTTGATCTCCATGTCCGGCTGGGCGTTGAAGTTGCCCGCGTTTTCGCGGTCCATGGCCTTGAGCATGCGTCGCATGCTGGCGGTCATGTGCTGGTCTCCGTCCACCACCACGGCCGGGCTTCCGACGAGCCGCTTGGAGGCGCGGACTTCGCCGACGCGTTCGCCAAGGGTTTCCTTCAGGAACTTCCCGAGGGCTTCGGCCTGCTCAGCACTGAGGCCCCCGGTGGTTCGATCAAGAGCGAGGTCCGCCTTTTCCGCGGCGACAACGCGCTTGGTGTCAAACTCGCGGAGGTGCTCCATCACGAACTCGTCATGCGGAGCGGAAAGGAACAGGACCTCGTATTTGCGCTCGGCGAACACCTCGAAGTAGGGGCTTGCGAGAGCGCTTTCGCGGCTGGGCGCATGGAGCCAGTAGATTTCCTTCTGCCCCTCGGGCATCCGGCTTACGTAATCCGTGAGCGAGGTGGTTTTGCCGGGCTCGGTGAAGGAAGACTCGAAACGCAGAAGCTTGGCGATGGCTTCACGGTGGCTCCAGTCGGTGGCAACGCCCTCCTTGAGGCAGTGGCCGTGCTGTTTGAAAAATCGGTCGAACTTCTCCGGATCGGCCTTTGCCTCTTCATCAAGCCACTTGATGGCGCGCTTGGTAAGCACCTCGTTGAGCTTGCGCATCAGGGCGGAGTCCTGCATCGACTCGCGCGAGATGTTGAGCGGGAGATCCTCGCTGTCGACCACGCCACGGAGGAAGCGCAGCCATTCGGGGAGGAGTTCCTTGGGCTTCGACTGGATGAGCACCTTGCGGCAGTACAGGTGCACCTCGCTCTCGCCGCGTGAGAGCGTGACCAGTTCGTGGTTTTTCTCCGGAACAAAGAGCAGAGCGCGGATGGCGAGCGGCGCATCGGCGGAGAAATGCAGGCGGTAGGCGGGCGCGGAGTTGTCGTGGGCGATGTATTTGTAAAAGCCCTCGTAATCGTCGTCGGTGAGTTCACTGCGGTTCTTCGTCCAGAGCGCCTGGACCGTGTTGACCGCAGTCCCATTCAGCTCGATGGGGAACTGCACGAAGTTCGAATGCCGCAGGATGATCGCCTTGATCCGCTCCTCGTCCGCAAAGTCGTCGTCCCGCAGATGGAGCACGATGGTCGTGCCGCGCCCGAGGTCCTCGGCGGGCTCGATCTCATAGCCACTCTGCCCGTCGCTGGTCCAGCGCCAGCCGGATTCGCCGGGTTCGTAAGAGCGCGTGGTCACCGTGACCTTTTCCGCGACCATGAAGGCCGAGTAAAATCCCACGCCGAACTGACCGATGAGATTCGCATCAGCAGCCGCTGCGTCCTTCTGGGCCTTGATCTGCTGAAGGAAGGCTTTGGAGCCGGAATGCGCGATGGTGCCGAGGTTCTCGATGAGCTCCGCGTGCGTCATTCCGAGACCGGTGTCGGCAAACGTGATCGTCTTGGCGTCCTTGTCTGTGGTGACGCGGATGGACAGCGGGAGATCGGGCTGATGCAGCGTCTTGCCGCTGGTTTGCAGGAACTTCAGCTTCTCCGTGGCGTCGGCGGCGTTGGAGATCAGTTCCCGGACGAAGATGTCCTTGTCGGTGTACAGGGAGTGGACGACGATTTCCAGGAGCTGGGCGATCTCCGCTTGGAAGGCGTGTTTTTCAACAGCAGTGGTAGACATAGAGCGGGCCATTGTACGGGACCCGACGCCGTGTGCAAGGGGGTCGCCACGCCAGAAGACTGGGCGGGGAAGGAAATCACCCCCGCACACCCGGCCCGCGAGGTTCGATGAAAGGGGAGACGGGCGACGCTCCATCCAAGGACAAACCGCTTCGACATGGAGCACATGGAATCTATGAACCAGCATCCCTTTCGTGGCCCGTTGCATCAGCTCCGAACGCTCCTGCATCGCTCCCTCTGCGTCGGCGCCTTGGTTGCCGGAATGCATCCGGGTTGCGCGCCGCGCGTCGAGGCGGCAACGAGCAGGATCTTCGGGATCACCGGCCCGGTACTCACGGGAGTGGTGGACCTTGTGGATCCGGAGCAGGGCCTGCTCCGGGTTCGCTGCACGCAGATGGCCAACCAGCCGGTGTTCTTCCACGGGATGGACAATGCGAACTTCCTCACGGAAAGCGGGGTGGCGATGACTCTCGCGGAGATCCGGCCCGGGATGCAGGTGACCATCCAATTCGCCCGATGGGGCCGTGGCTGGATGATATCGCGGGTGCTTCTGCACGATAATTTCATGACGCGCCCACCAGCCGAGACTGAGCAGTTGCGCGGGTTTTAAGGCGCCAACCCCAGCAGGGGTCGGAGCTACCCTCCCGGGCGTGAATCCTCGCGGGCGTACACGCGACGCAGTGCTTCCAGCGGAGAGCGCCCGCGCCTGCAGCTGTGAAGGTGCACAAGCCCGCCCAGCTCGCGATCGCCGCGACTTGGGTCGCTCCTAGCCCTCGCGCACAACCCCGTGCGGGATGCCGGCATTGCTTCACCCCGGCTTCACCCGTTAAATGGGCGCTCTTCCCTCATGCACTGCTTCCAGTTCGCACAGCGGAGCGCCGCCCGGCATCAAGTGCACTGCGACCCATGACTTTGTGACCATCTGCCTTTTTCTTCCCTGGGCTAAAGAGCTTGAACCGGTGGATCGCTTCATCGAGCGGATCCACCATCTGGATCTGCGCAAAGAAGTCAGCGATCCTGACAACCCGTCGTTGATCCGTATGGCGGCGCTCGACAGTCAGTGGCATGCGGAATGTGCGCGCTGCATCGGAACGGTTCAACCAAAGCGGCTTCCACGCATCTCCGCAATGGTCACCGGCCGCGAAGGGCTCGCAGCGTTCGGGCAAGCCGCCCTGCGCCGCTCCCGGGATGAACCGTTCTGGCTGATGTTCATGGGCCAGCACCCGAAGCATCTGGGGCCCTCTCTTCAGACCGCGGGAGCCCTCCTTCAAAAAGTCGGGGTCCGGTTCGTGTACTACAGTTTCGACAACGCAAGCCGCAATATGGAGTGCTTCGGCACCCTGGCGCCCTTTCTGAATATCCTGATCCACGATGAATCGCCCCTCGGCCCTGCCGCAGAGCTGCTTCCCGCCGATTGCGCACGGATCCACCGGAGCTGGGTTGCCAACCTCGTCCCCTTCAGCGCGCCATTCGTGGAGGCTCCGGAGCGGAAGATTTTTTTTCTCGGCTCGCAGCTCGGTCTCACAGCAAACCGCCAGCGTCAGATGGACTTCCTGCGCGCGGAATTTCAGGACCGCTTCATCGCGAGCCACGACCATTCGCTCGATGTCGGTGATCGCACTTCGGTGAGCCGCTATAAAGTCAGCCTCTGCCCGGAAGGCCGCATGTTCACAGCGCCTGCCATGTCTTCGGCCCACACCGACCGCCCTTTCTGGTCGGGTTGCCTCGGCATGGTTCCGGTGTGCGAGGACTCTGCAACCGGCGGTCGGCTGGAGTCCCTTGCCGCCGAGCGCCTCATCCTGCGCTATCCGCACGAGGACCTTCGCTCACTCAAGGAACGCTGCGAGGAGGCCCTTGAGATGCCGACCGAAGATCGTCTCAGGCTGTACAACCACTTCAACCGTCATGAAACAGTGGGCGCCGTAATCGGTGACGCGCTGGCCGTTTGGATGCAGCGCCAGAACCCGTGCGATGACTCAGCGGCCCGTGGAAACCCGTAGCGGCGCCAGGGCAACAGCCTGCTGCGTTTCCGGGTGTTTGTAATGCCACGATCGTGCGGGCGCGCAATTCACGCACCCTATGCGCGGGCATCCTCTGGTCACCCGCTTCCCCTGAATACGCCGGGTTTGCGGGTCCTCGCGAACACATCACGGGAGATGGGACGTAATTCTTACAGGAGGGTGCAGGTGAAAAGGTTACGCGGGGGGAACGCATGCTGCTGTGCTGAACCGTCCACCCCATGGATCCCCTCCCCCGCCCAGATTTGCCTCACGCCCCCTCGTCACCCTCCATCGCTGCGGCTCTCAATGCGCGGGACACGGTGCCCCGCGGATGCCTCTTGGTGGTGGAGGATAGCGGCCCGCTTCTGATCCTGATCCGCGAGATGCTCGAGATGCATTTCCCCCACCGGATCCTCGGATGCAGCACCGGGCAGGATGCCGTAGAGCTCGCAAGGCGTTACCGTCCGGCGGCGGTGGTTTTGGACTTGGTCCTGCCGGACACGGATGGCGAATCGGTGTGCCGCGCGCTCCTGAAGCACGAGGAAACCGCCGCAATTCCGGTGGTGCTGATGAGCGGGACCCAGCCGGATCTCGAAAGGATGCAGTGCGCCAACCTCACCGGCTTTCTCGCGAAACCCTTCCAAATGGCGGCGCTGGTACAGACCGTGCAGGCAGCCTTGTGAAGCGGAGCGTTGTAGCGCCGCCTCAGGACTCCAGTCGGCACGTCACCCGCAGTCCGCCACGCTTCGGCGTCTGAACCGTGAACGTGGCGCCGACAAGGCGCGCCCGGGAGTTCATCAAAAACATCCCATCAGCGGACCCCGCCGAATGCGGGCGAGCGCAATCCATGCCGTCATCGGTGACAGAGACGGAGACGACGTGTTTGCTTTGGCGCGAAAGGATGGTGACGCGCTTTGCCTGCCCGTGACGGATCGCACTGGCCAGAGCTTCTTGAATGATCCGGTAGAGTTGGATCTGCGCGCGCTCCCCAAGACAAGGATCCGGCCCGCGGTGGCGCACGGTGCACACGATGCCAAACTCGCGGTTCGCGGTTCGGGCGATCTGGTGCAACCCGGCAAGAAGCCCGCCGGTTTCCATCTCCACCGGATACAGCGCTATGGCAATCTCCCGGGCGGTCGAGATGGATGCGACGAGGCCGGCGGCCAGATCGGTGGCAATTTCGGCATGCGGGCTCTGTGTGTTTTGCAACTGACGCGCAAGGGCGCCAGCCATCAGCGACAGACCGGCTATCTGCTGGCTGAGGTCCTCATGCAGCCGGCGGCCCGCTTCGCGATGCTCCGTCTCGCCTGCCTCCAGAAGCCGCGCGAGTGCGGTCTCAGCAGCCTCAGCGCAAGAAGGCGCCACGACTACAGCCAAAGCGCGCGTGCTTGCCTTTGAACGGGCCTCGGGAGGTGTTTCCGAGAAGTCCCGAGGGGAGCGGGGCCGCGGGTTTTCCGGATGGTGACTCATGTTGGGGCCTCCCTCAATCAGTCGAATGCGGTGCCGCAGTGGCACAGCCAGGGAACGCGGATGAAGGGGCGCGCTGTTGATGACCACCGATGAGACCGGATGCAATCAGGCTGCACCCCCGCCTATTGGTAGGGTTCCTGAACCACACCCGCGTTCCCGTCAGAGGGCGCGCTGAAGATCGCGGGCGCGCGCCTCAGCGTCGTGGGCGACGGAGTCGTAGGCGTGGAAGTCGTTGAACCAATACTTCTTTGCCCAGCGGTACATCCAGTGCTTCTCGGGGATCTCCTCGCCAGGAAGCCACTGCGAAAAGCGGGGCTGCATAGCGTCCAGCTCCGCCATCGCGGTGCCACGGGCGGTGGTATCCCGCGCCCCATGTTTCTGAACGAGACCTTTGACCAGATCCGGCCGCTCGAGAACCACACAGCCGCGGGTGTGGTGCGCGCTGAGCTCACGGAAATCGCGCAGGAAGGCGCTGTCGCGCATGGTCGCGTAAATGCCACGCGGGTCGCGGATGTTTTCCGTGGCGAACTGGATGATGGGACAGGGCTCGATGTCGCCGCGCGGGCTGACGTGGTGGCTGATGCCGGTGGACATGGGACAGAGTGCCTGTCCCTTTCCGTCGTAATAAGCATCGATCAATGCGATCGGGAGCTTGGCGCGCATCTCCACCACAAAGCGGCGCACCCGCACAAGCTGGTCCGGGCGCAGCGCGAGGCCCGGGTTCATCTTGGGGCCGACGGGCCGGTAGGTGTGGAACCAGGCGTAATGGGCGCCAAAATCGATGAGCTCGCGCAGCCATTCCTCCGTACAGAGTTCGTCGATGTTCGTCTGGCAGACGCTTGTCGCCACCCCGGTGAGGATCTTCTCTTCAAGGCACGCCCGCAGGCCGCGCAGCGTGCGCGCGTAGACCTCCTTCTTGCCGCGGCGCTCGTCGCTGGTGATCTCTCGCCCCTCGATGGAAATGAGCGGAGTGGCGTTGCCAATAGACCGCAGCGCCTTGGCCACTTTCGGCGTGATGAACTGGCCGTTGGTGAAAACCTGAAAGTAGCAGTCCGGGTGTGCTGCCAGCAGGTCGAGCAATTCCGGATGCATGAACGGCTCGCCGCCAAGAATGCCAAAGAACGCGTTCCCGTGCGCCTTCGCCTCGTTGATCGTACGGTTCAGGGTCTCCAGATCGATCTGCGTGCGCTCCGCCTCCACATCCACCCAGCAGCCCTGACAGCGGAGGTTGCAGCTGTTCAAGATCGAGAGGTAAAGAAACGGCGGGAAGTACTCACCGCGCTTGATCCGCGCCTTGAATCGCTCGACGGAGAAGAGGCCCTTCACGCCGAAGTTCCACAGAAACTTACCAAGCAGACGGGGATCCGTGCTTTCCAGAATGCGGAGGGCGAGTTGGGGAAACATGGTGGTGTCAGCGCCGGGCAGGGCGCAGGTTGGGTTCGAGAATTTCCGTGAGCACACGCCCATCGGTAGGTGGAAGGGTGACGCCCAGAAGTTCCGCCAGCGTCGGCGCTACATCCAGATTGGCAACTCGCGGAATCCTCACACCGGGTCGGATTCCATAACCCCACGCGAGGAAGATGCCGTCCAGTTCAGGGTCGGTGGAGGGATAGCCGTGCGAACCGAGGTAGCCTTTTGCCTCCGCAGTCTCGAGTTCCGCGATCGCACCAGCTTGGAAGGCGTAGCCGGCTTTTGCGTAGAGGATGAGGTCGCCCATGCCTTGGTTTTGATCCGGCGTCGGCATCCCAAGCTCAGGTCCCCTGCTGCCGTCGAGCACGCGGTCCACGCCCTCGATTTTTTCACAGACTGCGCGCAAGCGCGGCAGGAGTTCGGCGCGGCGCGAAGGGTCGGTGACGTAGGCAAACGCGAGACCGCCCTGCGGCATGATATACGCATCACAACGCGCCACCTTGCCTGCCTCCACAGTCACCAGGCCCGCCTTGCGCAGGGCGACGTTCGGGAAAATGTGTTTGTCCACTTTCTTAAACCCATGGTCGGTGGTGATGACCACGGTGGCCTTGTCCCTGAATCCGGCTTCGTTGATCGTCGCAAGGAGATCTGCCACACAACGATCCGCGTATGCGTAGGCGGTGTGGCTCGCGCTCGTGCCGGGGCCGTAGGTGTGGTTCGTGCTGTCGAGGTTCAACAGATGCACCAGCAGCAGGTTCGGCTTCCGCGTCCTGAGAATATGCACCGCGGCGTCCGTCCAAGCCTGATCGCGCCACACCGGTTGCCTGCCCTTGTTGAAGACCGCAAGATCCGCCGCAGTGAGCTTTCCCGCCCCAATCAACTCCCGCTCGATCCGGCCGTTCACCCGCGGCACCTCGAGGAACTCGTCCGTGATCGTGCCTGAGTTCAGGATCGCGACCCAGTCCACCTGCGCGGTCTTGAGGCCGGCGTTGAAGGCGAGATCATAGAGTGTGGGGACACGGACGAGGTCCGCCTTGTCGGCCCACTGTTCGATCTGCGGCGGCTGATCCGGCCCCTGCCGCACAAGGCGGCCGTTGAAGAGAACACCGTGCTTGGAAGGATTCACGCCGGTCACCAGTGTGGTGTGGTTGATCCATGTGACCGACGGGTTGGAAACCGTCATCGCCTCCGCCTGAGCCCCCTCCCCTGCCAGACGACGGAGGTTGGGAATGGGAAGCGTGGGGTCGTTCCACAGCCATGCCGGAAATCCGTCGAGGCTGATGAGGATCACCGTGCGGTCCTTGGGTGGAAGCGGCTCGGCGGCCCACGCAGACGAAGCCACCACGAAGGCCAGCGCGAGCAGGAGAGCCGGGTGAATGATGCGACGAAGGCTTTGGAAAAACGTGTTCATTGGTGGACGCGAGGCACGGGCGCGGATTTCACCCGAGGGGTTCCAGCGCTGCGCGGGCCTTGGCTGCAGCTTCCTCGGCGCGGCGTGCGATCTCCTCGGGGCTGGGCAGGGACATGAGAACCTCGGGCGGGATGTCCCCGGATTCGGCGAGCTTCACGAGGCACTTCTGCCGTTCGGTGAGGGCCTTGTCCGAGTCCCGCTCCTTGCTGAAGCGGCTCCTGGCCTTGTCGGAACGGAGACGGAGCATCGAATACACGTCTCCTCCGAGGAGCGCAGAGATGTCCACCTTCATCTTCTCCTTTTGAAGATCGGCGTCGCTGACGATGTCGCCGTTGATCGGGCCGGCTTTGTACTTCGGGAACATGATCGCCGCCTCGGGACAGACGCGCGAACACGCCGGGCAGTTGGTCTTACAGTTGTCCTGATTCTGCACCTGGATCTGCCGCTCCCCATCGACGCCGTAAACGCCAAACAGACAGAAGCTCAGGCACTGCATGCAGTTGGTGCAGCGATCGTAATCGATGACAGGAAACCACGGCTTCCATTCGCCGTGCCTCGCCGCGCCGAGTTCTGCACGCGTGCTCTCCACCACGTCCGCAATCTGCGCCGAATTCAGCGTGGTGATGTCGCGCACACGCCATTCGGCCGTGGTCCCGGAGAACTCCGGTGCTTGCGCGAACCGCCCGAGAACCAGCGTGGGCGCTGCATCCGCGGGCGCAACGGGCCGGTCGCCACCGGTGCGCGTGACGGCGTGCCCTCGCTCAAGAAGGGCCGTGATGGTGGCAAGGCGCTCCGGCAGCGGATCGCTGCCGGGTCCTTCATAAACGATGACGCGCAGGGCGCTGGAGTCGCGGAGGGCCATGGATTCAGGGGGCGGGGTTCTCGGGTTTCGTGCTGGCTTTGGTGGGGACGTTGGCGGCGAGGTCCGTCGCGAACAGGCGCGCACAGACCTCCCCCGCCGCGAGGGTGCGCATGTTCAAAACCTCCGTGGACTGCGGGTCGAGGTCGGCGTCGGCTTGGTGAAAGAGTCCCTTCACAGCACGCGGAAAACAGGCGGCGATCTTAACCGCTCCAGTGCCAGCAAGCCGCTTCAGTGCTGGATCGCGCCGCGCCGCCATCTCGCAGAGGTCAGCGACCGCTTCGAATGCCGTGCCGGACTGGCAGAGCTGCTCTAGCACTGCTGCCTTCACTTCCTTCGGAACCACCTGCGCGTATTGGCAGTGGCAGTAGAGCAGGCGGGGATGGGGGGCGGTCTCGCTCATGACGGATTCTAGAACGCGGGGATGGTGTCGCGATGGGTCGGCTCAGGCTTGCCGGGCCGGAAATGCTCAAGGTGCTCGATCGTCGCACGCAGCCCGGGGATCTTGTGGGGAAGGGCTTCGGCGGCCGCCTCCACCGCGGCTCGCAGTTCTGCGGGTGCGGCCTCAGCGCGCAGGTTCACGATGAGCTGACCTCCGGGCACAGGCTCATCAAGGACCAGCGAGAGCTCCGGCACAAAGTCGCTGCGCACGAGATTCACCACCGCGATGTCGCCGAGGCCGCCGTCCGGACTCAGCGTCATCTTCAAATGCGCGATCTCGGCGGGCGCGAGCCGGGATTGGACATCTGCGGCAAACGTCTTCAGGAGCACGCTGGAATCGAAGGCTGCATCGGAGCGGATCTGGAGCGTCGCATTGAGCCAGCCAAGGAGCGCCTCGCCCTCCGCGTAGATCTCATAGTCGATCCCCAGCGCAGCACGGCTCCCCTGCTCCGCCGTGGTCATTTCGTGGAACCATGCGTCCGTCCCCTGCCCCGCACGGACCGAAACGCGCAGTACGCGAGCGGCTGGGAACTGGCTCTGGAGCTCGGTTTCCAGCGCATCGAGCCGCGCGGGCTCCAGCGTTTCGCACTTGGAGATCACAATCAGATCGGCCTCCTCAAGCTGCTTGCGATAAATGTATAGCACCTTCTCGGAGAACTTCCCGCCCGAGCTGAGCCCGAGCACCCGCTCCGCACGCACGGGATCCACGAGCACCGAGAGCGGCGCGATGGTGAAGCGGTCGCCGTAGATCCTGCGCAGCGGATACGTGACAGTCGCCACCAGATCCGTGCAGCTGCCCACGGGCTCCGCAATGAAGACGTCCGGCGAGGTCGTGTCCGTGAGTCTCGCCGCGGCATCCACGAGCGAATTAAACCGGCAGCAAAAGCAGCCGCCTGGGATCTCCTCCGTGGAGAATCCTTGTGCGCGGAGCATCGCAGTGTCCACCAACTCGCTGCCTTGATCGTTGGTGATCAGACCCACACGCAATCCGCGCGCGTGCAGGCTCTGTGCCAGCGCCGCCACAGCGGTCGTCTTCCCCGCGCCAAGGAAGCCGCCAATCATGATGTATCGGGCTTTCGCAGCCCGTTCGCTCGTCTCGGTATTCATTCGGAATCGTGTTGTTGCTTCTCCAGCATCCGGTCGATTGTCGCATCAAGGAGCCGGCGATATCCGGCAAGATCCGTGCATTTGGAATCCGGCTGCCCCTCGACAAGGTAGAGCCAGCCTTCATCGTAAGGCTTCTCGCCGACCAGCGAGATCGCGTCGCGCAACGCGGCATTGCCCTCCACAAACGCGCCGTCCGCCACGCAGTAGATGTCCGAGATGGCCTTGAATCCCTCGATAGATCCGATGATCTCACCGCTGCGCACCGCCGCACCCGGCTGCTTTTCCCACTGATGATCCACAATCTCGCCGAGCATGCGGGTGGCAAACTTCGTGAACCCGATGCGCCAGAATCCGGGCACGGTTTGGGCGAGCCAGAAGTGGGAGGGACTGTAGAGGCAGTCCTCCGGCAGATGGGTTACGAACGTTGAGCGTTTATAAAACGACGTTTTTGACACGGGTGGATCTCCGTTCTATCCGCCAGAAGGGTTCCCGGCCAGCCCGCACGCTGTTTTCTTTCATCCGGGCCCGGATTCAGGCATCGGTGGGTCCCTCCTCATGCGGTACTTCGATCACAATGCCAGTTCGCCCCTTTGCGAAGCCGCCCGGGAGGCGTGGCTGCGGGCGCAGGTGGAGTTTCCGGGAAACCCCTCAAGTCCTCACCGCGTGGGAGCCCGGGCCGAGGTGGCGATTCAGGAGGCGCGGCGTGCGTTGGCGCTGCGGATGGGGTGTGAGGCCCGGGAGATCGTTTTCGTGTCAGGCGCCACCGAAGCCAACAACACCATCATTGCCCATTTGGCGGGCTCGAGTGATGGCGAGGCTTGGGTTTCGTCCATCGAGCATCCCTGTGTGCTGGCAGCGGTGCGCCGCTATTTCCCCGGGCGGTATCGGCTGATTCCGGTCAGCGCCCAAGGTGTCGTTGAGTTGGACTGGCTTGCGGAGGGGTTACGGAGCAAAATGCCCGCTTTTGTGGGGGTCATGGCCGCCAACAACGAGACCGGTGTCCTCCAGCCTTGGAGGGCTGTCCATGCGCTGTGTCACGACCACGGAGTCCCGGTATTTTGCGACGCCGCCCAATGGTTCGGCAAGTTGCCGGCCCAAGGGCTGGGGGCCATCGAATTCGTGTCCGGATGCGCCCACAAGTTCGGCGGCCCGCAAGGCGTTGGGTTCCTAAAGGCGGTCAAACCTGTCCGCCCGCTTTTGGTCGGGGGACCTCAGGAGGATGAGCAGCGAGCCGGGACGGAGAATGTGGCCGGGATTCTGGCAATGATGGCGGCGCTGGTCGACAGGGAGGGTCGGGGAGGGCAGGGGACTGAGCGGGACCGGTTCGAAGACATGCTTTTGGAAGGACTTCCCGGCGTGGAGATTCTGGGAAAAGGGGCTGACAGGCTCTGGAATACTGCGGCTGCGGTGATGCCTGAGATCGACTGCCGCCAGCGTTGGGTGGTGAAGCTGGACCGACTCGGGATCGCTGCCTCCACGGGTTCTGCCTGCGCAAGCGGGAAGGAAGCTGCATCCCATGTGGTTCGGGCGCTAGGGGTTCCCGAGGGGAAGGCGGGGCGCGTGCTGCGCTTCAGTTCCGGCTGGGAGACTGGGGGTCGGGATTGGGACGCTCTCGCAGAGGCAGTTCGGGAGGCGTGGCGTCAATTGCGGCCCTAGATCCGGCGTCCGTGAGGTTGGGGAGGGGGAGCCGGCCATGCCTTTTGTCGTTGAGGGTGTACCGGCCGGAGCGCGTGCTGCGTTCGTTTCTTGCGAGAGACGGGGCAGGGAGGGGGGATGGGTCGCCTGTGTTCTAGTTCGAGGGTGCACGATCGACCTACGCAGGTGTCCATGAATTCCTCGTGGTTCCTGCGCCTTACTCGTACTCCCCGTCGGGCGCTTCGTACTCCTATTCGTTTCCCCTGCATCGGTGGGCCGCAACATGCCGCGAGTACGGGTAGGAGCGCGAGAGGGAATGGCGGATGGGGCACCGCGAGAACGCCCCGGTGGATGCGGTGCACTCTAGCACGATGACCGAACAGATTTTCCTATACTGACGGGGCCGGTGCCGCCAACGGGGTGCTCGGCGCGCATGCCACCGTGATGGTCCTTGCGGGCAACGACCCTCCAGAAGTTGCAAGCACCAGTCTCTGGAAAAGGAGAGCCGTGCGTGGCCAGACCGGTCTACTCCGCCATTCATCCGGCACTGGAGGGCAGGCCGCGTGGAGGTGCGGACTTGAAGAGACCGACACGTGGGGAGTTAGGAGCAGCCACGGCGTTGCCGTATGCGACGCCACCGGCCCATCCGAGGGCATTGCCCCCTCCACAGCAGCGTCCAATGGGCTGGTCCAGGTCCTGGTCAACGGACGCAACCCGCCTGCGCTGAACCTCAGAGTCGCCTTCCATCCGGAGCTCTTCAGGCTTTGGCGTCGCGGATATTTGGGCGCTAGTGGGTTTGAGCGGGATCGTCCGAGACGGATGGGAGGCCCATCCGGCGGCTGCCGACGCCTTGGCTGAAGACGACGCGCATCGGGGCTGGGACGGCGGCGATGCGGCGGCTCCAGGCGCTCAACCAAGGCCAGCGAGGTTCACAGCTCAATCTCGGCTGCCTGGGAGGGCTACCACCTTGGCGATGAGCGCGCATTTGTGGCGGTGCGGCGGGCTGCATCCATCGGGTTATGTTGGGGGCCGATATCCCGATCCTCGGTGCGAATGGGTATTGGGACCCGGCGCCTCCTTTGGCACGGCCGATGGAGAATGGGGGGGCTAGGGGACTAGGGGCTAAGCGTGGGTTTGGAGGGGGGCGCTGCTCCGGGTATCGCAACCGTCAATGACGGAGACGGGCAGACAAGACCTGGCGCCGCTTAAAACCGCCGGAGGTAGATACTGAGAAGCGCAATATCGGCGGGGGTGATGCCGCTGATTCGGCTGGCCTGACCGAGAGTGGTGGGTCGGATCTGGGTCAGTTTCTGCCTGGTCTCTGCTCGAAGGCTCGGGACGAGGTGATAGTCGAGATCCGCTGGGAGACGGTTGTCTTCAGTCCGGTGAAGCCGGTCGATGGCGGTGTTCTGCCGCTGAATATACCCGGCGTACTTGAGCTCCGTTTCGATCGTGTCCCAAAGGTCGTCCGCGAAGCCGAGGCGAAGTTCGGCCGGGAGCAGGGCAGGGGAGTTCTCCGGGCGCTTGAGCCACTGAGCCAACCTCGCGCCCTCATAAGGAGTGGAGGCGGCGTGCGCATGGAGGGCGGCGATATGGCGGAGCTTTTCCTGCACCTTATTGTGGCGCCCGGCATCGACCAAACCATGCGCATGAGCAAGCGGCGTCAGACGGACATCGGCATTGTCATGTCGGAGCACCAGACGGTGCTCAGCCCGGGAAGTGAACATCCGGTAGGGCTCCAGAGTGCCCTTTGTGACCAGATCATCGATCAACACCCCAATGTAGGCGTCCGCCCGGGTGAGTGTGAAGGCGGGGCGCCCGAGAACCTTGAGCGCGGCATTGGCTCCAGCGACGAGCCCCTGAGCAGCAGCCTCCTCGTATCCGGAAGTGCCGTTGATTTGTCCTGCGAAATACAAACCCGGGACCCGCTGCGTCTCGAGGGTGGGATGGAGCTGGGTCGGAGGGCAGTAGTCGTACTCGACCGCGTAACCGGGGCGCATGATCTCCACCGACTCGAGGCCCGGGATCGAGCGGATGAAGTCATATTGGACCTCCATCGGGAGGCTGGTGGAAACACCGTTGACGTAATACTCCTCGGTGTGGCGGCCCTCGGGCTCAAGAAAGACCTGATGCGACTCCTTTTCCGCAAACCGGACCACCTTGTCCTCAATGGACGGGCAGTACCGGGGGCCCACTCCTTGGATGCGGCCCGCATAGAGAGGGGACTTATCGAGGTTGGAGCGAATATGATCGTGCGTGCTGGTGGTGGTATGAGTGATCCAGCACGGGAGCTGTTCCACGTGGAACTTGCCGGAGGCTCCATCCCAATGGTTCAGGGAAAAAATGTCGTCCTTCCGCCGCTCCAAGCGCTCCGGCACGAAACTGAACGGCTGCGCAGGCTCGTCCCCGTATTGCGGCGTACAACGGGAAAAATCGATGGTCCGTCCGTGCAGTCGGCACGGAGTACCCGTCTTGAACCTTCCCACCTCGAATCCCAGCTCCCGAAGACTGTCACTCAGGGTGGAAAACGCATCGCCCATCCTGCCTCCCGCCTGATTATTGAGCCCTACATGCAGGAGACCCCGCATGAAGGTCCCTGTCGTAATGACCACCGAACGCGCTCTCACCCGGAGACCAAGATTCGTCTCGACTCCCTCCACGCCATCCGGCCCCACGAGGATCTTAGTGACGTTCCCCTGCTTGATATCGAGATTCGGCTGACGCTCCAACTCCGCCTTGGCCCGGAATTGGTAAGCCTTCTTATCGCACTGCGCCCTCGGGGATCGCACACTGGGCCCCTTCCGAGCGTTGAGCATGCGGAACTGGATGCTGGTGGCATCCGTGTTGAGCCCCATGAGTCCGCCAAGCGCATCGATCTCCCGGACAATCTGGCCCTTGGCCTGACCCCCGATGGCCGGGTTGCAGGACATCTGCCCCACCGAGTCTAGGTTCTGCGTGAGAGCAAGGGCTTTAGCGCCGAGCCGGGCGGCAGCGGCGGCCGCTTCAATACCGGCGTGTCCGACCCCGACGACCACGACATCGAATTCTTTGGGAAACGTGAACATGTTCTACGTGGAACACCGCAAGCGGCAGCAGGAGGCAGAAATTGCAGGGCTAAACATCATGGCGAGAGCGAAAAACGAGCCCAGAAGCCTAATCGAGCCCAACCTGCCGTGTCCATCTTTTGTAAGTCACTTTCCCTGAGCTATTTCCTCGCTTTTTTCGGGATGGCCCGGCCTTTCGAGCCCGTTTCTGCTTGATTTCTCAGACGGCATCCCACCAGCGCCTCCCGACCCAGCCCAGCCTCCGAAAGCCAACCAACCCAGCCTCTAAGGCAACCCTTTCCGTCAAGCTTGGTGGTTGCACAGAATCCGGCAGCCGTTTAGAGGAGAGTCCGTCGCCTTATGGAACAAACCGTAACCGCCCCCGACTTCGCATCCTCACCCATCAACCAATCCCTGCGCCCTGAGGACAAACTCCGGTTCCTGCGGGAGATGCTGCGGATTCGTCACTTCGAACAAGCTGCCCTCAAGCAGTACTCCGCCGGCAAGATGGGCGGCTTCCTCCATCTTTACATCGGCCAGGAAAGCGTGGCGGTGGGCACGGTCTCTTTGATGGGATCGCACGACCACGTCATTACTGCATACCGCGACCACGGTCATGCGCTGGCGGTCGGCATGTCCATGAACGAATGCATGGCCGAGCTATTCGGTAAGGTCACCGGCTGCTCCAAGGGCAAGGGCGGCTCGATGCACTTCTTCGCACCGGACAAGAATTACTGGGGCGGCCATGGCATTGTAGGTGGGCAGACGCCCCTCGGCCTCGGACTGGCCTACGGCCTGAAGTACAAGGGACTCAAGGGTGCCGCGCTCTGCTTCATGGGCGACGGAGCGGTGAATCAGGGATGTTTTTACGAATCCCTCAACCTCGCGTCCCTCTGGGATCTGCCCGTGGTGTATATCATCGAAAACAACCAATACTCGATGGGCACGAGCCTTGAGCGTTCCAGCGCCTTCCGGACGTGCCTCGCGGAACGCGCCGCAGGCTTCGCCATCGACTGGGACACCTGCAACGGCGAGGACCTTTACGAGGTGCGGGCAAAGGCACAGGTGGCCCTCGACCGCGCCCACGGCCAATCCCGTCCCACCGTGCTGGAGATCGAGACATACCGCTACTACGGGCACTCGGTGGCCGACGCGAAACACAAGATCTACCGCAGCGAGGAGGAGATCGAACGCTACAAGCAGGATCACGACCCGATCCGCCTCTGGAAAGCCCGCCTGCTCACGGAAGGCGTGTTGACCGAGGAAAAGTACGAGGAACTCGACCAAGCGTCCCGCACTGAGGCGAACGAGAGCGTCCAATTCGCGGAAGAGAGCCCAATCCCGAGCGATGAAAGCATCACCGAGGATGTGTACTTCGAGGTGGACCGCCAGACCACGGCGGGCAGGACCGGCCGCCACTTCTTCAACTAACCCCCACGAGCCCTGCCGGCTCCGGACGGGAGGCGCGCGCGGGTTCATCGACCCTTTAATCAACGGACACCTGAGAATTTTATGGCACTGATTACTTACCGTGAGGCGCTGCGCCACGCATTGGCAGAAGAAATCCAGCGCGACGAGAACGTGGTGATTTTGGGCGAGGAAGTCGCGGAATACGACGGCGCCTACAAGGTCACCGAAGGTCTCTGGAAGAAATTCGGCGACAAGCGGGTGTGCGACACGCCGATCAGCGAGGCAGCGTTCATCGGCATGGGCATCGGCGCCTCGATGCTTGGGCTGCGTCCGGTGATGGAACTCATGTTCTGGAGCTTCGCCACCGTGGCCTGGGATCAAATCGTGAACAACGCCGGCTTCGTCCGTTACATGAGCGGCGGCCTCATCAACTGCCCGATCGTGATCCGCGGCCCCGCCAACGGTGGGACCAACGTGGGCGCCACCCACAGCCACACCCCGGAAAATATGCTCGCGAACATCCCGGGCCTCAAAGTCGTCTGCCCCGCAACGGCCTATGACGCGAAGGGCCTGCTCAAGAGCGCGATCCGCGACAACGATCCCGTGATGTTCATGGAAAACACCCTGCTCTACGGCGAGAAATGGGAGGTGCCTGAAGAGGAATACGTCATCCCGCTCGGCGTCGCAGACCTGAAGCGTGAAGGCACCGATGTGAGCCTGATCGCCCACGGGCGCGCCGCGCTCACCGCCCTCAAGGCCGCGGAGTTGCTCGCTGCGGAACACGACATCAGCGCGGAGGTTCTCGACCTGCGCTCCATCCGTCCCCTGGACGAGGAAGCGATCCTGCGCACGGTCCGCAAAACGCACCGCGCAGTTCTCATCGAGGAGAACAAACCCTTCTGCGGTGTCGACGCCCAGATCTCCTCCCTGCTGATGGAAAAGGCATTCGATGATCTGGACGCCCCGGTGCTGCGGATCAGCGCGATCGATGCACCCGCCATCTACAGCCCGAAGGTGGAGGTCAAGCAACTGCCGCGGCCCACGGACGTCGTTGCCAAGGTGTTGAGCTTGTTCTGACGCCATCCCGCCTCGGAACCCGGTTCCCGCCGGAGAATTTGTTTTCCTCCGCATCGGGATCCGATAAACCTCCGCGTCCCACCCCGTTTTTCAACGTCACCGAATCGAAGTCCCATGGCCACTTACATTGAAATGCCGAAGCTGAGCGACACCATGACTGAGGGAACCCTCGTCAAGTGGCGCAAGAACGAGGGCGACACCATCGCGGTGGGCGATGTGATCGCTGAGGTCGAGACCGACAAGGCGACGATGGAAATGGAGGCGTTTGACTCCGGGATCCTTCACCAGATCTTCGTGAAGGCAGGATCGAAAGCCGCGATCGGCAGCCAGATCGCGCTCCTTCTTCAGAAAGGCGAAAAGCCCCCGGAACCCGGCACCCTTCAAGCAAAACCAGCCGCAACCACGGCCTCTCCCGCAGCCTCGTCGCCTGCCGTTGCACCCACCACCGCCTCTGCAAAAGCGCCGGCGGTTCAGCGCGCCGCCGGTGAGCGCATCAAGGTTTCGCCCTTCGCACGCAAACTCGCAGCGGAGAAAAACGTCGACCTGCAAAGCCTGCAGGGAAGCGGCCCGGGCGGGCGAATCACTGCGGCTGATGTGCTTTCTGGAAAGGGCGCGGCGGCAGCCTCAAAGCCGACCGCTCCGGCGGCGGCTTCCGCAACAGCAATCCCGCCGACACCGGCAGGGGAAGGCGACCAGACTATTCCGTTGAGCGGCATGCGCCGTGTCATCGCGGAGCGCTTGCTCGCGAGCAAGACCACCATCCCGCACTTCTACCTAAATGTGGAAGTGGACGCCGGCCCGCTGATGAAGCTACGCGCGGAAGTCAACGCGGCCGCTGACAAGTCCGGCGGCGTGAAGCTCACCGTGAATGATTTTGTCCTCAAGGCCGTGATCGCCGCTGCGGTGAAAGTTCCTGCTGTGAACGCCAGTTTTGCCGGCGACTCCATCATCCAATACCGCAACGTGAACCTCAGCGTCGCCGTAGCAGTGGATGACGGCCTTGTCACTCCCGTGATCCGCGAAGCTCAGAAAAAATCCCTGCGCGACATCAGCGCCGCGGTGAAGGATCTGGCGACACGGGCGCGCGGCAAAAAGTTGAAACCCGAGGAATACCAGGGTGGCACGATCACCGTCTCGAACCTCGGCAGCTACGGGATCGACAGCTTCTCCGCCATCGTGAACCCGCCGCAGGCGCTCATCGTCAGCGTGGGTGCGATCGTCAAGAAACCGGTGGTCGGCGCGAACGATCAGATCGTCGCGGGCCAGCGGATGAGCGTGGGCGTAAGCGCTGACCACCGCGTGGTCGACGGCGCGGTGGGTGCCGAATATCTCTCCGAACTTCGCCGCCTCATCGAGCAACCCGCGTTGATGTTGATGTAGGTCCTGCCTACCTCAGGCACGCCGCGACGGGAAACCGCTGGTTTCATCGGCCAGCGGACACCGCATCGGCATTCCCGTCATTGGCACGGGCACTTGACGCCGCGTTTGCAGCGCCTCTGCCTTGGGATCGCCGCGCTCCTTGGTCGACCCGTCAGAATCCGAAGGAAATCGACCAAGACGGCTTCCTCACATAAACCCGCGCTGCGGGCCTGCAGAAATCTTCGCCTTGGCAACCCCGGACCGGGGCGCCGTAGAACACCGGCCGCGCGCTGCGAGACCTGTATTCCCGAGTAAAACTCCCATCGTAATTCCGCACCTCGTACACCACGCCACCGCCGGAATATGCGCGGCCCGGTGTGTACCGCGGCAAACCGCAGTCGCCATGGTGCCAGTGATCTGCACGCGCATCCGATGTGATACCGACGATGGCTCCGAGAAGGAGCAGAGGGAGGAGTTGTTTCATAGGCTTCTGATCTCCTCTGACGGGTTCGCCGCCGTTTTATTCAAACCCTCAACGCCGTCCGCCAGAACGGCCGCTGGGAATCTCCGCCCTTGCGCGGTTCACGCGCCGAGCACAGCGACCACGAGCCTCCGGACATGCGATGCACGCCGATGCTCGAAAAGAAAGATCCCCTGCCACGTGCCAAGCTGCATCCGTCCCTCGGCGACCGGGATCACTTCGCTGGTACGGGTAAGCACCATCCGCAGATGACTAGGCATGTCGTCCGGGCCCTCCTCCGTGTGCACGAAGTAGTCGGATTCCTCGGGCACCAATCGCTCAAAGAACTCGTGCAGATCCGTCCGTGCAGATCGGTCAGCGTTCTCGTAAATCACGAGACTCGCACTGGTGTGCTGGATGAAAACGGTCGCCGTGCCAGTGCGCACGCCGCTTTCGCGGACAATCCGGGCCACCTCGTCTGTCACCTCATAGGTCCCCTTGCCACGGGTTGTCACGGTGAAGGATGCTGTGTGAGCGCGCATAGAAGGAGTACTGGGATCCTTCAAACCTAGCCCACGGCGACACCACGAAGCACCCCAAAAGCCAACCCACGCCTGCGCCCCGACGAGCTGATGCCCTCAGCCACAGGCCGCGTAGAGCGAATCGATCAGCCGGAGCGAGCGCGGGTTCGGAAGAACGCCAGGCTGCATCTGATTCATCACATATGCGAACGCGAGGCCTCTCTCCGGGTCCGCGAAGCCAAGGCTGCCGCCGGCGCCGGGATGTCCAAAGGCCCGCAGCGAGGGGCCGAACGTACAGCGCAGCTTGCGTCCATCGGGCCCGAGCGGATCCCGCATGAACCCTGCTGAGAAAGCAGTATCCATCAGCAACACGCGGTCTGCGCCCGTTGCGAGTGTGGATTCCATGAGAGCGAGTGTCGCGGAACTGAAGAACGTGCGGGATCCAAGGCGTCCGCCATCGGCGAGCATCGCGTAGAATTGAGCGAGCGCCCGGGCAGTCCCGATGCCACCGAAGCCGGGATAGGAAGCCGTGCGGGCCTCGGTGGTGTTGAGAGCGCTCGCGCTGTGCAGCCCCCGCGGCGAGGCGAAGGAGCGCGCCGTGAGTGAATCGCTCGTAAGAAATGCTGTGTAGAACGGGTCACCCTTCGGCAGCCCCGTCTTCGCCGCAAAAACGGGTGCGACATGATCCGCGAGATCCGGATCGATCCCGATCCAGAGCGCAAGCCCGAGCGGCTCTGCAAACGTCTGTCGAAAGTAGCTTCCCAGCGTTAACCCCGTCACGCGCCGCACCACCTCGTCCGCCAGGAAGCCGAAGGTGCGCGGATGATAACCATGGGCGGTGCCCGGTTTCCAATGGGGCTCCTGCGCGGCGAGCGCGGAACTCACCGCCTCGTGATCATTCACCGGCACCGCGCCCGAGAGCGCGCAAAGGCCCGCTTGATGGGAAAGGAGCTGCCCGATTGTGACGTCGCGCTTACCTGCAGCCGCGAACTCCGGCCACAGGTGCGACACGCGATGTCCGATGGCGAGGCCCTCGTTTTGGAGAACGTGCAGGACGGTTGCAGCTGCCAGACCTTTGGTAGCAGACCAAAAGAGGACGGGTGTCTCCGAGGTCCATCCCACGGTGTTCTCCTGATCGCGGAACCCGCCAGCAAGGCTGAGGATTTCCACGCCATGCTGCCACACGGAGACCGAGGCGCCGAGCTCGCCGAACTCCGAGAAGTTTTCTGTGAAGCGCTGCCGGAACTGCTCGAGATCCATCGCGCGCGCGGTCACGGGCGAAGGGCCACGAGATCGGGGTCGCTCTTGGCGAGCTGCCGGAAGTGTTTGTCGAGCTGGAAGCTTTTCTCCAGATGCGCGCGTGCGACGTCGAGCTGGCCGAGTCTGCACTCGTAGCAGGCCATGTTGTAATGAAACGTCGGCTCGCGGTGCAGTGTTGAGGGGCCTTCGAGCAAAAGGTTGCGCGCCTCTTCCGTGCGACCGAGTTCATGCAGGCAGAACGCCGCATGGATGAAACCCGTGGGCCGCACAGGATCCTCCTTGCACAGAACGACAGCGGTTGCGAGGGCCGGCTCCCACTTCTTTGCGCCGATATGCACCTGCGTGCGGGCTTCTACGACCGTGTATTCGTGCTGCTCCTCCTCAGGCAGGCTGTCGAGCTCCGCGAGTGCATCGTCGTGCATGCCAAGTTCGGAGTAGCCTTGAGCGGCGAGCAGGACTTTTTCCAACGTGGCCATGGGGTGGGTGGGGTGGGGAATTAAGAGAGAAGCGCTTCCAGTTCTTCCACGCGACGGGAGAAGAGCGCAAGCGTCTCTTCGATCGGTGCGGGCATGGACATGTCGACACCGGCCGCGGCGAGCGTCGGCAGGGGCATCTGCGATCCGCCACTGCGCAGGAATCCGAGGTAGCGCGCTGCGTCACCGGCTTGCAGAACCTGCTGCGAAAGGCTGACTGCCGCGCTCAGGCCGGTGGCGTATTTGTATACGTAAAAGGCGCTGTAGAAGTGCGGGATGCGGAGACACTCGAGGTCGAGCTCGGGATCGAGATGGAAATCCGGACCGAAGTAAGCTTTGAGCAGACCGCGGTAAGCCTGCGTCACCGTCTCGAGAGTGACGGGTTCCCCAGCCTCCTCCATCGCGTGCACGATTTTCTCGAACTCAGCGAACATGGTCTGGCGGTAGACCGTGCCGCGGATGTCGTCGATCTGACGATTGAGGATGTAAGCGCGCAGGGACCGATCGCTGGTCTGCTCGAGCAGTGCATGGGTGAGCAGCTCCTCGTTGAAGGTGGAGGCGACCTCGGCGAGGAAGATGGGGTAGTGGTAGTCTTGGAAGCTCTGGTTCTGCTGAGCGTACCAAGTGTGCATCGAATGCCCGGCCTCGTGTGCGAGGGTGTAGATATCGGCAAACACGTCCTCCTTGTAATTCATGAGGATGAAGGGCGGGTTGCCGTAGGAGGAGGAGCTGAAGGCACCGCTGCGCTTGCCCCTGCTCTCGAACCGATCGCACCAACGCTGGCGCAGCAGACCTTCGCGGAGGACGCTGCAGTACTCGTCCCCGAGCGGCTGCAGGGCGCCGAGAATCATCTCTGCCGCCTCGTCGAAACCCACGCGCGTCTCGGCTTTGGCGACGATGGGGACATAGGTGTCGTACTGGTGGATCTCGTCGAGCTTCAGCACGCGCTTCCGCAACGCGTAATACCGATGCAAGGGCGCGAGCCGGCTCCGCACGGTAGAGATGAGGTTGTCGTAGACCGACGCCGGCACATCGTCGGAGAACAACGCGGCCTCGCGCGCACTCGCGTAATTCCGGGCCCGGGCGCGGAAGACGTCCGCCTTCACCGAATTGGCAAGGCTCGCCGCGAGGGTGAACTTGTGGTCTGCAAACTCTGCGTAGAACTGATGGAATGCACGCTTGCGGACCTGCGGATCGCGCTGGACGAGGAAGGAGGAGAAGCTGCTCTGGCTGAGTTCGCGTTCGCGGCCCTGATCGTCGGCGAGTTTGCCGAACTTCATGTCGACGTTGGTGAGCTGTGAGAAGGTGTCCGAGTGGCCGCTCAACGCGCTGGCCCCGAGCGCGAGCAACCGCTCCTCTTGCACGGAGAGCGTGTGCGGTTTGAAGCGCCGAGTCTTGATGAGACTCGCACGCCATGGCGCAAGCTGAGGGTCCTCGAGAAACCGGGAGAACGTGGCGTCGGTGATCGACATGATTTCCGGGCTGATGAACGACCATGCCTCGCTGACGCGTGTCATGAGATTGTCGAACTGCGCCTCGCGGCTCAGGTTCGCGGAATCCGAGCTGTCCTCGCTGGTGCGCAGACTCGCGTAATGTCCGAGGCGTTCGATTTGGAGGCTCAGCTCCTTGTCCAATTCAAGGCACTCGCACAAGGTCGCCGCGGATTCACCGACCCGGCCCTTGAACCGCGTGATGGCTGGGTACGAGTCCTTCAGCGCCAGCAGCGCTGCGTCCCAATCGGCGGGGCTTGGATAGAGTGCAGCGAGATCCCACGTGTCCTCGACCCTGAGTTCTGCGCGCGCGGGGATCGAGTCGGAGGCTCCTGCGGAATCGGGATTCGCGAAGTGCGGCATCATGGCGGAAACCCTCGCGACGGGTCCCGGAGCGGGCAAGCCAATAGTGGGTGAGCGCGTGCCGCGATGGATCCGCCTGCACTGCGTAGATACCGTTACGCTACTCCACGTCCACCGTCCGCACGCCGCGCCGCACCCTGCACTGTTCGACGTGGTTGCGGATTAGGTCGCGTAGTCGGACCGCGCTCGGAATGCAGTCGATCGTCACCATGGGGGTGGAACTGTCCATCGTGACGAGCTCCACATTTTCGAGGCCACACATCCGCTGGATAAAACTCTGGCAGCTGCGCTGGTCGCGCACGCGGTAGAGCTCGAGGGTTTCCGTGGTGCGTCCGAACACGCCGCGGGTCACCTCCAACCGCTCGTCTGTGAGCTTGTACACATGGCAGCGCACCCGCAGCCATGCCCAGAAAGCCCACGGGATGGGAAGGATCAGGATGCACGAGACAAACAGCCAGAAGTTCTTGAGCTGCGATGAGCGACCGGTCCAGACGACGACTTCAGACATGGCGCGGGAAGAGGGTTTGGGGAATCAACGCGGGGCCGGTGTGCCGACCTCAGAGCAGGGAGGAATCGTCGCGGCGCTCGAGCTTGAGCAGCAGCTTCTTCACCGCTTCCACCTCACGGGTGAGGTTGAAAAGCGTCTTGAAAAGCTCGTCCTGCGTGGGCTTGTCCTCCAACGCGGGCACCATGGGATGGAGACTGGTCACGCCGGTGGAAAGCTGGTTGCAGACTTGGCGCATGTGCGCGATGGCGGTGGGGCGGTCCATAGCACCCCATGATGCGGCGTGCCATGCTCCGCGCAAGCGTGTAAAAGAACTCCATGCGCGTCGTTGTGACCTGCGGCCCCAGTTACGAACCCGTCGACCAGGTGCGCCGGCTCACGAATTTTTCCACAGGCACCCTCGGGATCCGCCTCGCCAATGCGCTCTCCGCGGCCGGACACGACGTTCTGTGCCTGAAAGGGCAGGCAGCCACGTGTGCAGACCCGCTGGAGCTCGGCCACCTCGCCCACTTTGGCACCAACGATGAGCTTCAAGCCCAGCTCGAAGCCATCGAGGCGCGCGAGTCGATCGGCGCTTTCTTTCATGTCGCTGCGCTGTGCGACTTCCGCATCGCCTCGATCTCCGGCGACAGCGACAGCGCCGATACTGGCCTCCCCAAACTGTCCAGCCGCGCGGGAGGGTGGACGCTGCGCCTGGAACCCGCGCGCAAGGTGATCTCCGGACTCCGCGCACTTTTTCCCGCCGCACGGATCGTCGGCTGGAAGTACGAACTGAACGGCGACCGCGCGTCGGCCATGGCCAAAGGTCTTTGCCAAATGGAGGACAACCATACGGATGCCTGCGTGGTCAACGGACGCGCCTACGGGGAAGGCTTTGGCTGGTGCACTCGCGAAGGCCCAGCGGTGCATCACGCCGGGCCGTCGGAACTCATTGAGGCACTGATCCAGTGGCTTGCCTGCGCACAGGCAAGGTAGTCCCGAGCACTGCGCCGGAACTACTTCGGCTGCAGTTTCAGATTCAGTTGCCCGACATGGAAATCGAAGAACAGTGCGTTGTAGAAGTCTCCGTGCGGCGAGGGTTCCTTTTTGGATGCGCCCTCGCGCGCAGCGTCGCGCAGGGCCCAGACGCGCGTTGAGGAAATGGGTCCATCCGCGAGATCCGCCCGCCAATCGGAAAGGGCCGCGAGTCGCGCGGGCGGCGTGGAGTCATCGCCCCACGGGAGCTGGTTGTTGAGTTCGGAAAGTCTGGCGCTGACGTTCACGAGGAACACCGCGGTGGAGCCACTCCTGTCATATTGCTCCCATGAGGGGCAGGTGAAAGTCCCAGTGTTGGTTTTGGCTCCCATGGTCTGGATGCCAAGATAGTCCTTCAGCATTCCTCCCAGAGATTTCGCTCCGGCAAGGGCGGCTGGGGTGTTGCGCTGCTCTTCCAGAAGCGGCCCGGGAAGCCGGCCATCGTGATCGGCGCAGTAGCCGGCCATCGCCACGCCGATCTGTTTCAGGTTCGCCGCGCACTTCATGGCATTGGTGGTTTCCTTGCTTTTGGAAAAGCCCCCCATGACAAGGGCGGCCAGCACGGCGATGATGACCATCACGACCATGAGTTCGACGAGGGTGAACCCCTTGGTCCGCATCGAGAAAAGACGCTTGTCCATAGGCCTCATTAAGCATTGCTGCGGAACAGGGCCAAGCCTTGAGTGGCGGCGACATTTTCCCCCGGTATTCCGCGGAGTTTTTGGTGGTAATCGTCCGACGCTCGGTTATACGGGAGGGCCTTTCGCGCGATTAGCTCAGTGGTAGAGCGCTTGCTTCACACGCAAGAAGTCGCAGGTTCGAACCCTGCATCGCGCACCATGGATGCCACGGCGCGTTCCGCTTGCCTCGCTCCCATCTCCTTGTGGCCTCCTTGTGGCGTCAGATGCCTGCCCGTAACAGATCTTCTGGGGATTGCCATCGCTACAACCCATCCGCGGGAACCGGTGTTCTTGCCCTGCCCGGTAACAGCAGCATTCCATTGGCGCAGACGATCAGCAGCGCGCCTAGAAAGAAGGACGACGTGAGCTGTTCATTCGGATAGTGGATACCGGCGAGTCGGGCGAACCAGCCGGGCAGGACCAGCGCCCAAAGCGTCGCGAAAAGGGGTTCCGTCGCATAGATGAGACCTGCTTGTGTGGACGACACTAGCGGCTGCCAGCGTGTCATCGTCGCGTAACTGTAAACCGTCGAAAAAACGGTGAGAATGCCAGTCATCAACAACAGCGGTGCATTCGCATAAATGGATGCCAGCGCGGTCCAGTCGGCCACCGTCGGCGCCGTCCCTTGCGATGCATGAACGCCCCAGCACACAGCCGGGACAAGGATCAGCGCCTTGACCAAGAACATCACCGTGGCGGCGCTTCGCATGTCGTTGTTTTGATAACAAGGCCTCTCGAGTGCGAGGATCTGGCCGGTGAACAACACCGCTGCGAGAATCGTTTCCCATTCCCCGGGACGGAAGCCGATGCCATCGGCCTGAAACCCGCTCAGAACCGCACATCCGGCGAGCACAAGGAGGCTGGCGATCATCACCCGCAGGATAGGCTTGCAACGCCCCTTCCATGCGACCGCCAGAGGGACGAAAATGCAGGTGAACTGGGTGAAAAAAGCCGAGGTGCTCGCTGGGATTACCGTCTGGGCATGGGTTTGGAGCAGCATCCCGAACCCGCCGAAGAGACCGAGCTCGATGCCCTGCCATACCTCCCTGCGACGGAGCCGCCAAAGATTCCGCCAGAAAAGCGCTCCCATCAGAATCACCGCGAACACCATCCTGTTGGTCAGGATCAGGGCCGCATGGAACCAGTCTGTGCGGTCCGGGAGCAGGGCAGCCTGCGTAAGCATCACAGCCTTGGCGGTTGGGAAGCTGAGGCCCCATGCGGCCGTGGCCAAGATGAGCCGTACCACAGCGCCCAACGGCGGTCGGTTCATCCTGTCACCCATAGTCCTCTGAGATGGCTGTGCTTGATCGCATATCCGCGGATCGGAAAGGGAACGTTGGGTTGCGGCATCACGTGGTAGCGGGCAGGGGGCACCGGACTCTGGGGATGCATTGGAGCGCCGTCAATCGGCGCTATCGCTTGGCAACGCCTGTGAGGAGAGTGCAAGCTGCCGCCGGCCCATGAATCCGCTCGAAGAACGCATCAGGTACAAATTCCGCAACGCACTGTTGTTGGCGGAAGCCCTGACGCACCCGAGCATAGGCTACGAAACCCAACGCCATCACTTCGACAACCAGCGCCTCGAATTCTTGGGCGATGCGGTGTTGCAACTGATTTTCACCGAGTACCTTTTCGATCATTTCCCAAGTGCTCCCGAAGGAGATCTGACAAAGATGCGCGCGCTACTTGTCTCACGGGAGGGTTTGCGCGGCCTTGCCGCCACCATCGACCTCGGCCGCTACCTCATGATGGGCCGCGGTGAGGAAAACACCGGAGGTCGTACACGCGCCTCTTCTCTGGCCGATGCCTACGAAGCGCTGATCGGTGCCATCTATCTCGATTCCGACTTCGTAACGGTTCGCAGGATCGTTCTGACGGAAGCGCGAGACCTCCTTGAAGACCTTGATCTCAACCCTGCCGACGCCAATCCCAAGGGCCGTCTTCAGGAGCTTCTCCAAGCCATATCCCCGGTGAGCCCAGTGTATCCCCTCCTCACCCAGTCGGGACCGGAACACCAGAAACACTTTGTTTCATCCATCGTATGGTCCGACATCGAACTGGGTCGCGGCGAAGGCCGCAGCAAGAAGGAGGCGGAGGTCGCAGCAGCCCAGGATGCGTTGCAAAAGGAACTCTGGAAAACGGCCCCCGAAAACTTTCTGAAGAACCTGCCAACAACTGTGAAGAACCCCCGGTAACCCGGGTCGTTCCCTGAGTCATTGGTCGGGGTCCACATGTTCGGCTCCGGTTATTGGCAAGAAATCGCACCCATGGAACGGCCTTCCCTGCAGCGTGGAACTCACTTCTGACCCGGTTATTCACACGGATAAGATGAAGAGAGGGATTCGTTAAAAATTCATTCCTTATCAGAAGGCTTGTGAACAACTGCCTGACGGCAGCCTCAGGACCGCGCCGCAAGGAACTGCGCAATCCGTTCCGCCAACGCCATGCCAATGCCCTCCGTTCTTCCAATTTCCTCAGCGGAAGCGCACCGCAGGCGTGCCACACTCCCAAAGGTTCTGAGTAACACTGCTTTGCGCTGGGCAGAAACCCCGGAGCAGTCGTCCAAAATGCTTTCGGCAATCCGGCGCTTCATCAGGAGCTGATGGTAGCCGTTGGCGAAACGATGGGCCTCATCGCGAATGCGCTGGAGAAGCCTAAGGCCACCATTGTCATGCGGCAACCGCAGAGGGTCGGAGAGACCGGGCCTGTGGATCTCCTCGAACTCCTTGGCGAGGCCGATGATAGGCGTGTCGTGAAGCCCGAGACGTTGAAGTTCGGCGCACGCGGCGCCGAGTTGCCCCTTGCCCCCATCGACAACGATGAGATCCGGGAACGTCTGAGGCCGTGTCCGAACGAGGTTTTCGCGGGGTGTTTCCTGTGCGTATTCCGACGAATAGTCGACAGTGGTCGAGGCGGCATTTTTAGGAGTAGAGCGAGACCCTGGAGACCGCGACTCGCGCAGGAGTTGGCTGTAGCGCCGACGAACGACCTCCGCCATGCTGGCAAAGTCGTTCTGCCCCTGCACAGTCCGGATCCGATAGCGCCGATAAAAGTGGTTGGCTGGCTTGCCGTTGATGAAGCACACCATGCTCGCAACGATGTGCGTGGAGCTGATGTTGGAGATGTCAAAACACTCCATTCGATGCACTGGCCGGCCAAGTTGCAGAGCTTCGGCGAGCGTCTTGATATCCGCGGCGGGATCGATCCCCGCACCGACACGGCCGATGGATGACCGCGTGTACCGGTGCATGGGGCGGGTTGTCTGCCGGATGTCGCGGAGGATGTCGCGGAGTTGAGCAGCGCGCTCGAACTGCATCTCCGCCGCGGCTTTGTGCATTTCCGCCTCCAAAGTCTGAAGTGCTTCCTTGGACTGACCAGCGAGCGTTTCACAGGCAGCGTCCACACGAAGCCGGTAACCTGCGGCCGTAAGATCGCTCAGCTTTTGCGGCACTTGATACGTGGAAGACTTCAATTCGCGTTCCGTGGGATTGCCGCGGCCAAATGTGAGCACCCCGAACTTTTTCCTCAGGAAAGTGAGGGTCTGCCGGAGAGCGCCCGCGTTGGCAAATGGGCCGAAGTAACGGGCACCATCGTCAGCCTTGATCCGAGTCAGCCGGAACCGGGGCCAGTCGTCGCGGAGATCGACTTTGACCAGGAGGAAATGTTTGTCGTCGCGGAAGCTGACGTTGTACTTGGGGCGGAATTCCTTGATGAGCCGACCCTCGAGAAGAAGGGCTTCGGGCTCGCTCTGGACCGTGTGCCATTCGAAGTCCCAGATGCTTTCCAGCAGCGCCAGCGTTTTAGGGTCAGCCGTCATTTTCCGCGACGGCATGAAGTACTGGCCCACACGACGGCGAAGGTCGCGGGCTTTCCCAACATAGATCACCCGGCCGATGCGGTCCCGCATGAGATAGACGCCCGGCCTGTGCGGCACTTCTGTCAGCTTGTGCCGGAAGTCTGCCTTCTCTCGAGCGATGGGATTCGTCATATTCCGTCAGAGGAAAAAGAGCAGCGGAGGTCGTGTGGAATGGGTCGGCGCAGACTGTTGGAGGTGAGGGTGAGCCGTGGGAGGTCGGGGTTGCATCTACGAAGGGCGTGGCTACTATATCCGGCCTGATTCATGAAACCAGCCGCCCTTCTTCTAGCTGCACTCTTCCATGCCTCCGTGCTCTACGGTCAGCAGACGGCTCCGGCATCCCCCGCAGCCGGGCGCGCAGTGGAACGGACCGCTGGTGCGCCGGCATCAGGGGCTGGTCAGAAAGGGCAGCCCGCTGCGGTAATGCAGGGGGACAGGCTTGTGGTGCGGCAACCCGCTGCGGCTAAGGACAGCCATGAAGCGGCGATGGATCCCGTGAAGCTTTGGACGCTCATCGAGTCTGGGGGTTGGGTCATGATTCCGCTGGCCGTTCTCTCCGTTCTCACCGGCATGCTGGTGCTCGTTTATCTTTTCACACTCCGCCGCGGCGCAATCTTGAGCGTGCATTACATGAACACGGCCGATGTTTTGCTCAAGAAACGGGATTATCTGGGTTTGCTGGCGATTTCGAACAGGCATGGAGAGGCCATCGCCCGGGTGGTTCAGAGGACTCTGGATTTTGCGACGAAGAACCCCAACGCCACATTGGAAACCATCCGCGAGATTGCAGAAACGGAGGGTCAAAGCCAGGCGGCGGCGTTGCAGCACAAGCCTGTGTACCTCGCTGATATCGGAATGCTCGCACCCATGGTCGGCCTGCTCGGCACGGTGGTGGGGATTATCCACTCCTTCGGCGTCCTTGGAAGCACACAGGCTGGATCGGGTTCCCGTGATCTTCTCCTGGCTGGTGGAGTATCTGAAGCCTTGGTGGCCACGGCATCCGGTCTGGTTATCGGGATTATCGCCATGTCCTTTTACGCGGTTTTCCGCAACCGCGTGCAGCGGATGATTTCAGATCTGGAAGTTGCTTCCGCCCACATCGTCGCGTTGATCGGCATCAACTATAATAAACGACGTGAGGCAGCCCGGACTGGGACGGACGACACGTTCTAAGCCATCGGCGCATCCTCGATTCGCAGTTATTAATCCATCGCAATGAAATTCCGCCGTCGCGAAGCCCCGCACGTCATCGGATTCCAAATCGCGCCCATGGTGGACATCCTTCTGGTGCTGATGTGCTTCTTCATCGTCACTTGGAATTTTGCGAAGAAGGAACTCGATATCGACGTCAAAGTCCCGGCGGCTCAGAACGGTAAAGAGAATCCCGCCACCATGAACCAGACGGTGCTCAATGTGCGCTCGGATGGGACTGTGATCTGGAATTTGAAACCCATCACAGCGGATGAACTGCGCAGCCGCCTCCAGCAACTTGCGGAGATTTATCCCGACTACGCCATCATTCTGCGAGGGGATCAAAAGGCCAAGTACGAGGACATCGTGCGCATCCTCGATCTATGCCGGGACGCCAAGATCTGGAATGTGGCTTTCGCCACAGGACACGTGGAATGAAACTTCCCTGGCTCGTACTGGCTGTCGCGTTCGCGTCGCTGCCTGCATCGAAGGCGCAGGATCCGCCCCCGCCGCTCAAGCCGTTCTTGTCTGATGAGCCAGTGCCCATCCGGCGGGCCGAGCCCATCCAAAGAAACGCTCCTCCAATCAAGCAGGGAACCAAGGTCCGCAAGGCCCTCCCTGTGGGCGGTGGCGGGAAAAAGTCCGAAGAAAATCCGGCGGCTCCGTCTCAGGAACCGGTTCCGCCGGTACCAGTGCCGGCGGGAGATGGCCAGCCAACGGTGGTCGAGAAACCCGCGGTCCCTGCGGGATCGGTGGAGATGCAGGATCCTGCCGGAGATATTCGGCTTGCGCCCTCCGGAGCCATGCGCCCGGATCAAGCGCAGCGCATCCTTGCCGATGCCTACTATACGCGGAAGGACTTCGGCAGCGCGTCGACGGAGTACGAAAAGCATCTCCGCCTGTATCCCAAATCGGAAGATCGGCAGCTGGTGCTCTACCGACTTGGCGAAAGCTATCGTGGAGTTGGCGCTGTTAACGCGGCCAAGAGTGCGTACGAGCGGCTGTTGAGTGAGGTCGCGACAGGCGAACTCGTGGGGCCGGCTGCTTACAGATTGGCGGAGCAGTTCTATCAGGAAAAAAATTACGCTCTCGCACTTCCGCTTTTTCAAAAAGCCGCTGCGCACTTGCGAGATCCTCAGCTCGCCAACGTGGCGAAGTTTTTCCGGGCGCGCAGTCTGGAGGCGATGAGCCAGAAGGGTGAAGCCCGCCGTGCCTATGAGGAGCTGGTGCAGTCCGGCAAAGACAACCCGTATTACGAGCCCGGCAAAATGGCTCTGGCTCTTCTGTTGCACGATGCGGCGAAGGTCAGCGATGCCGTCGGCCACGTGCAGTCTCTCAGCAAGGAATCCGCAAATTCCGAAGTCAAGGCGGAGGCCACGGTGCGTCTCGGGCTGTGGGAGCTTGAGCAGCGGCATCTTCCCGAGGCGGAGGAGGCCCTGAACCGAGCGCTGAAGCTTCCAGAACTAGGACCGTGGAAAGAAGTCGCCCAGAGCGGGCTCGCGGACCTTCTGTTCCAGCAGCAGAAGTACGAGGCTGTGGTTGCCGCGACCGCTGATGCCGACCAGATCACCGGGGCCGAAACTCGTGTCCAGGTCCTCAAGCTGCGGGCACTCGCCTTGAGGGAACTCGGAAGGCCGGACGAAGCGGTGGCGCTCTTTGATCGGGTGGCCCGCGAGCTCCCGGATTCCGCGATTGGCCGTGAAGCAGCGTATGAACGGTTGGTTGTTTTATATGCGTCAAACGCCCCGGACATTCTCCAGCAGATTGACGCCTATCTCGCGGAACGGCAGGGCGGTCTCAAGCGGGACCAAGTCCTCCTGATGAAGGCGGAGACCCTCTACAAGCAACAGAAGTTTGCGGAGGCGGAGCCCCTGTACGGCGAGGTGGCAAAGTCGGTGAATCTGAATCGAAGCTGGCGCGCACAAGCGCTGTTGAAGCTCGGGTGGTGTGCGACGCAGACGCAGAATTACGCTGGGGCGATTCAGGCTTACACAGCGTTCATCGATTCCTTCCCTCAGGAGGACGGTATGGCCGGAGCGTTCACTCAACGCGCTGTGGCGAAGATGCGCAAAGGGGAGCTGGGCGCCGCGCTTCGCGACTTTGATGAAGTGATCAAGCGCTATCCCAAGGCATCCGAACGCGAGTTCGCACTCCACCAGGAGGCCCGGCTACAGGGACAGCTCAAGGATAACAGGGGAATGGCCGAATCCTTCGGCAAACTCCTCAAAGAGTACCCCAACAGCCCCGCAGCGGCTGAGGCCAATTACTGGGTCGGGTGGGTTGCGTTCGATAACAAGGACTACAAGGGCGCTCGCGAGCCGCTCTCTGCAGCGCGAACGCTCGATCCGGAGCAATACTTCGAGCGCGCGAGCCTTCGAATCCTTCTCGCTTGTTATCATCTTGAGCAACGAGAAGCTCTGGGCCGCGAGATCGAGATGTACGAGAACGGTGGCGACAAGCGGCCCGCGCCTTATGATGTGCTGGAGTGGCTCGGGCAGGGCTACTACGAGGCTGCCATGAAGGAGACGACTCCGGAAAAACGAGCCTCCGGCTTTCGCGACGCTGCCAAATATCTCGCCATGCTCAGTCAGCGCGCGGATGCAAAACCGCACGATTTCCTGAACCTTGGACGCAGCAGGATTCAGATTGGCGATTACGCCGGTGCCGTGGCGCCGTTGGAGAAATACCTCCAGTTCACCAAGGAGCCGGCGCCAAGCGCCACCGCCCTGCTCAGCCTTGGGGAGGCCCTTCTTGGGATGAAGGATCTCGATCGTGCATGGGAGATTCCGGAGAAAGTGTTCGCCCTGCAGCCCGATGGCCGACTCAACGCCAGAGCGCGCATTTTGGTGGGGGACGTCGAGTGTCAGCGCGGCCGTCTCGCGGAGGCTTGCAAGGTTTACGAGAGTGTGGCGCTGGTGATCGACGACGAACAGCTCACGCCGCTCGCTCTCGAAAAAGCGGTGGAAACCTACAAAGCTCTCGGGCGCGACGACGAGGCGCGCAAGGTGCTCAACCGCCTTCAAAGCAGGTATCCTGAATACTTGCAGCGGCGCACACCGTAAGGATTTCCAACGGTTCCACGCTGGGCAGGACAACGGCGTGCTCCTGCGCGGAGACACCCGAAGAGCGACTCGGGACTTCTGTTTCCATTGGCGCGATTGCGACGGACGGCGTTTGTTTGCGACACGCGATGGGAGCATGGGGGCGATTACAGCCGCGGCAGCCGCTTGTCGGTGTGGCGCTCGCGGCGGTCGCCGGCATCGGTGTCGCCGAATGCATCCGCGCGCCCCTTCCGGTTCTCTTCACGGTCTGGGCCGTGGCGCTCGCCGCGGCCCTGCTGCGGCGCCGGACCGGGGAGTGTCTCGCCGCTATACTCCTCACGTTTGCACTCCTCCACGGGCTGCGTCATCAGTGGGCACCGGGACGCGCATTGATGCGCGAGCTCGGTGATGCTCCATGGCCTGCACGCCTGAGCGGGGTGGTTTGCACGGAACCGGTCGAACCCCGCCCCGGCCGATCGGTGGTGCGTCTCCAAGTGCGGGCGGATCGGCTCCAACTGGAGCACCAAGCCGCGCCATGGACCGGCGTGCAGGTCGCCGTGTGCTGGAGCGGCCCCGCACCGCGGTATGGAGACCGGGTGGAATTGCGCGGAGAGCTGCGCGCACTGGATCCGGTCCGCAATCCCGGGGAGTTCGATCTGGCCGGGCATCTTCAAAGGCACGGAGTGTTCTGCGAGTTGCGCAGCCGGTTCGCTGGCGATTGCGTTGTGAAAAGCCATGGGGAAGGCGGGTGGCTTTGGGCGCGTGCAATCGAGGCACGAGCATGGGCGCGCATCCGGCTTCAGCGGGACCTTGAGGATGCCCCCGAGGCCGCAGCGGTGTTGGAGAACATGGTGCTCGGGCTTGGGGGCAGCCCGGGCGACGAGATCCTTGGTTGGTTTCAGACGACGGGCACGCTGCATCTCTTTGCGGTGAGCGGCCTGCAAGTTTTGATGCTGGCGGTGCTTTGCGCTCACGTGTTGCGATTGCTGCGTGTGCCGCGTGCAGCGGCTGCCGTACTCACCATCGGCACACTGGCGGCCTACGCTTTGCTGACCGGATTGAGTGCCAGTTGTCTGCGCGCCACGCTCATGGCTGCGGTTGTCCTACTCGGCCTCCTCTTTGACAGGCCGTCGCTCGTCGCCAACAACCTCGCGGGATCCGCCGTCCTGCTCCTCGCAGCAGACACCAACCAGCTTTTTGCGCCGGGGTTTCAGTTCTCTTATGCCTTGGTCCTCGCATTGATGACGCTGTGCAGCCCTCTCCAGCGCTGGATTCTACCTTGGGGGCTGCCCGATCCGTTTCTGCCCCGCTCCCTCTGGACCGCGGTGCAATGCGCCCGGGCTGCGGGATGGCGCGCGGTTGCCGGCGCCCTGGCTGCGGCCGCCGCGGGATGGTGTGGGTCGCTACCCTTCAGCATGGGGTACTTCCACCTTGTGGCGCCCGCCGGTTTGATGGCGAACATCCTCGTGGTGCCACTGGGCTTCGGCCTGCTCGCAGTGGGCCTCGCATCGCTGACCCTCGGAGTCTGGCTGCCCGTTGCGGGCCTCTGGCTCAACAGTACCGCATGGGCCCTCGCAAAGATGCTCCTCGCAGTCGTTCATGCGTGCGCGGAAATCCCAGGAGGCCATTTCTATGTCGACCCTTCCGGTCCATGGCGCACACGGGCCGCCGAGGTGACGGTGCTGGACGTCGGTTCCGGCGGGGCCGTCCATGTTCGCATCGCCGGACGCGACTGGTTGGTGGATTGTGGGAATCCGGCTCGCTACCAGCACGTGGTCGCCCCTTACCTCCGGGCACGCGGGGTGAACAAGATCCGGGGACTGCTTCTGACGCATGGCGATGGCGAGCATGTCGGCGCGGCGCCCACGCTGTTTGGCGACTGGCCGCCGGAACAGGTGTTCGGAGGCGGTGTGCCGGATCGTTCGCCTGCGGGCCGTGCATGGAGGGCGGCAGCGCATGGACGCGCCTGGCAGGTGCGGGAGATGGTCCGTGGGGACGTTGTGGACTTGGGGGCGGGCGCGTTCCTGCGGGTGTTGTATCCGCCTGCGGGCTTTCAGCATGCGATGGCGGATGATCGCGCTCTCGTGCTGGTACTTGAGGCCAAGGGTGTCCGGATTCTTCTCATGTCCGACAGCGGTTTCCTCACCGAGCGTTGGCTGGCGGAGAACGAGCCCGGACTTCAGGTGGATGTCGTTGCCAAGGGACATCACCGCTCCGATGCAGGGGACGATGCCGCGTTTCTCACGCGTGTTCGCGCAAAGGCCGTCGTCATCGGAAGGCGAGGATTTGGAATCGGCGCAGCGGCTGATGCGCGGCTGGCCGAGGAACTGCGGGCGCGCGGAGTTGCGGTGTTTTTGCAGGAGGACGCCGGAGCGGTCGGTGTCCGGCTCGCCGAGGATGGGTGGGAAGTGGATGCCCAGCTGGGTGATCAGGGCTTTCGCAACCGAGCGCGGTAGATCGGGAGGCCTTGGTTAAGAAAGCGGCGCTCGAAGTTTGTGATGGCTTCGTTGGGATCCGGCAGCCACTCGACGCGCTGGAACTCCGGGACCTGGGAGAAAGCATTTTCCATCCAGAGGAAGTAGGGCTGGTCGTCGGTCTTCACGCAAAGCTCGCCGCCTGGTGCCAGCATCTGGAAGACCTGACGGAGGAACGGTTCCTGAACGAGCCGACGGCGATGATGGTAGCGCTTGGGCCACGGGTCCGGGAAGAGGACCCACGCGGTGTTTACCGAGCCCGGGGGAAGAAGGTGTTCGACGAGATAGGAGTTCTCCACGCGGATCACGCGGACATTGGTGAGGCGCTGGTGCGCTGCGATGCGGCACACATTGCGGACACGGCCGACGAGCCGTTCCACGCCCAGAAAATTGCGTTCCGGATGGCGCGCGGCCATGGCGGTGAGGAATGCTCCCTCGCCGCAGCCGAGGTCGACCTCAAGGGGTTGATCCTTGGGGAAAAGGCTGGCTGGCGTGATGCGCTGGAAAAAGTCCTTCGGGACGAAGTGAACCTGTTCAGCGGCTGCCGATAGAGGGTCGCCCTGCAGGATGGACTCGGGGTGGGAGGTCATGTCGCCCCCTTCGATGCGCGGGAACCGCCCCGGGCGCAAGCCCGCTCAATTCCAGCGGTAATGATCGAGCCCGTAGTTGAGGGCGCTTCCGAGGAAGCCGCTGGCGGATACGAGAAGGGCTCCGATGAACAAGGCTGCGCGGAACCGAGTGCGTTCAGCGGAGCCCTCCTCGCAGTTGCTGGTGAGGAGCAGCCCGCTGCAGACCAGAGCCCAGAGGGCGGTGACGGTTCCGACCCAGCGATGCCAGAGGAGGATGTCTGCGGTGGAGCCGGTGCCATAGCTGGAGAAGGCAGCATTGAACCAGCCCAAGATGGCAGTATTGACGGCACCCAGCGCGCCGAGGATCACGAGGAATTTCACCGTGGCCATCCACGACGGACGCTTCGAGAGCCACACCAACATCTCCGCCACCACGGCCGCCAGAAGAAGACCCACCGGGATGTGGGTGGAAGCCGGGTGGAACCGACCAAACCAACGCAGCAGCATTTTCCAGAACGGGAGTTGCGGGGCAGCCTCCGCCCGCCGATCTGGCCGCGTGGAAATCTGCACGACCGCCGGGCTTGCACCCGCCGGTGCGCCGACAGCGATCCAGCGGCGAACGGATTCCTTTTCGGCGGGGGTCAGCGGGGGAACCTTGGCGTCGTCTCCCGGCATCTCGTCGTCGCGGATGAGGCGATAGATCTCTGATTCCTCTGGTTTACCAGGCACGACCAACTTGGGGTCGGCGGCCATCCGGCCGAGGTCGAGCACGTAGCCGAATTTGCCCTTGGGGCGTTTGAGCTCGGGGCCATGACAGTCCAGACACTTGGCGCTGAACACGTCCCGCACTTGGTTTGCGAGTTGCGCCCCTTCATCCGGCCCTGCCCCCGCCGCCGTAACCTGCCCCAGACCCAAGAATGCGAGGATAAGGGTGCTCAGTGCGAGTGCGGCGCGCAACGTCGCGCGCAGGGGGTGGCGGGATATTTTCATGCGTGAAAGGAAGGGAGAGTTTTCTGCAGGGAAACGGAACAGCGGCTCGGTGTGCGGAGGGGGACCCCGAGCCGTCGAGTACCCTCAGGGTCCTAAAAAGCCACTCTTATCGCGGATGCCATTCCGCGGCAACCCCCCCTGTCAGGGGGGCCTTTCCTGTCGGGCGTTTCCGTGACCGTCCGGGCGGGGCTGTGAATGCGGGGCCCAAAGCATTGCCTGTGACCCGGCAGGAGATAGAGTGACGTGGGTTGCGCGCTGCATGAGCTCTCCGATTGAACCTTTCCTGAGGCAGATTCGCGTGGCGCGTCGGCGTCTGGTGTGGCAGGCATTTTTGAATGTTTGGGTACGGCTCGCGCTGCTGGGCGCAGGTGGTTTGCTCGCATGGGGTGCGGCGCGGCGTTTTCTCCACGGCGAGCTGCCGTGGGATCTACGCGACGCCGGAATCGCATTCGGCGCGGCGGCGTTCGCGGCGGTGTGCCTCGCCCTTTTGCGGCGCCCAGCTCTCGGTGCGGCCGCTGCCGAGTTGGATCGGCGGGCCGATTCCCGGGATCGATTTGTCACAGGCCTGTCCATCGGCCGGACAAGCGAGAGGGGACCGTTCGCTGCGGCTGCGCTTGGGGAATGTGCGGCGTTCGCCGAAAGCATGGATGCTGTGCGCTGGTTTCCGGTGCGGCTCCCGCGCGAAGCCCTGTGGATGATTGCGCCTTTGCTGAGTCTGGCGTTGTTGCAGTGGGATGCGGGGGCTGAGGCTGAGCGGAGGGGTGCGGCGAAAGAGGCGGGGCAGGCGGAAGTCGCCCCCACCGCGGATCGGCTCGAACGCCTCGCGGAGGAAGCCCGTGAGAAGGCTGGGCAGCAGGAGGACCCCGCGCTGAAGGCGCTTGCGGAGAAGCTCCGGCAGGCCGCCAGCGATCTCCGCGCTGAAGCCACTGACCGGGAGGAGGGTGCCAAAGCCGCGCTGCGGGCGCTCTCGCGTCTCGAACAAGTTCTGCAGGACTTGCAGAAGACGCCTTCTGCGGCATCGCCCGAGGAATTGAAGGCGCTGGCCCAGCAACTCGCGAAGGAGCCTGCGACCAAGGAGGCCGCCGAAGCGCTGGAGCAGGGGCGGCTCGGCGACGCGGCACAGGCTCTGGAACAGGCTTCAAAGAAGGACGCACCTTCCGCGGCTGAGGCGGAAAAACGTCTTCAAGAGGCTCTGCAGCACCTCGCGGAGCAGCGTCAGCATTCGCAGGCGCTCGAGCAAATGATGGATGAGCTGCGGAAGGACGGAGGAAAGGGGGCCATGCAAAAACTCGCCCAGATGCTGCAACAGATGAACGGCCAGACTGGGCAGGGGGCCAAAGCGCAAGGCCGGCCGGGTCGGCAGGCAACGCTGCAGGAGATGCTCGCGGCGCTGCAAAGCCTCAAGTACGGCCAACCGTCTCAATCTCCGCAGCAGAAACCCGGAGACCCTTCTGGCGGGGGCTCGGTGGCGATGGAGGACTTTGGCAAGCGGCCCGGACAGGGGCAGGGCCCGCAGGGCGACGCGGGCCGTCCCACCGGCCAGCCCGGCAGCGAACGCGACACCGGCACAACCCCCACTCCCTTTGGCGAGCGGCCGGAAGGCGAGGGGGAAAAGGGGGCGGATATCGCGCTCAAGGGGCGCCTTGGAGAAGGCGAGTCGCTTTCCGTCTACGCGCCGGCCGCCGGGGATCAGTCCAAGGCGCAGCGCCGTTATCGCGAGCTCTACGACGCGCTCGCACCAGAGGCGCGCGAAGCGGTCCTGCAGGAGGCTGTGCCGCTCGGTTCGCGGTTTTTCATCCAGCGTTATTTTGAAGCCATTCGCCCGCCCCGGTAAGGGCTCCGCCCGCAAGCGATCCACCGTCTGACCCCGTTTTCCCAGAAACCATGAACGATCCCAAAGTCCACGCCACTCAGTTTCGCGACGGATTCCGCCGCATCCACACCGAACTCGAGAAGATGATGGTCGGTCAGGGCACGTTGCTGGAGAGCGTGCTGGTGGCGTTTTTTGCGGGTGGCCACGTTCTGCTCGAGGGCGTCCCCGGCCTCGGTAAGACCATGCTCGTCCGGACCCTCGCCGATGCCGTGAACTTGAGCTTCGCGCGGATTCAATTCACGCCGGACCTGATGCCGGCTGACATCATCGGCACGAACCTCATCGTTGAGGACGAGACGGGCCGGAAGTCCTTCCGGTTCCAGCGGGGGCCGGTGTTTGCCAACATCGTGCTCGCGGACGAAATCAACCGCGCCACGCCGAAGACGCAGAGCGCGCTGCTGGAGGCGATGCAGGAGCGGCATGTCACTGTCGGTGGCACGGCGCATCCGCTCGGCGAGCCTTTCCTCGTGCTCGCCACGCAGAACCCCCTCGAGATGGAAGGCACCTACCCGCTTCCCGAGGCGCAGCTGGACCGCTTCTTCTTCAAGCTCAAGGTGGAGTTCCCGTCCGCCTCCGACCTCCACACGATCCTCGACCGCACCACGACATCGGAACAGCCCCAGATCAGCCGTGTGCTCCAGGATCCTGCGGAAATGCGACTCCTGCGCGAGGTGGTGCGGCAGGTGCCGGTGGCCCGCGAGGTCCAGCAGCGGGCCGTGCAGTTGCTCCTCGCGACGCACCCCGACACGGAGGCCGCTGTGCCGCTCGCCAAGCGTTTCGTTCGCTACGGGGGAAGCCCTCGCGGTGCTCAGGCGCTGATCCTCGCGGCGAAGATCTATGCTTTGCTAGACGGCCGGTTCCATGTCGCCCAAGCCGACATCGACAAGGCCGCAACCGCCGCGCTCCGGCACCGCATCATCCTGAACTTCGAGGGAGAGGCGGAGGGCGTCACGACCGACCGGATTATCGCTGAGGCGCTTGCCCGCTGACCGGCAGCTCCGCAGCCTCGGGGGTTTCCGAAGAACCCCGCCGTTGGTGGCCATCGCTCGGCTCCGGGGGCTTGCAAGGTTCCGCTGCTGTGTGATCGGGGCGGGTGTTGGGAGGGATTTTCGGGGTGCGGGCCTGCACTGGCGGCTTGGAAAGCCCCGGAGGTCTGTTAGACTCCACGCCCCAATGAAGCGACTCCTTGTTTTGCTCCCGGTTTTGTTTGCGTTTGCTCTGCCGACGGCGCGTGCGGTGGAGGCGCCGACGATCACGATTTCGAAAAGTGACAGGCTCACCATCGCGCTCGAAGGCGTGTCGGGAGAGGTGGCCAAGACACTGCAGAACGACCTGACCATGTCGGGTTACTTCAAGTTCGTGCCAGCCGACAGCGCGGCCTATGTGGTGCGTGCAGTCAGCACCGGTCCTTCCCTGGCGGGGAAAGTCGCCGACCGCGGAGGCAATGTGGTGCTGAACACCACCAAGAACGGGACACCGCGTCAGCAGGCTCACCTCTTGGCCGACGACATCATCCAGACCCTCACCGGGGCACCCGGCATCGCTGGGGGAAAGATCGCGTTTGTGGCAAACAAGACCGGCAGCAAGGAGATCTACACCGTGGATTCGGACGGGGCGGGCCTCGTGCAGCTCACGCGGGACAACAGCATCAGCGTGGGGCCGCATCTCCGCCCGGACGGCCGCGCGCTGGTGTACACCGGCTACAAGAGCGGCTATGCGGACGTCTATCAGGTCGATCTCTCGAGCGGATCGCGCAGCCGCATCATCAAGTTCCCCGGCACCAACACGGGTGCGTCGTATTCTCCCAACGGGAGCCGGCTTGCGGTGACCCTGAGCAAGGATGGGAATCCGGAGCTCTACGTGACATCGGCGAACGGTGGCAACCCCCGTCGGCTCACGCATACGCGTGGCGTGGAGTCCGCTCCCACGTGGTCGCCAGACGGAGACGAGATCATTTATGTCAACGATGACCGTGGCACTCCCCAGCTCTATCGCATTCCCGCCATCGGCGGCACCGGACGGCTGATCGCGACGGGGCATGGCTACAACACGGAACCCGACTGGTCGCCCGACGGCAAGAAGGTGGCGTTCAACGTGCGGCAGGGCGGCGCATTCGCCGTGGCGGTGCTCGAGCTAGCGACGGGCCAGACGCGCATCGTTGCGGAGGGCCAGAGCCCGTCGTGGGGTGCCAACTCCCGCCATCTGGTCTTCGCCCAAGCCGGGGCGTTGATTTTGCTGGACGCACAGTCCGGCCAGAGGACAACTCTGATTTCCGGGCTCGGATCTGTCACCGAGCCGACGTGGTCGCGCTGACCACCCCGCCAACGTGTTTCTCCCACCCATCCAACTTATGAAAATCCGTTTCCTGTTCACCTTCGGCCTCCTGATTGCGCTCGCATTTGCGTCCACTGGCTGCAGCTCAGCGCGGAAGAAGAAGACGTCCGCTGGCGGCGCAGACAGCGACCTTATCTCAGGGAGCCCGTTGCCAGACCGCGAGGAAGGCGTGTCTTTTATGAGCAGCAACGTGGACCGCAACAAGTTTGCCCCGATCCATTTCGGTTTCGATAGCTATACGGTGGCTCCGACGGAGCAGCCCAAGGTGCAGCAGGTGGCTCAGTTTCTGCGTGGCGGCACCAGTGTCATCGTCGCAGGCTTCACCGATGAGCGCGGCACACCCGAGTATAACCGCGGCCTTGGTGAGAAGCGTGCCCAAGCAGTGCGCGAAGCCGTCATTCGGGCGGGTGGCGACGCGAGCAAGCTGCAGACCGTCAGCTTCGGCGCGGAGATGCCCGTGGATTCTGCATCCAACGAAGGCGCGTGGGACAAAAATCGGCGCGCCGAGTTCGGTGTGACCCGCTAAGCGCCACGTCCCTGGCGGGAGCGCCACTCCGCAAGGGATCCCGCCGCATGTTTGAACGCGCCCCCACGGACCAGCAGGGCGTGCGTCGGTGGCGGCTCCTTGCCCGCTCAGCTTCTGCTGCGGCCGCAGCGCGCGCGGTGGGACTTGCGTGCATGCTCGCCCAGGTGGCGCTCGCGCTCCGTTATCTTGGCGCAGAAGCGTTTGGCTTCTGGATGACTCTCTCCGGAACTGCTGCCCTTCTGCAGTTCCTTGATCTGGGGCTCAGTCATGGAATGCAGAACCAAGTCTCTGCGGCCCACGGCAGAGGCGATGGGGTTGCCGCGCAGGACATCGTTCGATGCGCTTTTGCGATGCTCACGCTGGTTGCGCTGGTGCTGCTTGGCGCGGGCCTGCTGATGCTTCCACATGTCGATGCCGCCACCTTCTTTCATGTCCGGGATCCTGCGGTGTGCGCGGCTTCCGGGCGCTGCCTTGTGGTGGTGCTCGCGGCCTTCTGCGTCTCCCTTCCCCTCAGTGCCGGGCACCGGCTCGCGGTCGCATTGCAGCAGGGCTGGCTTTCATGGGTTGCCATCGCGTTCACGGGCCTCTGCTCCGTGGGCGCTGCTGCGCTTGGGATGGTCCTGCACCTTGCTCTTCCGGAATTTCTGGCGCTCTCGTTGTTGCCGGGCCTGCTGATGAACGGAGTGCTTCTGGCTTGGATGCTGCGACGTCTGGGCTGGGGCTTGCGCTGGCCGGATGCGCGGGCCTGGACGCGTGCGCCGGCGCTTCTTCGGGAAAGCGTTCTTTTTATGCCGCCCCAAGCGGGAGCTGCCCTCCTTGGTGCAGCGCCGGCGGTGATGCTCTCCGCCCTGCTGGGGCCACTCGCAGTCACGCCCTTCAACCTTGCGCAGCGCTTGGGCGCGTCCGTCAGCCAATTGCACGCGATGCTCGTGCTGCCCGCATGGCCGGCCTATGCGGAGGCAGCCGGCGCAGGCGACTATGCGTGGGTGCGGGCCACGTTCCGTATCTCCATTTTTTACAGCGCCGCGTTTCTCCTGCCCTGCCTGCTCTTCGGCATTGCGGGCGGGAAGGCCGTGCAATTGTGGACCCACGACCCGGGGGCGGCCCCATCGGCAGCCCTGCTGTGGTGGATGGCTGCGTGGACGTTCGCGACCATTCTCGGCGCTCCCACGGCCATGCTCTTGAATGCCTTGGGCAGACTCACCGGGCAGGCTACCTACGGGGTTGTGTGCGCAATCCTTGGGGTCGCATTGATCCCGACGTTCGTTGCACGCTGGGGCGCGGCGGGCGTGCCGGCGGCGCTCCTCGCCACCTATGTGCCCGTTGCCTTGCCGCTCACTTATCTGGAGGCCGCCCGCGCCCTGCGCCGCATGGGATCAGACGGTGGCGTGAAGTCCGCAAACCCGATTCCCAAAAGCTGAATGGGCGCTCCCTCCATCCACAGGCTTTTATCCCTCACCAGCCCGGGACGGATGCCCAAGCCCCTGCGGAGTCTTGTGTGGCGCATGCGGTCCCTGATTTCCCGCGCATGGAATCCACGCATGGCTTGGCAGATCGGCAGGTTCCCCTGCGCAATCCCGCTGGGCCACGACCTTCCATTTATCTGGCAGAACCATCCCCTGTACTCGACGGCAGTGGCGCGTATCGCGGCGTTTCTTGCGGAATCCCGTGCAGACTTTTGCGCCATCGATATCGGCGCCAACATTGGCGACTCGGCCCTTCTTATCCGCAACGCGGTGGACTGTCCCATCCTCTGTGCCGAAGCCGATCCCCTGTACTTTCGTCTGCTGGAGCAAAACACGGCGGATCTTCCCAGAGTGTCCCGCGTCCGAGCACTCCTCGCCGCCGAGTCCCGAACCCTGCATGGCTGCCTTGAGCGCGTTTCGGGTTCCAGCCGCTTCCGCCAAAACCCAAGCGGCCCGTCCGGAGAGACGGTCACTCTGGACTCGGTGCTTGAGGGGCATCCTGCGTTTCAGCATGCGCAGCTTTTGAAAACCGATACTGACGGCTTTGACTTCGAAGTGCTGCGTGGGGCGGAAACCCTGCTCCGACGCGCCTCGCCGGTCTTGCACTTTGAGTTCGATCCGACCCTTCTGGCCGGTGCTGGATCCGATCCGTGGGCTCTGATGCCGTTCCTTCAAGACCTTGGGTACGGCCCCGCGCTAGCGTATGACCATACGGGTCCTCTCCGAGCATCTTTGCAGATCGCGAAGGACAATCTGCGGGAAATGTTCGGCGCATGGAGCCACGGCAACCCCTCATTCTACTTGGATCTCACCGTCTTCCCCTCGGTCATGGCTTCCCATGCGCAGGAATTTTTCGCCCGGGAACAGGCGGTTCTCCGCAGCCCTCCCTCCGCCGTATGAGCAAAGCTTCTGCTGACGGACTGCGTGGCTTTGCTGTTCGGTTTCTCGGATGGATGCTGGGGCTGCTTTGCACGCGGCGGCCGCATATGCGAGTGCGCCTTTGCATCGTGAAATGCGATCGGATGGGGGACTTCATTCTCGCGGTTTCCACCATCCGCCTGCTCCTTGCGGAGGTGCCGGAACACGAGGCGCTCCTCGTCTGCCATCCCTCGGGCGCAGGGATTGCGGCGGTGGAATTTCCCGGACTGCGGCGCGTGGTGCTTCCCGATCCGGGGCGGTGTGGATCTCTCGCGACGCTGCTTGCGGTGCTGCGTCAGTGGGCATGTCTGCGGGGGATTTTCGCCGACCGCGTGGTCTGTCTACGGCACCAACGGAGGATCCGAGATGAACTCGCGCTGCGTTTCATCCGAACGTCCTGTCTGCTGGCCCTCCCGGGGGACGGACTTTCCAGCCCACTGTCCCGCGATATCCCAGCGGGAGACCATGGCATGCAGTTCTGTGGCGAGTTGATGCGCCACCGCGACCTCGCGGAGCAGGTGATGGGCCGGTCGATTCCGATGGGCTCGGTGCTGCCTGTTCTCGCCGCCGTCGGTGTGTGCGGCACCGCGCGTGCTGACGGCGATGCATTTGCGTTGGTTGCGCCCCTCGCGGGCCACGGGTCAGAGAGTCTCCGGAATATGCCGTCGCCGCTCGTGCGTGCCGGTATCGCTGCGCTCCATGCGTCGGGCGTGCGTCGGGTGTTCTTGTGCGGACTTCCGGTCCAACGAGGGGCGCTGCGCGACATCGCAGGGTCGCTCCACATGGAGGGCCTTCTGGTCGAGATCCTGAGTGCGCGGGGGTTTGCGGAGATGGTGCAGATGATCCGTCGTGCGCGCATGGTGCTCACGGCGGACAGCGCTTCGGCGCATATTGCGGCGGCACTGGATCGGCCCATGGTGGCGGTGCTGGGAGGCGGGCATCCAGGACAGTTCGCACCATGGTCGCGTTCCGCGCGGCAGGTGTGGCTCACGCGGTCTGTGGAATGCGCCGGGTGCAACTGGCGGTGTCCGTTTGAGACGCCTCGCTGCATCACGGAAATCCCGCCGGAGATCGTTGCCGATGGGATCCATCGGGCGCTGGCAGTGCGTTGCGGCTCAGAGTGAGCCGCGGATCTCAGGCAGGCTCGGAGCGTTTGCTGCGGCGGAAGTGCACGAGGCCGCCGCGACCCGGCAGGGTGCGTTCCATTTGCACTTCAAAGTCCCACCGGAAGATGCGCCGCAGTTCCGCCCGGACCTCAGGCGAGCGGTAAGCGATGAGAAAATTGCGGACCTTGCAGAGCAGGTGGGGCTGGGTGCCTGCGAGCACCACGGCTTCCGCGCCCTCGATGTCGATTTTGACCAGATCCACTGCGTGGTCCGTGAAGGCGCTGAGCACGCTGGAAAGACTGCGCGCAGCCACTGGGACTTGGCGGGTCTCGTGGCTCTGGGGGACGATGCTGTGGCTGGAGCGGCTTGGGGAAATGTAGAGGGACACCATTGGCGAGTTGCCATCGCCCGTGACTGCTGCGGGAACCACCGTGTCGGCGGGGTGCGGCTCGAGATTGAGCCGGAGGAGCTCGAGATTACGCGGGTCCGGCTCGATGCAGGTGCAAGCGGCCGCAGGGTGGAGGTGGTGAATGTAGAGGGTGAAGGCACCGATGCCGGCACCGAGGTCGAGAACGTGGTCCAGCGGACCCATGGCGGCAGTCCACGCGTACTGGTCCTCCCCAAAAACCTCCGCAAGCGTCAGCGAGTCGCACAATTCATCGCGGCACTGGATCCGGACGCCGCCGCCTTCGAGGTCGAGTTCGACTGCCCGCGCCTGCGCGGTCCACGGCAGGTCGAAGCCGATCTTGGCGAGATGGTAACGGATGCTGGGTTTGAGAAGCCACACCTTGTCGCGCCATTCCGCACCGATCGTAAAAAGTCGCAGATTGAGGCCCAGCCGGAATCGGCGGCTATCGGGCGGCGCCTTCCTCCACTCGCTGAGCCTTTCCAGCAGTCGCTCGAGAGGGCCGGGGGGCGGCTCCACAGAGAGCAGTGCCTGCTCGAGTTCGGCATCGCCGGCATCATCGCGAGTGATCGTCTTGGGATGCACGAGCGGGAACGCAAGCTCCTCCGCCGGCAGACCCGGGAGGACGAGTTCCGTGAAGCTTGGCTCGCTGTTTTCGTGACCGAGGAGTGTGCCCACAAGGTTGCGAGCCGGCAGGATCGAGAGCCCGCTGAGGTTCCAGCATGCCACGCACCACTGACAATCCCACCGCTCCGATTCGCCTCGGAACACCTGATCGATCTGCTCCTCCCAGAAGACGCGGACGGCGGCATCCGGAAACACCCGCGTCAGCAACCCTTCCGCGCGCAGCTGTGGCCATGCGGCGAGGGAGAAGTCGTAATGTTTCCATGCGCGGCGCCACGTGGCCCATCCCGTTGCGGGGATGGAATGCGAGAAGAAGTAGCTCGCATCTCCGGATGGCATGGAATGTCTCCGGTGGCTGCCGCCCACCGCCAGGACCTGCTCCTGATCGCGGTAACGCTCGAGCATCTCCTCGCAGAAGAAGAAGAACGATTCGCTCGGAAGCGCGTCATCCTCGAGGATGATGGCCGAGGTCACCTGGGTGAAAACCCAGTTCAGCCCGCTCGCCATCCGGCGTGCCTTGCCGAGGCTCGCCTCGGCAAAGTCGATCTGCACCTCGCATGGCCAGTCGATCATCTCCTGCAGAAGATGACGCACGGCCTTGCAGGCTTCGAAGTCCGCCGGGTCGTCTGGCTTCGGGCCATCGGCCACCAGCAGCAGATGCAGCGGACGCACCTGGCGGATTTTCCCAAGCACCCGCATGGTGTGTTCCACGCGGTTACACACGAAAAACGCCACCGGAACCGCGAGCGGTCCACGGGAAGGGGTGGCGGATGTGTCGGAAACCATGGGCTGCTAAGGGTGGACCCCTAGTCTCCTTTTGCAGGGTGTCGTCGGCAAGCTCTTCTCAGGCCCCCCCGGGCCGGGCCGCTTGATCGCCCCCCCTCGCGTGCTAGGGTGGGCTCCTCGCAGGCTCGTGCCGATGACAGTGCCCCATTCACGCATCCCGTTCCGGGCGTCCCATGTACCGGACGGCCCCCCCCAGTGCTCGGTCGTCACCCCGTGCCTCCGCGGCCAGCCATGGATCAGGCTTTGCGCGGCATCGGTCGGCGATCAGGAGGGCGTCACCTGCGAGCATCTGATCGAGGATGGAGGGTCGGACGATGGCACGGTGGAATGGCTTCGGGAGCACACCCGGGCTGATGTCCGCTCAACGGCCGACGACGGTATGTACGACGCCCTCAACCGCGGCTTCGAGCGTGCCCGGGGTGCAATCCTCTGCTGGCTCAATGCGGATGAGCAGCTGCTGCCGGGCGCGCTTGCCTCTGTGCAGACCCTCTTCGCGGCGCGACCCGAACTCGACATGATTGTCGCGGACGCCGTGGTGGTGGACCACGGGGGACGCTACCGGTTTCACCGAAAAATGCTGCCGCCCACCCGGGCGCACACCGCCGTCTGTCATCTCGGCTTGCTCAGCTGCGCCACGTTCTTCCGTCGGAGCCTTTTGGAAAATCGCGCCCTCCGATTCGATCCGCGGTGGCGGGTCGTCGGCGATGCGGAGTGGATGCTCCGCGTGCTGGCCTCGGGAGCTCGCATCGGCCGGCTGCCTCAGTTCACCTCGGTCTTTACCGACACGGGCGCCAATCTCTCCGGGCAGCCCGAGGCGGTTGCGGAACGCGCACGGTTGAGCAGGCAGGCGTCCGGAATCCTGCGCCTCGGCCGACCGCTGTGGATGCTGGCGCACCGGCTGCGCAGGATGTGGGCGGGTTGCTACCGTCAGCCCCCGTTCAGCTTCTCCCTTTACACCCTCGGGAGCCCCGGAAAGCGGGTCGCGCAGCGGGTTGAGCGGCCAACGGGCCGCTGGAGGAAGGCCGCACCGTGAGCACCACGAATCCCGATTCGATGCACGGTGGTGCTGCCAGAAAGGAGAACTCCGCGCCCGCGCCCTCGCGGACCCCCGCCTCGCTGATGGTCGTCTTGGTGGTCGTGGCGTGGGTGGCGCTTGCCGTCTTTCTCGCGAGTCTCATCGGTACGGGCGATTTCGGCAGGCTGAAGCTCGCGGCCTTTGCAATCGGAGGAGTCGTTTACCTGCTCTTCGGCCTGCGATGGACTTGGGCCATTGGGTTTGCCATCTGCATGTTCGACCTGTGGTTGCTGGGCTTTGGCTTCAAGGTTTCCTCCACGGAGACTGCGATGGCGTTCTGCGGAGGAGTCGCCCTGCTCGTCTCCTGGCGCAAAGCCCCTTCTGCGGTGCCGGCGATCTGCCGACGGGGCGCGTACCGGGCGTTGAAAGCAGCGCTGCTCGGTTACCTGCTGTACCTGCTCGGACACTTCGCCTTCAACCACCTCTCGCCGTTCCATGCCGCCGAGTACTCGCCGAAACATTTCGCCCGATCGGTTGCCGCCGCAGGGGCCGCTTTTACAACCCTCTGGGTCCTACTGCAGTTCCCTCGCACGGTTCTGGCCCGGCGCACCTTCCCCTCCGTTCTTGGAGTGGTGCTTCTGGGCGCCCTCCTCTTCAACATCGCCGCACGCCTTTATGAGTTTTCGGGCGGATCCGGCCTTTTGCTGAACGATAGCGGCGTTCCCGTCAGCTTCTTGATCCCGGTGCTGGAAGCTGCGCCGAATTCCTACGCGCTCCGGCATGTGCCCCTGCTGGGTCTCGTTCTGGGCATGGGGTTTCTTGGTTCGGAATGGATCCGGCGGCATGCGCGGGGAACCACGCTGCTTTTCCGAGCGGTAGTTGCGTTGAGCCTCGCGGGGGCTGCGTTGAGCGGAGGGAGAGCGACGATCCTGATGAGTTTTGGGCTGCTGGTCTTCACGAGCCTGCAGCGTCGTCGTTACGCGCTGGCCGCTTGCACGGTCGCCGCACTCGCGCTCCTGACCGCCGCAGTCAACGCCGTGCCGGAACAACTCAACCGACTCCCATGGACCGTCCAGCGCTCGCTCGCGCTCCTTGTGTTCACAGACCGACCCGACGCACGCGCCGATATCGACAGTTCCTCCCAGTGGCGCTGGGAGGTATTCCAGCGCGCGCTGGGTGAATGGCGCAGCGATCGGCGTACGCTCTGGTTCGGACGCGGCACGTTCGCATGGACCGAGGCCGACGAACGGCTCGCGCGCGCGGACGCCTTCCACAACGGCATGGACACAGCCATCCGCCGCGGCGCAACGCACAACCTCCTCACCGATCTTCTCGTCGTCCACGGCCTCGTCGGCCTCGGCCTCTACGCCCTTGCGCTCGTTGCCTTGGAGCGGTTCCTCTCCGCGTGCCGGAGGGAGTTGCCCGGGGACGATCCGGGGCATGCGTTGGCGGGCTGCTGCCGGATGCTGCTCCTCATCTTCACCGGGATGTCCCTTTTCGGGGGAAGCCACCTGCCGGCCAGCGTTGCATGGCTCGCGGCCCTTCTCGTCGGGCACCTCTACCAGCGTGAGCGGGCGGCGGCATCCCCACCGGTCGCTCCTGCGCCCCTCTTTCCTGTTGGGACCGCGCTGGCCGCTGGTCCGGGGCGGTGAACAGGATTTCGCCGGGGAAAAAACGCCGCCCGTTTTGTTTGACGCTACGGCGGGGGCCCCAGCATCCTTGGGGGCTTTTATGAACTACGACCTTATTGTTGTTGGCGGCGGTCCGGCGGGTTACGTGGGCGCGATCAAGGCGGCGCAGCTTGGCAAGAAGGTGGCTTGCGTGGAGAAGGAACGCGCCGGGGGCACGTGCCTGAACTGGGGATGCATTCCGACCAAGAGCCTGCTGCGCAACGCGGAGCTTTATCACCTGATGGCCCACCGCGCGGCCGAGTTCGGTTTCCAGTTCGACAATCTCAGCTACGACTGGAGCAAGATCATCAGCCGTTCGCGTGATGTGTCCGACAAGAACGCCGCGGGCATCGAGTTTCTCTTCAAGAAGAACAAGGTCGATTACATCCGGGGCGAGGCCACCCTCGACCGCGCAGGCACGGTGAAGGTGAAGGGTGCGGACGGCAAGGAGGAGATCCACACGGCGCCCAAGATGCTCCTCGCCACCGGGGTCGTCTCGCGGCCGATGCCGGGCTTCCCATTCAACGGCACCTCGGTGATCAGCAGCCGCGAAGCAATGGTGCTCGAGAAGCAGCCCAAGAGCCTTGTGGTCATCGGCGCCGGGGCGATCGGCATCGAGTTCGCCTACTTCTACAATGCCTTCGGCACAAAGGTGACCGTGGTGGAAATGATGCCGAACATCCTGCCTGTCGAGGACACCGAGGTCTCGCAGACGCTGGAGAAGGCGTTCATCAAGCAGGGCATCCGTTTGCTGACTTCCACCAAGACCACCAAGACTGAGGTGGTGCCCGGTGGTGTGAAGATCACCGTGGCGGATGCCAAGGGTGTCGAGCAGGTGATCGAGGCGGAGGTCTGCCTGGTGGCAATCGGCGTCCAGCCGCTCCTTCCCGGAGGCACGCTGAAGCTCGATCTCACGGACCGCGGCTATCTCAAGACGAACGACCGTTACGAGACCAACGTGCCCGGAATTCATGCGGCGGGCGACATCATCGGGCCGCCGTGGCTCGCTCATGTTGCCAGCTACGAGGCCGTTCAGGCCGTCGAAGGGATGTTCACAGCGCACAAGCCCAAGAAGGTTTCCATCTTCCCGGGCTGCACCTACTGCCATCCGCAGGTGGCCAGCGTTGGCCTCACCGAACGCGCCGCCAAGGAGAAGGGGCTCAAGTTCAAGGTGGGCAAGTTCCCCTTCATGGCCAGCGGCAAGGCGCGTGCGGTCGGCGAGGTGGAAGGTTTTGTAAAACTGATCCTCGGCGAGCCGCACGGCGAGGTTCTCGGCGCCCACATCATCGGGCCGGAAGCCACGGAGATGATCGCCGAGCTGGGACTCGCGATCACCTTGGAAGCCACCCACGAGGAGATCGAAGCCACCATCCACGCGCATCCCACGCTGAGCGAAGCTGTCCATGAGGCGGTGGCTCAGGCGTACGGCGTGGCCATCCACATTTAATCAGTACCCCCAACCACCCCTGCCGATGGAAAACATGGAAATCGTCCCGATCGAAAATCTCGGGGTCGCAGTGGAGATTCTCTTTCCGAAGCCGCTCGGGTTCACCCAGGCCGCCATCGAGGAGTTCGGATCCAAGGTGTGTGATGCGACGGACGGTCTCAGCCTCCGCCCGGATCAGATCCGCTTGCGGCGGACCGACGACCTCTACAACTACGAGCTCAACGCGCAGTTCTTCGGTGAAAACGGTTGGCTGGTCCGGACCGCCGACCGCGTGAAATTCGGTGTCCGCAACGCCCGGACGGTGACGGACCGCACCCTGATCCTGCAGCTCATCCACAAGCTCTACCTCATCCTGCGGATGGATCCGAAGAGCATCACAGCCCTGCAAGTGGGGGTGCTGGGGCGGTTCCCATCGGATGACGAGCGGGACGCGTACATGCAGCGGTTTTCCTACAGCCCGTTGATCGCCCGTGCGGCCGGACTCGGCTACGTGCGCGTCAACGACTGGGCGGAGGAGATCAAGGTGACGCTGGACAGCACCGGTGCACCGCCGTGTTGCATGGTGCTCCAGTGCGACACGAAGTACGAGAACAGCCAGCACTGGGAGACTTTCCTCGGAACCATTCCCAGCATGGTGGAGAACGCCGCAAACCTCTTCGACCTCGGCTTCGAACCTTTGCGGACGACGGTCTGAGCCGCATGGCGCTGGCTGCGGCGCCTCGTCAGTAGGCGTTGATGAGTTTCCGGATCGCTTCGTGGCAGGCCGCGTGCGCCTCGGGGTTCGAGGCATTGGCGGCGGCCATGAAGGCCGTGTTCTCCCCCACACCCAGCCAGAGCTCCGCGTAGAATGTGTCATTGTCGCCGCTGTGCATGAGCGCCGTGCCCCCGGCCCATTTCCGCTTCGTGACGGCCCAGCCCATCGCGTAGTCCTCGCCGGGCGCAGAAGTGTGCAGCTTGTGAAAGGAGGCTTCTGTCAGGAGCCGGCATTTTCCGTGTTCGCCGGCCAGATGCCATGCCGCATAGCGGGCGAGATCGCTCATGCTGCAGTGGACCGCGGCCGCGGGCGCGATAGCCGGGGGATTGTCGGCATCCGGTCCGGGCGGGACCGGACGGTAGCCTGCCTGGGAGTGGTGGTGGCCCCACGGCTGGTCGAGTTGGTTGGGCGAGGACGATGGGCCAAAGCCTGCATGGCTCATGCCGAGCGGCTTGAAGAGCTTGTTGCGCATCAGCTCCTCCCAACTGCGCCCGGCGGCCCGCTCCATCATGGCGCCGGCGATCGCGTAGCCCGAGTCGGAGTAGATCCACCGACTGCCTGGCGGGACCGCGGGATTGCGCGAAAGCAGCCCCCGGACGAAGGACCAGCGCTGGTCCACTGCCGTGCCATGCTGCGCGAGAGCCGCCTTCCAAAGTGCGGACGGCGGACGTTCCGGGGCCCCGCCGAGATGGTGAAAAAGCTGCTCCAATGTGACCGGGCTCCAGTCGCTGTCCAGCCGGCCATCGAGGGAGCCGATCACCTCGCCCACGGTGGAATTCCAGCGCAGCAGCTTCTCCTCCACGAGCATCGCGGCCACAGACGCGGTCATGGACTTGGTGCAGGAAGCGATCTGCCAGTGGTCATCGATGGTCACCAGCACCGGAGTGAGCGCGTTGCGCTGACCTGCCGCGCCGATTGCCACGGTCACGTCCTCGTCCACCACCGCGGCTGCGAGTGCGGGGATTCCGTGACCTTCGCGCACGCCCTCCAGCAAAGCCGAGCAGTTCTCCGGCGTCGCCGCCCACAAACTTGGGGCGAGCAGGAGCCAGAGAAATGTTCCGCGCTTCATGTGAGACTCAGACAAGCCTAGCGGCGCTGGGTAAACAAGCGTGGGAACCGCGGCGCGCATGGAGCGGAACCCCTGGCATGGACCCGCTAAAAGCCCGTGCCTGCCGCGTGGACAGCGCTGCTCCGGGGCTTCCGACCAGAGGGGCCCCCAGCCGTGCGTGGGGGCGCGCGAACCGCGGTTTCGCCCTCTAATCTGCGCGGCCCACGGCGATGGCTGTGGCCACCGCATACTGCTCCGTGTGGCTGAGGCTGAGCTGCACCTCGGTAATCCCCATGGTCTTGGCGAGGGCCGCGGTGTCCCCATGGAGCGCCACCAACGGCCGCCCGCTTTCCTCCCGCACCACCTCCACCTCCAGCAACCGCACGGCCCCAATTCCGGTGCCAAAGGCCTTCGAGACCGCCTCCTTCGCCGCAAACCGTGCCGCGTAGTGCGGCATCGGATTCTTCATTCGTGCGCAGTAAAGCGCTTCGGCGTCCGTGAATACCCGCCTCACAAATGCCTCGCCCTGGCGCGCGATGGCGGCCTCGATCCGCGCGCACTCCACGATGTCGGTCCCGAGGCCGAGGATCTTCATCTCGGATCCCGGCGCATCGCCTCCAGCATCTCCGCCACCGCGGCCGCCATCCCAACGAACACGGAGCGCGCGACGATCGAGTGTCCGATGTTCAACTCCGCAAGATGCGGCACTGCGTGCAGCAGCGCGATGTTCTCGTAATTGATCCCATGCCCGGCATTCACCTGCAGACCGAGCCCGTGAGCCAGTGTCGCTGCCGCAATTAGCCGTTCCAACTCAGCGCGTTGCTCATCCCCGCAGGCGTTCGCAAAAGCGCCTGTGTGCAATTCCACCATATCGGCCCCGAGTTTTCGCGCGGCCTCGACCTGCACCGTAGCGGGTTCGATAAAGAGGCTCACACGGATCCCAGCCTCCTGCAGGCGAGCGATGGTTGGCGCAAGCGCTTCGCTCTGGCCGGCCGCGTCGAGCCCCCCTTCGGTGGTGATCTCCGCACGGTTCTCCGGGACGATGCACACCTCCGCAGGCCGCGTCGCAAGGGCGATCGCGAGGATCTCCGGCGTGTTGCCCATCTCCAAGTTCAGCTTCGTCGTGATCCGCGGCCGCAGCGCGGCGAGGTCGGCGTCCTGAATGTGCCGCCTGTCCGCACGCAGGTGGATGGTGATCCCGTGCGCGCCGGCCTGTTCGCACACCTCCGCCGCCGTGCACAGATCGGGCTCGCAGTTGTGTGAGCCCAGCGACCCGGCGTACCGGGCCTGCCGCAGCGTGGCGACGTGGTCGATGTTGACTCCAAGCTTCATGCTCATGGCCCTGAATTCTGAAGCCTCGTGTTCCTAATGTTTGAAGTGGCGCACGCCCGTGCAGATCATCGCCATGTTCCGCTCGTTCGCTGCGGCGATGACCTCCGCGTCCTTCACCGAGCCGCCTGGCTGGATCGCACACGTCGCCCCCGCATCCGCCGCCGCCAGCAGCCCGTCCGGAAACGGGAAGAAGGCATCGCTGCCCACTGCGCTGCCCTTGAGCGAAAGGCCCGCGTCGGCTGCCTTCCAGATCGCGATCCGGGAAGCATCCACCCGCGACATCTGGCCCGCGCCCACGCCGAGCGTGCGGTCCTTGCCCGTGTAGACGATGGCGTTGCTCTTCACATGCTTGACCACGCGCCATGCGAAAAGCATCGCCTGCAGCTCCGCCGCCGTCGGCCGTCGCTCGGTAACCACGCGCGTCTCCCAATCGATCTCCGGTTCGAGGTCCACGCTCTGGACCAGCACCCCGCCCGCCACGGAGCGGATCAGCGAGCCATCCTGCGCGCGCGGCACTGCGAGTCTGCGCATGAGGCGCAGGTTCTTCTTCTTCTGGAGCACAGCGCGCGCCTCAGGCTCGAAATCCGGCGCGATGATCACCTCGCTGAAAATCTCGGAAATCGCCTTCGCCAGCGCTTCCGTGATCGGGCGGTTGCAGATGATGATCCCGCCAAAGGGCGCCTGCTTGTCCGTGGCGAAAGCCTTGTCCCACGCTTCGCGGAGGTCCGCGTCGCTGGCGACTCCGCACGGGTTGGTGTGCTTGAGAATCGCCACTGTCGGATCCGAGAAGTCCTCGATCAGCTCCGAGGCTGCGGTGATGTCGAGGATGTTGTTGTAGGAGAGCTCCTTGCCCTGCAGCTTCTGGAACTGGTCGTCAAAGTGACCGTACAACGCCGCCGTCTGGTGCGGGTTTTCACCGTAACGCAGGCGCGCCACGACAGGCAGGGAGAGGTTCAGCGAACAGGTCGTTTCCTGCTCCTTGTTCAGATAATTAGCGATGGCCCCATCGTACCGCGAAGTCGTCACGAACACCTTGATCCCCAGCCGCTCCCGGAGCTTCAGCGTCGTCGCCCCCTCGTTGGTCTGCATGTTCTCCAACACGTCCGCGTAGTCCGCGGGATCCACCACCACCGTCACCGAACGGTAATTCTTCGCCGCGCTGCGCAGCATGGACGGGCCGCCAATGTCGATCTGCTCGATCGCCTCCTCCAGCGTGGTCTCGGGCTTCGCGATGGTCCTCTCAAAGGGATAAAGGTTCACCACCACCAGGTCGATCGGCGCGATCCCGTGCGCCTGCGCCTGCGCCACATGCTCCGGATTGTCGCGCACATACAGCAACCCGCCGTGCACCTTCGGATGCAGAGTCTTCACCCGCCCATCCAGCATCTCGGGGAACCCGGTGAAATCGGAGATCTCCCGCACAGGGATTCCTTCCTTTTGGAGCAGGGTGGCGGTGCCGCCGGTCGAGACGATTTCCACCCCCATCCGGACGAGTTCCCGGGCAAAATCGGCAAGGCCGGTTTTGTCGGATACGGAGATCAGGGCGCGCTGGATTTTCATGAGGCGGAAACGCTAGGGGAGGGTCGTGGGGAGGTCAATCAGGTGCTTGCCGGCTCGCGGTCGCACCACTTGGGGGGCTTATCCGGAGGCGCTTCGGCTGTGCAGCGAAGGCGAATGCATACGAAAAACTCAAAATCCCATTTGCGGTGCGGCGGAAGGGGCAGTCAGGTCCCGGCCCTATGCCCATCAAACTCCTCGCCACGTTCGTCGTGGGGCTTTTCCTCGCCTGTTTTCAGGCGGGCGCAGCACCCCTGCTGATCAACGCCCAGCAGCCGAACGACAACTCCACCCCGCAACACATCAGAAACAACTACGCCCACATCGAATCGCTCAAGGCACTCGATGGCATGGTCGTCCGGACTCCGTCGGGATGGAACCTCATGAACGGGCAGGCACTCACCTACACGCAGATCGCCGCCGACTTCGCGCCCATGGACGGCCTCGTGTTCACCCGGATGAAGAACAACTTTGCGATCGTCCCCGTGGACCGTCCGGCGGACTTCTTCGACAGCTGGGCCACCACCATCCAGAACTTCCGACTCCTCGCACGGGTGCTTAAGGAAAAGGGTTTCGTCGGCATCGTCCTCGACACGGAAGAATACAAAGGCTTTCTCTGGAATTACCCGGACACCTGCAGCTACAAGACCAAGACCCTGACGGAATACAGCAACCAAGCGGCCGCCGTGGGGGCGCAGGTGATGCAGGCCATGAAGGCCGAGTTTCCCGCGATTCAGGTGCTTGCTTACTTCGGCCCCGCCAGCAGTTTCCCCGGTGCACCACCCAAGGCTGCCGGCGGTAATTCAGGACAGCTCGAGCTCATGGGGCCCTTCGAGGTCGGCATGATCGGCGTCACCGACGCGATCACCGCGAATGCCTCCCTCTTCATCGATGGCGGCGAGGTCTACAATCTCCGCGGCACGGGCGATTTCCAAGACTCCTACCTCTACCGCAAGACCACGTTTGGGACCAACACCACCAACTGCCCCTTCATTCCAAGCGCTCTGCGCGATCCCGTATGGGGGCAGAAAGTGAGCGTCTCCTTCGGCGTCTACAATCTTGGCTACGAGCCGATGAGTCCGGATATCATGCGCACCACGCTCGCGAATGCGCTGACCCGCTGCGACAAGTATGTCTGGCTCTACTTCGAAGGGCTCGACTGGAACACGCCCGGCGGCATCACCCAGGACTGGGTCTCGGCTGTCGAATATGCCAAGTCCACCGTCGTCCCGACCGGTCCGGTGGCCCCCTCCGTGTCATTCACCAGTCCGGCGAACAACTCCCGCCTCGTAATGCCCGCTTCCGTCTCTCTGACGGCCTCGGCGGCGGATGCCGACGGGACCATTGCGAAAGTGGAATTCTTCGCGGGCGCCACCAAGCTCGGGGAAGACACCACCGCCCCTTACAGCCTCGCGTGGAACAGCCCGGCTGCAGGGGATTACGTCCTCACCGCCAAGGCCACCGATAACAGCGGCCTCTCCGCCACCTCGGCCCCGGTCGCCCTCACTGTGGCAACCACGGTCTCTGCCAGCATTAACTTCCAGGCACCCGCGACTGCAGTTCCGTCTGGATATCTCGCCGACTCCGGCAACCTTTTTGCCGATCGTGGCAACGGGCTGAGTTACGGCTGGAACGTCAACCACACAGACGAGACCCGCGACCGCGGCGGCAGCACCGATCCGCGCCTCGCGAGCCTCATCCAGATTCACAGCGGCGGCACTTGGGAGATCGCGGTCCCGAATGGTGCTTATAATGTGACTGTATCCGTGGGCGACGGCGGCTTTGCCTCCAGCTACACCCTCAACGTGGAGGGCGTGAATTACTGGACCAACCAGAGCCTCGCCGCGGCGCAGTTTGCGAGCCTTACCAAGACGGTGATGGTCAGCGATGGCAGACTCACGATCAATCAGGGCGCTGCACCCGAGGAATCCACGCGCATTAATTACGTGCTCCTCAGTGCCACCACCGCCGGCACTGTGCCGGCCGCTCCGGACAGTCTCACCATCAGTGCAGCCACGAGCAGCACGCTGAATCTTGCATGGAGGGATAACAGCACCGACGAGGTGGGCTTCCGGGTGGAGCGCAGCACTAGCAGCGCATTCACCGGAGCGACGCTCGTCGCGAGTTTGCCCGCCGGAACTGTGAGCTTCCGCGACGCCAGCCTCGCCGCATCCACTGCCTATTACTACCGGGTCTCCGCTTACAATAACTCCGGCAGCTCGGCCTATGCCACCGCGACAGGCAGCACGCTCGCTCCAGTCCTGCTTGTTCCCGCAGCGCCCTCGGGCGTCACCGCCACTGCTGGCGATGCAAAAGTCAGCCTCGCATGGTCCGCCAGCACAGGTGCCACGAGCTATAGCGTGAAGCGCTCCACCACAAGCGGAGGTCCCTACGCGACAGTCCAGAGCGGCACGGCAACTAGCGCGGTGGATAGCGGCCTCACCAACGGCACCACTTACTATTACGTCGTTACCGCATCCAATGCGGCTGGGGAGAGCGTGAACTCCGTGCAAGTCGGCGCCAATCCGGCCGCCGTCCCCACCGCGCCAGGCGCGCCGTCGGGCCTTGCTGCAACAGCCGGGGATGCGCGGGTCACCCTCGCATGGACAGCCCCCGTGGGTGCCACCGCTTACAGTGTGAAGCGGTCCACCACCAATGGCGGCCCGTACAGCGTGCTCACCACCAGCAACACCACGGTGAATTATACCGACACCCCAGTGACCAACGGCACCACCTATTACTATGTCGTAGCGGCATGGAATGGGTCCCTTGTCGGGGTGGACTCTACGCAGGTGTCAGCCGTCCCCGTGGCGCCAGTCACCGTGGCCAAGCCCGACGCCCCTGCCGCGCTCAACGCCACTGCCGGCGACACGCGCGTCACGCTCAGCTGGCCTGCCAGCTCCGGAGCCACAAGCTACGGTGTGAAACGTGCCACCACCAGCGGCGGCCCGTACACCCTTGTCAGCAGCGCTGTCACCGCCCTGACTTATGCCGATGCTGCCGTGGTCAACGGCATCACGTATTACTACGTCGTCAGCGCGCGCAACACCGCGGGTGAGGGCGTGAACTCCGTCCAGACTGGTGCAACACCGCGGGTCCCCCTAGCCGCTCCTCCCGCACCCACGGGGCTCCAAGCCACGCCGGTTGCTGGTCGGATCAGCCTTCGGTGGAACGCAGTCTCCGGCGCGACGGGTTATAATGTGCGCCGTGCGACAAACACCGCAGGGCCGTACACCCTCATTGCCGCCGGTGTGGCGACTAATAGTTGCGTCGATGACTCAGCAGTCGCGGGGACTCGCTACTCCTACAACGTGACAGCGATTGCGGAGAGCGTCGCATCCACGGCCGTCACCGCCACCAGCACGGCAGCCTTCAACGCCAGCGTCAACTTCCAGGGGCCGGTCACGGTCACCCCGGCGGGTTACGTTGCCGATGGGGGAGATGTCTACGGCCTGCGGACCGGCGGCCTCACCTACGGGTGGAACGTCAACCACACCGACGAGGCTCGTGACCGCGGCGGCAGCACCGACCCGCGGCTCGCAAGTCTCGTCCAGATCCACGCAGGTGGTGTCTGGGAGATCGCGTTACCGAACGGCACCTACAACGTCACCGTCGGCATTGGCGATGGAGGATTCCCATCCGCCTACACCGTGAATGTGGAAGGGGTGAATTACTGGAATGCTCAGAGCCTCGCCACAGCCCAGTTCGTCTCCATGACCAAGGTGATCACGGTCACCGACGGCAGGCTCACCATTGACCAGGGAGCCGGCGCCGAGACGGCCACGCGCCTCGACTACCTCATCATCAGCGGACTCTAACTCCAGTCCCGCCACTCCTCGCAGCGGCCGCGCCGGGCAACCGACGCGGCCGCCTGCGTTTTGGGGCCCGCCATGGGGTGAAAAGCGTCCTCGGGCCCGGCCTCTTTGCAACATATACGGTGCGACGCACGGATCCTTTCATTTGAGCCCATTCGGCGCTGCTCGGTGCGGCGGAAAAGGATGGCATTCGATGGAAGTTGGGCCTTTGATCGCCCCGGATGACATTAGACAACAGCGTAGTTTTAGTGACCGGCGGAACCGGTTCATTTGGCAAGATGTTTGCAGAGACTGTTCTCCGCGGATTCAAGCCGAGGAAACTCATCATCTTCAGCCGTGACGAGCTCAAGCAGTACGAGATGCAGCGGCAATTCAACGGTCCTGAGGTTCGGTATTTCATTGGGGATGTGCGGGACCGGGACCGGTTGAAACGAGCACTGGAGGGGGTGGACACCGTGGTGCATGCTGCGGCGCTCAAGCAGGTGCCTACGGCGGAATATAATCCGTTTGAGTGCATCAAGACGAACGTGCTGGGTGCGGAGAACCTCATTGAGGCGTGTCTCGAGTCGGATGTGCGACGCGTGGTGGCGCTTTCCACAGACAAGGCCGCCGCACCCATCAACCTGTACGGAGCGACCAAGCTCTGCTCAGACAAGCTCTTCATCGCCGCCAATAACATCCGTGGCAAACAGGACATTCGGTTCTCCGTGGTGCGCTACGGGAACGTAATGGGTTCTCGTGGTTCGGTGATCCCGTTCTTCCTCGACCAGCGCGCCACGGGGCGGTTGCCAATCACCGATCCGCGCATGACGCGCTTCAACATCACGCTGGAGGAGGGCGTGGCGATGGTGCTCCACGCGCTCGAGCATTCCCTTGGTGGCGAGGTCTTCGTTCCAAAGATCCCCAGCTATCGCATTCTGGACGTGGCGCAGGCAATCGGGCCGGAATGCGAGAAGCCGGTGGTAGGGATTCGGCCGGGGGAGAAAATCCATGAGGAGATGGTGACGGAGACCGATGCCCCGCAGACCATCGAGACGGAGCAAAACTACATCATTGTACCGATGCGTCCGCAGCAGGAGCAGGTGAAGGTGCTCGCGGAGTACTGCGCCTTTCACAAGGGCGCTCCGGTGCCGGAGGGGTTCTCCTATCACTCCGGACGTAACTCGCAGTGGCTGAGCGTGGATCAGATCCGGGACTTGATACGGAAGCATCTGGTGCCGAGTTTTTCCTGAGCGGATTGAACGACCCGACCGGATGCGAATCCCATGAGCGAAGCCCAAGCCTTCCTGCCTTACGGTCGGCAGCAGATTGACGAGGCGGATGTCGAGGCGGTGGTCGACGTACTGCGGTCGGATTACCTGACGCAGGGCCCGGCGGTTGAGCGCTTCGAGCGGTCTGTGAAGTCCTTCTGCGGTGCAGGCCATGGGGTCGCAGTGGCGAGCGGCACCGCGGCGCTGCATGCCGCGTTGAAGGTGTTGGGGGTCGGCCATGGCGACCGGGTGTGGACCTCGCCCATCACCTTTGTAGCGTCGGCAAATGCAGCCCGCTACTGCGGGGCATCCGTGGATTTCGTGGATGTGGATCCCGGCACGGTCAACCTTTCCCCTCAGGCTCTCGGGGCCAAACTGCAAGCCGCCGAGCAGTCAGGCACCTTGCCGAAGGTGGTCATCCCAGTTCACTTCGGTGGGCAGAGTTGTGCGATGGACGAGATCCACGCGCTCGCAGGGCGTTATGGATTCAGGATTGTCGAGGACGCAGCGCATGCCTTGGGCGGCGATTATCTGGGCGGGCGTGTGGGGAACTGCCGATGGTCGGATATCGTGACCCACAGCTTCCATCCGGTGAAGATCGTCACGACTGGGGAGGGCGGCATGCTCACCACTAATGATGCTGAATTGGCGTGGAAGGCGGCGACGTTCCGCACGCATGGCATCACGCGTGATCCGGCCCGTATGGTGGGGGAGAGCGATGGGCCGTGGTATTATCAGCAACTCGAACTGGGTTATCATTACCGGATGACGGATCTGCAGGCCGCTCTCGGGACCAGTCAGATGGGGAAGTTGGAGGCGTTCGTGGCGAGGCGGCGCGAGATTGCCGCCCTTTACGATGAAACGCTGCGCGGACTCCCCGTGGAGCCCCTCGCACGGGACACCCGTGCCCGGAGCGCATGGCATCTTTATGTGGTGCGGTTGAATTCCGCCGTACGCCGTCCGGTATTTGAGGCGCTGCGCGCCGCGGGCATTGGCGTGAATGTGCATTACATTCCTGTGCATCTACAGCCGGACTACCGGCGACTAGGATTCGAGCCGGGGATGTTTCCCGAGGCGGAGCGATACTACGGAGAGTGCCTTACGCTGCCGATGTTCCCGGGGATGAGTGACGCCGACGTGGAGCGCGTTCGGGCCGTCCTAGCCAAGGCATTTGCTCAATCCTCTTGTTCATTATGAGTCTATGCCTTTCCGAGTTGCACAGGCGGCAAGCGGTGGGCGACTCCCTCGGGACTGGATACGGCGCGACGCGCGGGCTGAGCGAGAACCAGATATCGGAACTGACGCCGCTCTCCGTGCTCTGCGCATGGCAGGTCGAACAGTTGCGTGGAGTGGTGGATCTCTTTGTGAACTTTATCTCCTCTCAGGAAATGGAGTCCGAAGCGGTGCGCAATTACCTCACACAGGTCCGGCATCTTGGAGACTGCTGCGACGTCCTGCGGAACATAACCGAGGCCAAGCAGAAGAGGCAGCCCGGTCACCTCGCCGGAGTCGAGACCGCGATTCTCGGTGATGATTATCTCCGGATGTTGCCCGGCTATGAGTTGGTCGAGCGCGGGGTTCATCCCTTCGGTTACCGCACCGTGGATGGGTTCCATTCCGAGCTGCTGTTGCTGCGAAGGAAATGAGCCGTGCGGTCGCCATCATCCCGGCCCGGGGGGGCAGCAAGCGGATTCCCCGGAAGAACGTGAAGCTCTTCTTCGGCAAGCCGATGATCGCATGGTCAATTGAAGCGGCTCTTCGCACCGGCTTATTTTCTAACGTTGTCGTGAGTACCGATGATGACGAGATCGCGGAAACCGCCGTGCGTTATGGTGCAACGGTACCGTTTCGCCGACCCGAACATCTTGCGAACGACCACACTCCAACCGTGCCTGTAATCGGCCATGCCATTGACGAGCTAGAGGGACTCGGCTGGAGCTTCGATGCGGTTTGCTGTATTTATGCGACGGCTCCCTTTATTACGGTTGCAGACCTGAAAGAGGGTTTCGGACAAATAACTTCCAAGCTGGATGCAGAGTTTGTCATTTCCGTGACAGTCTTTTCTTTTCCCATCATGCGCAGCGTCAAGATCGCAGGTGATGGGGCCCTGAAGATGTTCTGGCCAGAACACGAGACCACACGATCCCAAGATCTTGAACATGCCTATCACGATGCTGGTCAGTTTTATTGGGGAACCAAGAAAGCTTTTAAAACCCGGCAAGGCTTCTTCAGCGCGCGCGCCTATCCCATCGTACTTCCCAATTATCGTGTCCTCGATATTGACACAGATCAAGACTGGCAGCGGGCAGAAAAACTGTTCCAATTGATCCGCCATGAAATCTCGGTCTAATTTTCAAGTAGTCATCCGGGCAGATGCGGGACCTCTGGTTGGATTGGGCCACGTCATGCGCATGATAGCACTTGCCCAGGCTTTGCAGGACCGGGGTGCTGCTGTCGTGTTTGTGGTTTTAAGCTGTCCTGAGGCCTTGATTGCGCGCCTTGGAGCGGAGGGTTTCAGGGTAGAGCAACTGACTGACTGCCAGTCCGGAAGCACGGACGATGCGCAGCGAACGGTTGCCATTGCAACTGCTCTTAACGCCAGATGGATTATCTTGGACGGGTATGCGTTTGGGTCCGACTTTCAGTTAGTTTGCACGGACAGCTGCGCCCGGGTGCTGTGCGTGGATGACTGCCATTACAGCGACCGCTGGCATGCGGCTGCACTGCTCAACCAAAACCTACACGCGCTAAGTGAGCGACACACCTATTCACTAATAGCGCCAGATGCGGGTCTCTGGCTGGGGCCTCGGTTTGCCCTGATGCGCCGGGAGTTCTGGCGAGCGCCGCGGTTAACGGTCGATCGCGATGGGCATGCTAGGCGCGTACTCGTCAGCATGGGCGGCGCAGATGGCCCAAATGCAACGGCGCTGATACTCGAGGCCCTTGCACTGTTGCGAGACCAACAGCCCCGCGTTTCAGTACTGGTCGGTATCAGCAATTCACACCGGGTCCAGCTCGAGGCGCTTTGTGGTCAGTACGGGAGTCGATTTGAGATCATAGATGGCGTGACCGACATGGCTTCTTTGCTCGAACAGGTGGACGCGGTGATCACGGCTGGCGGCTCGACGTGCTGGGAGGTCCTGTGGGCGCGGAAACCCGCGGCCGTATTGGTCATTGCGGACAATCAGCAGCCCATTGCCGATTCTCTACAAGAACAGGGCCTTATGTTTTCTTTGGGGCGAATTGGAGATGCGACGGCTCTAGAGCTTGCCGGGCGACTTGAGGAGTGGCTGTGGAATATGCAGGTGCCGAAAAATGCATGTCCCGTCGATGGCAAAGGGGCCCGACGAGTCGCGGCTGCTCTCGATGGCCGCTATTCCGTCACGATCGCGACCGCATCAGAAGGATGGCTCATGCCGCATCTCGCCTCGCTCAAAGCCGCACTGGAAGCCGCCAATTGTCTGGTACACGTGGTCAGTTCCATTGATCAAATGAAGGGTGGCGATTTCCTCCTGCTGCTTTCTTATTGGGCCATCGTGCCACAGGAGGTCCTTGAGAAGTATCTTCACTCCTTGATTGTCCATGAGAGTGATCTTCCTGAGGGCCGGGGTTGGTCGCCCGCCACATGGGCGATCCTTGCCGGCAATAATCGCATTCCTCTATGCCTGCTTGAAGCAGCCGAGCGTGTAGACAGCGGGGATATTTACCTGCGCTCGGAGATCCATCTTGAAGGCCACGAACTGGTTCAAGAGTGGCGTGGCATACTTGCCGCCAAAGTGGTGGAGATGTGCCTGCAGTTCATTGCCACGTTTCCGGCGATCGCTTCCGCGCCTGACAAGCAACCGCTTGCGGGAACCTATCTTCCACGCCGTCATCCTGCGGACAGTCAACTCGACGCCTGCAAGACGCTTGTGCAGCAGTTCAACCTGTTGCGGACAGTGGATAATGCGAGCTATCCGGCTTTCTTTGATCACTTGGGGCATCGGTACCTGCTGAGAATCGAGAAAGCGACGCCATGAATCCCGCTGTTTCTAGATATATCGTCGCAGGCTCACGGCCGTGGAATCGATGCATGTTTGACGAGGAACTCGCCTCTGAGTCAGGGGTATGGGACTTTGCGGCCGACGCGGCCGCGCTTGAGTTGCTTCTGGCCAGCGGACAAGCGCCCCGATTTATTTTTTTTGTTCATTGGTCACAGCGTGTGCCGGACAAATGGCTGGAGCAATACGAGTGCGTGTGCTTTCACATGACCGATGTCCCCTATGGCCGGGGCGGCTCGCCACTTCAAAACTTGATTCAACGCGGACATCGGGAAACGAAGCTGACTGCACTGCGGATGGTGAGGGAAATGGATGCGGGGCCGATGTACGCCAAGGAACCTCTGAGCTTGGAGGGCCGGGCCGAAGAGATTTACATACGAGCAGGACTTGTCTCCGCTCGGATGATCAGAAAAATCATCGCGAATGAAATAGCGCCTGAACCGCAGAGAGGTGACGCCGTTCTATTCAGACGCCGCAGACCAGAACAAAGTGTTGTTCCGGATACTCTTTCGGATCTGCCGCATTTGCACGACTTCGTTCGCATGCTTGATGCAGAGGGTTACCCTCACGCGTTCATCGAGCATGGGGGCTTTCGTTTTGAATTCACCCATTCGACGCTGCTAGGCGGAAGCATAGAGGCGCGCGTCGTGATCACCCAAACCTCATCCCAACCCTTATGAAGGATATTCTTGTGGTCGCTGCACATCCCGACGACGAGGTGCTAGGGTGCGGTGGAACGATGGCCCGCCTCGCAACAGAGGGGGCGCGTCTTACTGTCTTGATTTTAGCGAACGGGCTAACTTCGCGGGCGGATTTTCATGACACAGAGGAACAAAAGCTTCTCCAACTCCATCACGCGCGCGCCTCCCGTGCAGGGGCGCTACTCGGGGTCAGCGAGGTGAAGGTCTTGGGATTTCCCGACCAGAAACTGGATACCCTGCCTCTGCTTGAGATCACTCAGGAAATCGAACGTGAGATTCGGAGGGTTCAACCGGATACCGTCTTCACCCAGCACGGCGCTGATTTGAACATGGATCACGCCATCACATTCCGCGCCACCCTTACCGCTACCCGGCCGATGCAGGGCGTTTGCGTGAAGCGCGTTTATACGTATGAGGTGCCCTCTTCTACGGAGTGGTCTTTTCAAAAATTCGCACGGGGGTTCACACCATCTGTCTTCTTTGACATCTCCACCACGCTCCCGAAAAAAATCGATGCCATGCAGGTTTACGAGACAGAAACCCGCATTTATCCGCACCCTCGTTCTCCTGAGGCGCTTGAGGCTATTGCACACCGCTGGGGTACTGTTGTGGGAGTGCGAGCTGCGGAAGCGTTCGAATTGGTACGTGAGATTCGCTAAAAATGTCTAATATCATCAAACTGAAAAATCGCAGCATCGGCACAGGTTTTCCATGCTATATCATCGCGGAGTTATCTGCCAACCATGGGGGTAGTTTCGACAAAGCTGTACGGGTTCTTCACGCGATGCAGGAGAGCGGTGCTGACGCAGTAAAGATTCAGACATATACCGCTGACACGATGACGATCGATTGTGGTGCGGAACCCTTCGTTGTTGGGGGCGGCACCCTCTGGGATGGCAGGACGTTGCACGATCTTTATCGGGAAGCCCATACCCCATGGGAGTGGCAGCCTGAATTGCAGAAAGTCGCACAGATCTTGGGCCTCGATTTTTTCTCCACGCCATTCGATGCAAGCGCCGTGGGTTTCCTCGAAGCCATGGACGTACCGCTCTACAAAATCGCGTCTTTTGAGATCGTGGACTTGCCGCTGATCCGCAAGGTGGCGGCTACGGGGAAGCCGCTCATTATGTCCACAGGGATGGCGACATTGGCGGAGATTGAGGAGGCAGTGGCCGCGGCGCATTCTGCTGGCTGCACGCAGCTCGCTTTATTGAAATGCAACAGCGGCTATCCCGCGCCCCCAGAGGAGATGAACCTGCGCACGATTCCGCACTTGGGCCACGCATTCAACGTCCCCGTTGGTTTGTCCGATCATACGCTGGAAGTCGCCGTACCGGTTGCGGCCGTCGCGATGGGGGCGTGCATCATCGAAAAGCACTTCACGCTGGACCGGTCCGAAGGCGGGCCTGACAGCGCTTTCTCACTTGAACCAGGCGAGTTCCGCAAAATGGTCGACGCCGTGCGCGTGACGGAGAAAGCAATCGGAACGGTCCGATACTCGGTGGCCGAAAAGGAGTCCGCGAGCCGCGTCTTCCGAAAGTCGCTATTTGTTGTGAAGGACGTGGCGGCCGGGGAGCCCTTCACGGCCGAGAATGTGCGTTGCATACGCCCCGGCTACGGCTTGCATTCACGCTTTCTGGAAAGCGTACTTACGGCCAAAGCTGCCATCAATTTGACGCGAGGCACCCCACTGCAACTGTCGCATTTAGACAGAATTTCGAACATTGGGCATGGTAGAGCGTGTCCGTGATCATTGAATAAACCTAGAAACAGCAATGGGGCGGGGCGTCGAAACGGTGTCACCGGTCGATTCAAAATGTACCACCCGCGGTCGATTCAAAGTGTACCACCCCGGGGCGGTGGCTTTTTAGGCTTGGTGGGATGCTTTTGGCAAGGACGGGGCGGGGGTTTTGGAGGCGGAGCGCGGCAGCCGCAGGCTGCTGCTGTTCCCCCTAGAGGAGGGGTTCGGGGAACCGTGGTTCCCAGGTCTACCTGCGCAGCGACGCTGCACTCTTGTCTTTCTTCGCCTGGGTGGCCTGACGCTGGTTTTGCTCGGCAGCTCCCTCCTTGAGCCGGTAGCTGCGTCCGCTGATTGCAATGATCTCAGCGTGGTGGAGCAGCCGGTCCAGGATGGCGCTGGCAGCGGGCACATCGCACAGCAACTTGCCCCACTCCTCCACCGGCCGGTTGGAGGTCATCATGGTCGAGCGGTTCTCGTACCGGCGCATGATGATCTCCAGCAGGATCTCCCCGCTCTTGGCCGGCAGCACTTTGAGCCCCATGTCGTCGATGATCAGCAGGTCGGGCTTGAGGTAGCGCTTGAGCAGGCGCGACTCCGCACTCCCATGATGGCCCGGATCGCCTCGGGCCCGCGCGCATCGGCGGCCGCTTGGGCCCACTGTCCGCAGTGTTCCCCAAGCACCGAGGCCTGCGATACCCAGTGTTTGCAGGTGCCCCGCACCGGCGTGCTCCAGCCTCCCGCCCCAAGGCTGCGGCTGAACCGCCCGGGTTCAAGCCGCGTGTGCATGGCCACCTGTTCCATCCGCTCGTT
>CAMAUX010000018.1 GCA_945861435.1 Chthoniobacter flavus | reverse complement strand
CACCGAGAGGGTGCCTCCGTAGAGGTTGGCAATTTCCACGACGCCGGTGGAACTGGCAGCCGATCGGAAGTAGAGGCCATAAGAGGAGGCACCGCCGCTGACATTGGCGTTGGGTCCGATGTTGAGCTCCGAACGCCGGGAGTTGCCAGTGTCGGTCCATCCGAGACTGACACCAGCCCCGCTTGCGCCGCCGACGACGGTCGGTGTCTGCCCGTTGGCGCCTGCCACAGTGAGCACTCCGATGGAGTTGGCAAAGCGTCCGATAATCAGGAAGCGGCTGCCCGTTCCTCCGGTGGCGCCGAAGCTGCCGCCGGAGACCGTCATGATGCCGGTGCCAGAGGGGCCGATCTCCATCTGGCTGCCGGTGATGGTGCCGCCGCTCTGGTTGTAGGCGCCGAAGGCACCGGTGGCGCCGCCGACATTGAAGTGGAAGTTGCTGTTGGCGCCCTGCAGGTCAACGGTTCCGCCGCTTTGGTTGAACACCCCGGCGGAGCCGGTTCCCATGCCGATGCGCAGGCCGGGATTGTTGTTGTAGATGCGCAGGGTCGAGCCTGCGGTGATTTCGACCACAGCCTTGGACGCAGCGGCGTTGGCCACGAGCCAACCGCCAGCCGAGGCGGGCGTGATCGACGCCGCGTCCAAGCGCAGCGTGCCGCCGTCGATGGTGGTGAGGCCCGTGTAGGTGCTGGTGCCGGAAAGGGTGAGGGTGCCGGTGCCGGTCTTGGTGAGCCCGAGGGTGGCGGCCGCGCCATCGCGGAGAGAGCCGGCGAAGGTGGTGCTGGTGTTGTCGCCACCGGTGGTCAGCACCACGTTGCCTGAGGCCGCACCGTTCTCCACGACGGCGCCCGCGGAACCCGCGAGCGAGGCGACGGTGTTGGCGAAGCCGTTGAGGCGCAGAGTGCCGGAGGAGCCGAGGACATGAGCCGAGTTCGCGCTGAGGGCCGACGTGGCGCCCGCCCGCAGCACGCCGCCGTTCACCGTCGTTGCGCCGCTGTAGGTGTTCGTCCCGGAGAGTGCGAGGATGCCGTTGCCCGTCTTGGTGATGCCGGCGCCTGTGCCCGTGGTGCCTCCCGAGACGGAGAGCACCGTGGCGCTGTCGGCCACGTTCCACGTCTGGCTGGCGCCCAGCACCAATGGGGCGCTGAGGGTGATTGCGGCCGGAGCTCCGGTCTGCACGTCGATGCCATCGGAGGACGACGCCGGGGTGAGGGTGAGCGTGCCGCTTGAACCCGCGGCGATGGTGATGCTCGCAAGGGGACCGGAACCGAGGTTGTTGTTGAAGCTGAGGGAGCGGATGGAGAAGGCGCCATCGAGCGTGGTGCTGAGCGAAGTGGCGCTCTGGCCGCTGGCGCTGAAGAGGACGCTGGTGACTGCGCCCGGGGTGCCATTGGCGAGGATGCTGCCAGCGAGATCGGTGGTGAAGTTGTTGCCGACCCAACTGCTGCTCATCCCCCCCTTCCAGTACAGGGAGGAAGCCGTGGTGTCGGCCACCGCGACCTGCACCGCAGTGGACGCCGAGGAGAGGCTGAATGTCTTGCCCGCAGCCACCCCGCCCCCGAGCGAACCAAGAGAGTAGGTGGCGCTGCCGAGTCCGCTGGCGGCGGAGAGGAGGGTGTAGCTGCCGTTGCCAAAACCCGCGAGTGCGGTGAAGTCGAACCGGACAGCATTGGCAGTCGTTGCGGTGCCGCTGGTGGTGATGGAGTCGGAGGCGCCGGCAGACCCGAGTTCCACGCCCAGCGTGGTGGTACCCGAACCTGCGCCGAGGCTGAGCGCGCCGCCGCCGAGGTCGACAGTCTGCGCTGTGCCGTTGACGAGATTGAGCGTGGCGCCGCCGGCGACGGTGAGGGCGCTGGGCGCGAGTGGGAGCGCCGCCGCAGTGGTGAGCGACAAGGTGCCGCCGCTGATCACCAGCGGCCCGGAGATCGTGTTGGTTCCGGAAAGGACGACGGAGCCGGCGGTGGATTTGGTGAGGCCCAGCGAGCCTGTCAGTGCTGCGCTCACCGAACCGTTCTGCAGGTCGAAGATTGCGGAGGAAGTCAGCACCCCGGTGGTGCCGGTGATGGAGCCGGACTGGAGGCTCACAGCGCCCACCGTGTTGGAGAAGGTTGCCATGTCCAGGGTGCCGCCGTTCACGGTGACCGAGCCGGTGCTCAGGAGCGTGTTGTTCGCCCCGATGCCGAGGGTGCCCGCGTTGATGGTGGTGCCGCCCGCGTAGGTGTTCGCGGCGGAGAGAGTGAGTGTGCCCGTGCCGTTCTTGATGAGGCCGCCGGAGGTGTTGAGAGTTGCGAGCGCGCCCACCGTCACCGCGGCGCCGGTTCCTCCGCCGCCCATGAGGGTGAGGGTGGGCACGGTGCCGGCCGTGTAGGTGCCGGGGTTGGTGATGACGATGCCAGTGACCGCCCCGCCGCTGATGAGCGCGTAACCGGCCGCCGGGTTGCCTCCAGCCACCATGCCCGCCGTGCTGAAGACGACCGCGGGTGCGCCGACATAGCCGCTGCCGCCGGTGATGCTGAGGTCGGATTGGGAGACACGGACGCCGCCGGGTGCGGCGAGAGCGTTGGTGAGCGAGCTGTTGAAGCCGTTGGTGTCCACGGTGAGCCCGCCCGCGAAGTTCTGGGATCCATCCGCGACGGCGGCGGAGTTGTTCACCGCGCCGTAGACGATGGAGCTGTAGGAGATACCGGCGGAGGAAGCCGGCACCCATGAGGTGATTGCGGCGGTGGTCTTGAGGGTGCCGCCCGCGAAGCCGATGTAGGCGCTGTTGGCGCCGGTGGGATTGACTGAGGAAGCCATGGGCACACCGACGCTGAGCGTGCCGGAGGCGAGGTTGACGAAGCCGGTGTTCCCGCTGCCGTTGGTCGTGTTGTTACCGAACTGGAGAGCTTTGGCTCCGACGATGACGGAGCCGCCGGCGATGTTGAGCGTGCCGTAGGTGCCCCCCGCCGTGGTGGAGTCCATGAAGATGGAGAAGGCAAAGGAGGATCCCGTGTGGTCGATGGAACCGCCGCCGGCCACGGTGATCTGGCCCATGCTGTAGCCGTTGAGGAACCAGTCTCCGTTGCGGTTGTCCAGGAAGCCGGTGCCGCCCACGTACACGACGCCCACGGCCGCGGTGGCGGGGTTGGTGGCGCTGCCGATGTTGGCGGAGCCGTTGGTGGTCCAGCGGTTGGCGACCTTGTAAGTGCCGCCGGTGAGGTTGAAGTAGCCGTAAGAACCCGAGGCCTTTGCCACGTACTGGGTGTTGCTCGTGCCCGGGGTGAGGGTGACGGTGCCCGCGGTCTGGTTGTAGATGGAGACCGCGCCGGCTGCGTTACCGCCCTGCATCGCGAAGAGGGTGGCGTTGGCGCTGACGTTGACGATTTTGGTTCCCGCAGTCGATCCGTAGACGAGAGTGGAGGTGGTGGTGTTGCCCGTGAGCGGGCCCGTGATGTCCAGCGAACCGCCGTACACCGTCACGTTGCCGGTGAAAGTGTTGGTGCCGGAGAGCACGAGCGAACCCGTTCCGAGCTTGGAGATCCCGAACGTGTTGGATCCCGAGTTGGTGTTGGAGAAGTTCTGGGAAAGGGTCACCGCGCCGCTGGCGTTGGTGGTGTCGATGCCGAGGAAAGATCCCGAGGCGAAGCCGCCGGTTGCGGCGTTGAGGTTGGTGAAGAGCGTGCCCACCTCGCTTGTGGTGAACTCGCCGGTGCCGCCGACATTGAGAGCCAGCGTGCCGGTGCTGGCCACGGAGATGTTGGCGCTGGTCCAGTTCGCGGAGTTGGCATTGTAGAGCGCCGTGCGTTTGGCGATGCGCAGGATGCCACCGGAGACCGTGGTGGTGCCGGAGTAAGTGCTGGTGCCGGTGAGCGCGAGGGTGCCGGCGGAACTCTTCACCAGGCTGCCGTTCTGGATGGTGGACGAGATGGTGAGATCGTCTGCGGCAGAGGAGCTGTCGCCCACGTTGAAGGTTCTGGAGGCGCCACCAAGATCGATCGTCGAGATGCTGATGACGCCCCCGAGCGGGTTGTTGGTGGAGAGATACTGGACGTCGCCGTTGGAACCGGTGGTGCCGCTCAGAGTCAGCGTGGATCCCGATCCCGCGACCACCGGAGCGCTGGTCGTCGTGGTGCCGCCCAGCAGCAGCGAGGCGCCGATGTTGCCCGTGCCGCCCGAACCCACCTGCAGGCTCTGGTTGAAGCCCGCGAAATCGAGCGTGGCGGTGATGCCGGCCCCGGTGGCATTGACCTGGGTGCCGAGGCCTGCGGCGGTGGAGAGGGCGTTGAGGGCGCCGCTCAGCAGCGTGCCGTTGGTGACAGAGGTGAGCCCGAGGTAGGTGTTGCCGGAGAAGCTGATGGTCCACGTGCTGGTGTTCGACTTGGTCACGCGCGTGAGCCCGCCGAGCGCCAGCGAAGCGCCGGTGGCGTCGGAGATCGAGCCGGTGATGCGGTTGCCTTGGGCCGTGCCGTCCAGAGTGATGGTGTCGTAATGACCAGCCGCGAACCCGCTCATCGGGTTGGTGAACGCACCAATGGTCAGCGCCGCCGTGGTCGGATTGAGGGTCGTGGTGGCGCCAATGCCGTTGGGAAGGTCAAAGGACGCCACTCCGAGCCTGTACCCGTTGGAGCCCGTGATGGTGAGCGTGCGGCCGGTGGCGCTGCCGATGTTGAGGTTGCCGATCTGCAGGGTGTTGCCGGTGCCGGCCGACACGTTGGCCACGTCGATGGTGACCGTTCCATTGAGCTGCAGCCTGTACCCGGTGGGGTTGCTGGTGCTTCCGAAGATGACCGTGCCGTTGTCCCCTGCCCCGTTGTTGCGGAGTTTCAGCGTGCCGGAGGTGAGCACGTTGGTGGCAGTCCCCTCGCCGAGAGCTCCCGAGGAATTGGTGAGGATCAGCGTGCCGGCCGTGAGGGTGGAGACGCCGGTGTAGGTGTTGCTTCCGGCAAGGGTCAGCGAGCCGGTCGTGTTCACCGTGAGCGCGCTGGCGTTGCCGAGGTTGGCCATCACGGCGTTCACCACGGTGTCCCCGGAACCCGTGAAGGTGATGGTGCGGCCCTGGCCCGATTCGGACATGTTGAAGACGCTGCCACCGCCGACGGTCCCGCCGAAGGTGAGCGTCTTGCCGCTCACAATCGTGTTGTTGATGGTGGTGCTGTTGCCGGTGTTGGTGATCACCGCGGTGCTGCCCGTGCCGATGCTCAGCGAATACTCGCCGGTGAAGAACGGGCTCACGGTGGTGGCGCCGTTGAAGAAGGTGAAGCTGTTGGCCAGCGCCCTGTCCCCACCCGCCGCAAAGAACACGGCGCTGCTGCTGATGCTCAGTGTGCCGAGGCCCACCGGACCACTGCTGATGGGCGTGCCGGTGCTGCTGGCCCCGATGCCGAGTGCGCCGCCGGACACCGAGACGCCGCCGGAGAACGTGCTCTGACCCGAGAGGATCCAAGTGCCGGGATCCGCCTTGCTGAGTGTCGTGTTGCCGCTGGAGGAATTGGGGATGGCCGAGCGGATCTCGTTCGCGTCGGTGTTGAACCCGCGCAGGGTCAGCGTCTTCGCGCCGGCCGTGGGGACCGTGACCGCACCGCTGAGCACCACGGGGCCGGAGCCGCTTGCCTCCAGAGTGATGGCGCCGGTGGTGGTGTTGAGTTGCAGAGCACGCGCGCTCGAGTCCCCCGCCCCGAAGTAGCCGAGGGTGACCGCTGTGGTGCCGCCCCCGCCGAGGATCAGCGCTCCACTGCTTCCCAAGTTGCTGGAGCCGCCGCTGCCATCCACGGTGAAGACGCCGAGAGTGCCTGCGCTCACCTGGGTGCTGCCGCTGTAGGTGTTCGCGCCCGAGAGATAAAGGGTGCCCGTGCCCGTCTTCGCCAACCCGCCCCCTGTGCCGCTGAGCACACCGGAAAGCGTGGCGAAATCGGTGCCGGCGGACGTGTTGTCATCGACCTGCACGGTGCGGCTGGAGGCGCCAAGATCCAGCGCATTGGCGATCTCGACGTCCGCCACCGCAATCGCCGAACTGAGCACCAGCGTGCTGGGGCTGAAGTTGGTGGAACCCCATGTGAGAGCGCCGCCCCCGAGGGTCACGGTGAGCTTGTCGGAAGAGCCCGCAAAACCGGAGGCGCCCCCGGCGATGCGCACATTGCCCGCAGTCGCCCCGAGGGTTCTGGTGAAGCTGCCGGAGGTTTGGAGCACCCCGCCGTTCAAATCCAGCAGGCTTCCCGTCGGCAATCCCTTCACTGAGGCGCTTTCGGCGGGCACCTGCAGAATGCCGCCGGAGACGGTGGTGTTGCCTGTGTAGGAGTTGGAGGTGGTGGGATTGAGCACCCATGTGCCCACGCCCGACTTGGTGAGTGCGAGCGTTCCGGCCGCGGGATTTTGGAGCTGGGGTTTGAACTCGTTGTCTCCGGTGGAGGTGCCCGTGAGGGTGAGTGTCGGAGTGACGTTGGTGGCGCTGAAGGCGATGGGCGCTGTGTTGAGGAATACGAGCGAAGCACTGTTCGCGGTGGCGGTGAGGGTGGCGGAGCCGTAGGCGCCCGAGGAGTCGATGGATCCGCCGTTGCTGGTGAGGGTTAACAGCCGGTTGATGGCCACCGAGGGCGTCTGCGCCTGCCGGAGCACCGTGGTATCGGAGCCCGCGTACACGAGTGTGCCGCCATTGAGCACGAGACTCGCCGCGTTGGTGGTGTCGCTGGTGGCATCGCCCGCGCCGATGCCGCTGGCCTGGCCGATGTCCGCGAGCTTGAAGACACGCAGCGAACCGCCGGTGAGTGTGGTGACCCCGGTGTAGGTGTTGTCCCCCACCAGATACTGGACGCTCGCGGACGCACCGGCCTTGGTCACATGCAACGTCCCCCCGTTGTCCTTGAGCACACCGGAAAACACCCCTGTGCCGGTGGTGGTCGTGCCACTGCCGATCACCAACACCGATGCGGTGCCCGCCCCGGCGCCGCTATTCTGCACGGTTCCCGCGCCGCCGAGCATGCCCGTGACCACGGAGGGTTGTGCCGGGCCACCGGAGACCGACGAGGAAGCGCCGGCTCCGTTGAGATCGAGCACCGCGCCCTGGCGCACCACAGCGGAAATCGCGGCGGTGGTGGCGGCGCCGACGTTGGCGGCGGAACCGGAGAGTCTGAGTGTGCCGTCATTGATCACCGTGGAGCCCGTGAAAGTGCTGGCGGCGCTGAGAACCAGAGCCCCGCTGCCGGCTTTGGTGAGCGAGCCGGTGCCGTTGGTGAGCGGCACGCCGAGGGTGAATGCATTGGCGGGTGTCGAACCGCCCACGGTGATCACCAGTTCCTGATTGCTCCCGGAAGTCCCGAGTCCGGTGAATCCGGAAAGCCCGCCCGCGCCGGAGCTGTTGTCAAAGAGGATGCCCCCGAGCGCGGTGGCTGATGTCGCGGTGATGGTCAGTGCGCCCGTGCCGGTGACCGTGCCGCCGCCATTGATTTTGAGGGAATTGGCGGCGATGGCGCCGGTCGTTGTGGTGTTGCCGGCCGAGAGGTAGTTGGCCGTTGCCGAGCCGGTCGTGGCCGGGAGCGTGGTGTAGGTGGGCGCCGCCAGCGCACCGCCGGCCGCAACGGAACCCACGAAGTCGGTGCCGTTGAGGGTGGCGAACCCGCCGAGGATGGAGTTGGTGCCCGCGATCGCGGCCGTGAACTTGATCGAGCCTGTGCTGGGCGCGAACTCGAGCACTGCATTCGCACTGCGGGTGCCGAGGGAGGCGAAGGTGAGGGTGGTGGTGCTGCCGTTGGGGGTCAGCACCACTTTGCCCGCACCGGCCGTGGCGGTAAGGGCACCCACCGTCTCGGCGAGGACGGCGGCGGCATTGTTAATGTAGTTGAGGGTGCCGCCCGCCGTCTGCTGGCCGGAATAGGCGTCCACATTGAACAACACGGCGCTGGCGTCCCGGACGATATTGTCGGAAGCCGCCACGGCACTGAGTTTGAGGGTGCCGCCGGCGATGGTGAGCGAACCCGACCACGGTCCTCCCATGGTGGTGGTGGAGGCCGCCGGGATCACGTTCACGGTGTAGGAACCGGCCGCGATGCTTGCCAGGCTGCTGGCGATGGAGAAGCGGGTGGAATCCAGGATCGCGGTGATCTGGTAGCTTGAGGCGCCGATGGTGACTGTCTGGCCGGGCACGAGACCGGTGGTGGTGCCCGTCGAAAGCGTCATCGTCGTGGTGCCCGTCGTGCCGATGGCAGAGAGCGCCACGGAACCCGCGGACCCGAGTGCAGGCGATGTTGGCGCCTTGATCACCCATGTGCCCGTTCCCACTTTTGCGAGCGACGTTGTGTTGGTGCTGGTGCCATCGAGCACAAGGCCGCCGAGGGTGTTGTCGTCCGTGTTGGAGCCGCCCAGGTACAGCGTCTTCGAGTTGGAAACGACCGCGATGGTTCCCGAGAGCGTCAGCGCGCCCGTGCCACTGGAGAGGATCGCGCTGGTGGAGTTGCTGATGAGGCCGAAGGGTTTGGAGAGTGAGTCGGCTGCGCCCGTGTAAAGCAGAGTACCCGCATTGAGAATCACCCCGCCCGTGGAGGAGGTCTTGTTGATGGCCCCGAGGTTGGCCAGCGAAAGGGTTCCGGACACCTGTGCATTGCCCACCAAGGTGGAGGCGGTTCCTGTCAGGCTCATGATGCCCGTGCCCCCCTTCAGGAAGGTGTGCGGGGCTGATGTGAGGTTGATCCCGCCGGTGACGATGGTCTCGCCGTTGCCATTGAAGCTGATCGTGCGCAGACTGGAATCGGTAAAGGTCACATTCCCGCTGAAGATGGCGGAACCGCCCTGCAGAGAGTTGTTGAAGGTGGTCGGGTTGCCCGAGGCGAGCGTGATGTTGCCGCTGGCGTTTCCGCCCATCGAGAGGCTGAACCCGTTGCGCCCTGTGAAGTAATAGTTGTTGTTGCTGTTAACGAAGGACGTCGCCCCCAGAGTGACCGTCTGGTTTAGATTCGACGCCCCTGCCCCGGCCAGCGTTCCCACCGCCCTGTCGACGAACACCGTGCTGTTGGTAGCGCGCATCTTCAACAAAGTGCCCGAGAAAGAGGAGGGTGCGTCCGTGCGCAGTTCCAGCGTCCCCGCATTGGGCGAAAGCGACATGCCGCTCAACGCGGTGCCGGAGGCCACCCGCATCGTGCCCAGAGTGATCCTCAACTCGCTGGCGGCGCCCATCGTTAAACTCGAGGGTGCGAACAGCAGGGTGCCGCTCCCCTGCTTGTCCAGAATGGTGTTCGCCGTGTCTGGAAGCGTCAGCGAACCGCTCACCTTCCAGTTGCCGTTGCCACCGAGCACCGTGGTCTGCCCGCTGCCGATGGAAAGAGAACCGCTGAAGGTGGCCAGTCCGTAGGCTGAATACATGCGGGTGGTGTTGGCCGAGGTGGTGCTCACGCTGCCCGAAAGGGTGTTGCTGCCCACCGAAAGGAGTGCGCCCCCGTCGCCCCACGTCCCGCCGCCGGAAAGTGAGAGGTTGCGGGACAAGGAGATCGAGGTCGCGCTTCCGCCGCCCAGCAGCAACTGGCCTCCGCCGGTGCCTGTCGTGGCATTGCCGGTGACGAGCACGGTGGAGACATCCGCGCCCAGAGCTGCGTCGCCATTGATGGCGAGCACCCCGGCGCCCACCGTGGTGGTGCCGGTGTAAGTGCTGGCCGATGAGGAGAGACGGACGGTGCCCAAACCCGATTTGGTGAGGCCCGCGGTGCCGGCGAGCACGTTGTTGATGCTCCCGCCCACGCCGATGGAGGCGTTCAGCGCGACCAAACCGGTGAAGTTGAGAGCACCCCCGCTGAGACTGGCCATGCCGTCGCGAAACGTCAGTCCCCCCACCGTCTGCGCACCGCTGACCGTGATCCCGTAAGGCAGGCCCGCTGCGGAGCTGCCGGCTGAAAACACGGCCACATCCCCGCCCACCCAGCTCTGCACTACTCCCGTGCCGTCGAGGAGCGGGTTCCAGATCGATGCACTGTCCCACGTGAGGCTCGCTCCGCTGGTGATGCCCGACCCGAGGCTCGATCCATTGATATCAAAATATACGGAGGCGCCATGGGCGGACGCGGCAGCCAGCATCCACGCGAGCGCGCCGGAGGAAACGGCACAGGCGAGGGAGCGCTCAATGGGCTTGCGCCACACCTTGCGCTGAGGACGCTGCGAAACATAAACCCGGGGGGGGCGTTTCATGGGTTTACCTGTGAGAGAAATGCGCGCGGATGCGATCCGTGGGGCTTGGCACGCCGAGCGTGGGTGCTTCTTCTCCGTGAGAGGGGAAGATCCAATGCGAAACCCGAAAACGGGGGGGGGTGAAATTGAGAGCCACGGGGGGTGGTAGCAGCTACAGACTTTTTAGATAATGAGTGCTGATAAAACAAACTATATTCACGGGTGAGCGGGTTCTTTTGTTGGCTCACAAGCTGCAACACCTAAACAGTTTGGAACCGATGTGACGGCTCCCCGCGAGGGGGTGCGGAGTGGGGCGTTGCGGGAGGGAAGGTAAAGCGGGGTGGAAACCCTTTGAGCAAACCCATCGGCTCACTCCCGGCCCCTCCTTCGGCCCGATCCGCCACACCTCCCCACTGGCCCGGGGACAAGGTACAGCCCGCCGGATACCAAGACGTCGGCCGGCTCGCCACCAGTGACGGAATGGACGCCGCGAACACGGTGAGTAGAACGATACGCTCAACGCTATGACCACCTGGGACCGCTCGGCTGTGTTTAGCCTCAATGCGGCGATGAAAACTCGTCGGATCTGGTGTGAGCTTCTGTGGAAACGGAATCTGCAGCTTAAAACCATCCCGTTTCAGGCTCACCCGTCGGGTGAGACTCTTTGAGGGATCTTCAATGTCTGTAACGACATGGCTGTTATCCTCAAGTACCCAGGCACCGATAGGACTCAGCATTCGCCTGAACCCGGAGAGTTTCCAACGGCCCACGGAGTGCACTGAATGCACGGACCACGCAACAGGTTCTTAGCCCAAGTTCCGCAGTTTCGGGGAAAAACGCGTCGAATTTCGCTGCTCGCTAAGTGAGGGATGTAGAGTGGAAGGGGATTTGCGGGCGGTGCCTTCGCAATGTGAGCGTGTAGTGGAGAAGAGCCCCTTGTGGATCGCGATTTGGGTCCGGAAAATGGCGGCATGTTTTTACGCCGCAATCGCAAGCGTTCCTCTGGTGAACTCCACGGGTACTGGACGCTTTGTGAGACGGTTCGCACAGCAAAGGGACCCCGTCAGCGGGTGGTTGCCACACTCGGAAAATTGACCGAGGAAGATCTCGCGGCGGGCTGGGAGGATATTGAGGCCCTCTGGGAGTGAACCAACCGTGCCGGCGCCTACGATGGAGAACCGATAGGGACAGGCAAAATCTCCTCGCATCATCAGCCTTCTCGCGCCCCTGACCGGGGTGCGTTGCGTGGGGAAATGCGATCCGGTGGTTCCCTGCGTTCGCGACGCGAACTGCGGTCACCGACCGGCTTGGGCTTTCATGCCTCCGGCATGCCGGCGTTGCGGGTGCCTGTTGCTTTCACGTGAGCCGATAGGCTCAGGTAATATTTCCACTCCCCCGTGAGCCGATAGGGACAGGCAATATTTCCACTCCTTCCATCTTCCCGCTTCTTCCCGCTTCTTCCAAACACCCTCGATGTCCCAGTGCCGGAGGCACGTCAGAAATTAGCCGGTGGTGGACGCAGTCCGCATCGCGGACGAAGGGAACCACCGGACCCACACACCCCACGCGATGCGCCCCGGAGGGGCGCAAGAAGGCTCATGACTCAAACGGCACGCACATCTGGAGCCGATAGGGACAGGCAATATTTCCACTAATAGGGACAGGCAACTTTCCTCTGATCATCATTCCTCTCGCGCCCCTCTCCGGGGCGCGGCGCGCGGGGAAACGCGATCCGGTGGTTCCCTGCGGTCACCGACCGGCTATTAGCTCTCATGCCTCCGGCATGCTGACACTCAGAGCGCTTCCCTCGCTACGAGCCCAGCGGGGGATGGCATCCGCCAACGCCTCAACCGCGATTAAAACGGCGGCGTTCGCGGTAGGCGAGCAGGCCAAGGAGGAGGCCGCCCGCCACCCATGTGGAAGGCTCGGGCACGGCGGTGAAAGTAAGCTCGTAGTAATTGCCGTTTCCAAAGCTCACCTGCTGCTGATCCACGAGCGAGCCGTTGATGCTGATCTGTCCGAGCACGCCGGACACCGAGTTACTGAAGAGCACACGGTCGCTGCCCGTGACGAAGTTCGTGAAGCTCAGCGTCTGGCCAGCGGTGAAAGAGCCCGTGCCGCTGAAAATCAGCACGCTGGAGGCGCTGGCGTTTGCCCCGAAATCGATTGTCGAACTGGCGCTCAGGGTCAGCGCGCCGAGGGTCTCGCTGAAGCCGTTCAGGTTGAACGTGCCGCCCGCCATCGCGAGGGAGGCGGTGTCGTTGATGCGCTCGTTGTCGGCAAGCAGCAGGGTGCCGGCGGTGACCGTCACACTGGTGGCACCGGCGAGGGTGCCCGTCATCTGGAGGGTGCCGCCGTTGGCGTTCACGCTGCCGGTGAAACCGCCTGTGGTGCTGGTGATGTCGAGCGTGCCGGTGCCTGTCTTGGTCAGCGATGTCGATCCGCTGATGGCGCCGGAAAGCGTGAGCACATTGGAGCCGCTCACATCGAGGGTGCCGCCGCCAGAGCTGACAGTGAGCGTACGGCTCGCGCCCATGTCGACGGAGGCGCCGGTGGACTGGAGGATACCGCCGCTGAAGGAGATGGAGTTGGAGGTGTCGCCCAGGTTGTTGGAGGCGCTGATGCTCAGCGTGCCGGCGTTGAGATTGATCCCTCCGCTGAAGGTGTTACTGCCGCCAAGCGTGAGCGTGCCCGCGCCGGCCTTGGTGAGGCCGCCGTTGCTGATCGCGCCGTCGATGCGCGTGGTGCTCGCGACGGTAAGCGCGCGCACGGCGCCGCCCAAATTCACCGCGCCGCCGAGGGTGAGCGTGCCGGAATTGGTGGCGTCGCCGAGGGCGGTGTCTGCGCTCATAGACACCGCATTGGAGAGGGTGCGTGCGGTGATGCTGTCGGAGGAGAGGGCTCCACCGGCAAGGGTGAGCGTGCCTGTGCCGAACGCGCCGCTGGTGATGGAACCGGCCGAGCCGACGCTGTCGACGCCCACACGCAAAGTGCCTGCATTCAGAGTGGCGCCGCCGCTGAAGATGTTGGCCGCAGTAAGAGTCGTCGTCCCGGAACCGGCCTGCACAAAAGCGCCCGTGCCGGTGATTGCCGCCCCGGAGAAATCCGTCCCCTGCGCCACGGCGTTGCTGCGGTTGATCGCGAGGGTGCCGTTGTTGGTGATGACACTGCTTGTGGAGAGTGATCCGGTGGTGCCGCCGGCACCCAGTACCAGCGTGCCCTCGCTGATCGTGGTCGTGCCGCTGAAGGTGTGGGCGGCAGTGAGAGTCGTTGTCCCAGAACCCGCTTGGACAAAGGCGCCCGTGCCGGTGATTGCCGCCCCAGAGAAATCCGTCCCCTGCGCCACGGCGTTGCTGCGGTTGATCGTGAGGGTGCCGTTGTTGGTGATGACACTGCTTGTGGAGAGTGATCCGGTGGTGCCGCCGGCACCCAGCACCAGCGTGCCCGCGCTGATCGTGGTCGTGCCGCTGAAGGTGTTGGCTGCGGTGAGAGTCGTTGTTCCGGAACCCGCCTGCACAAAAGCGCCCGTGCCGGTGATTGCCGCCCCAGAGAAATCCGTCCCCTGCGCCACGGCGTTGCTGCGGTTGATCGCGAGGGTGCCGTTGTTGGTGACAGCACCTGAGCCGAGGGTGCCGGTGGTGGAGCCTGAGCCGATCTGGAGGGTGCCGGCCGAGATGGTGGTGCCGCCGGTGTAGTTGTTGGTTCCCTCAAGGAGAAGGGTTCCGGAGGTGGTCTTGGTGATACCGCCCCCGTTGTTGATCTGGCCTAGGTTTTTGAGGGTGCCGCTTTGGAGGGCGACGGAATCGAGAGCGATGGCGCCGCCGATGTTGAAGCCGGCCATGTCGAGGATACCGCCGTTGAGGGTGAGGTTGGCGGTGGTGCGCTGCGTGGTGCCTTTGACGATGTCGCCCGCGACGGTGAGGGAGCCACCGCTGATCGTGACCGAGTCGGTGACGCTGGCAAGGCCGCTGGCGGCGGTGTTGTTTCCGAGTCGGATGGAGTAGGTGCCGGTGGTTCCGACGGTGACCGTACCGCCGGTGATATTGAGCTGGCCGACAACGGACTTGGCGGACGTGCTGGTGTCGGTGAGGGCGCCCATGCTGATGGCGCCGGAGCCGACCACGACCGTTCCACCGCCGATGAAGAGGGTGTTGGTGAGTGTCGGCGAACCGTTCGCGTTCGCTGCGTTGGCGAAGCCGATGTTGACGGTGGTGACGTCGAGGGTGCCGGTGTCGAATTTGAAATCACTGTTCAGGTTCGAGATGCGGGCTTGGTTGCCGATGGCGAGGGTGCTCAGCAGCAGGTCCGCGCTGTGGCCCGTGAAATCGACGAGATTGTTTGCCCCCGTGGTTCCGGTGGTGGCACCGCCCGTGCCGACATTGAAAGCCGCGCGTCCTGTTCCATTGGCGGCGCGCACCTTGATGGCGCCATTGGTGGCGGCGGAGTTGAAGGTGACGGAGCCGATGTCCCTGGCACCGGTGCCGACGTTGAAGGTGTCGACGTTGAAGGTGTTGAGGCCGGAGCCGAGTTGGACGATGGCGTTTGGCGTGGCGATGCTGCTGTAACTACCGCTATTTCCCACGTTGAAGCTGGCTGCCGTGATGGTGGTGACCGCGGTGGATGCGGTGACGCCCGTGGGGACTGGGAGCAGAAGCGTGGCGACGTTGGCGGGGATGTTGTTCGCGTTCTGGTTGGCGACGTTGAAGGAGCCGGAGCCGATGTTGATGGAGGTCGAGCCGAGACCGCTGAGGTCGAGGGTGGCTGTGTTGCCGCTTGCCCCAGTGGATCCGCCGATCTGGAAGGTGGCGGATGCAGCAGAGACCGCAAAAGCGCCGGCGCCGGTCATGGAGAGATTGGTGAGGGCAGTGGCAGAGGGGTTGAAGCCGATGGTGACGTTGCCGTTGATGGCAAGGGTCTTGCCGGAGCCGATGACCACGGTGTTGGCGGAGGCAGAGCTGGTCTGCACGAGCAGGCTGCCGAAAGTGGCGCCGCCATTGGTGAGATCGAGGTTCGTCACCGTGGTGCTGCCGGCAGAGCCGCCCATGGTCAGGGGACCGGTGGTGTTGAACTGTGCATCGACCGCACTGGCCACCGTGCCAGAACCCGCAAGCATCACGATGCCACTGCCGGTGACGAGGTTGCCGGCGTTGAGGGTGTAAGTGTTGGAGCGGTTGAAGAGGAGCGTGCCCGAGTTGGCCACCGCCCCGCTGCCGATGCCGCCAGTGGTGGAGCCCGTGCCGAGTTGGAGGGTGACGGAACTGCCGATGGTGGTGGTCCCCGAGAAGCTCTGATTTGTGGGCAGAATGAAGGTGCCCGAGCCGGAGAGGGTGAGGCCCGTCCGGCGCGTGCCACTGCCAAGCGCATCTTGGATCGTGGAATTGAAGGTCATGCCCGAACCCGTGTAGTTGAACACGCCGTCGGCTGTGGTGCTGCTATTACCGATGATCTGGCTTGCGGCGGTGCCGCCCGAACCCACGGCAAAAGAGGACACCGCCTGGCTGAAACCGTTGAGGTCGAGAATGCCCACGGTGCCTGAGCCGCCCAGCGAGAGTGCTCCAGTGCCGAATCCATTATTGGCGCCGAGCTGGGCGGTGCCGTTGGTCACCGTGGTACCGCCGGTGTAGGAATTGGTCTTGGAGAGGGTGAGCACGCCCGCCCCGAGGATGATGACCGCGGTCTTCTTGGATGCGGCACCATCGGAGATACTGCCGTCAAAGGTGTTACTGCCGGAGCTGCTCACGATGAGGGTGGCAGTGGTGGTGCTGTTGTTGGTGATGGTCTGGCTGGCTGCCACACCTGCAGTGGCGAGGCTGCCCACCGTGATGCTGCTTCCGGCAAGATCCAGGGTGCCAGTCCCGCCCACGCTGCCGATCACGATCGCGGTACCGGCCGGAAAAGCGGGGCCGGCTCCGATCACCAGCGTACCCGCCTGAACATTCGTGCCGCCCGAGTAGCTGTTGGTTCCCGTGAGGGTGAGGCTGCCGGAGCCCGCCATCTGCACGTTGAGCGCGCCGCTTCCACTCACGCCGGTGGAGACAGTGACGGCATCCGATCGTTTCAGGGCAAGGACGCCGTTGTTGGTGGCGGTGAGGGCGCCTCCCAAATTGCCCGTCGTTCCACCAGCCCCCACCTGCAGGGTCGCTCCCGCGGAGATGGTCTGCGCGCCGTTGAAAGTATTGGTCCCTGTGAGGATCAGGGTACCGGCACTCACGGTGAGCGAACCCGTGCCTGTGATCGCGCCGGCAATGGTGGAGGCCACGGTTCCGTCGCGGTTATAAACGAGCGCGCCGCTGTTGGAAACGGAACCCGAACCGGTGAGCGCACCGGTGGCGCCGCCCGAACCGATTTGCAGCGTCGTTCCCGCCGCGATGGTGGTGCTGCCGGAATGCGCTGCGTTGCCAGTCAGGGTCATGGTGCCCCCCCCCTGCACCGTGAGAGAACCGACTCCGGCGATGTCACCCGAATGAGTGAATGCATTACTGCGATTGAACACCAACAAGGCGCCCGAACTCAGGGCGACGTTCCCCGACAGGGAGCCCACCGTGCCACCGTTCCCTACTAGGAAACTGCCCCCCGTGATGGTGCAGGTCCCGGTGAGGCTGCCGAGTACCTGCAACGTGCCCGCGCCGACCGTGACGCCCCCCGTGAGCGTGCCACCGTTGCCCACGAGGAGACTGCCGTCCGTGACGGTACAGACCCCGGTGAGGCTGCCGAGTACCTGCAGCGTATTCGCACCGACCGTAACCCCCCCAGTGAACGTGTTGGTCCCGCCGAGCACGAGCGAGCCGGCATTGATCGTGACGCTCCCGTCGATCGCGTTGGCGCCGGAAAGGACGAGCGTGCCCGCGCCGGATTTTGTGAGGCTCGAGGAACCGGTCACGGCGCCGTCCACGGTGAGGCTGCCGCCGGAGGTCACTTCGAGGGTGCCGCCACCGGTGCCGAGAGCAACGGTGCGATTGCTTCCGAGAGTCACGGAGGCCCCCGTGTTGCGCAGCGTTCCGCCCACCAGAGTCAGGGTATTGGTCGCGCTGCCATCACCGAGATGATTCCCCGCGGCGATGCTGAGCAGACCGCCACTGATGACAACCGCACCGCTGAAACCGGTATTCGCGCCGCTCAGGACCAAGGTGCCAGTGTTGATCTTCGTCAGGGTCGTCGAACCAGTGATGGCGCCATCCACGGTGAGGCTGTTGCCGGAGGTGACCTCGAAGGTGCCGCCGCCAGCACCCAGAGCCACCGTCCGGTTTGTTCCGAGAACCACGGAGGCACCGGTGTTGCGCAGCGTCCCACCCGCCAGACTCAGGGTGTTGGTCGCACTGCCGTCGCCCAGATGGCTGGCCGCGCCGATACTCAGCGCGCCACCGTTGACCGCCACGGTCCCGTTGAAGCCTGTGTTCGTCCCGCTCAGAACGAGCAGCCCCCCCCCGGTCTTGGCAAGATTCGAAGAGCCGCTCAAAGCGCCACTGACGGACAGGGTCTGCCCGGAATCGGCTACGGACCAGGACTGGTTCGCACCGAGGCGCACCGGAGCACTGATCGTGGTGGAGGTGGAGGATGCGCCGGTGAGGATCCCGATCCCATTGGCTCCGGTGGTGAGCACATTCGCCGTTCCTCCGGCACCGGCTGCAATCGTCACGTTGCCGGTACCCGGCGAGCTTCCGCCAAGGGAGAGTCCGCTTACCGAATAAGGTTGGTCGAGGGTGGTGGAAGCCGCCGTGGTGCCGGTGAAATAGACGTCCAGACCGCCGGGACTGGCCCCTGCATCGCTTCCCCCTGCACTGCCAGTGGCCCAGTTGCTGAGGCTGCCGCCCCCAGCAAGCGCAGCCCACGAGGAGGAGGAGCGTGCACCCGTCCAGTAGTAGGGACCCGAGGGGGCGGTGCCTACGGTAAGCCTGAGCAACCCGGCTGTACCGGTGTCCAGCGCGTAGGTGTACCCCCCGGTCAGAACGCCGAGGGTGAAGCCGGTGATCGTGGAAGGTGAACCGACGTTGGTGTTGTCGATCAGAGTGAAACTGCCCGGCGTGAGGGAGGAAAGTGCGCGCGCGCTGATCCGACCGCCCGAAGCCCCGACCGTGAGGGCACCGGTGCCGGCGAGGTTGATGCGGTCGCCGCTGGAGCCACTGAGGTTGAATCCGAGAGATCCGACGTTGGTGCCGCCCCCGACATTCAAGTTCGCGTTCGTGGCCAGAGTGGCAGCCGCGATGGAAGCATCCGCGTACAGGTCCAAGGAGCCATCCCCCGAGCTCGTGCCGACGTGGATGACCGCGGTGGATGCAAGGGCGGAGGGAGAAACGCTGAGCACGCCGCCGTCCACAGAAGTGGCACCGGCGTAGGTATTCGCCCCCGTGAGCACAAGGGTGCCCGCACCCGCCTTCACCAGCGAACCGCCGGTGGCCGCGTCGGCGATGACCGCGCTGATGGCCAGATCGGCTCCGCCGCTGCCCACGCTCGAGGCCACCGTGAAGGTGCGGACAGCCGCGTTCAGGTCGATGACGGCGGTGCCGCCGCCGGTGATGCCGGCACCGAGCGGATTGCCGGTGGCGTCGTAGGTGACATTGCCGCCGAGCGTCAGGGTGCCGCTCGCTCCGATCGCGAGGACGCCCTGCGCCGCGCCACTTGCGGAGGCGCCACCGAAGGTGATGCCGTTGAAGGTCTGGTTGTTGCCGCCCAAGTGGAGCGTCGCCACAGAGGAGCCATTACCGAGCGTGACGCCTGCCACGGGGAGGAGGTCCGCTGCGCCCATGAGCAGGGTGCCCCCGTTCACGGAAGTGGACCCGGTGTGCGAGCTCGCCCCATCCATGCGCCACACGCCTAAACCCGCCTTGACTAGGCTGGTGGAAAAACCAGCGGAATCAGCTGCGCCCGCTGCAAAAATATTGGGTGCGCCGACTGTGCCGCCGGTGCCTGAAAGGGTGAGGGTCTTGTTTCCAGCCCCGCTGAAGGTTGGGGCCGATGCGATGGTCAAGACCGCCCCGCCCGTGCCCGAAGCCTCGATCACGGCGCCACCCGTGGTGCCGGAAAGCTCGATCACACGGTCGGTGCTTTCGTTGGAGGATCCGGTCCAGCGAAGCGTGCCGGTGGCGGTTCCGCTGCCGATGGCGATCGTGCCTCCCGCGGCGTCGGCCGGGGTGCCCAGCCCGCCGGCCACCCCAACGCTGCCAATCCAGCCAACGCTGAGGGTTCCACTCTGGATGAAGGTCCGCCCCGTGGAGGTGTTCGCCGCGTTGGAAAGCGTCACCACACCGCTGCCATCCACCGTCAGGGTGCCCGAGCCACTACCGAACAGACCAGCGACGGTGACATTCCCTGCGCCGCCCAAGACGAGGTTGTTCGAGCCGTTGATGATTCCACCGGTGAGGGTGAGCGTGTCCGCGTCCGAATTGATTCGGGAATCTCCCCCGAGGGTGATCGCCCCGGCATAGCTGTTGTTTCCGGAAAGGTTGCGCACGGCTCCGGCGTTACCCGTTCCGGTGCCCCTGAGCGAAAGCGGGTTGGCGCCGACCGCGATACCGCCACTCAGGCGGAGTTCGCCGGTGCCGCTGACCGAGAGATTGCCGGACCCCAGCGCGTTGGCATGGCGCATCTCAATCGATCCGGCGCTGATCCCGGTGCTGCCGGTGAAGGCGCTGTTGTTCAGGCTGATGCTCACCGCCCCCGCGCCGCTCTTGGAGATGGAGGCGGAACCGCTGATCGCGCCCGAACCCTCGAATGCGTATTGGAGGCCCGCATTCTGGAAGGTGATGGCGCCCGGGGTGATCGTGGTGTTGACGGTCACGCTCGTGGTTCCCGGGGCGGTGCCGGGCGGGAAGGTGTCGCCGAAGATGACCTTGTCGCCTTCGAAGTAACGCTGACCGGGAGTCCAGTTGGCGGTGGTGTTGATGTCCCAGACGCCGTTGGTCTGGGCGGACCAGAAGCGAGCGTTATCGATGAGGACCTGGAGTCTCTTGGACACGGTGTCGTGCACCAGAGTGGCGACGTAGTTGTTCGCGCCAATCACGTTGTTGGCCAGCGAGAGGCTGCCGAATCCGGTGAGGGTCGTGCCCGAATAATTGACGAGATCGTAGGTTCCCAGAGCCACCCCGTTGGCGCCGCCAAAATCGGCAAGGGTGATGACGCCGCTGCCGGTCACCGTGAAACCGCCGCCGGTCACGTTGATGAGGTCGCCAGAGAGCGGAGCGCTGCCACCGGTGCTGCCGAGGCCGAAGAGGAGACTGCCCCCGGTGAGGTTGAGCCCGTTGGCAAATGTCAGTGTGCCGAGGTCCGAGGCCGCGGCGGAAGAGCCCAGCGCGATGCTTCCATTGGAAGTCACGGTCGTGGAGCCGCTCACGGTGAAGCCAGTGCCAATCAGCATACCGGAACCCGTCCCGCCGATGACGAGAGCGCCCGAGCCGGCATAGTTGGAGCCGAGCACCAGAGTGCTGCCGCCTTGGATTGTCGTGGTGCCGGCGAGTGTGTTGCTCCCGGAGAGCGTCAGGGTGCCGCTCCCTTCCAGAGTGAAGTTGAGGTTGTTCTCGTTCGTCCCTACGCCACCAAGGCCGCCCGTGTAGGTCGACGCCCCGGTCTGGTGGAGGATCAGGGTCGAGTTGGCTGCATTGCCGCCGACGACCTTGTTGGCGGAGCCGATGCCGCCAGTGGCCAGGCCGGCGAGGGTCTGCGTGACCGTGGTGGCGCCGCCGATTTGGAGCACGCCGCTGTTGCTGCCGTTGCCGAGCGTGACCGCCGTGGTGGCAGGAAGACGGTTGGCGCCACCGGTCAGGATGAGTGTGCCATTCTGGATCGCGGTGGTACCGCCGAAGGTGTTGGCACCGGAAAGCGTCTGGGTGTTGGTGCCCGTCTTCACCAGATTGATGGTGCCCACGTAACCAGTCGCGGTGGTGCCGGGGGCGACGCTGAAGCCATCCTGGATGACGCCGTTGAAAGAGCCCGAGGCGTTGTTGTTTCCGAGCGTGAAGGCTTTCGCTCCCTGCACCCCAGCCGCAACCGCCCAGGCGCTGCCGTTCCAGGCCAGCGCCGGATTATTTGTCACAAAGCCGCCGGTGGAGGAGTTCAGGCCGTTGATGGCCTGATTATAACCGCCCATGTCGAGCGTGCCGGGCGCAAGGACGAGACCGGAGCCGCCGACGGCGACGCCCGCGTTGTTGCCCACGATATTCAGATCCCCCTTGCCCGAACCACTGGGCAGCGCGTTGGCGATACCCAGTTTCAAAGTGCCCGCGCTGATAGTCGTCGCGCCGGAGTAGGTGTTGTTTCCGGACAGGATCTGCGTGCCTGATCCTGTCTTCGTCAGGGCCAGAGTGCCCGTGCCATCCTGAATAACGCCGCCGAAATTATTGAGACCGGTGCCGTTGACTCCCGCAGCGGCTGCCGCGAGTCCGTAGGCCCAAAGTCCGGCGCTGTTATTACCGCCGACGGTGAGGATGGAGGCGACTCCCCCGCTGTTGGTCACCGTGCCGGTGCCCGCGAGGCCGTCAATGGTTTCCACGTTGCCGAGCATGTCCAGCACGCCCTTGACCGTGTTGTCGCCCCTGACGACGACGGAGCTGATGTCGGAGATCTGGTTGTTGTTTGCGGCGACCGCAGTGCCGCCGAGTCCGATCCTGACAGTCGGTGCGGCTCCAGAAGCTGCGCTGCCAATGATCAGCGCAGCGCCACCGGTCGTGGCCAGATCCAGGGCGGAAATCGCCGACGTGGTGGTCTTGTTGAGAAGGAGGGTGCCAGCAACGACTTCGACGCCCAGATTGGCGTTGTTCGCATTCACGGCGAGGTCCTTGAGTTCCAAGGTGCCGGATCCGGTCTTCCGGAGGATGCCGGCGTTGAGCACGCCGTATTGGAACAGCTCAGTGGCCATGCCGAGGACGGTGCTGTTGATCGTCAGGGTGTTGGCGCCCACCTCGATGGTGCTGCGGCCCTGCACGGTGAAGCCGCGATCGGTGGCTCCGTCGCCACTGAGATTGGCACGGAAGGTGCCGCCGGTCAGCAGGATGTTGCCGGAAGCGGCAGTGGCTTGGCCGAGGGGGCCGGCTACTGCGCCATTGTTGACCGTCGCCACTTCCAAAACACCACCACGGTTGATGACCAGTGGCCCAGTGGTCCAAGTGTTGGCACCCGCCAGGACGACAACCCCGGAACCAGAAACCGCCACCGCACCCAAAGTGCCCGTGCCTGCTGCAGTGTTGTTCGCAATGACGGAGTTGATCGTCAGCGTGTTGCTCGAGTTATTGATGAAGATGAGGTCCCCTGCGGAATTCGTCGTCGCGCTCCCCGCGGTCAGTGTGCCCGGGGCGCCGGAATTTCCGATTGTCACCGCTTGGGATCCAGACGCGATGAGGATGCCTCCCGCCTCGGTCACGCCAGTGGTCGCCGACCCAGATCCCAAGCGAAGGGTGTTGCCACTGCCGATATCAAGAGTGCGTGCGGAAGTCGTGTCGCCAAATTTGAGCGTATTGGCATTGGTCACACCGCCTGCCGCCATGGTGACGGCGTTGGTCGTGCCATTGCTGACGAGGTAATTGCCGCTCGTGTTTTCGCTGATCGTCGGTGCCGAGCCTGTGCCGGTCAGCGCCGTGTAGCTGGTCGAGTTCGTTCCGAGGGCAAAAATGTTCGCTCCACTGGCGGCAGCCCAGTCGTCGCTGTTCCAAGTGGTCGCGCCGTTGACCAGACCCGCGATTCCTGCGGTCGCGTAGTTCACGGTTCCAGTGGGCACGGAGAAGTTCAACGTGCTGCCCGCGGTGCGAGTGATCGCGCCCAAGGTCAGGGCCATCGCGCCAGTCAGGTTGATGTGATTGGCCGCTCTTTGCACGGTCACCGCACCGAAGCTCTGAGCGAAGGTGCCGGTGATCTGCAAAGTCCCGCCCGTGGAATAAGTGGTGGCACTGGCAGGGCCGATGGCCAAAGGAATGTTCGGGGTCCAGACGGAGGCCCCGCGGGTCGCCGCATCCAAAATCCAAGTGCCGGAACGAAGCTGTTGCGGCGCCGTCGATCCGACGACCGCGGCGGTGGCATCGCCGGACATGATCAGGGTGCCGTCTCCTTGTTTCACGAAGATCCCGGTGGTGGATCCGCCGAATGCACCGGAGAGCGTCAGCGTGGAACCGGTCTGGACGTTGAAGCCCGGGTTCTTGGCGGCGGTATTGGCAAATATGCGGTCCACCGTCACCGAGGATGTTCCGGGCTGAACGATCATGCTCATGCTGCCCATGACGACGTTTCCGCTGGCGCCGAGCGAGTTCACGGAGTCGATGACGTAATTGTTGTTGTCACCCAACGTGGTCGTTCCGGCGTAGGTCTTGGCGACGCCGCCGTTGGCAGCCGTGGTCAGGAAACTGGCGTAACCGCCAGCGGTCTGATTGTAGGAGAAGCCCGTCCCGTTCGTTACATCCCCCAGGAAGATGGCTCCGCCGAGCCGGCCCGTGAAGAGGCGAGTGGTGGCGCTGAGATTGATCGTGCCGAGATAGGTCGTGTTGCCGGTGGCGACGTTTCGCAAGATGCCATCGTTGGTACCGTCGGCATTGGGAACAATATTGGCGCTGGTGGTGATGTTGTTGCTCAGTGAGTGGTCGCCGTTGACCGCGCTAAAGCGGTAGGTGTTATTGGCGGCCAGAGTCATCGCGCCGGTTCCGAGGATGGCATCGCTGCCGATGCCCAAGATCAGCGCATCAATGCCGTTGTTCGTGCCAGAGATGGCGCCAGAGACATTGTTGGTGGCTGTGATGGTGAGGCCGCCTGAGCTGAGGTCCACCGCATTGCCACCCGTAAGCTGGTTCGTGCCCCCGAGCACCAAGGTGCCGATCGCTTCCGTATTGCTGATGTTGGTTCCCTGCCCGCCAAACCGGTAGGTGCTACCGGAAGGGGTGATGCTGCCGGTCAAGGTGACCGCGCGGGCCGGAGTGGTGGGAGTGCCCGTCGGGGTGCTGATCGAATAGGCGCCGAGCCGCATGTTGGTGTAGCCGGTGAAATCGAGCGTCGCACTGCTGTCCGCTCCCAAGAGGAAGGCAGCGGTGGCCGTCGTCGGATTGACGAGCCGGGCGCCAAACGTGCTGATGGGATTCGTGTCGCCCAAAAGACCGATGGCCGCATTGTTGCCCGGCGTGGTGGACAGGGTGATATTGGCGCCGGCTCCCGGTATGGCACCCGCGCTGCCGAAGATGAGGTTGCCGCCCGTGACATTGACTGTGGCCGGGCCGCCCGAGTTTGATCCAGTCAGCAGCAGTGTGCCGATGCCTTGCTTCAAAAGGCCGCCTCCTGTGCCGCTGGTGATGTTGCCGCTCAGGATGGCACCAAGAGTGCCTGCAGTGGCGGAAATAAAATTCAGACCACCCACGTCAATGGTCCGGGCTGCAGTGCCGAGCTCGATGGCGTTCTGGAAGTCAATGGCCCCCACTGAATTGACGCTGTTGGTGGAGGAGCCGGCGTGATTGAACTGCAAGATTTGCCCCGTGGGCACAAACCCGCCCGCGCCCCATGTCAACTTGGCTCCGGCACCACCGAGGTTGACCACCTGAGTGGCTGCGGTGCTGTTGCTGAATCCCCCATTGCCTTCCCAGTGGATCTGACCAGGGCCGTAACCGAGGGAACGGGTGATGGTGCCGGCCGTGGTATTCGTCTCGAGGATGGCCCGGTTGGTGCCGGTGGCGGCGAAAGTGATGTTACCAATCGTAGCAGAACTGGTGAGGCCTCCGCCGATTGCGGTAGCGCTGTTCAGAGTGAGGATGCCCTGATTGATGCGTGTTGGACCTGAATAGGAATTCGCCACGTTCAGCCTCCAGAACATGGTGTCTGAGCCCGTGGTCACGGTGATGCCGGTTGGGCCACTCGTTGCGTCACCGATCGCCATCGGCAGGACCGCGATACGACTGGCCACGGCGGTGCCGAGCGTGAGAGTGCGTGGCCCGGTCCCGGTGAACGCCATGGCGGTGGAGGAACCGATATTTGTCGTTCCGTTGATATTGCTGGCGTTGAGCGTACCGCCACCCGGCCCGAGGGTGATTCCCAGATTCATCTGCGTGGTGCCCGCTGTGCCGAGTGCCCAGTTGACGGTACTCCCATCCAGCGTCAGGCCCGTGGCGCTGCCGTAGCGGGCTTGGGCATCCATCGTCAGCGTTGCGTTATTGACGGTGATCGGGCCGGCGAAGGTGTTGGTCCCCGTCAGCGACACCACGCTGGTGCCCGCCGGCGAGCCGTTGATCGTCAGGCGCTCGACGGCGGTTGATCCCGTATTAGCGATGATGTTGGAACTGATCGTGAGGGTCTTATTCGTGTTGGTGTTGAAGTTGTTGATGATCAGTTCGCCGCCGTCCGCAGTCTGGAGGCTGCCCCCCGCGATGGTCTGGTTGTTGCTGCCCACCGTGGCGGTGATGAGGATACCGCCGGTGCTGATGGTGTTGGTGCCCGTGAGGGTCAGCGTGCTGGCAGCCGAAGTGTTGAAGCGCAGGCTGTTGATGGTGATGGCACCACCCAACGTCGGGCTGCTCGTCACATCCACGTCGGAAGTGGAGAGGTAGTTGGCGGCGGTATTGCCGGCTGTGGTCGTGGTCAAGAAAGTCGCCAATCCCGTGATGGCACCGGCCGTGGTTCCATTGCCTGCGCTGACCGCCCATGTGGTCGGGACCGTCGCACCCTGCACCGCCCAGCCACCGAGGATGGAAGTGCCGGTGTTGGCCGTGGTGGTGTTGGTGGATCCGGTCGGGCTCGTTCCCAAAAGAACCGCCAAACCGGAGCCCGCATTCCTCGTCAGCGCGCCCAGCTGAAGAGTCACCGCGGGGGTCGTGCCCGTCGTAGTAATGGTCGCCCCTCCCGCCACCGTGGTGCCGCTGAAGCTCTGCGCATTGCCTGTCGTGGAGCCGTTCACCGTCAGAGTGCCCGAACCGATGGTGAGCGCCGTGGCAGGCAGCATGTTGCCGGTGATGTTCAGCGAAGCAGCGGCGTAGTCGAGGGTGAGCGTTCCACGGCCAAGGATGGTGTTGCCCGTGAAGAGCTGCTGCCCGGTCAGAGTGAGGGTGCCGGTGCCAGTCTTGACCAGCGTGACGGCTCCGCCACCGGTGTTCTGAATGGTGCCGGAGAAGGCGCCGGCCGCGTTGTTGTTGCCCACGACGAAATTGATCGCCGAGGCGGTGGAGTTGTTGACGATGCCCGCACCGTTGAGGCCGTTGAGGATCTGGGTCTTGCCGTTGAGGTCGAGGGTGGCGCTGCCGGAGATGTTCACATTGCCAGGATTGACGATGGAAGGGATGGCGTTGTGCTGGCCCAGTTGAAGGGTCGCGGAGCCGGAGATGTTTGTGCCGCCGGTGTAGGCGTTGGCAAAGGTGGAGGCGGTGCGGCTTGCGTTGAGAATGGTGGTGCCAGTCCCGAAGACATTGAGGATGTCACCCACCGGAGAGGCGGCGAGGTAGCTGCTCCCGGCGGCGTTGTTGATGAGGCCCGCGTTGATGGTCACGGAGGAACTGCTGTAATTGAAGAGGTTCAATTCCCCACTGGCCGTGGTGAAGGCGGAGCCCGAGACGGTGCCCGTGCTGCCCGTGCCACCGAAGTTCACCGCGCCCGCCCCGCTGCCGATGAGCAGGCCGCCAGCCGCAATCGAGTTCGTGCCGGTGATGGTCAGCATCGGTGTGCCGGTGTTGAAGCGCAGCGTGTTCAGCGACGTCCCGGCCCAGGTGCCGGAGGCGGTGACGCTGATGTTGTTCGTCGACGCGGTGAAGGTGTCGTTCGTGGTGGTGGCGGCCGCTGGAGCGGTGACCCCGTTGGCCCAGTCGGTGCCGTTCAAGGTCATGAAAGCCGCGCCCGTGGCGGTGGAGACATTGAGGCCATTGGTGCTGGCCCACCCGGTGGCACCCACGGAGTAACTCAGCGTGGGTGAACTGGTCAGGTTGATGTTCAAACCAGAACCGGCGTTGCGGGTGATCGCTCCCAGGTTGACCGTCAGACCACCGGCCCCGGCCGTGGCAGAGACGGTGCTCATGGTGTTCGCGGTAAGCGCGGTGGAGGCGAAGGTCTGCGTGGTGGCCGCGGTGGCGCCCGTGATGCTGAGCGTGCCGCCGCCCAGAGTGAGGGCGCTGGTGGAGGCAATGATGCCGTTGGCCGCGGTGATGTTCGGGTTTGCCGAGGCGTCCAAGGTCAATGTGCCGGCGCTGATCGTGGTGGCACCCGTGTAGGTGTTGTTGTTGGTCAACACCCACTGGCCGCGATCGAGCTTTGTCAATGCCGTCGTGTTGGTTCCGGAGTTGTTCGCGATGATGCCGGCAATGGTGTTGCTCCCAGTGTTGCTGCCGCGCAGGGTGATGGTCTTCGCACCGCCGCCCACCGCGATGGCCGCCGTGTCGCCGAAGGTGAGAGCGCCGCTACCGGAGGCATCGAGGGTCACAGACCCCGTCGTGACCGCGGAGAGGCTCAGCTTCCGATTGGTCAGCGCAGCGGTGGATCCCGCGTATCGGAGATAGGTGCTTGCGGTGGTGTTGCTGAACACCACATTGCCGTACCCGATGCCGTCGGACAGGCTGCCGAGCGAGACTGCACCGGCACCGATGGTCAGAGCGCCGCTGAAATTATTGGCCGCTCCCCCAAGGGTGAGGACGCCGCCGCCGGCTTTGGTGATCGCGGTCAGAAAGCCACTCTCAGTCAGGCTGCCGCCGAAGGTGATGCCGGTGCCGCTGACGGTGAGGGTCGGGGTGGTGGCGGCAGTCATCGTCACCGCGCCGCTACCGAGATCGAGGGCCTGAGTGCCGGTGTAAGTGAACGAGGCCCCGATGAGGATCGGATTGTTTCCCGCATTGGTGATCGAGGACGTCGAGGTGTTGTTGAGCGTCCCGCCGTTGATCGTGAAGGTGCCCGCGGAAGAGCCAAGTGCGTTGGCGTTGTTCACGTTCAACGTACCCGCCGACAGGGTGACGCCGCCGGAAAGCGCCGTGTTGCTGCCGGACAGGGTCAACTGACCGGTACCCGCCTTTGTCAGGATGCCGCTACCGGTGATGGCACCGCCCAGTGTCAGAATGCTGGCAGCGGTGTTGGCAGTGATCGTGCGACTGCCGGTCATGGCAACGACACCCGTGCCAAGGTTGAGGGAGCCCGTGCCGGCGAAGGTGAAGTCGCCAAGGATGTTGACGGCGTTGTTGTTGGCGTTGGTGATGCCCGCCGCAAGCGTGTCGACGGTGGTGCCGGCGAAGATGCTGAGCGCACTGGCGGTGGCGCCGAGCGCCGTGGTGCTCTGGATGTTGAGGGTGCCTTGGTTGAGGTTCAGGCCTCCGGTGAAGGTGTTCACCCCGCTCAGGATCAACGATCCGGGGCCGAACTTGGTGATGCCCGCGCTGCCCGTGATGGCACTGGCGATGGTGCCGGCGCCTGCACCCGATGTTGCGGTGAAGAGCACGCCTTCCGCCCCACCAAAGGCGAGCGCCGTGCCACCGGTGATGGTGGATGCGGTGGCGGTGGAGTTGAGGATGAGACCGGCTTGGCCGCTGCCGTTACCGAGAGTCACCGTGCCGCTCAGGGTCGCGGTGACCGCGCCCACGCGCAGCGCGTAGCCTGCAGCGGTGGTGATGGTCGCGGCACCAGTGATGTCGTTGACTTCCGTGGTTCCTCCCGTGAAGGACGTGCTGCGGGTCGTGTAACTGGAGGTGGCCGTGGCCGCATCCTCGAACCCGTTGGCGGCTGTGGCGCTGTAACGCACGAAGGTGCCGACGTTGGCGGTCTGAGCCACGATCGAGGGGTTGTAGATGCCGCTGACATTGGCCGCACTGGTCAGGCCGTTGACCACGAAGTTTTCATTCGATGCCGCGCCCAGATTGGCGAGTGCGGTTGGCTGGATCACCAAGGTGCCGCGACCACCGCGTACCAGCACCGAACCGGAGGGCGAGGCGCTGCCCACGGTGTAGGAAAGGGCGGTGGTGTTCTTGGTCAGGGTGAGGTTGCCGCCGGCTCCGGTGCTGCTGCCATATTGGAAGGTGGTGGAAGGCAACTGATTGGCCCCGACCATGGCATGCGAACCGGACGTGCCAGGGACCAAGGCCAAGGTGCCCGCATTCAAGACGATACTGCCCGCACCGAAGACGGTGCTGCCGGTGGTGACATTGGTGCTGGTCAGGGTGCCCGGGCCTTCCTTCGTCAGCGTGAAGCCGTTGCTGGTGATTGGCGTGAGGAACCGCAAGGTGCCGCCCGCAGCGGCACCGATGGTCGTGTTCGACTGCAGGATGATGCCGTTGGTCGCGGTCCACACGGCACCGGTTGTGGCGGCGCTGTTGACCAAGGCACCCGCGTTATTGATGCCCGAACCGTTGAGCAACAGCGTGCCTATGGTTTCCGTGGCACCGCTCCCCTGCCAGTCAAAGACACCGCCGATGTTGATGGTGTAGATGTTTCCATCAGCAAGGCCATTTGTGCCGCTGCCGGTGACTTGGAAGGCGGACCCACTGTTCACGACCACATTACCGGGCCAAGAAACGCTGGCTGCATTCGTCAGGACAGTGCCCCCGTTGATGGTCACCCCCCCAGCCCCCGTCGGACTCGCAGTTGTCTGAGACCAAATTCCGTTACCGTTCTTGGTGACGGCACCGGTGAACACATTTGCCGCCGAGGTTGTGAAAGTTTGCCCCGTCGCCACGTGGACGGTCGTGGGTGTGGCAAATGTAATCGCACCCGACCAAGTGGACGTCACATCCACCATGAGCGCGCCATTGCCCCCCACGCCCGCACCGTTGAGCGAAAGCGTTTCGGACGCATAGGTACCGGTCAGGCTCGTCTTGAGGGTCGCGCCCGTGCGGACCACCACGCCGCCCGCGGAGGTCCCTGCGCCGAGCAGGTTGCGCAGTTGCAGCGTGCCGCCATCCACGTTGGTCGCACCGGTGTAGGTGTTGGCGGACTGAAGGATCAGCGTGCCGCTGCCGGATTTCGTGAGCACGTTCGCAACGTTGGCCAGAATCGGCGTAGCGATCAGCAGAGAATCGTTGCTGCCATCCGCGCGGATCACCATTTCGGCTCCGGACCCTGGCGTGATACCGGTGCCGCCTGAGATAACGGCTCCGCCGGCCACATTGCCGCTCTTGAGGATGCCGTTCACCGTCACCGTCGCCCCGGAGGCCAGCGTGAAGTTGTTATTACCGCTGATGTTCAGCGTGTTGATTGCCGCGGATGTCTGGGCCGTTACGGCGCCCGTGATCTGCGCGTCGAAAGCGGCGTTATTGAACCCGAGCGTTACACCGCCAGCGACTGCCGCCTGCGCATTGCTGTCAGTGCCGTAAGTCACGGCCTGGAAAGTCCCGTTGGCCGCACTGTACCGGGCATAACTGCCGCCACCGAAGAAGAAGCCCGGATTGTTGGAACCGGTCGTTAGAGGCGCATTGGTGGTGCTGGTCAGGACGATCTTGTTCGAGGAGCCACCGTTGGTGAGAACGAAGTTCGCTGTCGCGCCCGCACCGCGCGCCGCCAGGGAGGCGAAGGTCAGCGAGCTCGTGCCGCCATTGTTGATGGACTGCACGACACCATCGCCGTTGGTGAACGTCAGCGCGCCCATGCCTTGGGAGACGCCCGAGGCTTCACTGACCACGAACGAACCACTGTCTGTGAAGGTGAGCGCGGTGCCCGTGGTGCCATTGAGGCTGCCGGTGGCACCATTGCCCACCTGCAGCGTGCCACCGGTGATGGTGGTGAGACCGTTGTAGGTATTGGCTCCGGTCAATGTCCAGATGCCGGCGCCATCCTTGTTGAGCGTTCCGGTGGTGGTCGCGATCGGGTCCGCAATCACGCCATTGCCGGCCCCGCCCAACGTCAAAGCGGTGGCCGTGCCTGAAATCGCGTCGCCGCTGCTCACATCAAGGGTCAGCAGCCCCGCATCGGAATTAATGCGCACGCCAGAGGTGGCCAGCGTCACCAAGCCCGTGATCGTGTTGCTGCCGCTGAGGTTGCGCAGCGCGCCCGTCGCGCCCACACCCGTGCCGTTCAGGGAGATTGGTTCGGCGATGGAGAGGCCCGTGCCTTGGATCTGCAGGGCACCGCCTGAGGTCACGGAAGTACTGCCAGCCGTCGTTCCCAGGGCCGTGTTGTTCTGGATGTTCAGGACGCTCGAGGCGCTCACCGTCATGGTACCGGTGTAGCTGTTCGCCCCGCTGAGAACGAGGGTGCCCGCACCCGCCGCAATCAGGTTGCGCGCGCCCCCCGTTTCACTCACCGCACCGCTCACGGTGAAGGTGGAGGTCGCATCGGTGACGGTCCAAGTGTTGTTCGCACCTAGGATCACCGGAACGCTGATGGAGGAACCCGTGGGAGCGCCAGCCACGAGGGAGATCGCGCTCGTTGTTCCGTTGATTTGCAGAGTACCCCCTGAGGAAGCGCCTAGGGAAAAGGCTCCCCCTAATTTCCCGCGGGTATCGGCGAACGCCAGTCCGGCGACGGCAAATGTGTTGTCCACCGTGGTGCTGTAGTTCTGAACGCCAAATGTCGTTCCACCAAAATTGACCGTCTGGCCGGTGCCCGGCGACGCAGCCGGATCGGTGTTGGAACCCGCCGCATTGGACCAGTTGGTGTTGGTGGAGGATCCAAAGCCGCTCCAGCTTCCATTCACATCACCCGACCAGAAGTAGTTGGTCCCGGTGGCGGCAGTGGCGGTAATGGAAAGCACGCCGCCGGTGTTGGCAAAACTGTATCCATATCCCGCCGGAACCACCCCAGGCGTAGGAGTGCCTGTGATGGAGGCGGCGCCCGTGATGAGATTGTAGGTTCCTGCGCCGAACCCAGCCAGTGGCTTGACGTTGATGATCCCGCCTCCGGCATTGATCGTCACGGCACCGGTTCCGGAAAGCACAATGCTGTCGGAAGAGGTGCCCAGTTCGAACCCGAGCGAACCCGAGGTGGTGGCGCCCCCGAGCGTGATGCCGGCATTCGACGCCAGAGTGGTCGTGGCGCCCGCGCCGTCCTGATAGAGGTCGAAGGTGCCGTTGCCTGTGATGCCCACCTGCAGGCCGCTGGTGCTGGAAAGTGCCCCGGGAGCGACGGAAAGCGTGCCACCGTTGACGACCGTGGCGCCCGTATAGGTGTTGGTCCCGGAAAGCACCAAGGAGCCGATGCCGGTCTTGGTCAGGGCTCCCGTGCCATTGATGGCCCCCACGTTGCGCAGAGTGCCCGATGCAAAGATGAGCGAACCAGAACCGGAGCCGATGGGGGCACCGGCTGAGCCGATCGCGAATCCGCCCATGTCCAGCGTCCCACCATCGAGGTTCAGGGTGGTGTTTTCGGTACCCACGCCTCCGGCACGGGTGATCGCTGCGCCCAGCGTGAGCGTGCCGCCCGTGATGTTGATGGTGCTGGAGGCCGAGGCGTTGGCGTTTGAGGCGTTTGCCATGCTGATACCGCCAAGCCCCACGGTCAGCGTTCCGCCAGTGAGGTTCAGCGTCACCGCCGAGGCCTTGTTGGTGCCGGTTCCGGAAGAACTGTTCGCGTTCATCACCAGAGTGCCCACCGTGGTCGTGCCGCCGGAGATATTGGCCGTGACCTGTAGGGGACCCCCAGCCACCTGCGCCGTGGCACCGGGGGTGGTCCCAAGACTGCCCATGTTCCAAGTGGTCATGGCGGCCGTTCCAGCGCCGCTGATGTTCAGCGTGGCGGTCGACGCCCCGCTTGAGGTCGCGGTGGTCGCGGAGTTGATGCCCGTGTTCAGCGTGCCGATGGTCGCGGCACCACCACCCAGGGTCAGGGTGCCGGTCACCGAACCCGACGTGAGCGAGGTGCCGGTTCGGGATGCCACAGTGACGGTGGTCGCATCGAGGGTGCCGGTGTCAAAAGTGAAGCTTCCCGTGCCGCCCCCGGAGGTGCCCGCGCTGCGGCCACCAATCGCCACGGTGCTCAGGAGAAGACCCACGCTGTGGCCGGAAAGATTGATGGTGCCAGAAATGGTCGATCCAGTGGAGGCGCCACCACTGCCAACATTCATCGCGGCACGGCCGGAACCGTCGAGTGCACGCACCTGAAACGTTCCCGTTTCGGATAGAAAATCCAAGGTGCCCGTCGCACGGTTGCCGGATCCACCAATCGTGATCGTGTTGGCGTTGAAGACGTTTGTTCCGCTCCCGAGCCGGATTGCCTGGGTGACGGTGTTGTCGGCACTGTCGGACGAAATCGTGCTGGCGACGATTGTGCTGTTGGGCGCGAGCCTCAGCACGGATCCGGTGGTCCCAGTCCCGTTGCCACCAGAGTTTGCCACCTCACCCACGTTGAAGGATCCGGTGCCGAGGTATGCGGAAAAATTCGCCAATCCCGACACGTCGAGCGAGGCATTGTTGCTGATGTTTGTGGCAGCGTTCACTCCCAACTGGACGTTTGCGTTGGTGGGCGCACCCAGAGTCCCAATGGAGAGGGTTCCAGCCCCGCTGACCGCAAGATCGGTGTAGTTGGTCGCGGTGGTGCCGCCACCGATGGTCACCGCGCCGTTGATCGTCAGCGTCTTTCCGGCTCCGATGGTGATCGTGTTCAGCACACCACCAGCGCTTGCCGAGGTCGTCCGGACCAGCAGCGACCCGAACGTCGCGCCCCCGTTGGTCAGGTCCAGCGAGGACGCCACAGTGGCCAAGGCCGCCCCGCCGAAGTTCAAGGCACCAGTGGTGTTGAACTGATTGTCCACAGCCGCGGCAACCGCGCCTGTGCTCGCCAAGGTGACGGCACCCGCACCGGTCACAAGGTTTGTGGTGTCGAGGGTGTAGGTGTTGGTGCGGCTCAATACCAGCGTGCCGGCATTGGCCACGGCCCCCATGCCCAAGGTGCCCGTGGTGCCAGCATTGCCAATCTGCAGGATGCCAGCAATGGTCGTGCCGCCGGAATAAGTGTTGGTATTGGTAAGAGTAATAGTTCCCGCGCCAATTTTGCTGAGTGTCCGGGCCCCGCCACTCTCACCAATGACGCCGCTGATGGTGCCGGTTTGGCTCGTGTTGGCTCCGACAAATCCATCGCCAGATCCCGTGACATTTCCGGCAAGAGTGACAGAACCAGCCCAATTGCCACCGGTTTCCATCCGGAGTTGTCCGAGTGCCTCTCCCGTGTCGCCACCATTCAAGTAGAGGGCTGCATTCTTGGTCACGGCACCTTGGATATACAAAGTCCCATGACTCAGCACATTCACAGTGGCAAACGCACTGTCGGCCCCATTGATCACCGCTTTGCCGGCACCCGCCGCCGCACCGATGCCGATATTCAAGATGCCGGTAAAGCCAGAATAGGCGCCGCCGAGACTGGTAGCAGTGGCCCCCGTGCCAAGGGTCACATTGATCGTACCCGCTCCCGACACCGTGTTCAAACCAGTGTAACTGACGGCTCCCCCAGTCAGGTTTAACACACCACCCGTCCCCACCGTGGCGGTGCCCGTACCCAAGCCCAGAGCGCCCGCGACGGAAGCGGTAACGGAACCCCCGTTGATGGTCACCGGTCCGGTGAAGGTGTTCGTCTGGTTCAGGATGGCCGTGCCGCTGAAGCTGGAATCAAACGTGATGCCGCCCGCCCCGCTCCCCCAAACGCCCGTCTGCGCCAGGTTCCCCGGTCCGGTGACGGTGACGGTGTGAGCGTCGTTGGTCACCGCCCCCACGGTGAGCGCCACTCCGCTCTGGCCGAGCGTCCATTGCTGCCCCGCTCCCAACGTCACGGGAGCGCTAATGGTCAAGCCCGGAGCGGCGGTCTGCACAGTGACCCCACCCGCGCCGATCTGGAGCGTGCCGCCGGTGCCGGGGTTGATCGTAACGGCGGAGGCGACGTTGTTGGTGACGTTCAGGCCGGCAATGGAGAAGGCGGCATCCAGGGTGTTGGTGAAATTGCCCGTGCCAGTGGCGCTGAAGTTCACGGTGGTACCGGTGCCGGGAGTCGCAGCGGCATCGGTTCCATCGGAACTGGTGGTGTCCCAGTTCGTGGACGCGCCGCCGGAGTTGACGGTGTTCCAACTGCCACCGAGGTCCCCCTTCCACCACATCGCGGCTGGGGCGGCGGCGACGACAAGGCTGACCGTGCCCGTGGTGGCCGTGTCGATGGTGTAACCAAAGCCTGCAGGCAGCACGCCGGTGCCCAAAGTCCCCGTGTAAATGGCCGCATTCGGTCCGGTGATCAGCGAGTAGGTGCCCACGCCAAAGCCCGCGAGCGCCTGGGCATTGATCAGACCGCCGCCCGCAGCGACCGTCAGCGTGCCGGTGCCCGAGAGGACGAGCCTGTCCGACGTGCCCGGACTGCCGGCGGTCCCGAGTTGGAAGCCCAAGGAGCCAGAGGTGGACGCACCGCCGAGGACGAGGTTGGTGTTGGCCACCAAATTCGTCGTGGCCGCAGCCGCGTCGACATAAAGATCCAGGATGCCCGAGGTGGTCGATCCGACCGTGATGCTGCCGGTGGCCGAAGAAATCGCACTCGGATGCACGCTCAAGGTTCCGCCATTCGCCGTGACCGCGCCGCTGTTGCTGCTGCCCGTGCCGCTCAAGGTGAGCACACCCGTGCCGGTCTTCGTGATGCTGCCCGCACCGCTGAAGTTCCCCGAGAAGGTGGAAGTGGCAGCATTGTTCCCGCCGATGTTCAGCGTGACCGGCGCGGAGGCGGCATCAGTCAGCGCGAGGTTGCCGGCGCCGCTGAGGTTGCCGAGGGTGAAGCTGGTGATGCCGGAGGAGAAAGCGAGGCCGTTGTTGGGCGTCATCGCCACCGCGCTGCTCTGCACCGCCAAGGCATTGCCGAACTGCAAGGTGCCGGCGCTGATCGTGGTGGCCCCGGTGTACGTATTGGCTCCGCCGAGAATCCACTTGCCCGCTCCTGATTTGGTCAACGTGGCCGCCCCGCCCGTGTTGTTGACGTAGAGCGGAGCGAAAGTGTTGTCGCCCGTGTTGGTGCCGGTGAGAACCAAGTTCTTGTTACCCGAACCTGCCACACCAGTCGTTCCAGTATTTGTCAGACTCAAAGTGCCGGCCCCGGAGCCATCGAGGGTGAAAGTGCCGGTCGTCATGGCAGCGAGCGACAAGGCACCGCTTAACGTCTGGTTTGCTGAACCGATGTAGGCGAGGTTGAACGTCGACGTGGTCTGCGTGACCGTCACGCCGTTTGCTCCCCCGGCGGATGCAAAACTCAGCGTCCCGGCGGATGTGGTAGTGCCAGAGGAGGAAATGGTTCCGGTGAAATTGCTGTTCGCATTGCTGAGCGTCCAGTTGCCAGTGCTTGCTTTAGTGAGAGAAATCGGACTGGCGGTGCTCAAAGCGCCGTCGGTGATCGCTCCGCCGAAGGTGTTGGTAATCGACCCGTCGGCGGTCAGTTGGAGAGTTTTCGCCCCGAGACCGGTGACGATGAGACTCCCGCCAAGGGTGACGGTCTGGGTGGTGTTCGCGTTATAGATCGAATAAGTCCCCGTGGTTCCCATCAATTCGATCGGGCGGGTCGGCAGGCTCAAGGGGGCGCTGGCACCCGTGCCATACTGGAAAATCCCTGCGCCCGTGGTGGTGCCGCCGAGTTGGATCGGATTGCTGCTATCCGCGAGACTGTTGACGACGATCGTTCCGGCAACCGTGCCGGTATTGGTCCGCAGCGTGCCGGTGAAGTTGTTTGATGCACTGGATAGCGTGAGCGTGGCAAGCGTCGTGGTTGGAGTCAGCGAAAGGCCGCCGGAACCAGTCACCGCGCCGCTGATGGTGTTGGTGCCGCTGGTGGTGCTGATCGTAATGGTGGCCGGGGCGTTGTTGTTCAGCGTAATGCCACGGGCAAAGGTGCCGCTGGCGGAGAGGGTCAGGTTCGCCGCGCCATTGAAGGTGATGCCGTTGGCCGCATTACCCAGATTGGTATCCGCACCGACGCTGAGGGTGCCTTGGTTGATGTTGACACCGCCGGTGAAGGCATTGGCCGTGCTGCTGAGAACCAGAGTGCCCGGGCCGAACTTGGTGATGCCCGCCGAGCCATTGATCTGGCTGGCGATGGTGCCATTGCCGGCGCCGGAGGTTGCCGCGAAGATGACACCTTCCGCCCCGCCAAAGTCCAGCACCCCACCGGTGATGGTGGAAGCGGTGGCCGTCGAGTTCAGGATGAGCCCGGCCTGGGCACTGCCGTTGCCGAGTGTCACCGTGCCGCTCAGGGTCGCAGTGACCGCACCCACGCGGAGCGCATAGCCTGCAGCGGTGGTGATGGTCGAAGCACCAGTGACGTCGTTGACTTCCGTGTTTGCTCCCGTGAAGGACGTGGAGCGGGCCGTGTAGCTGCTGGTCGCCGTGGCAGCATCCTCGAATCCATTGGCCGCCGTGGCGCTGTAGCGCACGAATGTGCCGACGTTGGCCACTTGGGCAACGATGGAGGGGTTGTAGATGCCGTTGACGTTCGCGCTACTGGTCAGACCGTTGACCACGAAGTTTTCATTGGCCCCTGCCCCAAGGTTCGCCAGCGCAGTCGGCGCAATCACCAGCGTGCCTTTGCCGACACGAACGAGAACGGCTCCCGAAGGGGTGGCATTCCCCACAGTGTAAGACAGGCTGGTGGTGTTTTTCGTGAGGCCCAGAATGCCACCGCCACTGTAGGTGAAAGTGCTGCCGGCCACCGCATTGGCACCGGTGAACGCGTAGGCACCAGCCGTCCCCGGCACCAAGCCCATCGTGCCTTCTTGAAGGACGATGCTGCCGTTCCCAAAGGGAGTGCTGGCTGTCGTGACGTTGGTGCTGCGCAACTCGCCAAGCCCGACTTTGGTGAGAGTATAGCCCCCGCCCGCGATGGCCGTGAGGAGCGTCACGCGGCCACCACTGAGCGCTCCGATGGTGGCGTCGCCCGCCAGACTGATCCCACTGGTCGCGGTAATCGCACCTCCGGCCGTCGCAGCGTTGGTTGTCAGTACCCCCGTGTTGTTGATCCCGCCACCGACAAGACTGAGCGTACCCAGAGTCTCCGCACCGGTTTGCTGCCAGTCGATGACGCCTCCGGAATTTACCGTCACGCTCAGCGTATCGGTCACCGAGTTGGTGCCGCTGCTAGTGGATCGATAGGTTCCCCCGCCGTTTACCGTAATATTGCCCGTGCCCCTCCATCCAATCGTAGTGCTCGAACTGGTAACGGAGAAAACACCGGAGTTCACCGTCAGCGTCCCCGCACCACTCGAGGCCGCAGTGGACAACGTGAACGTGCCAGCACCTTCCTTGATGAGATTCCCAGATGCCGTGATGCCGCCGGTTCCTATGAGACTCGCGTTCCTCGCCGTGTTGATCGTGGCCCCGCCAGCCGCAACGGTGATGGCTCCCGACCAAGTGGTCGCCGTGCTCGCGGCATCCACCACCAGCGCCCCCCCGCTGCTCACTCCCGTGCCCGCAAGGCTCAGCTGTTCCGAGGCCACCGTGCCCCCAATGGAAACGCGCAACGCACCCCCGCTGTTCACCGTGGTCGTGTTGCCCGCACCACTCGCCCCGAGCGCCGTCAGACTGCCCATGCGCAGAGTGCCACTGTCGATAGTGGCGCTGCCGGTGTAAGTGTTCGCATTCGCTCCGTTGAGAAAGAGCGTGCCCGCACTGGAACCGCCATTGAATGCCATCCCCGCCGAGCCCGCCAGCAACGCATTCACGGCGGCCAGCGAAACGCCGGAGCCCAGAGTGACACCCGGCGTTGCGCCAGCGAGCGTGAGGGTGTTCGCGCCCGTGACCGTGTAACCGTTGGTGTTGAACTGCAGCCCGCCCACCGTGATTCCCGTGCCGAGGGTCACCGTACCCGCCGTGCCCCAGAAGAACGCGGTGTCGTTGTTGTTCCATGCGCCCAGCGCGCTGCCGCTCCACCAATTCGAGGTGGAGGTATCCCATGTGCCCGTGCCGCCGAGTCCGAGCCCCGTTGAGGAACTGTTGCCGGTCGTGCTGCCGTCCGTGTCCCAGTAGAGTGTTGCGGCTTTGCCGGATCCCACACCCGCGAAGAGCGCCGCACAGATCGCGGCCGTCGTGGCGAACCCGGAGAGCGAACGCGCAAGCGGACGCGGGCCTCTGCGGCCATTCACCAAAGCCGACGCATCAGTGCGCGGCACCTTCAACGGCGCGCGCAGCAGGCCGGAACTATGGGAGAGACGAGGAAGGCGGGGGGGCTTCATCGGGGGGGGAACGTCAGGAGAGGAACTCTGGGCGGTGTGCTCTTACCGAGGTGTTTCGGACAGCGCTACGCCTTGAACCCAGCGGTCTGCGTGGAGGGGAACATGAGGGGGGGGTGGATCCGAAACGGACTTTGCGGGAGGTCTTCTGCCCTCTGGTGGAATTCACCGGAATGCAGCTTTCCCCACGGGATCCGGCGGACATGTTTTAACATGCGTGAAAACCACCGCCAATTAAAGCAATTAGATAAATTACCTATCGGCAAGGAAAGCGCGGTGGCATCAACATTCATCCCCCTGCCAACGAGTAGCTAATGAAGACCGGCAAACCGTCGCAATGAACGCGCCGATTTCACTCACAAGCAGAGCAAACCCACACAGGCTGCTCCCCAAAAATAGCCCAGGGCTGTGTCATGGACGACATGGACGACATGGACGATCGAGAGCGCCGGATAGGGCACGGTCCATGTCGTCCATGTCGTCCACCCGCGCCACCCGCGCCTCAAACCAGTTCCACGCCCACCGGACAATGATCCGACCCCATCACCCCGGGCCGGATGTACGCCGCCTTCAAGCGACCGCGCAGCGCCGCCGACATCAGGAAATAATCAATCCGCCACCCGATGTTCCGGCCGCGCGCGCCGCCCATCTGGCTCCACCAAGTGTAATGCCCGCCCTCTTTTTCAAACTCGCGGAACGTGTCGATGAACCCGGCGCCCACAAACGCATCGAAACCCGCGCGTTCCTCCGCCGTGAACCCATGGGTGCGCGTGTTCTGCTTGGGCCGCGCGAGATCGAGTTCCGTGTGCGCCACATTGAAGTCCCCGCACCACAGCACCGGCTTGCGGGTTTCCAGCGCTTTTAAGTAAACCAGCAGCGCACGGTCCCACTCCTGCCGGTACCCGAGCCTGCTCAAATCGCGCTTCGTGTTCGGCACATACACGTTCACAAGAAAGAAGTCTGCGAACTCCGCCGTCTGCACACGCCCCTCCGTGTCGTGTTCCGGCACGCCGATCCCATTCTGCACCTGCAACGGTTCCACACGCGTGAGCAGCATGGTTCCCGAGTAGCCCTTGCGCTCCGCGGGATTCCAGAACGCCTTGTACTCCGCCGGCCATTGCGGCCCCACCTCGTCCGGCAGCGCCTTGCTCTCCTGCACACAGAGAACATCCGGAGATTCCTCCGCCAGAAAGGGCAGGAAATTCTTCCGCAACCCCGCACGAATCCCGTTCACATTCCATGAAACCAGCTTCATCTCTCCACCCTATCTAATGACACCCCGAGCGCGCACCTAAATAGCACACGATATCCGCCACGGATGGGCGCGGATCCAATGGACACAGGTCAACCCCTTGACCGCCCCCCAGAAATCCAGCCTTCCGACTCACGAAACCCACCGTCTATATTCCCCCGTCCCACTCACCCACCTCCTCCCATGCCCTCCTTCGACATCGTCTCGGAAGTTGACCGTCAGGAACTCGACAACGCCGTCAACCAAGCCCGCAAGGAACTGGCCACCCGGTTCGACTTCAAAGGCTCCACCGCATCCATCGAGCTCAACCTCAAGGAAAACGTCATCAAACTCTCTGCCGAGGACGATTCCCGCCTCAAGAGCCTCAACGAAATCCTCGTCGGCAAACTCGCCAAGCGCGACATCGACCTCCGCAACGTCGAACGCAAGGACCCCGTCATCTCCCCCCTCGGCCACGCCACCCAGGAATTCAAAATCCAGCAGGGGCTCGAGGGCGAAAAGGCCAAGGAAATCACCCGGGCCATCAAAGACGCCGGATTCAAGGTCCAGTGCGCTCTCCAAGAACGGCAGATCCGCGTCACAGGCAAAAAAAAGGACGACCTCCAGGAAGTCATCGCATTCACCCGTGGCAAGGACTTTGAAGTCTGCCTCGCCTACAAAAACTTCCGCGACTAACCAGCCCACAGGCGCCCCCACGGCCACTCCCCAGCACTCGCGCGCCCGACTCCACGCCATCCCTGCAGTCCGCCCCCGCCCCCCACCCGCCTTTTGACTATCCCCCACCCGCCCCTCTATCGCAAAACCCTCCCCATGAAATCCCTCCTCATCGCCCTCCTCGCCGCCGGTTCCCTCTGCGCTGCCGAAAAAGTCACGCTCACCCTCGAAGACTTCACCGATCCCAACGGCGGCAAGCCCCCCGCGGGTTGGTCCACCGAAAACGGCGTCATCGCCCTCACCGGCAAGGGCGCGGGGATGCTGCTTTCCAAAAACGAATACAAAAGCTTCGAACTCGAGTGGGACTGGAAACTCTCTGAAGGCGGCAACAACGGGATCAAGTACTGGGTGACGAAAATCTCCGACGGCAAAGGCCGCGGCGAATGGCTTGGCATCGAGTACCAGATGATCGACGACAACAAGCACCCGGACGGCCTGCGCGGCGGCAGCCACAACACCGGCTCCATCTACGACCTTGTCGACTCCACCAAGGACAAGGCGATCAAGCCCATCGGCGAATGGAACCACAGCCGCGTCGTCGTCAAAGACGGCCGCATCGAGCACTTCCTCAACGGCAAGGCCTGTTCCTCCATCGACACCAACACCCCCGCTTGGAAGGAAGCCGTCGCCAAGAGCAAGTTCCGCAGCAAGCAGGACTTCGCCCCGGGCCACGGCAAGCTGATGCTCACCGAGCACGGCGACCCCTGCTGGTTCAGGAACATCACCATCACCGAACTCTAGGCCGCAGGCCCGCTCCACCCGCCCGCCCGCCTTCTGCGGAGCCTGGGCGATCCCGATGGTTCATGGGGGTCCATGTCGCTTGCTCCCAACCTCACGATCTGAGTAGCCGCCACGTCTCGAGATCCGCCATTTGCCAAGAAGCCCATCTCGGGCGATGTTGTGCAAACGGCGGGCCAGAGAGAGGGGCGGCATGGCGAAGGCAATTCCAAACGCAGAAGAAGCGGCGCGGACGAAGGGAGGGGCCTTCGCTAGTCCCGGTCCCGGTGCCGGTGCCGGTGTCGTTGCCGGTGTCGTTGCCGGTGTCGTTGCGAGTACGAGGACGGGTACGGGTACGAGTACGGGCGCAGACACAAACGTCGGAGCCGCCAGCTCTTCCCAAACCACAGAAACCGCGCCGCCTCCACCAACTGGGGCCGCAGCGCCCAACACCGCAACCACCGGCCCCCCGGTGTCCACGGCAAACACCGGTCCACGCCCCCCGGTGTCGACTCATTCCAAAGCGAACGCCCTCGTCATCGGAATGGGTGGAGTGGGCTCCGTCATCGGACAAAAGCTGCACGATTACCCAGGTTTCGGCCGCATATTCCTCGCGGACATCGATCCCGCGTTCGCACGAAAGTTGCAGGAAAAAACCCCGGACAGCCGCTTTGAAGTGGCCGTCCTCAACGCCATGGAAACCGCGCGCGTCGCGGCCTTCCTCTCCGAACACCAGATCGCCGTCACCCTGAACGCCTGCACGTGGCACTCCAACCACTCCCTCTTGGAAGCGTGCGCCCAAGCCGGTTCGCACTACATCGACCTCGCCGCCGACATCTACTCCCCACGCGGCGTCCGCCGCCCCACCAAGAACAGCTACGAAGCCGAAATCGAACGCTTCGACGCCCGCTTCCGCGAAAAAAACCTCACCGCAGTCCTCTGCATGGGCTGCGACCCGGGCGCGGTCAACGTCTTCGCTCGCTGGGCCATGGATCACCTCGACCACGCCGAAAGCATCCGCGTCCTCGACGCCGACAACGCAGAGGTCCGCGGTTACCGGTTCGCCGTGCTCTTCAGTCCCGAAACCCTCTTCGAAGAACTCGGTGCCGTCCCGTACTTCGTCCAAGCCGGCCGCCTCACATCCGGAAAACCTCTCGAGACCGAGGTCGAATGGATCCGGTTCCCGCCGCCGCTCGGATTGATGAAAGCCTACGCGGTCGCGCACGAGGAAGGCGTGAGCCTCGGCCTCCATCCCCCTTTCGTCGAAAAGGGCGTCCGCCATTCCGTCTTCAAATACACCCTCAGCGACAAGGTGGTGGGCATCGCCAAAAGCCTCGCACTGCTCGACGTCGACACTTGGCGCAAGGTGCGCGTTGACGGAGCGGAAGTCGCCCCGCTGCGTGTCGTCTGCGCCAACCTCCCCAAACCCGCCGCCCTCGGTGCCACGGTCGACGGTTATTCCTGCGTCGGCGCCGAAGTCCGCGGAATCAAGGATGGGCGGCGCGTCGAGTACTTCGTCTACACGATGGACAGCCACCGCGCAGCCTTCCAGCGCTACGGCTCCTCGCTCACGGTCGTGCAGACTGGCATCCCACCTGCCGTCGTGGCCGACCACCTTGTCTGCGGGCTCATCCCGCAGCGCGGCGTGCTCATGCCCGAATCCCTCGACCCCCAACCGCTCATGGAACGCTTCGTGCGCGAAGGACTCCCCGTGCACATCGAGAAGCGCGAGGAAACCCTCCTCGGGGACTGGCCCGGCCCCGCACCGCCCACGATACCGGCTCCCCAGCGTGAAAGCGCGCGCAAGGCGGATCGATGAGGCTCACCGGGGACCGCGATCCAGAAGCCCACCGCTCCTCGAAAGCACGCAGCCACCGCTGCTTCAGCCTCAATGCGGCGATGAAAACTCGTCGGATCTGATGTGAGTTTCTGTGGAAACGGAATTTGCAGCTTATTGGGCGTCGTACATTACGGTGACACACGGAATGCCCATACTCTGGACGCTGCATGGTCACCCTATTTCGCGATCCTCAATAAAATCATCCCGTTTCAGGCTCACCCGTTGGGTGAGTCTCTTTGAGCGATCTTCAAAGTCTGTAACGACATCGCTGTTACCCTCAAGTACCCAGGCACCGATAGGACTCCTCAGTCGCCTGAATCCGTCGAGTTCCCAATGGCCCACGGAACGCACTGAATGCACGGACGACGCAACAGACTCTCAGCCTCCTCATTCCCTTCATTCCCCTCATTCCTTCCGCGCGGTCCGTGGATTGCGTGGCCCGTCCATTCACGTTTTTAGCCTCAACGCGGTGATGAAAACTCGTCGTATCTGATGTGAGTTTTTGTGGAAACGGAATTTGCAGCTGAAATCCATCCCGTTTCAGTCTCACCCGTTGGGTGAGTCTCTCTGAGCGATCTTCAAAGTCCGTAACGACATGGCTGTTACCCTCAAGCACACAGGCACCGATGGGACTCAGCAGTCGCCTGAACCCGGAGAGTTCCCAATGGCCCACGGAACGCACTGAATGCACGGACCACGCAACAGAATCTCAGCCCCCTCATTCGCCTCCATTCCTTCCGTGCGGCCCGTGGATTCCGTGGCCCGTCCATTCATGTTTTTCGGTTCAGGGTGCTGCACTGAGGGCCAGTCGGAAACCGATGCCGTGCTCACTGGTTCTCGGGTTGTTGAAATTCCGATACGCCACTGCGCTGAAGACTGCGGTCATATACCAAGCTCCGCCCCGGCACATCCGGCTGATTCCCGAACCGTCGTAGTCGTCAAAACCCCATTCATAAACATTCCCGCTCATATCATAGGCACCCAGTTCATTCGGGCGCTTTGTCCCCACCGCATGCGTCGTATTTCCGGAGATATCATAATACCAAGCCACCGCATTCACGTCAGCACTCCCACTGTACGTGTACCCATGCTTCTGCGTCCCTCCACGCGCGGCCCACTCCCACTCTTTCTCACTGGGCAGTCGATACCCATTGGCCATCCCATCGCACGTCACCGCATCTGAATCCCCCATCCGATATACCTCCCCGTTCACCGTGTACACCGGCGTCCGCCTCTCCATCTCACTGCGCGCATTGCACCACTTCACCGCCTGATACCAGCTCACATCGGTCACGGGGTAATTGCCAGCGACCCCGGCACCCGCGTTTCTAATGTCGTACTCATAAGCCGCCGCCCATGTCCGGACCTCTTGGAACTCCCCCCACTGCACCTCGTACTTACCCAAATAATAAGTACCGACAGCCACAGCTCCAAGATCGGAGGAGGAGGGGAGCGCACCTTCATCCACTTTCACAAAGCCCGCGGGCAACGCTCTTGCGATCGTCTTCACCACCGTCGTCGTGTTCCCTTCCGAGTCCGTCGCCACAAACCGCAGCGTCTGACTCTCACCACTGAACGCGCCCGTCTGCCCCGTCAGATAACCAGTCCCCTTCGCGTTCAACTGCACCACATCCGCTGCCAACGCGTTCCCGCGATTGTCGCTGTAACCCAAGGTGAAATCTTTGCCCACCCCAGCCCCAGGCGTTTTGTTCACATACACCGCCACCTCCGGCACCGCGTATCCGAGTTCGGCGGGCGTCGAGTACCCGCTCGGAGCCGGCCGATCGACCAACACCGCGAACAAGGGCGCCACCGCACCGTCCGCCAACTTCGCAGGTGCGCGCACCGTCAACTGCGGCCCGCGTGTATCCGCGCCGCCGGCAAGCACCACACTCGTCACTGAGAAGGTGTCTGGCAGATCCCCCGCCACACCCGTCGCCTTCACCTGACGCGTCTGCGTCACCCCGTTCAAAAACACATCCCGGCTTCCCGTCGCCGTCCCAAAGCTCACCGTGACGGTCTTGGGCACATTCCCGAATCGCTTCACCCCGCCGGCACCACCGTTCTCCGCCAGTCCGGCGAACTGCGCGGAAGCAATCCCGCCCACGCCTGCGACGTCTGCAATGCCACCACTGGGAATGACCACAGCCAGCGTGGCAGTCACCGTCTTAGCCGTCGCACTCCACTCCCATTTGAGTGTGCCGACTTTGAGCGTTGTGAACGTCTCATTCCCACTCGCGTCCAGCTTCGCATTGCCCTCCGCATCGAGCACGGGCAACTGCACGTTGAAGTTGAACAGCGCGCTTCCGGTTGCCGCGATGGTCTTCGTTCCCGCCTCGCCCAACGCCGCGCGAAACGTGAAGTCCCCCACCGCAATCGCCACCTCCGTGTCCGCGGTGATCGTGCTGAAATCGAACTCCCCCATCAACGCCACCACCTTCGCAGAGACCTTTTCCGGATTGGCCACCACATCGAACACCGCCCCACTGCTCGCATCCCCCGCATAGATCTTCACCACTTTTTCAGAGTACGCATTAGCCACCGTCACCACCGGCTTAAACCTCCCCTGATTGGCCAGAATCCCGGTTGCCGTCATAAGGCTGCGGAGCACCAGATGCAGCGTTGATTCCTTTTGAATGTTGTAATCCGCGAGGGTCCGCCCGTCCTCGAGTTGTTTGCCCGCAAAAATAAGACGCTGCTGGGTCGGAGGGATGCCCTCCTTGTCCTGGATCTTCTGCTTCACATTCTCGATGGAATCGCTGGCCTCCACATCGAGCGTGATCGTCTTGCCAGTGAGCGTCTTCACGAAGATCTGCATGCCGCTTGCCTCCGCGTGGGAGGCAAGAAAGAACCCGCACAGGAAAGTGAGCAGGCGAATCAATGTTTTCATGTGTGAACGGTGGTTGCGGTGGCCGGACCTCGCTCTACTTGCGACCAAACCGGTTCTCGGTGCCCGCGCGCAGGCGCCCGATGTTCTCCCGGTGCCGCCAGATCACGAGCAGGGCCGCAACCCCCGCAAAATACAGGTGCGCCATCCCCTCCAGTCGGCCGGTCTTCAGCAACCCAGAGACCACGACCGGCAAAGCCACAGCCGCGACAAGGGAGGCCAGCGACACATAACGCGAGACGCGGAACACCACGCCCCAAATCCCCAGCACAATGAGACTCGCCACCGGCATCAACCCCAGCAACACCCCCAGCGAACTGGCCACCCCCTTGCCGCCCTTGAACCGGAGCCACACCGGAAAACTGTGCCCGACAAGACAGCCGAGAGCCGCCGCGATCCCGGCCAGCACGCCATCAATCGCCAGCACCCCGGCGAAGTGCCTTGCAAGCACCACCGCCAGCGCACCCTTCCCCGCATCACACGCGAAGGTCAGCAGACCCCATGTCCGGCCCAGCACCCGGAACACATTCGTCGCACCGATGTTCCTGCTCCCGTGCTCCCGGATGTCGATCCCGCGGGTCCGCGCAATCAGGAAACCAAAGGGGATCGCCCCCAGCAGATACGCGCCGAGGCAGACGAGGGAATAAGCGGAGAAGGGGTTCACGGGTTCCAAGGGGGGATGAGAAACAGGGTGAGGGCTCGCTTCTAAACTCGGCTGCGTTTGCGGGCCAGTTCCGCCTCGATCTTACCAAGTGGCAGGCAGTTCACGACGTCCTTGCGCGTCAGCCACCCCTTGCGCGCCGCGCCCACCCCGTAGAAAAGCTGCTGCAGCTGGCCCGTGGAATGCGCATCCGGATTGATCGAGCAGCGGACTCCCTTCTCCTTGGCAAGCGGCCACCAGCGCCAGTCCATGTCGAGCCGCCATGGGCTCGCATTCAGCTCAATGATGGTACCCGTCTCGGCCGCCGCCTCGATCACCGCCGGCACGTCCACCTGGTATGCATCGCGTGAAAGCAGAAGACGTCCCGTGAGATGCCCCAGCATCGTCACATGCGGATTGCTGATCGCGCGGATGATCCGCTTGGTCATCTCCGCCTGCGACTGCGTGAACGCCGCATGCACCGAAGCCACCACGTAGTCCAACTGCGCCAGCACCTCGTCCGGAAAATCCAGCGAACCGTCCTTCAGAATGTCGCACTCGGTTCCTGAAAAAATCCGGAAGTGTCCGTCGTATTTCGCATTGAGGGCCTTGATCTCGGCCACCTGCGCCAGCAGCCGGTCCGCATCGAGCCCGTGCGCTTGAAAGGACGACTTGCTGTGATCGGCGATCCCGAGGTACTGCAGCCCCAACTCCCGCGCCGCCTCCGCCATCTCCTCCAGAGTCGCCCGGCCATCGCTCGCGGTCGTGTGGTTGTGGAAAGTCCCACGCAGGTTCTCCACCTCCACAAGGTCCGGCAGCGTGTGATTCTCCGCCGCCTCAAACTCGCCCCGGTCCTCCCGCAGTTCCGGCGGGATGTAATCAAGCCCCAGCGCACGGTACAGATCGCGCTCTTCATGGATCGGCGGGATCGGCTCGGGCGCGGTCTTGGGATTCTCCACGAGCGCGAGCCGGTACTCATTGAGCGTCCAGCCGCGGGCCAGCGCACGGGAACGCAGGACGATGTTATGCTCCTTCGAACCGGTGAAGTAATTGAGCGCAAAGGGATACTCGCCACCCTTCACCACGCGCAGATCGGCTTGGATACCGCTCTTGAAACGCACACTGGATTTGGTCGCTCCGTTGACAATCACGCTCTCCACCATCGTGTGCTTCACGAAAAACTCCGACACCACCTCCGGCTTGCTCGTGGCCACGATGAAATCCAAATCCCCCACCACCTCCTTGCGCCGACGATAACTGCCCGCAAGGCTCACCAATCCCACCTCCGGCAGTTCCTTGAGCTCCGCAAGCATCTGCTCCGCCTCGCCGGCGATCTCCCCAAGCCGGAACCGTCCCGCGTGCTTGGCTCGCGAGGCGATCGCCGCGGTGATGTTCGCCGCCGTCTTCTCCCCAAACCCCGCAAGCGTTGCGACCCGCCCGTCGTTGCAGGCCGCCTCCAGCTCCGCCACGGACGTGATCCCCAGCTTGTCCCACAACGCCCGGATCTTCTTCGGCCCAAGACCCTGCAGCTCAAACAGCTCGAAAAGACCCGCCGGAAACTCCGCCTTCAACCGCTCGTAAAACCCCAGTTTCCCCGTCTCCAACATCTCGGTGATCTTCTCGGCGATCGCCTTGCCCACCCCGTCGATCTCCCCGAGGCGCTCCTCCTTCGAGAGCTGTTCAAGATCCCCACTGAACGTCTCCAGAGCGCGCGCCGCATTCGTGTACGCCCGAATCTTGAAAACGATCTCTCCCTTGAGTTCCAGAAGCCGCCCGATGGACTCCAAAATCTCGATGATGCCTTCCTTGCTGATCTGCGCCATCCCCACAATCTAAGTCCCGCCACCCCGCCCGCGGAACCATAAAAAGCAGCGACCACTCCGCCTGCGCCTCATCCGCCGTGATCACCCGGTCGAAGTTGAAGCGCTTCGGCTCGACCCAATGCCCCCACCGTGAACAGCTGCGGATACAGCCTTTCGAAGTACCACAGCTTCGCGAAGTAAAAGCCCACGGGAGCTGGCTGCGTCCACGTTCCATCCTCCACCCGATCCGCCAGCCACAATGCCCCAGCACGCGCCGCCTCCGGACGGAATGCGACCAGCGCCTCCACCGCCAGCGCCGTCTCTTCGACCGAAACGGGAGCGCCCGCCCCCCCGCCCCAACCTCCGCCCGCATCCTGCGCACGCTCGAGCCAGGCAGCAGCCGCACCGCACATTGCCGACGGAACCTCGATTCCACCGTCCTGCAACTCTCGCAAGGCCATCAGCACCATCGCCGTGCCGTACACGGGATTCTCATCGTCCGTCACATGCTGGTTGCCGAACCACAACGGCAACCATGCCCCATCCGCCCGCTGCACTCGGCTCAAATACAACAGCCCACGCTCCACCGCCTGAGCCGCCTCATGCCGCAGTGCCAGCGAGAGATGCGGCATCCATCCCACCCACGCACGCAGCGCATGCGCCGTCAGATCCGGTGTGCTTCGGTCGAAAGGCAACGCACCCCAGCCGCGGCAGAATGTCGGCATCCCACCATCCCGGTTCTGGAGGTCGATCAACCACCGACAACCAGCCACGCCCGCACGCAACACCGCGCCCCGAACGGGCCCGAGCTTGAGAAGCGCAAGCAGCGCACCCGCCGTGTCGTCGGCATCCGGCACGCCGCCGGGCAGATCCGTCCAAGCCCATCCACCGGGCGCAGCTTGGGTATAGGGATGCAACCGCTCAAACTGCTGGTCCAACAGCCACGCGCAGATCTTGTTCCTCTCCTCCTCCGAAGCCCACTGGGGCTGATGCGCCAGCGCCTTCACCGACAGCGTGGTGACCCACGTCGCCAGATCCGTGTCGATCGGCCAACTCCCATCCGGCCGCGCCGACTCCTTCAGAAACCGCAGCGCCCGCTGCACCACGGAGTGCCCGCCAAGCCCCATGGCCCCGAGGCTCATGGTCACAAAACTCGTCAACGGCGTCGCCTCCAGATACCCGCCGTTCGGCGGCTGGATCGCGTCCAGCACCGAAAGCGTCCGACCACGCGCAACCCTCCGGATCAAGCGCAGGAGTGGGTTGCGGGACGGTGCATGATGATGAATCACCTGACCGATCGCGATCAGCGCCGGCAGCGCATAGCTCACCACCGGCAATTGCATCGCCCCAAAAACCTGCGGAGGCAGCGCAGCGAGTTCAAAGGGCAGCGCCGGAATGAGCCGCCAGCCGTCGGAGCCCAGACGACCCGCAATCGCCAGTGTCATCAGGATCGGCACGGAAAACGTACGGTCCTTCCCATACCGGGCGGTGATCGCTGCGGCCAGGCGCTCGGGCTCAAGGCTGCCCGCCGCGTGTGAAAGCCATGCCCCTGCCCGAGCGACCACCGGTGGAAAATCCCCGTCGGCACGCGCAGCGCTGAAGGCCGCCCAGCACAGGGCGGTCGTGCTGATGTTGGAATGACTCCTCGTCGTGTCGCCCCAGCCACCATCCGAATTCTGATGGGTGGCCAGCCACTGCGCACCGCCGCGGATCAAGGCTGCATGGGCTTCGCGATCGCATACCGAAAGCGCCACCACCGCCGTGGCAGTTGAGAGCGCACTTGCCGAAAGCTCACCGCGCCAGTGCCCCGCCACAGTCCGTTCCGCAAGCAGGGTCGCAGACGCCTTGCTCAGAGCTGCATGGATGCGTGCTTGGGCGGCGGTCGCGTCCATTTTCCAACGCTTTTGCAGCTCGCAGCCCCTCAGACCCACCGATCCTGATCGCGCTCGCGCTTGGGCATGATCGCGCAGGCATCGGCGCAGCCAAACCAACGACTGAGCAGGTGACGATTCTTGGCGACCCATCGGTAGATGACCTCCGCGATCTGGATCACCCCGGGGATCCAGAGCAGGAGCCCCACGGGCAGCAATAGAGGAAGGCGCATCCCGGCGAAACGGATGCAGCGTGCCCCCCGGTGGATGCGGCCGTTGCGTGCGATGCAGTGAATGGCGGCGCGCAGTTCTTCGGTCGTGAGTTGGGGCGCCGCGGCACGGGCCTCCTGCGCCGAAAGCGGGACGAGGGCCAGACAGTTGAACCAGTCCAGCCAACTCAGCACCCGCATCTGGAACGTGCAGAGCGGACACTGGTCATCGTAAAGCACGAGGTGCGCCTTCATTTCACAACCAAACTAAGCCGCGACCCATCGGGCAGCAAGCCACACGAAGGCTCACAACTCATGTGAGATGCCCCAGCGCGAGCAGCCCGTAAAAGGTGTACTCCACATCGAGCTCGTCGTCCGCCCAATGCCCGTGAAAGCCGCCGCGAGCGGTCCACAGCGAGTCGACAAAGTCCAGACACCGCTCCCGCAAGAACTCGGGCAGCGGCACATCCATGCTTGCCAGCGCGTGCAGCGTGGTTGCCGTGGAAAGCAAGTCAGGCAGCGGTGCGGCCGGCATCGCACGGAAACCGCCCTGTGGATGCGCCTGCGCCAGCAGCCATTCCCCCACGCGCTCATGCACAGGAAGATCCATCTCGCGCAGCAAGGTCACCGCCGCCGCGGTCGCGTTGGTCGACCCCACCTCCAACCCGCGCGCATTCGCCCACGCGCCATCCGGCGTCTCAAGCAACTTCAGACACTGCACCATCCGCAACGGATCGGGTTGGGGAAACCCCAGATCCTGATACGCCCCCAAACCGACAAAGCATCCATACGCATTCCCGTGGGGATTGCCGGGATCCGCATCGTACCCCCCGTCGCGACTCCGGTAACGCTCGATCCGCGCAAGAATCGCATCGGCCCGTCCGGCCGGCGCATGTTGCGAACCAGCCACCCCCCAGCAGCGGGCGAGCGCTCCGAGATGCACCAGGTCGAGCCCGGCGCCGTCCCCAAAGCTCTCGAGATGCGCGCGCAGCGGCTCCATCGCCGGGAGGGCGTCCATGCTCTGCAGCCCCGCCAAACTGAAGATCGTGTAGTAAAGGTCGGGCCTTCCCGAACGGTCCATGCCCGCACCCTCCGCCGTGCGCTGCTCGCTGAGGAAGGCCGTGACAAGCTCGGACGCCTCGCCGAGTTGCCTGCGGGCAAGGCGCGCCACCTGAAGCATGCGGAGACGGAGGCTCATCGATTCAACCACCCCGTTCCCAAGCACTCATGCCCCGTCGCAGTCCACGATGGCATCGCGCCGTCCCCTTCTACGCGCGCGTGGCCGGGAGGTTCTGCTGCTCAAACTCCTTGCACCAGCCCTTGATCTCCGTGTCGTTGAAAATCTTTCCAATCACCCGGCGCAGCAGCCCCTTCAGATTGGGATTTTCCACGTCCTGCAGCGAGCGAATAGCCTGCTCCTTGTAACGCTCAAGCAGATCGTTCGTCCGATCGATGATCCCCAGTCCATGATAGAGCGCCTCGACCGCCTTCGGATCGCTGCCTGCGCGCCGTTCCCAGTGCGCCCGCAGCCGCTCCTTGTCAGCCCCCTCGGCCCGCTCGTGCGCGGCCGCCAGAAGAAGACTCGGGCGCAAGCCCTCGATGTCATTGGTCTCCCCTGCCTCGCCCAAGTCGCTGAGGTCATCCCGGATCTGGTAAGCGATGCCGAGTGCCTCGCTGTAATTCTCGAGAACCTCGTCCACCTCCTCCAGTTGGCCCGCGTACACGGCACCCAACTTGAGTGCCACCGAAAACGCAGGCGCCGTCTTCTTGCGGAAGATCTCCAACACCTCAAGAGAACTCAGAGGACGCGGATCGCGCGCCCAGCAAAGCTCGGCACCCTGCCCGCGACAGAGTTCCCGCTGCCCTTCCGCGGCGATGCGCAGGAGCTCCACCTTCTGCTCAGCACTCACCTTGCAGGAGGCAAGCAGCCGGTATCCCTCGCCGATGAGCAAATCGCCCACATTGAGCGCCACCGCCACGCCGTGCTCCTCATGCAGGGTCTTCTCCCCGTAACGGGCCGCGTCGTTGTCCTCGATGTCGTCGTGAATCAACGAAGCCTTGTGAAAACATTCCACCGCCACCGCCACCTTGCGCAAGTCGTCCGGCAGAGGTTCCCCCGGGGTCGTCCGGAGCGCCTGGTATGCGGACACCGTCAGGAAGGGCCGCCAGCGCTTGCCCGCACGCCCCAACCACTCACGCGCGATCTGCTCGGTGCGACCTTCAGCGGGCCCCATGATGAGTTCCAAGTTGAGCGGGGTGAACCAGAAGTCCACCTCGTCACGGGCTTGTCCAAGATCAAGCCGGCGCGTCTTGTCGTCGCTCGTAAGGTGAATGTAATCCCAGATCCAATCCAGATCCACCGTCGTGTCGATGCAGTCGTCCTGCAGCAGCGGGATCGCCACGCCCGGGATCGCCGCGGCCTCCATGTAAGGGAACGCACGCTCCAGCACGCTCAGACAGCTCACGCCCACGATGGCCTCGATCTTGCCGGTCTGGATCAGCGACATCACGATCGCGGATCCCTCAGCCACCAGCACCGCATATCCCAGCCGCTCGGCCTCAGCCTGCAGATCCTGAATCGAGCACAGACCGCACTGCTTGCACAGCAAGCCGAACTCGTCGAAAGGGGCCGGACATTTGTTCTCCACCCGCAAACACTTGGGCAAAAGCAGCAGCCGCCGCTCAAAGGGCACCCCGGCGAGTTGCTCACGCCAGAGCTCGTTATTGAGCAGCACCCCGATGTAATCCCGGTAAATCGGATCGCACCCCAACTCCGCAACGAGGCGGTCCGCGTGCACCTTCAACTCCTCTGTTGGCAACGGCGGCACTGGGCGATGCTCTGCCGCATACGCGCGGCAACGCTCCATCACCCGCGTTCGCTCAATGAGCGTCTGAGGGATGTTCTTCTTCGGTACGCGAAAGCGCTGCTGGGGTACCGGACGGGGGAGGGACAACGGCACAGCGGACATAGGGAGGGAGACTATCTAAATTCAAGGGCGCAACCGCAAGAGGAGTCGCACCCTTCGTGTACACCCCCTCACAGGGAGGATGTTAGGCACGAATCCCAAAGAGGCTTAGCAAATGCCTCGCTCAGTCGGACTCCCCGCTGCCTATAGATTCCTAAAGGCGAACCCACCCGCCCTCAAAGGCCAAGCAGCTCCCGCTGCCATGCCATCAGACGGGCTGATCCATCCACCGCATCCGACGCAATCGCTTCCAGCGCCGCCTTCGGAGCGATCAGGGAAGGATCCAATGCCAGATCCCCCGCCACCCGATCGCGCACTTGCTTGAGCTCACGAAACCGTGATTCCTCTTCCTTTGAGGGACGCAGTCGCGGCTGGCGGATAAACACCGGCCACTCGCTCTCCGGCATCGCCAATGCACGCTCCACGGCCTGCTCAAAGCGCCGCAGCCTCGAACCCCTCAGGTGATGAAAATCGACTCCCTGCTCCTGCGTCAGCCGGTTGGCTGCGTAGATGAGTTGATCATTGTGCAGGACATGGAACGCCGGCCGGTCCGCCATGCGCGCCTCCTGATCCCGCCACTTCCACAACTCACGCAAAATCGCCGCCGACTTCCCACGCAGCAATCCACTCCCAGCGATCCGCCACGCGTCCTCCGAATCCTTCTCCTTGAGCACTTCCGTCACACGAATAGCACGCTCACACGACTGGGCAAACCACTCCCACCGTCCCAATCCATGGAGCTCCGCCGTGAAGATATCCGCCAACCGATGCAGGTACTGAGTGTCCTTCACTGCATACTCCGCCATCTCGGCAGGCAGGGGACGGCGCGCCCAGTTGGCCTTCTGCGAGCCCTTGGCAATAGTCAGCCCGAAGTGACGCAAAATCAGTGCAGCCAGACTAAACTCCGTCACCCCGCAAAGTCTCGAGGCAATCATCGTGTCGAAGATCCGCTCCGGTCCCCCATAGCCGACGCGCCGCAGCAAGCGCAGGTCATAATCGGCACCATGGAAAATCAATTCCTTGCCAGCCAATGACGCGAAAAGCGGCTCCAAGGGGAACCCCGCAAGCGGGTCGATCAGCACGTCCTGTCCCGCCGCACTGACTTGAATGAGACAAAGCTTTTCAAAGTAGCAGTGCAGGCTGTCTGCCTCCGTATCCACCGCCACCCGCGGTTCCCCCGCAAGCACAGGAAGCCAGGCGCCCACTTTCTCCGCGGTATCCAGAAACGGAGCCATCAGCGCAAACCTGTGAGAAGAAGCTCCGCGTTGGACTTCGTCGAACGCACTGCATGCAGCAGGATCTCAGTGGCCTCCATGGGAGGCAGCGCCGCCAACTGCTTGCGCAACACCTGAATCTTGGCGAACTCCTGCGGATGATACAGCAACTCATCCCGGCGGGTGCCCGACGCGAGAATATTCAGCGCCGGGAAAAACCGCTTGTCCGCCAGATGCCGATCCAGACGGATCTCCATATTTCCCGTCCCCTTGTACTCCTCGAAAATCAGATCATCCATACGGCTGTTCGTCTCAATCAGGGCCGTCGCAAGAATCGTCAGACTCCCCCCCTCCTCCGTGTTGCGCGCAGCGCTGAAGAACTTCTTCGGTTTGACCAGCGCCTTCGAATCGATACCCCCGGACATCGTGCGCCCCTTCCCCCCCATCATGTTGTTATACCCCCGCGAAAGGCGGGTGATGGAGTCCAGAAGAATGACCACATGACGGTGCAACTCCACGAGACGTTTGGCCCGCTCGCTGACCATTTCCGCCACCTGCGTGTGACGCTGCGCGTTCTCGTCAAACGTCGAGCTGTAGATCTCGCAGTTCTCCAGCGAGTTCTTGAAGTCCGTCACCTCCTCCGGCCGCTCGTCAATGAGCAGCAGGATCAGGCAGGTCTCCGGCGAATTAGCAAGAATCGCCCGCGCGATATCCTTCAACAGAATCGTCTTCCCCGTACGAGGCGGGGCCACAATCAGCCCCCGCTGCCCGCGTCCAAGCGGAGCCACCAAATCCACCGCCCTCGTGGTAATGGAACCGGGTCGCTCCAAAACAATGCGCTCGCACGGGTGCAGCGCCGTCAAACGCTCAAATTCCGTGGTCTCCTGCCACTGTCCGACTGGCACGCCTTCAATGCTCAGCACCTCATCCAGCGCAATGAACTTCTCACGGTCACGAGCCATCCGGATCCTGCACGCGACCTTGTTGCCAGCGCGCAACCCAAACTGGCGCTCGACTTGAACAGGCACGTACACGTCCTGCGGCAGCGAACGAAAGTTGAAGCGCGGCCAACGCAGGAACCCGCTCCCCTGCGGACCCAATTCCAGGATCCCCTCCGCATAGAGTTGCGTGCCTCTTCCGGCGTAAGCGCGCAACAATTCCACCACGATCTGATGGCGCGTCTTATCCGCATTGAGACGAAGCCCGAGGGTCTCCGCCCTCTCCAGAAGCCCGTTCAAAGGCTCGGCATTCAGCTCGTCCATCCACAACTCCGCAGGAATACGGGTGCGCGCCTCGGCGGCCGCATCCACTTCATCAGTCACAAGGGGTTCATCCATAACATGCTTTCAGGCAGGCGCTGAGCAACTCACACTGGCTGCCCGCCACGGCCAGAGTCCAATCATTCCATATCACATGGTCGGCGGCGCGGATCTTCAAACGCAAGTCAGCCTGACTGGCAATGATCTTATCTGCCAGTCCCTCACTCAACCCTCTCAGCTCCCGCAGCCGGGAACGTTGCACCTCCGCCGAACAGGCCACCACTATGGTCCGCTCAAACAAGGCTCCCGCTCCAGTCTCAAATAATAGCGGGATGTCCACACAAAGCCAGCCCCCTTTCGCCCTCACTGCCTCCGCTCGCCCCTGCCACGCCAGACGAATCCGCGGGTGAAGTATCCCCTCCAACTCCCTCCTCAGATCGGCATTCCCAAAAACCCTGTCCCGGATGCGGCGCCGCTCCTCGGCAGGGCTTCCCCCAAAAACCCCAGTTCCAAGCAACCCTTGAATCCCCTCACGCACAGCCGCATCACCCGCAATCAACCGGTGCGCCTCAGCGTCCGCATCAAACACCTCGGCCCCAAGTTGCCCAGCCAAGATCTCCGTCACCGAAGACTTGCCCGTGCCTATCCCCCCGGTGATTCCCAGCACCGGCATGCCGGACTACTTGGGCATCAGCGGCAACTCAGGAGCGCTGACCTCCGGTCGGGAAATCACCTCCACCATCTCCTCAGACTCATCCTCAGGGTGGACGGGATCACCCGTGGGACTAAAGAGCCTCGCGGAAATGAAGATGATGAGATTGCGCTTTACATGCTGATCAATACTGGAGCGGAACAGGCGCCCCACCAGCGGGATATCGCCCAATCCAGGCACCTTGTCTTCCACCTTCTGCACATCCTCACGCATCAAGCCGCCAAGAACCACCGTCGCACCGTCGAAGACAGTCACAGACGTGGTCACTTTCCGCACGCTGAAAATCGGCTGATTGATCACGTTCGGTGTGAGGATAGTCGTCTGCGAGATCCCCAGCGCAGTCACCGAAGTGGTCTGAATAGGACTGCCATAATTCACGAAACCCTCGAACTCCACCACCTGGGGCTGGAGAGTCAGGTCAATGGTGTATCCATCCGGTCCAATCACGGGCTCCACTTCCAAAGTCACGCCCGTGTTGCGGGTTTCAAAGGCTGTGGGCGTGGTTGGCGTCACAGGCTGGCTGAACTGCGGCCCACCCACACCCACAACGGCAGCCCCTCCAGCCGCGGCTCCACCACCACCACCCTGACCCCCGAGTTGAGGAGGGTCGAATTCCGTCGGGTACCTAAATTCCCGGATGATCTCAATCTGGGCCTTGTTCCCGCTCTTCGTCGTGACGCGCGGTGAGGAAAGAAGATCCACGCCCTTCTTCTGATTCAAAGCCCGGATCACAATTTGGAACTCCGGATCCGTGAAGATCCCCGCGAGACCAAAAATCCCGGGAGCCACAGCCGAGTTCCCCTTGACCCCATAAAGCAGCGCGTCAATCGCATTCGAGCTGAGCGCGTTGCCGCCGGAACGGTTGCCCGCAGTCACCGGATAGGTTCCCACAGCCGTGGGGGTGACACCGGGTCGAACAAATGGATAGTCTGCGTTGTTCAACTGCGGCGAGGTGCCCTGGGTTCCACCGCTTCCGGCAAGGTTGTCGTTCCCGATGTTGAATCGTCCTAACAAGGTGTCGAAGCTGAGTTCCTTGAGGTTGTTCTGGGTGATTTCAACGAACTTCGCCTCGATTTCCACCTGCGCGGGAATCGCAGTCCCCTCGCTGTTCTCAACAAGCGCATCCACCAGTTCCAAATTCTCCGGCGTGTTGCGCACCATCAACTGGCTTGTCGATGCCTGATAGTTCGCAGCACCGCCGGGCGGAAAATTGACACCGCTCGCCATAAGGTACTCCTTTGCGTCCAAACGTCCCGCAATCGCGGTGCCACCCTTGGTGGGGTCCGCCGCAGGCCCCGCATCAAGCGCTCCACCTCCTCCGCCGATCGGCTTCGTACCGATGAATCCTGGACGCACCTTGTAAGTCTTCGTCACCAGCGTGTCCGTGTTCACGTTCATCGGAACCACAGAAACCGCAAAGGTCTCCACCTTGTATTTGAGGTTCGCCATCTGCGTGACGTATTTCAACGCGGCTAGCAAAGGCACCTGCTGAAGACTCAGAGTAATAGGCGTATCGGCTGGATTCCCCCCCCCCATCCCGCCGACACCCATCGCCCCTCCACCCATGGCACCAGCAGGAGGCGCCTCCAAACCAGGAATCGCCGCAGCAGCCATACCGGCCGCATCCGCCGGGGGCGCAATCCCGGCCGCTCCGCCTGGGGCGGGAATAGCCATTCCACCATCCAGCTTCAGGACGATATTAACGCCTTTCTGCGACGGATCCTGCTCCGTCACATCAAGCCTCTGACTCTCCTCCGTGAGGTACTTCACCGCTTCGCGGATGCTGGCCTCCTTAAAGTCCAACTTCGGAATAATGATTCTACTCAGCTTCGCGTTGATCTTGGCCGTTCCTGCAGTATCTGTGCCCTCCTGAACCACGGTCCCCTGCTGCTTGGTTCCAAACTTACGAACCGGGCTGCCCCAGGCATCGTCCACCTTCCAGATCGCACGGGATCGCGCCTCGTTGTAGGCGTTTGCTGCATAGCGGGAACGCGCGTCATTGATCTTCTCCTCCATGCGCCGCGCCGCGATGTTATACTTGTCGACTCCAAGCACCTGCTCGCAACGTTTGAATGCCATGTCGAAACGCCCGGTGTTGTAGAAGTCGTTCGCCTCCATCAACCACTTTTTGACGTCTTCAATGCTCGCACGAAACTTCGGGGTGATCGTCTTGTTGAAATAGCCCGGGGTCTCAAGGCGGGCCATCAGGACCACCGCATCCCGGGGGACTCGACCGTTGCCAACGATGTACTTCCCGGAAAGAATGATGTTCAGGGTCTCCTCAGCGTCCGCATAACGCCCTTCGGTAATGCGCTGCTCAGCGAGTTTCACACCCGTCCGGTACATTCCCTCCACGAGTGAGCTGTACACAGAGACAAATGCAGGCGCCCCCTCCTTGCTATCCTTCTTCACCCGATCGCAGGCGTCTTGATAACGATAGAAGGCGTTGAAGTAATCTTTCGACGCCTCCATCCCCCTTGCCTCTGCACTCATCCTATCGACCATCTCAAGGCCCATTTGCAGATTCGCTCGGTAGGCGTCCGTCTCACCCGCCCGAGAGACACGGTCGAGGTTTCCGGCCGGAGGCGCAGCACTCACTTCCAACGCGCGAGGGACATGATCGAGGGTTCTGGCCGGAGGCGCAGCACTCACTTCCAAGGCGCGAGAGACATGATCGAGGTTTTTGGCCGGAGGCGCAGCACTCACCAACCGAGAAAGCCCCAGCAAACAGGTGAGAGTAGCTAAAATCTTTGTCTGGAGGGGGCTGGTCATGGAAAGATCTCCGCGTTTTGTAGCCAGTGAGGGTGGACGTTCATCGATTGGGGGGCAAGTCTAGTGATGCCGGTCAAGATTCCTTAATCTTATCATATTCGCCAAGCTCACTTCGCAGGGATAACTCCAGCCGGACTCGCGCCGGAAACCACCTGCAAAGTCAAAACAAACTCCTCACCCGAAGGCCGGCGAATAATGACCTGATCTTTCTTGATATCAGCGATCTTGTACGCCTCAGCCCCATCGGGAACGGTCGCCCCTGCCTGAAGAGGGCTGGCAGAAAGCGGATCCAGCACGAACTCCCTGTCCCGAACCACCTTGAAGTCCACCGGGGTCTTGGGAACAGCGTAGGTGAGCACCGCGTAGGAATCTGGAGACTCCACCACCGACCCCTGTGCCAGTTCCACCGTTTGATCCGTATCCCCGCTGCGCAGGGTGATCACCGAAACATCATCCGTGGCCCCCGTCTTTGGGTTGGCGCGGGTTTTGTACTCAAACTTGTCCACCTTATACATCGTCCCCGCCACCGTTTCGCCCATTCGGAGAAACTGTGACTTGCCACGCCCCAATGGATTGATCTGAAACCGCAAAGCCTCCACCTCCTTCTTCGGATCCCCGTTGTAAGTCTCAAACTTGAACTTGAACACCTGCAGAATGAATTGCTTGTAGAACAGCTTGCTGCGGTACTCAGGATGCGAATTGGGGTCCATCGGATCCGTCGAACTCAGCGCCTCGCCGGCTGGAGGCGGAGCGGCCATCCCCCCCAGATACTCCTCCAGATTGGTGAAACCATCCTTGTCCGGGTCCTCTTCAAGCACCCCTGGGGATAGGACCTTGAGCCCATGCGCCAGGAGCCACTTGTCCGGCACCGGCGGATGCACCATTCCTCCACTGTCGCCCACACGCCGCGGCCGCTTTGTGCTGGGATCAATGAAGTGGGGCTTCGCAACAAACAAAGATCCTCCATTCTCTTCCACCGCCCATTTTGCCGGCTCAGAAACCCGTCGAATAGCATCCACCAAAGGCTGCTTGTCCAATGGCGCGATCTTGTCGCTCCGGACAGGCGGGGTGCGGGCAGAATCAAAGGTGGCTCCAAAATCCTGAATCCAAATGTATAGCACTCCCGAGACACCCGCCAGAAGCCCTCCAGCAAGGCCGAGCACCACGCGATCGTAGTTTTTTTTGATCCACTCCATAGTCACCTGCCCTTGCCACCCTTCTTGGCTGTTCCGCTATCAGGTTGCTTGCCCTCTTGTAGGTGCACCGCGTCCACTCGGAGGCTCACCTCGATCAATTCGTCCCCAACGATCGACCTCAACCCATCCCCCTTTGGCGGCGACTTCAAAGCCTTCCCCAATTTAGACGGCGTCCCATCACCCGTAGGGGCCGGTTCCGTCCCCCCAACAGCAGGAGGCACCGACTCCGCGGAAGGAGCATCAGGGGCATCAGTCGCTCGCAGAGGTCCCTTGTCCTTCTCGTTCTTCACCTCCAACTCAGTCACCACATAAAACTGCTGCGAAGAACGGGCGATTTGGTTCAGAATTTCCCGGAAGGCCGGCTGCTCAGAACGAAAATGAATCTCAAATGTCTCCCGCCGCACTAGCGATCCCTCCTCCTTCTCAGCCTTCTCCGCCCCCTCCGCCTTTTCAGCTTTCTCAACCCGCTCAGCCTTTTCCCCGGCCTTCGCGTTCTTCCCCCTCCCCTTGCCTTCTTTACTCTCCTCCTCGGGCAAAGCCACGCGATCCAATCGATCCAGAGACTTCACCCGCTGGGAAATCATGAGATCGACCACCCACTCGATGGCCTTCAACTGGCGGCCCAGTTGCGGAGCGGTCTCCTTCCTCGGCGGTTCAGCTTGGTACTGATCGAAGCCAAGGTAAAACTTTTCAGGCAGCGTCACCCCAGCCTTCCCGGCGTTGCCGGAAATACGAACTACAGCCGCCTTGAGGCGGTCTTGAAACTCCACCTCGCTCATCGTCTCCAGTGGAAACTGCGCCGAGGAAATGGAGGAATGGAGTTTATCGATGGAATCTTGAAGATCGGCACGCTGAGCCTCCATCACATCCAAGTTCTTACGGTCAGGATACGGCGAGAGGCCGCGCAAGCGGGCCAACTCAGCAGATTTCCCTTGGAAATCATTCACCGCCTCCGCGTACCGATCAGAAGCATCCCAGAGAAAATAACCAAGAGCCGCAGCCCCCAAGACACCCACGACCAACCCCACGGCCAGAAACTTGTTTTCCTTGAACCAGTTCATTTTTCGTCCGGCTTCTTAAGGATCAGCGGCACGGAGAACTCGTGCGCCCACTCCGTATCGTTTGGCACTGAGCGCCCCCCCCCATCACCCACGGTGTAGAGGCCGGACTCATTGAGTTTTCCCACAAAGTCATCCACCACTTTCGCGTCCGCTGGGTTGCTCAGGTACAAGCCGCTTAGGAGCAGATGCGGAACTGTCACCTGTTTGGCAGCCGACTTACCGGATTTCCCCTGCCTGCCCGGCTTCGCATCTGCAACACCGCTCTCCATCCGGAATCCCACCAGCCACACCAGATCGCCCGTAAGGCGCGAGTTGATGTCATTGATGATTCGGACCCAGTGCTCGCGCTCCTCCGCTAGCCGCAAAAGGGGCACCACCCCATCCTCCAGCGCCTTGCTGGACTTCCGCGCCGCAGCAATCTTCCGCTCCACATCCTTGAGAGGCAGCGACTGCTGATCAACCTTCTCCGCCATCTCAACGGCCAGAGCCGCAGCCCGCTCAAAATAGAGCCAGCCAGCGGCGAGCGCCATCAGCACGCACAGCACCGCCAGCACAAGTGGCGGCACTCTTCTCGCCACTGCCTTACGCCGAGCCACACCGGGCGGTTCCAAATCCAATTCCATCGGGCAGCTCGCGATGCGGCGCAGCGCCAACCCCACCACCTCTCCCAGCATGTAGGCCTGACGCCCAATCTCCTCCGCATTGAGTCCGGGGCCCACAGCCACATTCCTCAGCGGATTGAAATACTCCACAGGAACCTGAAGTTTCTCCTGAAAGAACTCCTTCATGTAGGGAAGGGAAGCGCTCCCCCCACACAGAAAAACGTGCCCCGGCGCCGACCCTCCCTGCTGCGAGCGGTAAAAGCTGATCGACCTGCCGATCTCCGCGTGCAACCGCGTCATCGAGTTGCGGATCATCTTAGAAACCCGGGCCACGTCCGCGTCATCCGGATCCGCGTACGCGCCGCCCAGACTCACAAACCCATCGCGCTTCTTGCGTTCCTCTGCCTCGCTGAAGTTTTCAGTGAAATCCTTCGCGATCACCTCCGTGATCTTCGCCCCGCCAATCGGGATGCTCCGGCTGAAGACTTTTCTCCCCTCAATAAACACAAGGTTTGTGGTCCTCGCGCCCATGTCGACCAGAAGCACGCACCCGTCCTCATTGCTATAGTTATACCGATAAGCGTTGTAGAGCGCTACGGGCGACACATCCACCACGCCAGTCCTCAACCCCGCACTCTCCACCGCCCCGTTGATCTCTTCCAAAAGATCCGACTTCACCGCCGCCAACACCACCTCCATCTCCGCGGATCCCGCGTCCACCAACTGATAGTCCCAAACCACCTCATTGATCGGGAACGGGACATTCTGCTGAGCCTCGAACCCGACAATCTGATCCACCTGCTCCTCCCCCACCACCGGGAGTTTCACAAAGCGCGTGAACACCGATTGCGCCGAGATCGCATAGTTCACCGTCGCCCCACGCGCCCGCATTCCTTCCACCAGTTCGCCCAAAGCCATCTGCGTCTGGCGCACGCGAGTCCCATCAGCAGAGGGATCAGCGAGCAAACCACTCGCGCGATAGGCCACAAGTGTCAGGCCTCCGGTTTTACCGGCCTGAAACTCTGCCAACCCCACCGTCTGGGTTCCCAGATCGAGACTAAAAATACGCTTCGAAGATGCCATGGGGCAGTTTCAAAGTCCGCCGTTGCGGACTAGGTTACCGCTGCTGCTTGATTGCCTCGTATCGGTCAAAGTAAAGCGGCGCAAATGGGGTCTGTAATTTGTTCAGGAGTTGCACCCCCGGAAAACGTTGAACATTGGGGATCGCAGGCCCTTGCTGCGGAAACTTCGCGAGAAGTTGTCCCTGCCTGGAAACCTCCACCCAGACGGCCTGAATGTGAGCGGCGTTCACGATCTTGCTCCCGACCAGTTTCTCCAACGAACGGGGCGCAATATAAACCACCGAGAAATGATCCCTCCCCTTCGGGATATTCACGTGGGTCACCTCGCCTTCCACGACTTTCTTATCGATCAAAACCGTGTACTTGAAAGTTAGTTCGTCGATTTCCTCCGGGGTGGACTCAAACTCCACCTCCACCTCCAGCCACTCCCCTACTTTATACCGTTTGTTCTGCCCGCCAGTGATCTGAAACTGAGGCGTCGGCACCAACTTATGCTCGCACTTGGATACTTTCACCGCCCCAGGGGATACCTGACCCTGGGCGATTACTGCAGACGAGAAAGCCGCCATAGCGGCAAGGACAAGGAGGGTGGTTTTCATGTTCTGGGGAGAAAAGCGGGCACTAGAAGGGGAACAACAAGCGCGTATTAGATATATTTTCTGATGAATTTATTTCCTTCTGGAAAGAAAAAACCGCAACCAAGGGCCAGCGCGCCTTAATCTAGGCGAGACTGAAAATAATCGATCGTCCGCCGGATCCCGTCGTCGAAATCCACCTTGGGCTCCCAATGCAACACCGCCTTCGCCCGACCGATGTCCGGTTGCCGCACTTTCGGATCATCCACAGGAAGCGGACGGTGCTCAATCTGCGACTTCGTCCCCGTGATCTTCTGAATCTGCTGGGCAAACTGCAGAATGGTCATCTCCCTCGGATTGCCAATGTTCACAGGCTCGTGAAAATCGGACTTCGCCAAGCGGAAGATCCCGTCAATCAGGTCACTCACATAACAGAACGACCGCGTCTGACTGCCATCCCCGAAGATAGTCAGCGACTCACCGCGCAGCGCCTGTCCAATGAAGGCCGGAACCACGCGCCCATCGCGAAGCCGCATCCGCGGGCCGTACGTGTTGAAGATTCGGACAATCTTGGTGTCCACATGGTGAAAGCGATGATACGCCATCGTAATCGCCTCCGCGAAACGCTTGGCTTCGTCATAGACCCCCCGAGGTCCAATCGGATTGACGTTGCCCCAGTAATCCTCGCGCTGCGGATGCACCAGCGGATCCCCGTAACACTCAGAGGTGGACGCCAGCAGGAACCTCGCTCCCTTGGCCTTCGCCAAACCCAAAGTGTTGTGCGTACCCAGAGCACCCACTTTCAGTGTCGGAATCGGCAACTCCAAATAGTCGATCGGACTCGCAGGCGATGCGAAATGGAACACAAAGTCCACGTCGTCGGGCAGGAAGATATAGTTGGAAACATCGTGCTTTATGAAGCGATAGCAGTCGTTCCCGGCAAGATGCTCAATATTGGCGCAACTGCCCGTAATGAGGTTGTCCACACCAATCACCCGGTGCCCCTCGGAAAGCAATCGGTCGGTCAGATGCGAACCAAGAAAACCGGCACCGCCTGTCACCACAGAAATCGGACGCGAATCTGAACGTGTAAACATGGGAATCCTTATCTAAGTGCGCGCCATCGGGGGTGAAAGCGCAAAATGCAGCCTCCCTCCAAATCTCACCAACTTATTCATACCAACTTATTCAACCACCTCAAACTGGCTCATCAGGCGGAACATCTCGTAGCGGGCCTGAATGTCGGCCGCCGAGAGCGTCCGCAGGCGCTCCAGACTGAACGCCTCCACATTGAAACTTGCCAGCACGCTGCCCATCACCACCGCCTTGCGCAACTGCTCGAACCCCACCTCGCCTCCCTGGGAAACCAGATAACCCGCCAACCCACCAGCAAAGGTGTCCCCGGCCCCGGTCGGATCGTGGATGTCCTCCAGAGGATAGGCAGGGCAACTAAAGAAACGCCCGTCCCCAAAAAGCAGGCAGCCGTGCTCGCCCTTCTTGATCGCCACATAGCGAGGACCCATCGCCCGGATCCGCGCCCCGGCCTTGATCAGGCTCGTCTCCTGGGTCAACTGGCGGGCCTCGCTGTCGTTAAGAATCAGCATATCCACCCTTGGCAGAAGAGCCTCCAGATCCTCCCGGGCAATGTTGATCCACAGGTCCATCGTGTCGGCGATGACAAAGCGTGGCCGCTCCATCTGATCGAGCACGTGTCCCTGCAGCTTCGGAGCAATGTTCGCCAAAAGCACCACCTGCGTTTGACGGTAGTCCGCTGGAAGGGTTGGCGTGAAGTGCTCAAACACATTGAGCTCCACGCTCCGCGTCTCCCGCGTGTTTAGGTCCCAGAGATACTCGCCAGACCAGCGGAACGTGCGCCCCTGCGCCTTTTGAAGACCCGTCAGATCGATCTCACGCTGACTAAAGAACTCAATATGCGCCTTGGGAAAATCATCCCCCACCACCCCGACTAGATTCACCGCGGAAAAGAAACTCGCCCCCACCGATGCATACGATGCAGACCCGCCCAGCAAGTCGGCATGCTCCTCCACAGGAGTTTTCACAGTATCTAAGGCAATCGATCCGACAACAAGTACAGGCATGGGTTAGGCGGGTTGGAAAATAGGACGGTCACTATTCAAGATTCCGCGCCAGCTTCAACACTGATATCAGCTAGCACTGCCATGCCCCCCCTCCTCCTCTGCATCCAGCTCGACGATGGCACCACGCAATCCCACTCGCTTCCGGCAGGCACCTACGTCATCGGACGCGAGCCGGGATGCGATGTGATCGTCAATTCACAGGGCGTCTCGCGCCGACACGCCCGTCTCACCGTGGCTGAGACATCCGTGGAAATCGAAGACCTCAACAGCACTTCAGGCACTTTTCTCAGCGGCGCTCAACTCAGCGGCCGCACCCAACTGCAGACGCCCGCGTCCCTTCATCTTGGCCACCTGCCATTCACTCTCTCCCCATCAAGCCCGGAGCCCACCTCTTCATCCACCTCTCAAAAGGGGAACTACGAGATCGGCTACAGCCTCAACGTGAAACCCGCTCCCGGCCACTTCTTCGCCGGCGGCTTCGCAGCACAGTCCCAGCAGCGTCTGGAGATGCTTTACGAACTACCCCTCCAGTTCGCCGCAGAGTCCAACCTCAGGCGACTCTACCGCCTCATCCTCGACCGCCTTATGGCCCTCATCCCGGGCGCCGTCCGCGGTGCGATTCTCCTCAAAGAGTCGGACTCCGGCAAACTGGCTCTCCGCGCAAGCGTGCCCGAAAACCTCCCTCCCATCAGCCGCTCTCTCATCCTGCGCGCGATCACTGAGCGACAGGGTTTCATCTGGGAGGAGAAACCCTGCGAACTTCAGGACATGTCCGCCAGCATGATCGCCATCGGCATCCGCACCGGCATGTATGCCCCGCTCATCTGGAAAGACGACGTCATCGGCCTGCTTTTCGTCGACAACCCCTCCACCCCGAAAGCCTTCTCCCGCGAAGACCTCCAGTTCCTGCTTTCCGTGGCCAATTACGCCGCCGCCGCAGTCGCCAACCAACTCCTTCAGTCCACCATCGAGCACAACAACCGCACGCTCGAACACCTCCTCACCAACTTTTCCCCGAAAGTCCGCAACCGCCTCTTGGAAAAGTCACGCGCCGGCAGCCTTCAACCGGGCGGCGAAAAATCCACGGTCACCGTCCTCCTCTCCGACCTGCGCGGATTCACCAAGACGAGCTCCTCCATGGACTCCGCACTCGTCGTCGAGATGCTCAACGACTACTTCCAGATCCTCGGCCCGGAAATCTTCCGACACGACGGCACCATCGACAAGTTCATCGGCGACGCCATCCTCGCCGTCTTCGGCAGCCCTGAACCCGACGAGGACCACGCGGCCAAGGCCCTCGAGGCGGCAGTCCACATGCAACACCGCATGGAGGCCGTCAACGCGCGCCGCAAAGCCGAGGGACTCGCTTTCTGCGAACTGGGCATCGGCGTCTACACCGGCGAAGTGCTCCACGGCTTCATCGGCGCAACAGACCACCTCCAGTACACCGTCATCGGCGACACGGTGAACATGGCCTCCCGCTACTGCGACGGCGCAGGCGCGGGCGAAATCATCCTCGGCCCGACCACCCTCCATTCCCTCGCCCATCCACCAGACGTCATTCCGTGTTTCATCAAGACCAAGCACGAAGGCGACCTCCCCGCCTTCCGCGCTCCATGGAAAATTGCGCACTGACGCGCCCAGCCCCCGCCACTCCAAACTTGGCCGCTCTTCACCCAAAGGTTTTCCTCCATCCCATGCGCACCACCCCTCTCCTCCTCGCCCTCCTGCTGAGCCTCCATCTCAAAGCCGCAGAAATCCACACCGTTGCCGGCACCGGCACCAAAGGCTCCACAGGCGCCGGCGGCCCCGCCACCGCCGCACAGATCGACAACCCCTTCGGCGTCACCCGAGGGCCGGACGGCAGCCTTTGGTTCTGCGAATACACCGGCCAGCGCGTCTGCAAGATCACCGCCGACGGCATCCTGCACGTCGTCGCAGGCACCGGCCAGAAGGGCTACTCCGGCGATGGAGGCCCCGCGCTGCAGGCCACATTCAACCTCCCCCATGAGATCCGGTTCGACCGGGACGGCCACCTCTACATCGTCGACATGACCAACCACGCCGTGCGCCGCGTCGACGCGAAGACCGGCATCATCACCACCTTCGCGGGCAACGGCAAACCGGCCTACAGCGGCGACGGCGGTCCCGCCGCAAACGCCCAGTTCAGGCAACCCCACTCCATCCAGTTCGATCCCGCGGGCAACCTCTACATCTGCGACATCGGCAACCATGCCATCCGCAAAGTCGACGCAAAGACCGGCCTCATCTCCACCTTCGCAGGCACCGGCAAACCCGGCCCCACTCCGGACGGAGCCCCCATCGCCGGCACCCCCCTCAACGGACCGCGCTCGATCGACTTCGATGCCCAAGGCAACCTCTGGCTCGCCACCCGCGAAGGCAACCAAGTCTTCAAATTCGACCTGCCCTCCGGCATCATCCATCACGTCGCCGGCACCGGAAAAAAGGGCTTCACCGGCCATGGCGGCCCAGCGAAAGAAGCCACACTCTCCGGCCCCAAAGGCATCGCCATCGCCCCCAACGGCAACGTCTACCTCGCCGACACGGAAAGCCATTCCGTGCGCATGATCGACATTAAGAATGGCACCCTTGAACTCATCGCCGGCACCGGTGAAAAGGGCGACGGCCCCGAGGGCAACCCTCTCCAGTGCAAGATGGCGCGCCTTCACGGCATCTTCATCGACAAGGACGGCACCCTCTTCATCGGCGACAGCGAAACCCACCGCGTCCGCGCCCTCAAATAACCCCCCCCTCCAAGCCGCCCCCTTCCCCGTCCCGCACAGACCGTCGCTATCGCATCAGCGCCGGAATGCCCCCTGCGCAAACGTGCTCACCACCGAGTTGAACCGCGTCGGTTCGTCCAGGAACAACGCGTGCCCGGCCGCCGGGAAAACCTCCACCCTCGCAAGCCCCGGCCGCTTCGCCACCAACGCCGCGCCCTGCTCGGAAAATCGCGGCCGGATCGCATAAAGCACGGGCACCCTCTGCGCTAGCAACGTATCCCGCCAGTACTCACGCGGAAAGGGCTTGTGCAGGAGCTCCGAAGCCGCCCCCTCCGGCACCCGCATCGCCGACTGGAACACCGCCTCCAGCATCCGCTCCTCCATCGGCTTCTTCGTGAGACTCAACGCAAAACTCCGCATCCGCTCCGCCCGGTTCCGCGGCGGCGGCCCAGAATCGGGTTTGGAAGGCGCCGGCGGCCGCCCCTCTCCAATCGAGTTGTCGATGAGCACCAACCCTCGGATCTGCTGCGGCTGATGCTTCGCCAAAAAATCCAGCACCTCCATCACCCCAAGCGACCAGCCGCCAAGAACACAGCGCTCCACATCGGCCGCCACCAGCAGCTCCTTCAAATCCAGAGAACGACGCTCCGGTGTGTGCCGCCCCTTGAACACCTCCGAGCGCCCCTGCGATCGCGGATCAAACGCGATCACTCGGAACTGCTTCGACAACCCCTTCCACTGGGGCTCGAACACCGCGGCCGGCATCAACCACCCGGGCACCAGCACGATGGTGTCCGGACCGCCGCCCGCCTCCACGTAATGCAGACGCACTCCATCCGATGCAGTGAAGAAACGATCCACCGGCCCCACAGCCACTTCCCTCCCCACCCCACGCGAAGCATCGGCTCCAGCCCCATCCGCACGCCCACCCGCACACCCGGAGGCCGCCATTCCCGCAAGCACGGACAGAAAGCCCCTCCGGCAAATCTTGTGAACAGGCAGGTGCGACATGCACAAGCCATCCACGCTGAATGGCGGGAATTCAATCCGTTTTACGTCGCCTCAGGCCGCCCTCTCCATCCCGCAGCCCATTCAAGCCCGGACCTGCCAAGCCCAAAAAGGATTGCGACCCGCCCACCGATGTGGCGTTTTGCAGGCCCGCTGCTCTGCGCAGCCACCCCCACCACCTCGCTCCCCATGAAACAAGTCCGCCTCGGCATCGTCGGTCTCGGCAACATCGGCAAGTTCCACACCAACTACCTCCTCGAAGGGAAAATCTCGCGCTGCGAACTCACCGCGGTCAGCGACGCCTTCACCCCCAACCTCGAGCCCTTCAAGGCCAGAGGCATCGCCACCTTCGAAAAGTGCGAGGACATGATCCGCTCCGGTAAAATCGACGCCATCGTCGTCGCGACCCCGCACTTCCTCCACACCACGCTCGGCATCGATGCGCTCCAGAACGGCCTGCACACGATGATCGAGAAGCCCATCTCCGCCCACAAGGCCGATGCCGAAAAGCTCTGCGCCGTCGCGCGCGAACACCCGAAGCAGGTCTTCGCAGGCATGTTCCAGATGCGTGTCGAACCCCGCTACCTCAAGATCCGCAAACTCATCGAGGAGGAACTCGGCAAACTCGTGCGCGTCAACTGGATCATCACTGACTGGTTCCGCACCGAAGCCTACTACGCCAGCGGCGGCTGGCGCGCCACGTGGAAGGGCGAGGGCGGCGGCGTCCTTCTCAACCAGTGCCTCCACCAGCTCGACATGCTCCAGTGGCTCTGCGGAATGCCCGCGCGCGTCCGTGGATTCTGCCAACTCGGCCAGTTCCACGATATCGAGGTCGAGGACAACGTCACCTGCTACCTCGAGTGGCCCAATGGCGCCACCGGCGTCTTCATCTCCTCCACCGGCGAGGCCCCAGGCTCCAACCGCCTCGAACTCTGCGGCACCCGCGGCAAGGTCGTCCTCGAAAACAACCGCCTCACCTTCACCCGCAACGACGCCGACATGCTCGAATTCAGCCGCACCGTCAAAAGCGGCTTCGCCAAACCAGAAGTCTGGAACGTCGAGATCCCCTTCGACAACGCCTCCAACGCCCACGCCTCTCTCATGCAGAACTTCGTCGACGCCATCCTCGATGGCTCCCCTCTCACCGCCCCGGGCTACGAAGGCATGGGCTCCGTAGAACTCGCCAACGTCCTCCTCTACTCCTCCCTCATCAACCAAAGCATCGACCTCCCCATGGATGGCAAAGCATGGGAGTCCAAGCTCAACGAGCTCATCGCCGCTTCAAGGCACGAGAAAAAGGTCGCCACGGTCCAGACCGAGGACTTCACCAAGTCCTTCCGCCGCTGATCCGGAAGACCCCCGGCCCAATCGCCGGCGCCACATCATCACGCCGCGGTCCCACAGGCCATCCAGCGGCGCACACCAACGCCACGCACCGCCGGCGGTTCACGCTTGTGACGCGCCGCCACGTTGCCCCCCACCCCCATCCACCTCAGGTTTCTGTGAAGTTCGCTTTGACAGGGGGGGGGGTCCCTCCTACTACATTCCCCCCCCTTATACCCGTCTAGGGCCGCAACCCGCCGCTTGAGACAATGATTCCGTCCCGCAAAAAGAAATGAAGAATCCCGGACTTCCCGAGAAACAGGGCCTCTACGATCCGCAGTTTGAGCACGACGCCTGCGGCGTCGGTTTCGTTTGCCAAATGAAAGGCAAACGCTCGCACGAGATCATCCAGCAAGCCCTCACCATCCTGGTCAACCTCGACCACCGGGGCGCCTGCGGCTGCGAAGCCAACACCGGAGACGGCGCCGGCATCCTCCTCCAACTCCCGCACGCTTTCTTCTCCAAATCCGCTCCCGCGGCAGGCATCGCAAAGCTCCCGCCCCCCGGCCAGTACGGCGTGGGCATGCTCTATGTCTCTCCGGACGCCACGGTCCGCGCGGAAACTGAACGCTCCTTCACCGCGCTCGCCGAAGCCCTCGGCCTCCCCGTCCTCGGTTGGCGCACTGTCCCCACGGACAACTCCTCCCTCGGCAAGACCGCCGTCGAGAGCGAGCCCTGCTCACGCCAGGTATTCCTCGGACGCCCGGCATCCTGCGCCACCGATCAGGACTTCGATCGCCAACTCTTCATCCTCTCCAAGCAGGCGCACCACCAACTCCGCGCCTCGGGCAGGGATCCCTTCTATTACGCGAGCAGCCTCTCCTGCCGCACCGTCATCTACAAGGGCATGCTCATGCCCGAACAGGTCGGAAAATACTTCCCCGACCTCGCCGACCCGGCCATGGACACCGCGCTCGCGCTCGTCCACTCCCGCTTCTCCACCAACACCTTCCCCGCATGGGAACGTGCGCATCCGTACCACCACATCGCGCACAACGGCGAGATCAACACCCTCAACGGGAACGTTAACTGGATGAAGGCTCGCGAGCCTCTCCTCGCCAGCCCTCTCTTCGGCCCCCACCTCCCTTCCATCCTTCCCATCGTCAACCCCAACGGCTCCGATTCCGCCAAGTTCGACAACGTCCTCGAACTCCTCGTCGCCGGCGGACGCTCCCTCCCGGAGGCCATGATGATGATGATCCCGGAACCGTGGAGCGGCCACGAATCCATGAGCCCCGAAAAACGGGCGTTCTACGAATACCAGTCCTGCCTCATGGAACCATGGGACGGCCCCGCCTCCGTCGTCTTCACCGACGGCACCATGATCGGCGCCACCCTCGACCGCAACGGCCTGCGCCCCTCCCGCTATTACGTCACCAAGGACGACTACGTCATCATGGGCTCCGAAGCCGGCGTCCTCCCGATCGACCCCGCCAACGTCGCCTCCAAAGGCCGTCTCCAGCCGGGACGCATGTTCCTTGTCGACATGCAGGAAGGCCGCATCGTCGCCGACGAGGAGATCAAGGCACGCGTTGCTTCTCAGAAACCTTACCGCCAGTGGCTCGATGAGAACCTCATCAAGCTGGCCAACATCGCCGACGCACCAGAGGTCCCGGTCCCCGACCACGAGACCGTCGTCGAGCGCCAACTCGCCTTCGGCTACACCTTCGAAGATGAGCGCAAGATCCTCGTCCCCATGGGCAAGGACGGCGTGGAAGCCACCGGCTCCATGGGCACCGACATCCCACTCGCTGTCCTCTCCAACAAATCCAAACTCCTCTACGATTACTTCAAGCAGCTCTTCGCGCAGGTCACCAACCCGCCCATCGACTGCATCCGCGAGGAAATCGTCACCTCCTCCGTCACCACCATCGGACCCGAGCGCAACCTCCTCGATCCCTCGCCCGAGAGCTGCCACCTCATTGAGCTCCCCACGCCCATCCTCACCAACGAGGAACTCGCCAAGCTGCGCCACGTCGCACACGGCCAGTTCCGTTCGGTGACCATACCCACCCTCTTCGACGCCAAGGAAGGCGCCGCGGGTTTGGAAAAGGCGCTCGCCGAAGTCTGCCATCAGGCCAGCCTCCACATCGACGCCGGCATCAACATCATCATCCTCAGCGACCGCGGGGTCGATCGCCACAACTCGGCCATTCCCCCGCTCCTTGCTGTCTCCGGCCTCCACCACTTCCTCATCCGTGAGGGCAAACGCACCAAGGTCGGCCTCGTCCTCGAGTCCGGTGAACCCCGCGAGGTTCATCACTTCTGCACCCTCATCGGCTACGGCTGCGCGGCCATCAACCCGTACCTCGCCTTCGAGACGCTCGACGACATGATCCGCCAGGGCCTCCTGGTCGGCGTCGATCACTACACCGCCTGCAAGAACTACGTGAAGGCCGCCACCAAGGGCATCGTCAAGGTCGCCTCCAAAATCGGCATCTCCACCATCCAGAGCTACCTCGGCGCACAGATCTTCGAATGCGTCGGCCTTCAAAAAACACTCGTCGACAAATACTTCACAGGCACCGCCTCCCGCATCGAAGGCGCCAGCCTTGAAGCCATCGCCGAGGAAACCCTCAGCCGCCACCGCCTCGCGTTCCCGGAACGCGTCGAAACTCCCGCCACCCTCGAGGTCGGCGGCGATTACCAATGGCGCAACGAAGGCGAAGCCCATCTCTTCAGCCCGCAGGTCATCCACTCCCTCCAGAAGGCCGTCCGCACCAACAACTACGAGACCTTCAAGACCTACTCCACTCTGGTGAACACCCAGATGGAACAGGTCTTCACCCTCCGCGGCCTCCTCCAGTTCAAGGCGCGCACCCCCGTCCCCATCGACGAGGTCGAACCCGTGGACTCCATCCTCAAGCGCTTCAAAACAGGCGCCATGAGCTACGGCTCCATCTCCAAGGAAGCCCACGAAAGCCTCGCCATCGCGATGAACCGCATCGGCGGCAAATCCAACACCGGCGAGGGCGGCGAAGATCCCGAACGCTTCACGTGGACCAACGACCGCGGCGACTCCAAAAACTCCGCCATCAAGCAGGTCGCCTCCGGCCGCTTCGGCGTCACCAGCCTCTACCTCACGCAGGCGCGCGAGCTCCAGATCAAGATGGCACAGGGCGCCAAGCCCGGTGAAGGCGGCCAGCTTCCCGGTGGCAAAGTCTATCCGTGGATCGCCAAGGTGCGCCACTCAACCACAGGCGTCGGCCTCATCTCCCCGCCTCCGCACCACGACATCTATTCCATCGAGGATCTCTCCGAACTCATCCACGACCTCAAAAACGCCAACCGCGCAGCGCGTGTCAGCGTCAAGCTCGTGTCCGAAGTCGGTGTCGGCACCATCGCCGCGGGCGTCGCCAAGGCACACGCCGATGTAGTCCTCATCTCGGGCTTTGACGGCGGCACCGGCGCCTCCCCCCAGACCTCCATCAAGCACGCAGGCCTCCCGTGGGAACTCGGTCTCGCCGAAACCCACCAGACCCTCGTTCTCAACAACCTCCGCTCCCGCATCGTCGTCGAAACCGACGGCCAGCTCAAAACCGGCCGCGATGTCGTCGTCGCCGCTCTGTTGGGCGCCGAAGAATTCGGCTTCGCCACCGCACCGCTCGTCACGCTCGGCTGCATCATGATGCGCGTCTGCCATCTCAACACCTGCCCCGTCGGCGTCGCCACTCAGGATCCCGCCCTGCGCGCCAACTTCCAAGGCGACCCGGAGCACACCGTCAACTTCATGAAGTTCATCGCCCAGGAAGTCCGTGAAATCATGGCCTCCCTCGGGTTCCGCTCCCTCAACGAAATGGTCGGCCGCACCGACGTCCTCGAGGCGCGCCACGCCGTTGCCCACTGGAAATCCAAGGGCATCGACCTCTCCAACCTCCTCTATCAGCCGAACGTCGGCCCGGAGGTCGGCCGCTTCTGCACCGAGATCCAGGATCACGGCCTCGAAAAGGGCCTCGACCTCTCCGTGCTCCTCGAAAAATGCAGGCCCGCCATCGAACGCGGCGAGTCTGTCCGCCTCGAGATGCCCATCAAGAACACGCACCGCGTCGTCGGCACCATCGTCGGCAACGAGATCACCAAGCGCCACTGGAACGGCCTCCCGGACGGCACCGTCCACCTCAAGTTCAACGGCAGCGCAGGCCAGAGCCTCGGCGCCTTCGTCCCACCGGGCGTCACCATCGAACTCGAGGGCGATGCCAATGACTACGTCGGCAAGGGCCTCTCCGGCGGACGCATCGTCATCTATCCCGACAAGGCAGCCACCTTCCCCGCCCACGAAAACATCCTCCTCGGCAATGTCGCCCTCTACGGCGCCACCGCAGGCGAGGCCTTCTTCCGCGGCGTCGCCGGCGAACGCTTCGGCGTCCGCAACTCCGGCGTCACCACAGTCGTCGAAGGCGTCGGCGACCACGGCTGCGAATACATGACCGGCGGCAAGGTCGTCGTCCTCGGTTCCACCGGACGCAACTTCGCCGCAGGCATGAGCGGTGGCGTCGCTTTCGTCCTCGACGAAAAGGGCGACTTCGCCACCCGCTGCAACAAGCAGATGGTCGGCCTCGAGAAAGTCGATGAGAAGGACGCCGCAGATCTCCGCGCCCTCATCCAGCGCCACGCCGATCTCACCGGTAGCGAACGCGCCAGCGAGATCCTCAGCGACTGGGACGCCACGCTCCCCAAATTCGTCAAGGTCATGCCCAAGGACTACAAACGCGTCCTCCAAGCCATCGCCACCGCCCAGGCCAAGGGACTCAGCGGCGACGCCGCCCTCCAGGAAGCCTTCGAAATCAACGCCCGTGACGAGTCCCGCGTCGGCGGCGGCTAGCACTCCACCGCACTCCGGAACCCAACACGCACCTTACCGAAACCATGGGAAAACCTACTGGCTTCTTTGAATTCGAACGCGAACTGCCCAAGGATCGCGATCCCGTCTCCCGCATCGGCGACTGGAAGGAGATTCACGAGCATCACTCCGACGAAAAGCTCCGCACCCAAGGCGCTCGCTGCATGGACTGCGGCGTCCCCTTCTGCCACACCGGCAAGCTCATCGGCGGCATGGCCAGCGGATGCCCGATCAACAATCTCATCCCGGAGTGGAACGACCTCGTCTACCGCGGCCTCTGGCGCGAAGCCCTCGAGCGTCTCCACAAGACCAACAACTTCCCCGAGTTCACCGGACGCGTCTGCCCCGCCCCCTGCGAGGGCTCCTGCGTGCTGGGCATCAACAAGCCCCCGGTCACCATCAAAAACCTCGAGGTCTCCATCGTCGACAAGGGCTGGGAAAACGACTGGATCATCCCGCGTCCACCCGCCAGGCGCACCGGCAAGAAGGTCGCCGTCATCGGCTCCGGCCCCGCAGGCCTCAGCGCCGCGGCGCAGCTCAACTCCGCAGGCCACAGCGTCACCGTCTTCGAACGCGCCGACCGCCCGGGCGGGCTTCTCATGTACGGCATCCCGAACATGAAGCTCGATAAGCAGGAAGTCGTCCTGCGCCGCATCAAGCTCCTCGAGGACGAAGGCGTCCGCTTCCAGTGCGGCGTCAGCGTCGGCTCCGATCTCCCCGTTGAAGCACTCCGCAAAGACTTCGACGCCATCGTCGTCTGCACCGGCGCCACCAAGCCCCGCGACCTCACCGTCTCGGGCCGCGAAGCCAGCGGCGTCCACTTCGCGATGGAGTTCCTCCACGCCAACACCAAGAGCCTCCTCGACGGCCAGCCCACCGCCGACTTCATCGACGCCAAGGACAAGGACGTCATCATCATAGGCGGCGGCGACACCGGCACCGACTGCGTAGGCACTTCCCTCCGCCACGGCTGCAAATCCGTCATCCAAGTCGAGATCATGGCCAAGGCGCCCCTCGAACGCGCCAAGGACAACCCCTGGCCCGAATGGCCCAAGACCTACAAGGTCGACTACGGCCAGGAAGAAGCCGCCGCCAAGTTCGGCAACGATCCCCGCGTCTATCTCACCACCGCCACCAAGGTGGAAGCCGACGAAAAGGGACAGGTCAAAGCCGTCCACACCGTCGAAGTCCAGTGGACCAAAAACGACAAGGGACAGTTCATCCCCCAACCCGTTCCCGGCACGGAAAAAGTGCGCTCCGCGCAACTCGTCCTTCTCGCCATGGGCTTCCTTGGACCCGAACAACCGCTCCTCGACGCGCTCGGCATCGACCGCGATGCTCGCTCCAACGTGAAGGCCGAACACGAGAAGTACACCACCACCGTCCCCGGCATCTTTGCCGCAGGGGACTGCCGTCGTGGACAGAGCCTCGTCGTCTGGGCCTTCAACGAGGGCCGCGGCGCCGCTCGCGAATGCGACCGCTACCTCATGGGCCGCACCGAGCTGCCCTAAGCCCTCCCCGTTGCCCACGCAACCCAGCAGTCTCTAGCGGACCGTTCCATCCCAACCCGCCGCATCCCCGTTACCCACGGGTTTGCGCGTCGATTCACGCCGCGTTGACACTCCCGTCAGCCAAGCTTTATCCCACCGTCATGCCCCTCCTCCCCCGGACCCTCCTCCCCTTCCTCGCGTCTCTCTGCGCCCTCCTCCTGCACACCGCCGCCGCCAAGGATCCCTCCGGCCCGGTGAAGAAAAAAGGCATCGGTCTTTCGGAAAAACACGGCTTCGGCGCGGACCACATCAACTCCCTCAACGTCGGCTGGTTTTACAACTGGAGCCCGGCCTCGAAGCTCTCCACCCCGGCCCAATTCGTGCCGATGATCTTCTCGCTCAAAACCCTCGATGCCAATATCCGCGCCGACTACGTCCTCGGCTTCAACGAACCCGACCACGAGAAGCAGTCCAACATCCCCGTAAAAGACGCCCTCGCCCGCTGGCCCGCCATCAAGTCCAAGGGCAAACAAATCGGCAGCCCCGCCATGGCTGGAAACCCTGTCACCGGCGACTGGCTTCCCGCCTTCATGCGCAACAAGCACCAGACCGACTTCATCTGCGTCCACTGGTACAAGGGCGCCGACACCCGCAAATTCATCAACGACATGGAGCAGATCCATCAGAAGTACGACAAACCCATCTGGATCACCGAGTTCGCTCCCCAGACCGACGAAAGCACCCAGCAAAACCCCGCCAAGTTCTCCCAACAACAGGTCGAGGAATTCATCAAGGAAACCACCCGCTGGATGGAGTCCACCAACTACATCCACCGCTACGCATGGCACCACCCGCGCGGCGGTGTCACAGGAACCTCCTCCCTCTTCGACAAATCCGGCGCCCTCACCGCCACCGGCAAGGCCTACGCAGAAGCCGGCCGCTGATCCACGCCGCTTCCGCAGCGACTGCAGTTCGCCCAACCACGCATGCTGAAGAAGTAAGGGCGGCGGATCGGACGCTGAGGACAAGTGACCGGGGAATCATCCCACCACCTCAATCGCGCCCGGCGCCACCTGCGAACCAGTGCCGGCTCGGCCCGGCAACTCCTCCCGCACTTTGGCTGACCGCCCCCCCGCCTACCGCCCGCCCCCATCCTGCGCCTGCGCATAGCGCCCCGCAAAAAATGGCGCGAACTGCCCCACACCAAGCACGCTCAACACAAACAGATCCAAGCGGTGCGCCGGGAAAACAAAAAGCCCCACCAAGTTCGTCGCCTCTGCCATCGCGATCCCCATGATGAAAAGCGGCAACGCCTGCGCCGCGGTCTTCACGCGACCCAGAACAACCCAGCGCATCACCGCACTCACGGCCAGCGGCAACAACGCCACCATCCACGGCCCGGAATCCCCACCCGCCGGCACGGGCCGCCCTTGGGACAGAAAGTGATACTGCACGAACACCCCCGTCTGCATAGCAAACCATAGCACCCACCAAACGAGAGTCTGCGGACCGGGACGGGATTCAGGAGAAGGATTCATAAAAATCAGCGGGGTGGTTGTTGAAGTGGTTGTTGAAGTCAGCGCACCCAGACAAAACCAGCCTCGGGCCAACGCGACAACCCGCAATCCTCAACTCTTCTTCTGCACCGTCGCCCGCGTCGCCCCGGTGCTGATCCCGCCGTCCACCAGCAGCGTCTGTCCCGTCACATAACGACTCTCCTCCGATGCGAGAAACACCACCGCACCGTCCAAGTCGTCCGGACGTCCCGGCCGCTTCACCGGAATCCGGTCGCACAAATACTCCACCCAAGTCGGATCCTCGTACATCACCGCATTCTGCGCGGTCTTGAACCAACCCGGTGCGAGACAGTTCACCGTCACCCCGTGCCGGCCCCAATCGTCCGCGAGGCTCATCGTCAGCTGCTTCACGCCGCCGCGGCTTGCCCCATACGGCGCCAGCCCCGCGTATCCCGCCACGCACGTCACCGAACCCACATTGATGATGCGCCCGTAGCCGCGCTCGATCATCCCACGCACCACCGCCTGCGACACGAAGAACGTCCCGCGCAGGTTCGTATCCAGAATCGTGTTCCAATCCTCCCACGTCACCTCCAGTGCGGGCTTGCGGATGTTGCAGCCCGCGTTGTTCACCAAAATGTCGATCTGCCCCGCCTGCCGTTCCACCTCCGCCACCGCCGCCTGAATGCTCGCGTGATCGCGCACATCCAGCGCCACCGAAAATGTCCGCCGCCCAAGCCCCTCGATCTCGCTCCTGAACGCACCCAGTTTGTCCGCATCCCGGCTCGTCATCGCAATGTCCGCACCCGCACGCGCCAGCGCCCGTGCAAAGTACTGTCCAAGGCCGCGGCTGGTCCCGGTCACCAGCGCCACTTTTCCGGTAAGGTCGAAGGAACTCATCTTTTTGAAATCAATGGGGGTTTCTCAATTCTCCGTGTGCGACTCGGCTCAGGCGACTCCTTCGGGAGTCAGGATCACCTTCATCAACCCGGGCTCGCCCTTGTACAAACGCTCAAACCACGCCGGCCCGTCCGAAAGCGGCACCACCGCCGAGATGATCTTGTCCACCTTGATATCCCCGCGCGCCAGCATCTCGATGCACGCCGGAATCTCTCCCGACGACGCGCACGAACCCTGCAGCCGCAACTGCCGCGTCACCACCACCTGCAGCGGCAACTCCGTCTTCGGCGCAAGATTGCCCACCAACGTCACCGACCCTCCCTTGCGCACCGAATGAATCGCAGAAAGCACCGTCGCATTCGCACCCACGCACTCAAACGCCGCGTCCGCACCCGCACCACCCGTCACCCCGCGCACCGCCTCCGGCACATCGGTGTTCTTTGCGTTAAACGCCACCGTCGCCCCCAACTCCAGCGCCAATGCCAGACGCGAGTCGTCCGTATCCACCGCAATGATCGAACGGAACCCCGCCAACCGCGCCGCCTGCAAAGTCAGCAACCCGATCATCCCCGTGCCGATGATCACCGCCGTGTCATTCAACGTCACGGGCGTCAGACGCACCGCATGCACCCCGATCGACACCGCCTCCAGCATCGCCGCCTCCGCAAACCCCAGCGCGTCCGGCAACGGATACACGATGCGCGCCGGCACCGACACAAACTCCGCAAACGCCCCGTGCCGTCGGAATTCCCCGCACGACACACCGAGCACCTGCCGGTTGTCGCAAAGATTGATCTGCCCCGCCTGACAAAACCGGCAATACCCGCACGACACCGTGGAATCGAACGAAACGCGCTGCCCCACCTTCAACCCGCGCACATTCGCCCCCACCTCTGCGATGAGTCCCGCCGCCTCGTGTCCCATCACCAGCGGGGGAACCCGGCGGCCGGTGGACCCATCATATCCATGGATATCCGAGCCGCAGATCCCGCACGCCTTCACTCGCACCAACACGTCATCGGCTCCGATGACCGGATCATCCACGGAAGTGTAAGAGATATTTTTGTATTCGGAGAGGAGCAGAGCCTTCATCCGGCGATGTTACAAACGACCCGCCCGCACACGCAACCCCGCACGCCACCGAAGCCCCGTCGCACCACCTCCACCACCTCCACCACCTCCACCACCTCCACCACCTCCACCACCTCCACCACATCCTCCACATCCTCCACATCCTCCACATCCTCCACATCCTCCACATCCTCCGCACCACCCCACTCCCTTCGCACCACCGCCGTGCCGGAGGCACGGGAGCGATTAGCCGGTGGTGGACGCAGTCCGCAACGCGGACGAAGGGAACCACCGGATCGCCACACCCCACGCGACGCGCCCCGGCATGGGGCGCAAGAAACGCTCCACCCCACCGCACACGCCATCCCCCAAACGCACCCGCTCCACCCGCTCACTGGCTCACCCGCAACCGCACCAACATCCGCTGGTCTCCCGCCGCCACTGGAATCCGCGCCGTCACCTCCTCGTAAATCCCGCGGTCCACCACCGTCTCCGTCACCCCGGCGCTGCCCCATACCGGATCCGGATACCCGCCCGCAAACTCCACCACCCCGCTCACCCCGCTCGTCGCCTTCGAACGCCGATACAAAAACCGCATCCCACCCGCCTCCATCCCCAGCACCGGACGCCCCTCCACCCCCGCCGCCACCGGACTGCTCCCCGCAAAATACTCCATCAAATTACTCACCCCATCGCCGTCCGGATCCCCCTCCGGCCGCACATCCGCGATCCCCGGCCACGACACGATCCACTCCGAAAACGACACCGTCCGCACGGACACCCCCACCACCGCCGCCGCACTCGTCACGCTGCCCGCCGCATTACTCACCACCACATCATACGTCCCTGCGTCTGACAGTTGCAGCACCCGCACCGTGTACCCCGCACCCGTCGCCCCCGCGATGTTCACCCCGCCCTTGCGCCACTGATAACTCACCGGCTCCGAGCCCTGCGCCGTCACACTGAGCGCCAGCGAGTTCCCGGTCACCGCAGAACCACCGCTGGGCTGCACCACAATCGCCGGCCCCACCGTCAGCAACGCTCCGTTCGACACCGCCACCCCCTGCGACGCCGTGATCACGCAACTATACTCCCCCGCATCCGCCGCCAACACCCCCGTGAACGCCAGCGTCGCCGAAACCGCCCCGGACAACACCACCCCGTTGCGCCGCCACTGATACCCCGCACCCGTCGCCCCACTCGCCGCCACACTGAAACTCGCCGCCCCACCCGGCATCACACTGCGCGACACCGGCTGCGTCGTGATCCCAAAATCATTGAGCGTCAACCGCGCCCCGCTGCTCACCACCGTCCCCGCGGCGTTACTCACCGCCACCGTGTACAGCATCCCTGCGTCTCACAAAATCGGCATGAAGCACACGGTATGAGGTGCAGTTGAGGGTTCTCACACAAAGGCACAAAGGCACCAAGGGAGAGGTTGAGAGGGAGGGGCGTTCTGGTGATTGGGAGTTCTTCTTGGTGCCTCCGTGCCTTGGTGTGAGAAAAAGGGCAACGTCTCCGTTCCCACCGCCATCCTGTCCGCCACCCTTCCAGCATCCCTGCATCTCACAAAATCGGCATGAAGCACATGGTATGAGGTGCAGTTGAGGGTTCTCACACAAAGGCACAAAGGCACCAAGGGAGAGGTTGAGAGGGAGGGGCGTTCTGGTGATTGGGAGTTCTTCTTGGTGCCTCCGTGCCTTGGTGTGAGAACTAGGGCAAAATCTCCGTTCCCACCGCCATCCTGTCCGCCACTGCATCTCACAAAATCGGCATGGAGCCATGGCATGAAGTGCAGTTGAGGGATCTCACACGGAGGCACAACGGCACCAAGAGAGAGGTTGAGAGGGAGGGGCGTTCTGGTGATTGGGAGTTCTTCTTGGTGCCTCCGTGCCTTGGTGTGAGAATCAGGGACAAGGAGTGCCACAAGGGACATGCAACATCTCGGTTAGGCAGCGCGCCACCCGCTCGCGTTGAGCTCCTGTGAAGAGCGGCTTACGACGGCGCAAGATGCAGGAATTTGAGGCCGTCGAAGGTTTGGGGGACCGCCCGCAAGGGACAGGCAAAATCTCCGTTTCCACCGCGCTCGTGTCCGCCCCCTTTCTGCCATCCATGGCCCCAACAAAAGCGACAGACAGGATCCCGCATTCTCCCTCTATCTTCCACCCTTGGTGTGCTTGGTGCCTCCGTGTGAGAACCCGCATCGCAAGGGCTCACACAAAAGCACAACGGCACCAAGCCGGAACGCTGAAGACGGCAAATCGACACGCAACGCCTCGGAGCTTCACAGCTCAAGCCAGCCGCGCATTTGATCATCCAACCGTCGGGTGTCGGAGCGTGAGAGTTGGCCGAGCACCTGACGAATGAAGGATTGATCCACTGTGGCGATCTGCCCTTTCACTCCGCTTGGGACATTCAACCCCGCCTCCGACCAGTCCTGCAAAATGAGGTCGGATTGAAAAATGCGGGATGTCACCGGAACGACGATCACAACCGCCTCAAACGTTCCTTTTCCAACAACCACGGGCGCACGCGAGGGACAGGCAAAATCTCCGTTTCTGGATATCTGTATCTTGCGTGAAGGACCGGAGGGACAGGGATCTGCATTCCCCCCACTCCTTCCTCCTTGGTGCCCCGGCGCCTTGGTGTGAGAACCTCTCTCAAGCCGTATGCTCACTCCGCAGGGCCAGCAGCACCCAACCGGCGAGCAGCAGCGTGCCTCCGAGCGGCGTGATCATCCCCAGCCATTTCAGCTGCGTGAGCGCCAGCACATAAAGGCTGCCGCTGAACACCACGGTACCGCAACCAAAACACCACCACGCCGCACGCGCAAAAGGCGCTCGCCCGGCCACCAGCAGCAGCACCACGGCATGCACTAGATGATACAAAGCGCCCGTCTGCCATACCGCCACCGCATCATTGCGCAGCAGCACTTCCTTCAACCCGTGCGCACCGAACGCACCCAACGCCACCGCGAGAAACCCCACCACGGCCGACACCCGGTAATAGACGTTGGAATTCATGGCCCCTTCTTTGCACCACCACACGGCTGCCGCGCAAGCCGCTGCCCGGTTCCCATGAAGCCGGCTTGTTTTTTCCACCCCCCGCACCCTAACGTCCCACCGCATCACCCCATGGACTGGTCCCAATGGTCGCCGCGCGAACGCGCCGTCCTCTGCTTCATCCGCAAGGACGGCCAACTGCTGCTCATCCACAAGCTGCGGGGCCTCGGCGCGGGCAAGGTGAACGCCCCCGGCGGCAAGGTTGAACCGGGCGAGACCCCCCTGCAGGCGGCTGTCCGCGAGACGCAGGAGGAGGTGGGCGTGACGCCGCTGCATCTGAGCGAACACGGCGCACTCAGCTTCCAATTCACCGATGGATACAGCCTCGCCTGCACCGTCTTCCTCGCCCAAGACCTCGAGGGCTCCCCGGTGAACACCGTGGAAGCCGAGCCCTTCTGGGTTCCCGCAGACGCCGTGCCCTACGAACGGATGTGGGAGGACGACCAACACTGGCTTCCGCAGATGCTCGCAGGATTCCACGCCACCGGCCGCTTTGTGTTCGATGGCGAACGGATGCTCAGCAAGGAACTCGCCTTCCTCCCGGCGCCCTCGCAGGCCCTTCCATAAAAGCAAGCCGCGCAGGCCGACATCCGCGGATGAGGCCTTACACGAGGGATGAGGCCGCGTGCAGTTCGAGCCCATGCGCCTCCGCCACTCCGCGGCAGGCGACTTTTCCTTCGAAAAGATTCAGACCCGAGAGCAGATGCGGATCGCGCACGAAAGCGCCCGGCACTCCGTGATCGGCGAGTGTTTCGATGTAACGATAAGTCACGTTGGTAAGCGCCTGCGTGGCCGTGCGCGCATAGGCGGCCGGCATGTTCGCCACGCAATAATGCGTCACCCCCTCCTCCACATACACCGGGTCGTGATGGGTCGTGGGACGCGACGTCTCCGCGCATCCACCCTGATCGATCGCGATGTCCACCAGCACGCTTCCAGGCTTCATCACCCGCAGCATCTCTCTGCTGATGAGCTTCGGTGCACGCGCACCGGGCACCAACACCGCGCCGATCAAGAGATCCACACGTGGCAGGAGTTCCATCAAATGCGCGGCGCTGGAATAAAGCGTGTGCGCCGCATGCATGGTGATGTCCAGAAAACGCATCCGCTCCATGTCCACCTCAAGGATCGTCGTGTCCGCTCCCAGCCCCGTGGCCATCCGCGCGGCATTGACCCCGGCCGCGCCGCCCCCGACCACCACGACCCGGCCCGGCAGCACGCCCGGCACGCCGCCGAGCAGCACCCCTGTGCCGCCGCAATGGTTGGCGAGAAAATATCCGCCCATAATCACCGCCATCCGCCCCGCAATCTCGCTCATCGGTTCGAGCAGAGGCAGACGCCGGTTCACCTCCACAGTCTCGTAAGCGATCCCCACCACCCCCGCCTGCTGCAGCGCCTCCGTGAGCCCACGGCTCGCCGCAAGATGCAGATAGGTGAAGAGGATCTGCCCCCGGCGCAGCAGCGCGTACTCCGCGGGCAAAGGCTCCTTCACCTTCACGATCATGTCCGCACGCGCGAACACCTCCTCGGCACTGTCCACCAGTTCCGCGCCCGCCTGCTCGTACTCGGCATCGCTGTAACCAGAACCGATCCCGGCCTCCCTTTGGACCAACACCCGGTGCCCGTGACGCGCGAGTTGATAAGCACCGGCAGGCAGCAGCGCCACCCGCTTCTCCTGCTGTTTGATCTCCTTTGGGACTCCGACATTCATAGGTGGATTCTTGAAAACGAAGCCTGCTTCAGTTGCGTGAGAGATCGTCCGGCGCATCACCCACGAGCCGGAACCATGGGCCGAAGGCACTGAGGCTCTGACGCCACATCTGTCCGGAAGCCCCCGGCTCCAGCACCTGCGGCTCCGGCGGCGCCAGCATCCATGCATTCTGCGCGAGCTCGGCCTCCAACTGTCCCTTGCCCCAGCCCGAGTACCCAATGTAGGCGCGCACCACGGTGTTTTCACCGCGCAAACTCTCGCGCGCGGCGTCCAGATTCAAATGATGCCTGCACTCCATGCGTCCACTCGGCGCATGCCAGCTGAACGCTGCGAAGGTAAGCTGATCCGGCGACACGGGCCCCCCGAAATACACGGGCACACGGCTCAGCGGCCCCAGCTGCTCCATGGACTCGCCACCGGTCCCCTCCCGGCTGCCCACGAGTTCCGCCACCGTCTTGTTCTCGGCGGGTCGGTTCAGAATGAGCCCAAAGGAACCCGCCTCCGAATCGTGCTCGCAGAGAAGAAGCACCGTCTTCCGGAAGTTCGGATCTCCAAGGTTCGGGTGGGCGATCAGCAGCGCCCCCGCTAATCCCGCAGGTGAGGAACCAAAATCGAGCACCCGTTCACCTTAACCGGACGGCCCCATTTCTCAAGCTCCTCAAGCCTGTCCCCCCGGCCTGCTGCCCGACACAAACTCGCGCTGGAAAGCGCCCCCCCCACTCCACGCCGCTCCACTTGCATCCCCCCCCTGCTCCCGGTACGGTGCGCGCCTGATCTCTCATGGACGGAAAACCCCTGCTCATCGCCGGCCGCGCCTTCTCCTCCCGACTCCTCCTGGGGACGGGCAAATTTTCGTCGCCGGAGACCATGGCGGAAGCGCTTCAGGCGAGCGGCACAGAGATCGTGACGGTGGCGCTGCGCCGGGCCGACCTGAGCGGCAAACGCGATCCTTTTGCCAACATCCTCGAGTTCATCGACCCCAAGAAATACCTGCTGCTGCCCAACACCAGCGGTGCCATGAACGCCGAGGAAGCCGTGCGCCTTGCCCGTCTTGCGCGCTCGGCCGGCGTCTCGGACTGGGTGAAACTTGAGATCCATCCCGACCCGCGGCATCTGCTTCCCGATCCGATCGAGACCCTGAAGGCGGCTGAGATTCTTGTGAAAGAAGGGTTCATCGTCCTGCCCTATATCAACGCCGACCCCGTGCTGGCCAAACGACTTGAAGAGGTCGGCACCGCCACCGTCATGCCCCTGGGATCGCCCATCGGCTCCAACCGCGGCCTCGAGACCCGCGCGCAGCTTGAGATCATCATCGAACAAGCCCGCGTGCCCGTGGTCGTCGACGCCGGGATCGGAGCCCCCAGCCACGCGGCACTCGCCATGGAAATGGGCGCTGCCGCCGTGCTCGTCAACACCGCCATCGCCATCGCCCCGGATCCCGCGGGCATGGGCCGCGCATTCCGGATGGCCGTCGAAGCCGGCCGCATGGCCCACGAGATCGGCATGGGCGCTCCACTCGCCTCAGCCACCGCATCGCCCACCAGTCCGCTCACGGGATTCCTCCGCAGCGCCTGAACATTTTCCCCCACCCCTTTTTCTCACCGCCCGCACTCCACTCCCAAAGCTTTTTGCACCGAGCCCGGTCCGGTGCTTGATTGGTTCAATTCGTTAAGCAACGCCCACTCCCCATGGCCCTCCTCGAAGTCCAGAACCTCCGCACCTACTTCCCCGTGCGCTCCGGCGTGCTCAGGAGACACGTGGACGACATCAAGGCGGTGGACGACGTCAGCTTCACTATCGAGGAGGGGACGACCGTCGGCCTCGTCGGCGAGAGCGGCAGCGGCAAAAGCACCATCGGCAAGACCATCCTCAAGCTCGTACCCGCCACCGGCGGCAGCGTCCTGTTCCGCGGACAGGAAATCCTGCCAATGTCCGAGGGCGAATTCCGCCCTCTGCGACGCGAGATGCAGATGATCTTCCAAGACCCCTTCGGCTCACTCAACCCGCGCCACCCGGTGCGCCAGATCGTGGGGGAGGCTCTGGAAATTCACTTCCCAAAAATGACACGCGGCGAACGCGCAGACCGCGTCGCGGAACTCCTGCGTCAGGTCGGCCTCCAGCCCGAGATGGGAACCCGTTACCCCCACGAGTTCAGCGGCGGCCAGCGCCAGCGCATCGGCATCGCACGCGCCCTCGCGGTGAAACCCCGCTTCATCGTCTGCGACGAAGCGGTGAGTGCCTTGGACGTCTCCGTTCAGGCCCAGATCGTCAACCTGCTTCAGGACCTGCAGGAGGAACTCGGCCTCACCTACCTCTTCATCGCTCACGACCTCGCCGTGGTGGAACACATCAGCGACCATGTGCTCGTGATGCATCGCGGCAAAATCGTCGAGTCCGCCCCCGCAGAGGCCATCTACCAGTCCCCCCAGCACGAGTACACACGCAAGCTGCTCTCCGCGGTGCCCTCCTTCGGATGAACCAAAAATCCCATCTGACTGCGACTCCGCAGCACGCACCAAAGCACGCACCAAAGCGCGCTCCAAGGGCTCGACCGCGGACACGTGGGGGCCGCCCTCGCCCACGCGGCTCTCAATAGGCCTCCCTCGCACCGTCTTCCGTCCTCATGACGCCCTTCCTCAGGAAACTCCTCGGCATGAACTGGCCCTTGGTCGCCAGCGTGCTCTTCCTGTCCATCTTCGGCGTGGTGGCCGTCTACAGCACCACGTATTTCAAAACCGATGAGTACTGGCACAGGCAGGCCATCTGGGTCGCCCTCGGGCTAGGCGTCTTCCTTGCCACCAGCCTCATCGACTACCGCTGGGTGCGCTGGGCCTCCCTCCCCCTGTACCTGATCAGCGTCGCCGCGATCATCCTCACCTACACCAGCCTCGGAGAAGAACACGGGGGCGCCAAGTGCTGGCTGCGCATTCCCGGCGTTGGCACCTTTCAACCCTCCCAACTCTGTGTGATCAGCGGCGTGGTGGTTCTCGCACTTTTTCTGAGTTACTTCCGACGCCTGCCCCCCCTCCTGAAGCTGAGCCTCGTGGGCGTGATCATCGGCGGACCGATGGCGCTCATCCTCAAACAACCCGACTTCGGCATGACCATGGTCTGGGTACCCGTGGTGATCACCCTCATTTTCATCGCCGGCGTCCCCAAACGCTACCTCATCGCGCTCCTGATCTTCGGCATGGGCATCGCACTGCCCCTCGCCATGAACTTCGGCCTCAAGGATTATCAGCGCAAACGCATCGTCACCTTCTTCGACCCGGCAATCGACCCCCACGGCTCAGGCTGGGCCATCAACCAATCGATGATCGCCATCGGCTCCGGTGGACTCAATGGCAAGGGATTCAAGGCCCCCAACACCCAAATCGAACAAGGGTTCCTCCCAGGAACCACCGTGCACACCGACTACATCTTCTCCGCCATCGGCGAGCAGTGGGGATTCCTGGGCGGCGTCCTCCTCCTAGGCGTCTTCACCGTACTCCTGCTCAGCTGTCTGTTCACAGCCTCCCAGTCCGCCGACGAATTCGGCCTCCTGATCACCGCAGGATTCACGACCCAGATCTTCTTCCACGTCTACCAGAACATCGGCATGACCGTCGCCCTCATGCCCATCACCGGCCTCCCACTCCCGCTCATCAGTTACGGGGGCACCTTCGTGATTATGCTGATGTTCTCGCTCGGCCTCGTGAACAGCGTCTGGATTCACCGCAAGGTGGTCCCGGAATAACCCCGAGGGAGTGGAGGGATGGGCTCTGCGTGGAGACTCAGGGCTCCGCGGTCACCTTCAGAAAAATACCGGGGGCCGTCCGAAGGAAAAACTCGGCCTCTGCGCCTTCGACACCGCTCTTATAAAGGCTCAGCCCGCTCTCCGGATCACGCACCACGCGGCGCATATCCACGTCCTCCATCGGCCGCTCCTTGAGCCCGCCAAGAAAAAGAGGCTTTCCGTGAAGGTGAAACACAGGCACCCGATCCCCACCCGTGGGCGCCTCAAAAAAGCGCACGTCTCCCAGAGCCGTGGGCTGCCGCGTGTGCTCAACTGCCACCCCGTCGGAATGCTCCGCAAATCCGATCAAGGCGAGCAGGCAAAAGCCCGCGATCAACCCAGAACCAAGGTACACAGCGGCACGCCCACCCTTGAAATCCTCAGTGGAACTCATGTTTAGAACAAAAGCCGAAGCCCGCCCCCGATGCCAGCCCGGCGGTAGGTTGCTCCATCAGGCATGGTCGTCACTCGCCGCTTGCACTCAGCTTGGCCAGAATCGAGAGGTCCTCAAGCGTCGTGGTATCGCCCGTCACCGCCTTGCCACAGGCGATCTCCTTGAGCAGGCGGCGCATGATCTTCCCGCTGCGCGTCTTCGGCAGCGCTTCAGTGATGCGCACCTCGTCCGGCTTCGCAATCGGCCCAATCACGTGCCCCACATGACTGCGCAGTTCATCGCGCAGCTTGGGAGTAACCGTCGCCCCGGTCTTCAACACCACGAACGCCACCACCCCCTGACCCTTGATCTCGTCGGGACGCCCCACCACAGCCGCTTCCGCCACCGCGGGATGACTCACCAGCGCACTCTCCACCTCGCTCGTCCCCAGCCTGTGACCGGCCACGTTGAGCACATCGTCGATCCGGCCCACAATCCAGAAGTACCCGTCCTTGTCCCGGCGCGCTCCATCGCCAGCAAAATAGCACCCCTTGACCTCGCTCCAGTAGGTCTTCCGGAAACGCGTCTTATCCCCGTAAATGGTACGCAGCATCGACGGCCACGGACCGCGGATCACCAACTTGCCTCCCTGGTTCACACCCACCTCACGCCCCTCATCATCCACCACCGCAGCATCCACCCCGAAGAAGGGAAGAGTCGCGGACCCCGGCTTCGTCGGCGTCGCACCCGGCAGCGGTGAAATCATGATCGCCCCCGTCTCCGTCTGCCACCATGTGTCCACGATCGGGCAGCGACCGCCGCCGATCCGCTCGTGATACCACATCCATGCCTCCGGATTAATCGGTTCGCCCACGGAACCAAGCAGACGCAGCGAGGAAAGATCATGCTTGGTCACCCACTCGTCCCCCCAGCGGATAAACGAACGAATCGCCGTCGGTGCGGTGTAAAAGACGGTCACGCCGTACTCCGCGATCAGCTTCCAGAACCGATCGTTCTCAGGCCAGTTTGGCGCCCCTTCGTACATCAGCGACGTGGCCCCGCAGGCCAGCGGTCCGTAAACGAGGTAACTATGACCGGTCACCCAACCCACGTCGGCCGTGCACCAGTATACGTCCTCGTCCCGCAGGTCGAAAACGTACTTACACGTCGCGTAAGCCTGCAGCAGATAACCGCCCGTCGAATGCAGGATCCCCTTCGGCTTTCCCGTCGACCCGCTCGTGTAAAGAATGAAGAGCGGGTGCTCGCTGTCCAGCGCCACCGCAGGACACTTCGCGTCCACCTGCTCCACCTCGCTGTGCCACCACACATCGCGCCCCTCCACCATCGCCACCTCATTGCCGGCGCGCCGGTACACGATCACGCGCCGGATGGTTGAAGCCCCATCCTTGAGAGCGTCGTCCACGTTCTTCTTCAGCGGCACGATCGATCCGCGGCGATACCCGCCGTCCGCAGTCACCACAAGGCTCGCCTGGCAGTCCGCAATCCGGTCGCGGATCGAGTCGGAGCTGAATCCACCGAACACCACGGAATGCGTCGCGCCGATGCGCGCACAGGCCAGCATCGCGATAGCCGCCTCGGGAATCATCGGCATGTAGATCAGAACCCGGTCGCCCTTCTTCACACGGTTGCGCTTGAGCACGTTCGCAAACTTGCACACCTCCCGGTGCAACTGCGCGTAAGTGAGCACTCGCTTCTCCCCTGGCTCACCCTCCCAAAGGATCGCAGCCTTGTTCCTGCGCACCCCATCCAGATGCCGGTCCAGACAGTTCTCGGAAACGTTGAGCTTCCCCCCGACAAACCACTTCGCAAACGGCAGTTTCCAATCGAGCACCTTCTTCCACTTCGTCTGCCAAGTGAGTTCTGCCGCCTCACGCCCCCAGAACTTGTCCGGCCGCTTCACCGACTCCTCCCACATCGTCCGATACTGCGCCAGACTCTGCACCCGCGCCTTCTTCACGAAGTCCTTCGCGGGCTTGAAGACTCGGTTCTCGTTCAAATGGGACTCAATGTTCGCGCTCATGGTTGATTGGGGGGCTGGATTACGGGATTCAGCGCCCCTGTTACCCCGACCCTCCTCTGAGGACAACCCTAACTTCACACACGCCCGCCAACACCTCTCCCTGCGAAAGCAAGGGAGAACCCAGACACCGAACATCTGGACGCACCGCACGCGCACCTTCAACCCGCCGGACTGATGTGATGCGCCGGTTCCCCTGCTAAAAAGGGCTCCTCGCAGTTTGGGATGGGTAAGGACTCAAAGCGCGGCAGGAGCGGAGGCGCGCTTGGCCAGTGGCGGTCTCAATTCACAACTTACCCAACAATCGCCTGTTTCCGGCCCTGACTGCTGCTGCGGTGTAACGGACCCCTGCGGGGCGTTCTCGCCGCAGTCCACCCGCGGCGATTGCGGATAAGCCTGAGCACCATTTTCACAGCCGTCCCATAGGAATGACGTGGCAGGGTAAAAAAAGTTGGGCTGGAGAAAGGATCCCTACCACTCAGTAGGGGTGTGAACCAAAAACCAGCCCGCACCGACATTATCGTTCTCAAGCAGCTTCTCAACTTCATACCGAGAA
>CAMAUX010000017.1 GCA_945861435.1 Chthoniobacter flavus | reverse complement strand
CCGGCCGCGCGCTTTGTGTGGCTGCGGGATTCGGCGGTGTCGACGGCGGGGGACACGTTTCAGCGGGTGGAGTTGGGCGGGGTGCGGTATTCGCACATCGTGGATGCGCGGACGGGGCAGGCGTTGACGGATCACAGTCTGAGCACGGTGCTGGCGCGGGATTGCACGACGACCGATGCGTTGGAGACGACGCTGTCGGTGCTGGGGCCGGAGCGTGGGATGGAGCTCATCGCGCGGACACCGGGGACGGCGGCGTACATAGTGCGAAAGCCGGGGGAAACGGTGGAGGTGTACGAGTCTGCGCGCTGGCGGGAGATGGCGGAGCCGGTGGAAGCGGGGCGTTGAGCTGATTGTGTGGGTGGTGTGGATCGGGGGCCGTTTGGGAACGGGGTTTCCCGGGCGGCGGCGCTGATGCCGGGGTGGGGCCTTCCCGCGCACTTTGCCGGAGCGGGAGAAGGTAGATGAGCGAGGATATTTTGCCTGTCCCTATGGGTTCTCCCCGCGCGGTTTACGTGGAGAAGATCCGGCTTGCCCGGGAAACCGAAGCGGTTTTGAAGGAGCTGGAAGGCCGTAAGGACCTCGATGCCGCCCGGAGTCAGATTCTGCGGGCTCTCGCGGCCTTCGCGGCGCGTGACGCGGACACGATTCGCTCGGGCCTGAGCGTCCGGAACGCCGAGGCGCGCATCAAGGCGATGGTGAATGCGCCGGATTACGCGGGTTCGTTTGAGCTCATTCCGTCGGAGGAACCGGTTTTCGTGGGCGCCATTCCCGACACGCAGAAGGTGGTGTTGGAAGCGCTCCACCACAGGCCGGAGATCCTGCAGGGAATGGATCAGCTGCGTTCCTCCATCATCCGGGAACGGATGCAGCGCAACGAGCTGATGCCGCAGCTCAACCTCGTGCTTGAGGGTTCGCTCAACGGACTGGAGGGCGAGAGCAAGGTGGGGCGCAGCTACACGAACCAGTTCAACCAGGGATCGCCCAGCTATGGCGCGGGCCTCGTGCTGAGCATCCCGCTGGGCAACGACGCGGCGAAGGCACGCTATCTCCGGCGTCAGATCGAGGTGCGCCAGCAGATCGAACAGCTCAACACCACCATCGAGACGGTGCTGCTTGAGGCGCGCCTCGCCCTGCGCGAGCTGGCCGTGGCTCAGCGCGACATCCGCGCCAAGTACGCCGCGAGCGAATCAGCAGCAGCGGAGCTCAAGAGCCTTGTCGAGCGCAAGGGCCTTGAGGCGGGCCTCGGTGCCGGCGGGAATGATCCGGGCGGTGCGGCTAACAACCAGGCGCCGGCCAATGCCAGCGAGTATTTGGAGCGTCTCCTCGACTCTCAGGAACGCAACAGCGTTGCGCGCGAGGAATTCTTGCGCAGCCTCGTGGTCTTCAACGTCGCCTTCGTCAATCTTGAGCGCGCAAAGGGGACGCTGCTCCGGGCTGAAAAAATCAGGGTCGACCGTCAGCAGGATCCGCGGAATCCCCAGCTGCCGTTGCTCAAGCTCACGACGGAACCCGGCCCGAAGGGGGGCGACGGCAAGGCGTCGAAGTAGGCGGCGCGATTCCGGGGCGGGCCCTTCTCGCGCCCCTGACCGGGGCGCGTCGCGTGTGGGATCACGATCCGGTGGTCGCCTGCGTCCGCGTGTCGGACCGCAGGCACCACCGGCTAATTTCTTTCATGCCTCCGGCATGGCGGAGCTGTGGGCTTGGCGGTTGAAGTACTTCCGGGATGGCGGAGCGGCGGGCTGTCGGAAGAAGTGCCTCCGGCGTGGCGGCGTTGCGAACTGCTGGAATGAGCAGTTCCGGCATGGCGGAGCGCCGGGTTGCTGGGATGCGGTGGAGGCGTGGGGGGGGCGTCGACCCGATGCCCCGATGGAGCGGGGATCAGGCGGGCAGGGGGGTGCCGAGGAGGTCGTAGACCTGGGTGCCTGTGATGTGGACGTTGATGAACTCGCCGACGGGGGCGGGTTGGCTGAGGAGGATGCGGCCGTCGATGTCGGGTGCGTCTGCGACGCCGCGTGCGACGAGCGGGGTGTCGACGATGGCGCGGACGGTGCGTCCGACGTGGGCTTTGGAGAGCTGGCCGGCGATTTTCTGTTGGAGCTTCATGGCCTTGCGGTAGCGGGCCTGTTTGACCTTGGGCGGGAGCTGGCCGTCCATTTTGGCAGCGCGGGAGCCTTCTTCCTGGGAATAGGTGAAGATGCCGAGGCGCTCGAAGCGTGTGCGCTGGATGAAGTCGAGGAGGTACTCGAACTCCTCCTCGGTCTCGCCGGGGAATCCGACGATGAAGGTGGTGCGGATGGCGATGTCCGGGATGCCAGCGCGGATGCGTGTGATGAGGTTTTCGATGTGTTCGCTGGAGGTCTCACGGCGCATGAGTTCGAGCATGCGGGGGTGGATGTGCTGGAGGGGCATGTCGATGTAGCGGGCGACTTTCGGGCAGTCGGCGATACAGGCGATGAGTTCGTCGCTCCAGTGAGCGGGGTGGGTGTAGAGGAGGCGGATCCAGAAGTCGCCGTCGATGGCGTTGAGTTCGCGCAGGAGGCGGGTGAGGGTGGGGCCGCGGGAGGAATCGACCTGGGCGCGGGGGCCGGCCTTTTCGCTCCAGAGATCCATGCCGAAGTAGGTGGTGTCCTGGCTGATGAGGTTGATTTCGCGGACGCCCTCGGCGACGAGGTTGCGGACTTCCTGAACCACGCTGTCGATGGTGCGGGAGCGGTGTTTGCCGCGCATCTGTGGGATGACACAGAAGCTGCAGGGATGGTTGCAGCCTTCGGCGATCTTGGTGAAGGCGGTGTGCGGCGGGGTGAGGCGGACGCGAGGGGTGTCGAAGTCCGGGATGTAGACGGGCTTGCGGGTGACGAGGTTGAGGGGTTCCCAATCGGCGTCGGCGAGTTGTTTTTCCTGTGGGGAAGGGCCTGGGCGTGCGAGGACCTGGCGGACGATGGAGGCGGCGTCTGCGACTTGGTCCAGGCCGATGAAGGCGTCGACTTCGGGGATGTCGTTTTGGAGTTCCTTGGAGAAGCGCTGTGCCATGCAGCCGCTGACGATGAGTTTCTGGCCGGCTTTTTTGCGGAGGCCTCGGTCTTGGTGGGCTTGGAGGATGGCCTCGATGGATTCCTCCTTGGCGGAGTCGATGAAGGCGCAGGTGTTGACGATGAGGACGTCGGCTTCCTCGGCGTTGCTGGTGAGTTCCATCCCATGGGCAGCGACGCCGCCGAGCATGACCTCGGCATCGACGAGGTTTTTGGCGCAGCCGAGGCTGATCATGCCGACTTTGGGTTTCTTAGTGGTGGGTGGCGGAGTGGAAGGAGCTGCAGACATGGAAGAGAAAGTGCGCGCCGGAAAGGTGGCGGGGCGTTGAAGGCTCAGGGGATGGAGGCGCCGGGTTGGAAGGCGAAGAGGGCGCCGTTTCTGCGGACTTCGACCGCGGAGGGATCCTGGGTTTCGATGAAGAAGCGGGTGCCCTTGCGTGGGAGCTTGAGAGGGCTGTCGCCGGGGTAGAGGAAGTCGGAGAAGATGGGGCGCGAGCTGTGGTCGTCGCGGTAGACGTTGACGCGGGTTTTGCGTTTGACGCCGATGGCGATGTCCTCTCCGGAGACGACCATGCTGGGGATGCCTTTGGTTGGGGCTGCCTGAGGTTGGGAGGCGGGGGAGTCTGCGAGGAACGACGCGTCTGGAATCGGGGTTTGGAGCGGAACGGGGGGTTGGAGCGCGGCGGCGCCTGTTTCGTTTTGGGCGGCGGCTTTTGTCGGGGCGGCCGGTTTGGGGGCAGCCTCGAGTTGTTCGTCAGTGGCTGCCTTTGTCGGGGGCTGGATGTTCTGGTTGGGCGTGGCAGCCGGCGTCGTGGGTGCAGGTTCGGAGACGTTGGCCGGTGCTGTGGTGGTGGGTTTGGCGGGAGAGGAGGAGTGGGGGTCGAGCCGTTGGAATTGGAGGACGACGTAGTAGGCAGCGATGACGACGGTGGCGAGAAGCGCGATGGCGACGAGTGGTACGGCGGAGGGGCGTTCCTGACGGCCGAGGCGCAGGGAGGGGGTGTCGCGCTCCGGTTTGAGGGAGAGATGCGCGTTGTTGGAGAGGTACTGGTAATCGCTGACGGAGATGGTGCGAGGGGCTTCGAGGAAGCGGGCTTCGTCGTCGACGTCGACCTTGAGGAAACGGCTGTAGAGGATGAGGAAGCCCTTGGCGTAAGCGTTGCCGCCGAAGCGGGAGTAGTCGCCGTCTTCGAGCGCGAGGATTTTGTCCGGGCGGATGCGGGTGGAATGGGCGACCTCCTCGACGCTGAGGCCGCGTGCGAGGCGTGCTTTGGTGAGGCGTTTGCCTACGGAATCCATAGAGGTCGGTCGTGCAGGGGTGCGTTCATCGCGAGGAGTGGTGCGACTAGGGTTCTGCGTCGAGGTCGCGCAGGAGTTCACGCGGTTTTGCACCCTCGCCGGAACTGACGTAGCCCCGGGACTCGAGGATGTCGAGGATCCTCGCGGCGCGGGTGTAGCCGAGGCGGAGTCTGCGTTGGAAGAGGGAGGTGGAGGCTTTCTTCTCCTGGCGGACGACTTCGAGGCATTTTTCGACGAGCTCCTCGTCCTCATCGCTGACTTCCTCATCGCCTTCGGTGGTGGCGGATTGGAGTTGTTTGTGGATGGAGTTTTCGAAGGAGGGAGTGCTCTGGCTGGAGCAGTGGTCGACGACGCGCTGGACTTCCTCGTCGGTGACGAGGACGCCTTGGATACGGACCATGGTGGCGGCGCCCGGCGGGCGGTAGAGCATGTCGCCTTGTCCGAGAAGGCCTTCGGCGCCGTTGTCATCGAGGATGACGCGTGAATCGAGGGCGGAGGAGACTTGGAAGGCCATGCGGCAGGGGACGTTGGCCTTGATGACGCCGGTGACGACTTCTGCGCGCGGGGTTTGGGTGGCGATGATCATGTGGAGGCCGGCGGCGCGGGCCTTCTGGGTGATGCGTGCGATGGCGCTTTCGACATCCGCCGGGGCGGTCTGCATGAGGTCCGCGAGCTCGTCGATGATGATGACGATGTAGGGCATCCGGTCCGGGATGATGAGTTCGTCGGCATCGCGAGGGACGAAGATTTTGGGTTTGGCAGCGACCTTGAAGAGGTCGTCATCTTCCATGGAGCTGAAGTCGATTTCCTCGGGTTCCTCGGCTTCGGAGGAATCGGCTGGGTCCTCGTGTTCGGCTGTGTCGGCGATTGGAGCGGGATCCGGCGCGGCGGAGGGGGTGGGGGGTGCGGCTGCGGCTGCGGCTGGGGAGGGGGTGGCTGCGGCTGGGGGTGGGGCGGAGTCTTGGGGATCCCACGGTGGGGTTTCCGATGTGGGATCTGGGGTGGCTGGTTGCTCCTTGGAGTTTTCGGCGTCCAGTTGCTTCTGGGTTTTGGGTTTTGGGCGGTTGTTGAAGCTGGTGATGTTGCGGACGTTGGTTTTGGAGAAGATGGCGTAGCGGCGTTCCATTTCATCGACGGCCCAGCGGAGGGCGAGGAGGACCTTTTTAGGGTCTGTGACGACGGGGATGACGAGATGGGGGAGGGTATTGTACATCTGCATCTCGACGACCTTGGGGTCGATCATGATGAGGCGGAGGTCCTCCGGGGTGAACCGGTAGAGGAGGGAGGCGATGATGGAATTGATGCAGACGCTTTTGCCGGAGCCTGTGGCGCCTGCGACGAGGCCGTGGGGCATGGCGGCAAGGTCTGCGATGATGGTCTTGCCGTAGACGTCCTTGCCGAGTGCGATGGGGATCTTGGCCTTCGCGGCGGCGTAGTCTTCGCTTTCGAGAAGTTCGCGGAGGGTGACCTTCTGCTTTTTGCTGTTGGCGATTTCGACGCCGACGGTGTCCTTGCCGGGAACGGGTGCGAGGATGTTGATGCGTTCGGCGCTGGTGGCGCGGGCGAGGTCGTCCTCGCAGGTTTTGATTTTGCGAACGGGAACGCCCTTGGCCGGATAGAGCTCGAAGCGGGTGACGGTGGGGCCCCGTGTGATGTCGCCGCGGGAGACGCTGACGTTGAATTGGGCGAGGGTTTCGATGAGGAGGTCCTGGATCGCGAGGAGTTCCTCGGGTTTGGCTGCTTCGCGGACGGAGAGATCGACAGGATCGAGGAGCTCGATGGAGGGGATCTCGTAGTTTTCGCAGGCAACGGCCGCCATGGCCTGAGGTGTGGCCTTTTTCTTTTCGGGTCTGGGCTTGGCCGGTTGGGCGATGTTGCTGTCGATGATCTTGGGTGGCGGGCGCTGGGGCTCCTGCGCAGTCTCGTCGGCGTGAGCGCGCAGGGCGAAGTTTTCGGAGGGGGTGGTGGCGGGAGCGGGGGTGGTGGGATCCTGCCCCGAGTCCGATGTCTTGGGTTGGGCGGGGGTTTTAGGCTCGGACTTTTCGGATTTGCGGCGGGGCTTTGGCTGGGGCTCGGGTGTGAGTTCGAGTTGTTGAGGGGGGGCGGGTTTGGAGCGCTCTTGCCACCAGTGGAGGAGGGCGTCCCTGCCGGAACGGGAGAGGCGGACGGTGTGGTGGATGACGGTTTCGAGGTCGGCGCCGACCATCAGCACGAGGCTGAGGAGGTAGATGGCGGAGATGATGAGGAGTGCGCCGATTTTGCCGAGAAGGCCTGCGAAGAGGCCGGAGCCGATCCATTTGCCGAGCCAGCCGCCTTCGCCCGAGATGTTGAGTTTGTGGGCGTCGATGAGTGTGAAGCCGAAGAGGTCGAGGAGGCAGGCAGCGGAGAGGGCGAAGGTGGCGGCCCAGATGATCTGGCTGCGGAGCTGGAGGGAGGGGGCGAGGAGTTTGAGTGCGCCGTAGCCGAGGAGGAGCGCGGGGAGGAGGTAGGCGGCGGCGCCGAGGAAGGAGTAGGCGATGCAGGCGACGATGGCGCCGAAGGGGCCGATGAAGTTGAGGGTGTGTCGGTTGGGTGTGCCGACAGAGTGAAGTGGGAACCAGGAGGGGACGTCCTTGGGTTCGTAGGAGATCAGGGAGAGGAAGAGGAGGGTTCCTGCGCCGAGCATGGCGAGGCCCAATGCTTCGTTGGTGATCTGTTTTTGTTGCTCCGCGACAGGCATGGGTGCGGGGATAGTAGCCGCATCCGGTCAGGATTCAACGATGCTGAGACGGGTGGGGCGTGCGTTCCTTGACCGGGTGGGCGCTCAGAGGGGGGTTTAGAGGCGTGTGGGGCCGATGCGCTCGGAGGAAGGGAGTGGCCTCTGGATCGTTGTGGAGTCGATGTGCCAGCCGTCGGGTTCGTGGATGAGGCGGTAGATGCAGGGGAGGACGGAGCCGTTGGGGAGGATGGCGAAGACCTCGACGGAGGCTTCGCCGGGTTTTTGGAGAGTGGCGCCGAATTCGAGGTGATCTGCGGCGATGAGTTCCGGGTAGTCGCTGCGAGCGAGGTCTGCGAAGGCTTGGAGGCTGAAGCGGTCTTGGAAGCCTGAGGAGACATGCCTGTAGGCGTCTCGGTAGTCGGCGGCTTGGAACGCGTGGATTTGCTGGGAGATGACGGAGTAGAGCTGGGAGGGTGGAGGGTGGTGGTGCTGGGATTCGAAGGCGTAGCGGACGACGAGGGCGAGGATCCAGATGGCCCCTGTCATGGCGAGGAGGAAGAGTTTTTGGGCGCGACTCATGAGGGGAGGGCGAGGCGCTGGAGGAGAGGGTAGCTGAAAAGGCCTGTGGCGTGGCCATCGGCCCATGCGGGTTGAAGGGCGTATCCGCCGACGAGTAGGAAGGCTTTGAGCTGGAAGCTTTCGTTGGTGTAGTCGACGACGGGGCGTTCGATGTTGCCGAGGATGTCCGGTTCGCCCCCGCAGGCTGCGCAGGGGCATGCGCGGCGGAGGGCTTCGAGCCGGATGAAGCTTTCGGAGGAATCGTTCCATGCGATGGCGATTTCCTCGCCGACATGCTGGATGTTGAGAGGTTGGAGTCGCATGAATTAATCGAGCATGGACGAATCGGCGGTCGGGCGCCAGCCCGGGCCTGACCTGTGGCCAAAGATGGCCGAGCCGACGCGCACGAGGGTGGCGCCTTCCTCGATGGCGACGGGGAAGTCTGCGCTCATGCCCATGGAGAGGACGGGGAGAGGGAGGCGGAATTCCTGCTGGATCTCATCGCGCAGGGAGCGGAGGGCGGCGAAGTAGCGGCGGGAGTGTTCGGGCTCTGGGGCCAGGGGGGGGATGGTCATCAGGCCTTCGATCTGGAGGCGGCTGAGGGCGAGGAGGGAATCGAGGGCGGGGCGGAGGTTTGCCGGGTTGAAGCCGAACTTGGAGGATTCGGCAGCGAGGTTGACCTCAAGGAGGATGCGCGGATGAGCGCCTGTATCAGCCGCAACGCGGTCGATTTCGCGGGCGAGTTCAAGGGAGTCGATGCCGTGGAGGAGCTCGAAGGGGAGGGCGAGCAGGTGGCGGACCTTGTTTCTCTGGAGATGGCCGATGAAGTGCCAGCGGGCGCGCCCTGGGAGGAGGGGGATTTTTGCGCGGGCTTCCTGAACCTTGTTTTCGCCGAAGAGGGTGAGGCCTTCGTGGAGGGCTTGAAGGAGGGCTTCCGGGGGATGGGTTTTGGAGACGGCGATGAGTTCGACGTCTGAGCGTCCGGCCTTTTGGGCTGCTTGGGCGACGGAGGTCTGGACGGCTTGGATGCGTTCTTTGATGGTGGGCATTCGGCTGCCGGTGGCCCGCGGTTTTGAAGGGTTGGTGAGGGGCCTGACGAGGGGTGGCGCTGATCAAGTCGCTATCCCTGCGGGTGGCGATGGTGTCAGGGCCGGGCGCGTTGGGTGGTGCGACCTCGGTGCAGCGGCAGGGAGCCTGGTTGACCGTGGGTCAGGGGAGGATTTTGACGAAGAGGTTGCGGTAGTGGACCTCGCTGCCTGGGTCGTGGCCTTGGAGAGCGAAGGTTCCATGGCTGAGGACGCGCAGCTTGAAGTTGGCGGGGCGAGAGGGGGATTCCTCCTCGATGTAGTCGGAGATGACCTTGCCATTGACGGTGGTGACGATGTGGCGGCCCTCGACCTTGATGGTGAGGGTGAACCATTCGCCGTCCTTCGCGGGTGCTTCAAAGTTGTCTTTGATGCCGTAGAGGCCGGCGGTCTTTTTCGGGTCCTTGTGGGTGTTGTTGACTTGGACTTCGTAGCCTCTTTCCGGCCAGCCGGAGGGCTGGAACTGGGTGTGGAAATAGACTCCGGAGTTGGCGCCCGGCTTGGTCATGACTTCGGCTTTGAACTCGAAGTTCTTGAAGTCGTGCTGGCCTGCGGGGCCTTCGTAAAAGAGGTGGGAGCGGTCGCCGAGGACGACGATTTCGCCATCCCGCACGGAGAAGGTTTTTTCGTTTTCGTTGGCATGCCAGCCGCTGAGGGTTTTGCCGTCGAAAAGGCTGATCCAACCTTCGCCTTCTGCGGCCACGGAGGCGGCTGTGAGGGAAAGCAGCAAAGCGAGAATGTGTTTCATGGGGGAGACGGTAGTGAGCGGCTTGTCACTGGGGCAAGCACAGCAAATCGGTGAGTGGGGTGAGGGATGCTCAGCGGGGGGTGGAACCACGACGGCGTTCCGTGGGTTTGACGGGTACTGGCAGGGCGAGGGCTCCGCCTGTGGAGGCAGGTTCGGCGCGGGTTGGCGTGCCTGTGGAGGGTGGAGTGGGTTTGGGTTTTGGGGGCAGGGGCTTGTCCATCGCGAGCAGTTCAGAGACGGTGACGAACTTGAATCCCTTGGCGAGGAGTGCGTCGATGGTGGCGGGCATGGCGTCGACGGTGCTTTTGTGGATGTCGTGGCTGAGGATGATGGAGCCCGGGACGGTCTGGCGGAGGATTTCGCTTTCCACGTGGGCGGCGTTGCGGATTTTCCAATCGAGGGGATCGACGTCCCAGAGGACCACCTTGTAGCCCCATTTGCGGTTGGCCCATGCCTGCTGGTTTGGGGTGAAGGCGCCGAAGGGGGGGCGCATGAGTTTTGGTGTGACGCCAGCCGATTGGATGACGGCTTGATGGGTGCGCTCGAGTTGATCGCTTACGGAGCCTTCGGCCATCTTGCTGAGCTGTGGGTGGGACCAACTGTGGTTGGCGAGTTCGTGTCCCTCGGCGTTGATCCGCTGGATGATGGATGGGTACTCGGCGGCGCACTGGCCGACGACGAAGAAGGTGGCCTTGACGCCGCGCTTTTTGAGGATGTCGAGGAGGCGCGGGGTGTTTTCCTTGTGCGGGCCGTCGTCGAAGGTGAGGGCGACGTAGGAGCCGTCGACATGGCACTGGCTGTAAGTGATTTTGGGTTGGGCGCTGGCGGTGGCGGGGGCGGTGGTGCCTGTTGAGGGCGCGGATGCCGCCGGGGGCGCGGATGGGGGTGGGGAAGCTGGTGGGGCTTCCTGCGGTGCGGGGGCCGGGGCGGCTGCCGAGAAGCACGCGAGAAGGAGGAAGAGGACAGCTAGTCGCATAATTTCTCCTACCCGCTAACGCAAAAGGGGCGAGAGGACAATCCTGCGTGCGGGCTGGCGCGGAGATTGGGCTGGTCACTGGGATGGTGCTGTCGGAAAAGGGGGAGGATGTTGCGCCGATTGGGAATTCTGGCGGTTGCGCTGGTGATGACGGCGCTGCTGTGGGCCGGGTGGTATGCGTACGAGCGTGGGTTCACGCGGAAGTGGCGCGGATTTGTGACGAGCGAATTTCACAAGCGCGGAGTGGACCTCACGCTGAGGCAGCTGGCGCTGGTGCCCTTCCGGGGGATTGTGGCACGGGACGTGAGGATCTACAGCGGTGGTGATCGGAAGAGGACAGTGGCGGTGGTGGATGAGATGCTGCTGGTGATTGATTACGCGAGTTTGCTGAGGGAGCAGCCGTTCTTGCAGGCGTTGGAGCTGAGGGATGCGCGGTTGTCGGTGCCCTTGGTTACGGGGAATCCGCATGGACCTGCGGTGGAGGTGGCTGGCCTGAGTGGGCGGATGTTTTTCTCGCCGCAGCAGGTGCATCTGAGCCGATTGGAGGCGGATCTTTACGGGATCCGTGTGAGTGCGAGCGGGCGGTTGGTGAACCCGCAGTTGTTTGGAGGGGGGGGGCTGCGGGATTCGCAAGGATTCGTGCGCTGGGGTGAGCGGGTGATTGAAGAGCTTGGGAAGCTGCGGTTTGAGCAGGGCGCGCCGACTTTGGAGGTGCGTTTTACTGGAGATCTGGCGCGGCCTGAGGAGCTTTTTGCGGAGGCAGAGTTTCAGTCGGGTCGTGTGGTGCGCGCGGGGGTGGCTTTGGAGGAGGTGCGATTCCGGCTGGGTTTGAGGGATCAGGTGGTGGAGTTGAAGGAATTTGCGGTGAGGGACAAGGTGGGCGACCTGCGGGTGAGCGGGAGTGCATCGATGGAAGAGCGTGAAGCCCGGGTGGAGTTGCAATCCGGGGTGGATGTGCTGCGTCTCGCGAAGGCGCTGCTGCCCGGGCAGCAGTGGGAGGACCTCGCAGGGTTTGGCAGCCAGAAGTTGGAAATGACGGGGACCTGGCGTTGGGGGGCGGAGCCATCCGTGGCCTTGCGCGGTCATCTTGAGGTCGGGCGTTTTGGGGTGCGCAACGTGGTGTTTGAAAGTCTGGCGGGGGATTTTTCTTACGGAGACGGGAGTTGGAGTGCGCGCGAGGTGCGTCTCGCGCACCGCAGCGGGGATTTGCGTGCGGACGTGATGCGTGTCCCCGGGGAGTTCAAGGCGCGTGTGAAGAGCGGGATCAACCCGCTGGTGCTGGCGCCGCTGACGTGGGGCCCGCTCGCCGCCGTCCTCTCAGAGTTGGAGTTTGGCCGCCCGCCAAAGGTGGAGTTGGAGGTGAACGGAAGCGAGATGCGCTGGGATGCGTTGCGGATGAAGGTGGAGGCGGAGGCGGGGCCCTGCAGTTTCCGGAAGGTGCAGGCGCAGGGGGTGACCGCGACTGTGCGACTTGAGCGGGGGCGCTTGGTGGTGGATCCGTTCCGGGTGGTGAGGCGTGAGGGGGAGGCGACGGGAGGGGTGGAATGGGAGACGGGCACGGGGGTGGTGAAGTTGAACAAGGTGCGTTCTTCGCTTGCGGCTGAGGTATGGCCGGCATGGATCGGGCCCGATTTGGGGCGGGCTTTGGAGCCGTATCGTTTTGGGCGGCGCCCTGTGGAGGTGACTTTGGACGGTGTCGTTGCCCCGCTTGCGTCGCAGACGCGGTTGGGGATCGAGGTGATCGCGCCAGCCGGGATGGATTGGAGCTTTCTGGAAAGGCAGTGGAACGTTGGGCCCGCCACGGCAGTGTTTGAGTGGTCGCCCGATCGGCTCAAGATCAAGAGTCTGGACGCGAGTCTGCTCGAAGGGAAGGTGCGCTTGGAGGCGGATCTGGGGCTCGCGGGCAAGGGGGTTTCCGGGCCGTTGACGGTGCATCTGGAGCAGTTGGATTTTGGAGCACTGATGAAGGCCCTCACGGGTGGAGACCGAGTGAAGGGGGTGGTGGACGCGAGCGGGAAATTTGTGCTGGCGGACGAAGCGCGCAGGATGGAGGGGGAGGGGCAGGTGTTCGTGAGGGGTGACGTGTACGCGGTGCCGTTTCTGGGGCCGCTGGGGGAGATCCTCAATGGGATCGTTCCCAAGCTGAGCATGGATCTGACGCAGACAATGACGGCGTCCTTTCGCATGGATGGAGGGGCGGTGAAGACGGAGGACTTTGCGGTGCAGGGGAAGGGCTACCTTCTGAAGGGGCACGGGAAGCTGATGGTCTTTGATGACTCGCTGGACTTCAGCGTGCGCATCAATGCGAGAGGTTTGCCTGGGGTGCTGCTCTTTCCGGTGAGCAAACTTTTTGAGTACGTGGCCGAGGATAAACTATCGAAGCCGCGCTGGAGGCAGAAGATCCTGCCCAAACTTTGATGGGATGAAAGGCGGCGAGTGGGGAGGACTTGGGGCGTGTTGGGATCCTTCCGCAAGTTGGGCGCGCGTGGGTTTGCTCAGCGCTGGTTCGATCCCCTGGTGTGTTCCCGCATGAAGCGCAGCAGCAGCGGCAGCGCGGGTTCGGCCATCTTCCCGTGATCGAACCCCTGCAACTCGTGCAGCGTCACATCCGGGTGTCCCGCAAGCTTCAGCATCCGCCAGAGGTACGCGTTTTCCTCGTAGCGTCCGAAGAGTTCCTTTTCACGGTCGCCCGTCACCAGCAGCATGGGAGGCGCGTCCTTGCGGACATGGTAAAGCGGGGCGAGGGGATCCACCAACGGCTGGAGTTCGCCGAGGCCCTGCTCTTTTCGGATGGCGAAGTGGGTGATCGCCTGCGGACTCAGGGCAATGAGGCCCGCCAGCGCATCGGTCTTCGCGCCCTGTGCTGCGAGCCAGCGACGATCCAGCCCCGCCATGCAAGCGAGATAACCGCCGGCCGAGTGGCCCGCCACGAAGACTTTACCCGGCGATCCTCCGTATTCACCGATGTGCTTGAGCGTCCATCCCACGGCCGCTGCAGCGTCTTCAATAAACGCGGGTGAGCCGACTTCCGGCGATCGCCGGTAATCGACCGCCACCACAGCGATCCCCTGGTGCCTGAGGCCCACGGGAACGAACCGCCCACCTTGTGTCATGCCGCCCCCATGGAACCACACGACTGTCGCAAACCCCGCACTGTCTTTGGTGGGCGCGGCGGGCGTGTAGACATCCAGTCGGCAGCGGCTCTTCATTCCCTCATCCTGTGCATCCTCGCGGTAGAGCACATCGGCATGGAGGCGGTATGCGGGGTCCCTTTCATGACCTTCCTCCGCAAAGCACGCAGGTAGTTTCGCGAGCTCTCTTTCGACTCGCATGAGCGCAATTTCCGCGCCCGCGCAATCTGAGTCGAAGAGGAGTGTTGCGGCCCGATCCAAATCCGCCTGCAACCGCGCGTCCTCTCCGGCGCGGATTCTTGCGCGGTACAGGGTGATAGGCAGGCGCAGGTCCGCAGCGGTGAACTTTGATGAAGGGCCTCCAGCGGGCCGCCGCGCCTTCTGAACTGTCTCCAAGTAGCGGCAGCCTTGCTGCCTTGTGGGCTCCATCTGGGTTCCCTCGCCGTAGTCGTTCCACGTTGCGAGTTGCACCAGATCCGGACTTTCCTTGAGAGCGCGACTGAGGGTTTCCGAGAAAGTCCTGCCGTCGCGATCGTCGATCCGGCCGTAGCTGGCGTGCAATCCCGCCTGTGCATACGCGTCGTGGAATCCCGGGAATGCGGCGCCGATCACTCGTTCGCCCGCATTCCGCCTTGCATCCAGAGCATCCAGTTCGCGGCTCCACTGCGCGGTGGAAACGGTCTTGCCACCGCTCACCGGCGGCCATGCGAAGCTGCCGTCGAGTCCGAAGTTCTTGGCAAGGTGCGCGAGGCCATACACCAGTGGCTGTGTGGCGATGCTCTCGCGCACCTGGGTCCACTCAGCGGGCTTCAGGTGTTGCGGGCCGAACACCAGCAGCACGGGCCGCCCCTCTTGGTGCACGTATTCGGGCTCTTTGAACCAGTTGTCTTCCAGCCACCGGAGCGCCGCGCGTGCGCGTGCGACGGACTCTTCCGGCCTGATCAACCCCGCATCGATCCGGCGGGCGAGTGATTGGTCCTCATAACACACAGCGAAGCGCAGGCCTGCTTTTCTGAGTAGCGGTATCAGTTTCTGGGCGTTGTGGTGCAACTGCCCGTGATCGAGTCCGGCTTCCGGCCCGTACCAGTCCAGAATGACGCCGTCGATTCCTGCCAGCTTCATCAGCAGCACCTGGCATTCGAGTGCGGATGGATCGCCCGAATCGTAGAGGCCGATGAGGGGGGTGTCGTGAGCTGCGACCTCCCTCCTCCCATCCCACAGCAGCCGTTTTGGATCGGAGTGATTCATCGTCCAGTGGAACCCCCACGCGTCACCGGGCTGAGGATTTGCGAACCACGGCAGGTAATGCGCGAGCATGAGTGGACGCTCCGCGCAGTGCGCCGAACGCGTGCCGCCGATCCACGGCAGAACAACAAGCAACGTACAAAGCCAGTTTAGTACGACAGAGTGACGGTGAGTTCTCATACTGGGAGGGCAGGGGGGCGGGTGCGCGGGAATGATCATCGCACCGTGCGAGCGGCCACTCTTTTCCGAAGGGTTCGTCGTGTCCAGCCGACGCAACTGGCGCTGGTCCGCGCCCACCGGACTGGAGTCCCGGCTTCCCTCACGGAGCCGGCGCCTGCTAGGTTTCATGGGTTGCGAACGCCGCCCCACGATCGCGCGGTGGGATCCCTGTGAACATCATCGCCATCGCCGACGAGAACCACCTTGTGGGGCACTTGCATCGCCCCGAGGTCGACGTGCTGATCTCCTGCGGTGACCTCCATGAGGCCACCCTTTCGCGCGCTGCGGAACTCTACCGTCCGCGCCGCGCTTTCGCTGTCCGCGGCAATCACGACACCGACGGCCCGCTGCCCGATGGGTTTGTGGATCTGCACGGCCGGATTGAATCCTTCGGCGGGCTCACCTTTGGGGGCTTTGGGGGGAGTTGGCGGTACAAGCCGCGCGGTCACCACCTGTATTCTCCGGAAGAGGTCGCCCTCGTTATGGACACCTTCCCGCGTGTTGATGTGTTTGTTGCCCACAATTCTCCCGCCGGGATTCATGAGCGTGATCAGCACACGCACTGCGGCTTTGAAGCCTTCAACCGGTACATCGGACGAGCCGCGCCGCGTTGCTTTCTTCACGGCCACCAGCATGTGGAGTCTGTGACTCTTCTGGGTGCGACCGCTGTCCTCGGGGTATTTGGTGAAAAGCGGATCCACCTCCACTGAGGGCAGGCGGCACTTGCCTGAGATGCCGGCGTTGGAAGGTGCTGATGCCTGATTGGCCGGAATCATCGGGCTCAATTCCGCCCGGTATCTAATGGGTGGGGGGATTGTGAGCGGTGAGTCGCGGCGTTTCGGCCTGTGCGTGTGGAGCGGCCGGGAACAGGCTTCCCTTCGCCCGGTGGCTAATATAGTTGAGACTGTTTTTCTATAGCTAAACGAGTCGAGCTTTCCATCCCCTGCAACCATGTCCGATCAAACCAAGTACGGCACCAAAGGTGTCGGATTCAAAGTCGTCATTAGTGGGCTTCTGATCGCCCTTGTCCCGCTTCTGGCCTGCAGCTTTATCGCGATCCGGAAATCCTACGCGCAGCGCGAGGTGGCCGAGGGGCAGGAGTTGATGGGGTCCGTGGAGCAGATCGCCGACAAGATCGACCGGTTGCTGTTTGAGCGCTACGGGGATGTCCAGGCGTTCGTTTATCATCCCGGCGCCTCCGCGGACCGCGATACGGCGACGGCGGCTGCGAATTTCTTCACCAAGTCCTATGGTTACTATGACCTGATGGTGCTGGCGGATGCGACGGGCAAGGTGCTTGCGGCGAACACAGCCGACCCTGAAGGAAAGCCGTTCGACACGTCCTCCCTGATTGGGACGAGCGTGAAGGGGGAGCCTTGGTTTGAGGACTCCATCAGCGGGAAGATCGGGGACGGGCAGAGTTATTCCGGTGATCTGGCATCGGACGCGACGCTCGCGAAGCTCATGCGCGGGCAGGGTCTGTCCCTCAACTTCTCCGCGCCCGTGATCGATTCCACCGGCAAAATCATTCGCGTGTGGAGCAACCGGGTGTCTTGGGAACGTTCGATCCGGGAGGTGCTGGGCGGTCTGGACCAGACCTTCAAGGCACGGAGTAAGAACGCGTCGATCCTGATTGTTTCGAGCACGGGGAAGGTGCTTGAGGAGTTCCCGAAGTCGGCGGTGGGAACCGGCACGGCGCTCAGTGCATTTCCGGTGGCGAGGATGACTGAGAAGAGCGGTTTTTACACGGAGGATGGAGCTGATGGGACGCGGCAGATTGTGGCCTATGCGGCGTTTCCGGGTTTTGGAGTCTACAAGGGGCACAACTGGCGCCTTGTGGTTCGTGAGCCTCTGACGGAGGCGATGGGAGAGCCGAGGCAGCTTCGCAATCTGTTCTTCATGCTGATCGGAGCCGCCGTGGTCGGGATCTGCCTTGCCACTCATCAGGTGGTCACGCGCCTGCTCGTGACACCGCTCGGGGATATCACTGGCAAGACCTCGCGTCTGACCAAGGGCGACTCTTCGTTCGAACTTCCGGAAGCTGCCCGCGCCGATGAACTGGGCGAACTGGCGCGCGCCTTGGAGATCTTCCGCCGCAACGCAGGGAAGATCCGTACGATGACGACCCAGACGGCGTTGTCGGTGGACGAAGCGAGCACGGCGATTGGACAGATTTCGGATGGAGCGCGTCTGCAGACCACGCAGCTCAACCAGATCTCGACAGCGATCGGCGAGTCGTTTGGGGCGATCAAGTTGGTGACGCAGAATGCGACGGCTGGCCGGCAGAAGGCGGAGCACGCGTCGAGTTCCGTGGAGAAGGGCAAGGCGGCGGTGGGCGACCTGACTCCGATCGTGGAAGCCATTGCGCAGAACAGCCGGAAGATTAATCAGATCACGCAGGTGATCGCACAGATTGCCAACCGGACGCACATTCTCTCGCTGAACGCGGCGATCGAGGCGGCGCGCGCCGGGGAACACGGGAAGGGGTTCGTGGTGGTGGCGCAGGAGGTGGGCAAGCTGGCGGAAAGCTCCGCACAGAACGCGCGTCAGATCGCCGATATCGTGGAGCAGGCGGCGACGGATTCGCAGCGCGGGATGGAGGCCGCCGGGACGGTGAGCGGGGCCATGCAGGAGATTGCGAGCGCGACGCGTGAGACGACGGAGTCGGTGCGTTCGATTGCGGTGGCGATGGACGAGCAGCAGGCGACGCTGGCGCAGATCAACGGCAACGTGGATCAGCTGCGCAACATCGCGATGGCGAACACGGCTTCCTCCGAGGAGATCACCGCAACCATGGTGCAGCTTTCGAAGCTCTCCAACGACACCCGCCTGATCGCGGAGTTCAAGTCGGAGTAGGCTGAACGCGCTTTGTTTGGGCTCCTGCCCAGACCTCCCTGCATGAATCCGGCGGAAACTCTGATCGATACGATTGCCAGCCAGGCTGGGTTGCGGGAGGAGATTTCGCGGCCGAAGGTGGAGCAATTGCTTGCGCCGATGGATTTCGGGGGACGGCTGGCGTTCGTGGAGCGCCTGCTGCGTGCCTCTCCCACGGACCGGGAATGGCTTGAGTTCATCGAGCCCTTTCTGATCCACGAGACTTACTTTTACCGCCACCCTTCCCAGCTCCAGTACCTTGGCCAAAACGTCCTGCCCGCGCTGTTTGAAGAAAGGAAAAAATCGGGCCGCAAGGTGTTCCGAGTCTGGTGTGCGGGCTGTTCTTCCGGGGAGGAAGTTTACACGATCGGGCTCATGCTGAGGGACGCCCTCCGCAGCTTTGCACAGGCTGATGCCGCTGCTTGGGAGACTTCGGTGATTGGCACGGATCTGAGCCCCGACATGATCCAAAAGGCCAGCATGGGCAGGTACACCGTCAGCTCCGGACTCAACAGCTTCCGCGATATCCCGGCGTTTGGGCGGCAGCACTTCGAGGCAGTGCTCTCGCAGCAAACCACCACATGGACGGCCGACGAGGGCCTCCGCAAATCCACGTCCTTCCAGCAACGCAATCTGCTCAAGGATCCCGCTCCCGCCACGGACATCGACCTGATTCTCTGTCGGAATATCCTCATCTATTTCAAGGAGGCGGACGTGCGCGCGATCCTCACCAAACTCGAGGGTTCGCTGCGTCCGGGCGGAGTCCTCCTGCTCGGCCCTGCAGACACGATGCGCAATGCTGACGGATTCGACATGCTGAGCGACGGCCGCGCGCTTCTTTGGAAAAAGAAAGGACGCTTATCGCCATGAAGTTCCGGGTCTGTTTTGCGGTGAAATCCAGTTTCACGGCTATCGCCCTGCGTCCGGTGTTCGCCACGAATCCGGAATTGCGTCTGCTGGGGGAGGCGCGAGATTGCGCGGCGATCGAGACGTTGCTGCGGCAGGAAAGCGACTGTGTGGCGGTGATCGATATTGAACTGCTGCAGGATCCTGAGGGACCGCAGCTCGAGCGCTTTCTCACCCTGCGCCGCGAGCCCACGCTCATTGTCAGCAGCCGTGGCCAGCCGCTTCCCGCGGCGCTCGCCACCAAGCCGGCGGTCCGTCTGCTGGCGGGGCGGCGCCCTGGCGAGATGGATCTGGCGTATATCAAAGATGAACTGCCCAAGGCGATTCAGGCGATCCGTGAGGCGTGGCTGCACGGCGCGGATGCCGTTCATCGCACTGCGGCGGCCGTAGGCGCTTCGCTGCCTCCTCAATCCCTGCCATCGCCGAAGGCTAAGCCGGCTGCGGTGGAGCTTGTGGTGGTGGGCGTTTCCACGGGCGGGCCGCCCCTGCTCATGCAGATCCTGAAGAGGATTACGCATCCGGCGGTTCCCTTCTTGATCGCGCAGCACATGCCGCACGGGCAGACGGCTGAGTTCGCCCAACGCCTCACGGAGGAGACCGGGCATCGAGTCGTCGAGGTGGGCGTGGGGAGCATTCCCGAAGCTGGCACCATCGGCATGGTGCAGGGAGGACGCGACTTTGAGCTGACCCGTCTGGCTTCCGGGCAGATGCGGCTGCGCGAGGCTGTGCTGCCGGAGAATCCGTTTCATCCGAGCATTGATCATCTTCTGCTGACCGCGGCGCGTGTGGGGATCGCGACCCATTCGGTGATCCTTACGGGCATGGGGCAGGATGGTTCCAAAGGGGCTTTGGAGCTGATGCGGCAGGGCTATCCGGTGGTGGCCCAGCGCCCCGACACCTGCGCCGTGGCTGGGATGCCCCAGTCCGCCATCCAGAACGGAGCGGCGCGTGAGGTGCAGACGCCCGAACAAATCATCGACACCTTGAACCGCTGGCTGACCTCTCCCGAGAGAGCCAGGCGATCGGCCCCCGCTCCATGACCGCCGCCCCAACGCCCATTCCCGCAGAAACTGAGGGGCAGGCTCCGATCCTGTTGAGCACCTCGGACCCGGTCTTCGCGATGGTGCTGACCGCCGCGCTCGCGCCGGAGTTCAGGCTGATCCGCGTGGAGGTGGACGGGATTCTGGACGCCGCGCGCAATGCACCCGATTCCATGCTTCTGCTGGATCTGGATGACATGGAGATTTCCGCGGCGGTGCGCTTGGTGACCAAGTGGACGCTGGTGACCCGCGGTCCGATCCTGCTGACCGGCACGAGGGCAGTGGAGGGTGATCTCGCGCTGGAACCCCTGTTGTTGTGCGGGGCGGCGGGTCTTCTGCAAAAGCCGCAGGGTCGTTCCAGTGCGGGCCTGTGTGCGTCTGGCGGAAGTTCTTATGTGGAGCGGCTGAGGCAGGCGGCCGCAGCAATCCCCAGCTCTCATCCGGCATGAGCGAACGCGATCCAGCACTGGTGAAGGAGTTCTCCACGGAGCTCGCGGAGCACATTGCCGTTTCCGAGCAAATCCTTGTGCAGGCGGACGCGGGCGCGCCTTCGATGGAGGAGATCAACCTGCTGTTCCGCAGCTTTCATTCGGTCAAAGGTCTTTCGCGGGTGGTGAATCACCGGTCCCTCGAAAGCCTTGCACACGAGTCGGAATCGCTTTTGGCAACCTTCCGTTCCGGCACCCAGCCATTCACCGAAAGCGCTCAGGATCTGCTTCTGCAGGCGCTGGACGCCATCAAGAAGGCGGGTGCTGAGTTGGTGGAAGGCCGGGAATTTTCGCCGCCCGAGCAACTCATCACGGATCTGCGGTTGGCTGTGGGGGGAGGCGCGGTTGCGGGTGGTCAGCAGGCAGTTGCCGAGTCCGCTGCTTCTGCCGGGCAGCATCCCGATGCCGATCTGCACGGGGATTTCGACACGCTGGTGGCCCTTGGAGAGTTGTTCGAGGAACTGCTTCCCGACATTTCCAGGACGCTCGCCGACCCCACGTACCTGCCGGAGGAGCAGCTCACCGAGGACGCCTCGGTTGTGGGGTTCTCACTGGAAAAGGTCCATCTTCCTGTGCTCGGGCAGGCCCTTGAGGAGGCCGTTCTCAAGAAGTCCCCGCTGTGCTTCGCCCGTTTCCTGAGGTTGCTGGATAACTACCGGTTTCTCATCGGCCAGCCGTGCGGTCTTGCGGAAAGCCATGCTGCGGTGCGTGTGTGGTTCCGGAAGGCTCTGCTGGAGATGCTCGAGGGCGGCCGTCTTGAAGAGGGGCTCAACCTTCTGGCGATCCTGATTCCCGGCTCGCCCTTCCTCACGCTGCTCCCGGCCTTGGCGCGATCGGATTGCGGGGAGCAAAATCGCGCCGAATGGCGTTCCCGTGCTGCGGATGCGATACGCGTCGACCTTGATTCCGACGTGACCCGTCACTCGGAACCGACCGCCCTTGTCGCCGGCCAGATCCGGGAGGTTCTCCTCGCGCCGTTTCAAATTCCGGACAGCAGCCGGAAGTTTTTGGAGGCGAAGAAACTGGATCCCGAACGGTTTCAGATCGTGCCATCTGCGCTTGTCGAGAGACTGCCGGTTTTTGCCAAGAGCCGCACTGGTGCGATGTACGAGGCCTTGCTGCCTCAGCCGCGGGAGGAGGGGGCTGTGTCGCGGTTGGTGGAGCGCACGGGTCCGATCCTCGAGATCGTCCTCAGTGAGAGCGCTGTCATCGATTCCGCGCAGTACCTGGCGCTTCTGTTTTTCAGCACGCGCAGGGAGGCGGAGATTCGCTCGGTATTGGCTGGTGAGAGTGAGCAGTCCGAGGTGGTGGTGTTGCGGAAGCTGGACGGGCGGCAGGCGTCATCCCATTTCGGGGTGAAGCCCAAGGCCGTTGCGGCAGCCGGTGGCGGTGCGCAGGTGCGTGTGCCGGTGGAGTTGCTGGACTCGATGTTTGGACGCGTGAGCCAGTTCTTCAACGTTTCCTCGCGCTTCAACGCGATGGTGCACGACGGGCAGGCGCTGGATCTGCTGCAGGAACTTTTCGATTACAGCGAGCGTCACGCCCCGCAGCTCCTTCCCAAGATCGAGTGGCTGATCCGGCAGCAGTACGAGTTTGCATCCCTGGAGAATCAGGCGCACCAGCTCATCGGTCAGATTCACGAGACCACGCTGGGCCTGCGCGTCATTCCGATCGACACGCTTTTCACCCGGTTCCCGCGGATGATCCGGGACACGGCGCAGAAGCAGAGGAAGCTGGTGCGTTTTGAGGCCCGCTCGAAAGGGATCCGGGTGGACAATGCGATGGTGGAGCTTCTCGCAGATCCGTTGATGCACATGCTCCGCAACAGCGTGGACCACGGCATCGAGACTCCCGAGGAAAGGGTGGCAGCGGGCAAGCCGCGGACCGCCACCCTCATTCTTTCTGCTGAACAGAGTGGCAACCGGATCGTGGTGGAAGTACGCGATGACGGCCGTGGGATCAACATTGAGCGTGTGCGTCAGAAGGCAGTCGCCTCCGGACTGGTGGGCGAGGACGAAAGCCACACGCTGAGCGATGAGCAGATCGCCCGCTTCATCTTCGCCCCGGGGTTCTCGACCGCGGAGAAAATCACCGACACTTCGGGGCGCGGTGTGGGGATGGATGTGGTGCTGGTGAATGTCACCAAGCTCGGAGGCAAGATTGAGATTTCCACACGCTCCGGGCAGGGGACGCGGTTCCAGCTGAACATGCCGCTTTCAAAGGCGATCCAGCCGATGCTGCTGGCGGAGACCGGGGTGCAGACGGTGGCGTTTCCGGACCGGATCGTGGTGGAGGGCACGCTGGTGCCTGCGAGTGAATTGCAGAATGTGAACGGGCAGCGCAGCGTGCTGCTTCACGGGCGATTCCTTCCGCTTTTCCGTTTGGTGGATCTCCTGCGGCTTCCCGCTCCGGCTGAGGGCGACGAGGCTCTTGTGTCGATCATCGTCTGCGAATATGGCGGGCGGCGGATCGGCGTGGAGGTGCACAGGATTCTGCGTCGCAACGACCTGTTGATTCAGGAAATGCACCCGCGGATCGCGCACCTGCCTGGGATTGGTGGGATTTCGACGCTCGGCACGGACCGCATCGTGATCGTGATCGATCCCGAGGGGCTTTTCACCCTGGCCCGTGGAGCCGCGGTGACGGGATTGCGCAATCATCCTGCGCATGTGCGTGAGAACGGAGCATTGTCATGAGCGAACACGTCGCCATTCGATGCAGGGATTTCCGGCTCCTGTTTCCGGGCCACAGCATCCATTCCATCCGCGCGCTCACTGAGGCGGAGGTGGTCCGTCCGCGGAGGCCGCGTTTACGGGGGCCGGCGGGCTTTCCCTTGGTGGACCTGAGGCGATTGCTTGAACCATCGGTTGAGCCGAGCACGCGGGCCTGCGCCGGGATTCACTGGATTTCCGAGGATGGTGAGAGGGATATTTTTCTGGTGGTGGATTCCGTGGATCAGATCGTTTACTGCCGGGAGGACGACCTGCAGAGGCTGCCGGCGCTCCCCCAGCGGATCGCCCCCCTGTGCGATGCAGCCATGCGCGATGCCCATGGTTCCTTGTGGGTGCGGATCCGGCCGGATGCGCGGTGGCCGCTGACGGATACCCGGGCGAAGCGCGAGTTTTTGCGGTCCCTCATCGAGTTGCCTGCTGATATCGCCCGCGAACTTTCCCACTCCCGATAATGGACATAACCGACCCTCGCAAAAAGATCCTCGTCGTCGACGACAGCAACATCATGCGCCGCTTGGTGAAGGAGATCGTGGAGTCTGACCCGGAGCTTTGCGTGATCGACACGGCCGAGAACGGCAAGATCGCGCTCCAGAAAGTCCGACTGCTGAAGCCCGATGTCATCCTTTTGGACATTGAGATGCCGGAGCTTTCCGGGCTCGAAACACTGCGCCGTCTTGGGCTTCGGAGCACGTCGAAGGTGGTGATCCTCTCCTCGCTTGGAGTCGAGGGTTCGCCTGAGCGCGCCGAGGCTCTGCGACTCGGGGCCGCAGACGTTTTGGACAAGCCCTCGGGGTCGGTGAGCATGGACATCAAGTCCAGCCGCGGCTCGAAGATCGTCCAGACGCTGCGCCGGATCTGCGGGCTTCCACAAATTGAGGCGGCGGAGGGCGAGCCGGCGCAGACCGGGGAGTCCACGGCCTCGTCGGAAGAAGGCGGCGCCGCGTCAGCAGTGGCTCCGGCGCGGCCGGGCGTCCACGATGCGCTGCTGGACACGATCAACGCTGGGGTGATTGCTTTGGATATCGGGCTCAATCTGGTTTACGCCAACAAGGCCGCGGCGCGGATCCTTGGACAGCCCGGGGCGATTCCTGCTGGATCCTCGCTCGGCGCGCTTTTTGGTGAGTTCAACGAACTCATCGCGGACGAGATCCGGGAGGTGCTCTCCTCGGGCGTTGCCAAGAGGGGGACGCAGGTGGAGTTCTCCACGGAGAGCGGGGATTGGATTCCGCTGCGCATGAGCATTGAACCCGCGGCTGCTGGATTGCGGGAGTCCGTGGCCCTGTTGGTGAGCATCGAGGACATTTCCGCCGAGCAGGCTTTGCGCAAGGTTCTCGACCGCGCGATGTCGAGTTCCGTGACCGATGCTGTCATGTCCGGCGAGAATCTGGGGCTTGGGGGCAAGCTGGCTCCGGCGACGATCCTGTTCAGCGACGTGCGCGGTTTCACGCAGCTGTGCGAGGGGCTCGAGCCCGAGGCGCTGGTGACCATGATGAACGAATACTTCACCTTCATGGCGGATGTCGTGAAGGGGAACTTCGGCGTCATCGACAAGTTCATCGGCGACGCTGTGATGGCGCTCTTCGGGGTGCCCACCAATTCCGGCAACCACGCCGACAATGCGGTGAAGGGTGCGGTGTCGATGCTGCAGGCGCTGGAGTTTTTCAATGCGGACCGGGCCGCAGCGGGGCATCTCCCGTTCCGGATCGGCATCGGGCTTGCGACCGGCGAGGTGGTCGCGGGCCAGATCGGTTCACCGGAGCGGATGAACTACACGGTGATTGGCAATGCGGTGAACCTTTCCGCTCGCATCGAGAGTCTCACCAGCCACTACGGCGCCCAACTGCTGCTTTGCGGCAACACTTTCGGAATGCTCAGGGCACCCGTCCATTCCCGGTTGCTCGACAGGGTCCGCGTGAAGGGCCAGCAGACCGCGACCGATGTCCACGAGGTGCTCCACAACTATGCGCAGGAAAAAGACGCCCCGTGGCTGGAGTCCTTCAACGCCGCTTTCCGGCAGTATACCGCGGGCGATTTTGGAGCGGCCGCCGTGGGGTTCAAGGCCGCGGCGGAATTGAATCCGGCCGACAAAGCCTGCCGGATTTTTATGGAGCGCTGTGGCGTGCTGTCGGCGAATCCGAAGCCGAATTGGGACGGCGTTTGGAGCATGGAATCCAAGAACGGCTAGGACTAGGGATAGGACTTGGACTGAAGATCTATGGCGCTTCTTGATCTCCTCTGCTGCAAGTTCAACGACACCTCGGTGGCGTTGCCTCTCAGCCGTGTCATTGGGGTGGTGGAGGGCGGCCCGCTGACGCCGCTGCCTTTTTGTGCTGATGCGTTTGAGGGGTTGGTGGAAGCCATCGGACAGATCGTGCCGCAGATCAATCTCGCGGCGATTCTGGGGCAGTCGCAGCCGGCGGGTGGGATCCTGATTGTGGTCGGCGATGCCAACGGCACCCTCGCGCTTCGCGTTCAACAGGTGAACTCGATGATCCAAGCGGAGTCGGACGTGGCTCCGGAAAATGTTCAGGCGGCTCGTGAGAAGCACCCGCTGTTCAAAGCCTCGTTTCAACTTGGGGGGGAGCAGCTTTACCTGCTCGACCTCGATCATCTGGCGGAAAGTGAGAAGGTGGATGCCGTGGCGCCCGGTGGCGAAGTGCTGCTGGCAACGACTTTGGAGGAAGATGCTTCTGAAAGTTTGCACATGGAGGATTCGATCCCCTTTCTCTTGGTGGAGATTGGCGGAGAGCACTACGCGTTTGCGTCCGGGGACGTTCTGGAGCTGAACTCGCCGGGAGCCATCCGCTACATGCCGGGCGCGCCCTCATGGGTGCTCGGTTTGATCGACCTTCGAGGAACCCCTGTGCTGGCGCTCTCGACCGCCGGGTTGCTTGGCAAGCCGGTGTCATCGGGACGTGAGACGTGCTTGATCGCTGAGCTTGAGGACGGCCCTCAGGTGGCGCTTTTCATCGACCGCGCAGCCGGTCTGGAACGGTTCTCACCGGACCTCGTGCATGACATGAGGGAGCCCATGGCAGGGATCCGCCAGTATCTGGTGCTGGAAGCGGACCGCATCGTTGGTGTGATTGACCCTGCGCAGTTGATTGGTCAGGTGGAGGCGCAGATTCGTTCGATCGCCCCTCAGGCCGTTCATGCAACCACCCAGGCGGACGCCGCCGCCGAGGCGCCGGAGCAGTTGATGCAAGTGCTGACGGTGCGTCTCGGGACGGAGACCTTCGGCATGGCGCTGGAGCGGATCACGCGCATCCAAGCGAGTGTACGCCTTACGCCGCTGCCTGCGGACTTGGAGCATTTCGACGGGATGGCGGATGTGGGCGAGCAGATGGTGCCGGTGATTGATCTGCGCAAACAGGCGTCGACTTACACCCGGGGTGCGGCTCTCGCGGAGGATCCACCCTGCTTGCTGGCGATGCTGGAGGGCGCGATGACGGGCGTCCTTGTGGACCAAGTCCTGGCGATTCGCGAGTTTCCGACGAGCCTGTTTGAGCCGGTCAAGGACGCCGCCAAACTGCCCATCACCCATGTGGTCAATGCGGATGGGCAGTTGGTTGCGATTCTGAAACTCGACCGCCTTTTTCCCTCCGCCGAGACCACCCGCTGAGCGCGGTTCGGGGAGTGAAAAGCGACGGCGCGGATCCTGTGCGGTGTGCTCGGCGGAGCGACTGACTGCGCTTCAGGCTCCGTCCGATTTTGGGTTGGAACAAGCGCTGCGCCCGGGAGGTGCGGCGGGCGTGCTTTGACCTGCGTGTGTCAGGTTGGGGTTTAGAACCTGTAGCTGATGGAGATGCCGCCACCGGTGTCGAACTTGTGGTAATCGTCGACGGCTTCCGTATCGGAGTTGCGGACATCGAAGCCGGAGAAGAAACGGATGGAAGAGGTTTCGGAGAGGGCGAAGGAGAGGGAGATACCGACGGCGTGGACGAAATCGTTGCGGTTATCGTCGAACCAGTAGTGGGTGTGTTGGAAGCGGTAGTAGGGCTGGGCGGAGAGCTTGGAGGTGAGCATGGAGCTCCAGCTGAGCGCGAAGATGGAGTCGGTACGGTCGCCGGTGTTGGTGGTGGGAGCGGGGTCGGAATAGGTGAAGTGTTCGCTGCCGATATAGGCGAAGGAGAGTTGGTTTTTTTCCCCGATGGGGATGGATTTTTCGAGGCCCCAGCTGACGGCGAGTTCGGTGAAGAACTCCGTTCTTTCGAACTCATGGGAGAGAAGGCGGCCGTAGTCCAACCCGACGAAGGCGACGTAGTCTTTCGGAAGCTTGTAGCGGGCGTTGAAGAAGACGGTCTCGGAATCGAAGTCGAGGTTGTTGAACTGGTTTTCGGTGGAATCGAGCCCGTAGTAGAAGGTCTGATGGCGGTATCCCGTGCGCAGGCCGAGTTCGCCGATGCCGATGCGGAAGGGTTCCGGGCAGAAGGCGACCTGGGCGGTGGTGGCCAAGACGCCGGTGTCGACATTGCCTTTTTCGCTGAGGAAAAAGTTGGAGGTGTAGTAGTACTGGACGTCCGCACTGGCTTCAAACAAGCGCTTGCGCTGTTTGCGGATGAGAAGGAACTGGGGGCCGAGATCTTCGGATTCGCCCGGGTAAAGCTGCGGGTTTGTGGATTCCGCGCTGGAGTCCTGCGCCGCCGGTGGTGCAGGGGTGACTTGGGCGCGCTGGCGCTCAGACTCGACCTGACGGATGGCGGCTTCTGCGGCGGCGTTGGATCTCGGCGGTTCAGCGCGAAGGACGGAACCGAAAGCAGCCAGTGCGAGGGGTGGCAGGACCAGCCAGAGTGGAGTGCGGGCGCGCATGGAGGGCTGGAGGGGGGGTTAGCGCGGGGTGACTCTGACGCGGGAGGCGCCGCCGCGTCCCAGTTCGTGTCCGATATCGTTGCCGCCGTAATAGACGTCGTTGAGGACATTGACGTAGCCGGTGCGTTTGTCGCCCTCGAGGTTCACGCGGCCGAGTTGGGAACGGAGGCGGACGAAGGAACCCTCGGCGAAGTTGACGTCCTGCAAATTGACGGTGGAGCCGGAGATGTCGACTGTCTTGACTTGGAAGCGTGCGCCGTTGATGTCGAGTGTCCCTGCCGCGGCGATGGAGACGGCGCCGCGGTCCGCGTCGAAGTCGCGGTTGGAGAAGCGCACGGACTGGAGCGACATGTTGCCGCCGGAGGAGATGCGTGCGTTTTCAGCCACGAAGTCGCAGCGGACGGCGGTGAAGTTGCTTGCGGCGCGGACAGTGAGGGTGCCGCCGGCCTCGAGTCCCGTGCCGAGGTTGGAGAAGGTGGTGTTAGCGACCGGGGTTTCGGAATCGAAGCTCAGTTCGCCATCGGTTGGTGCCGCCCAAGATTCGAGGGCCGTGGTGTGGTTGTTGAGCGAGAGGGAGCCGGCGTTGATGGTGAGATCGCGCGTGGCCCAGAGGCCTGCGTTGTCGAGGTTGAGAACCGGGGCGTTGACGGTGACGGAGCCGATATTGTTGACGAGGGCGAAGTCGGTAAGGATGGAGGCGCTTGGTCCGGAAATCGTGGAGACGATCGCTTCCGCATCGAAGTCTTCTGGGAGTTCGGAGCCGCGGGCGGTGAGCAGGGTGAGCTCGTTGTTCGTATCCACGCGGGTGCCCGGGGTGTTGGAAAAGGCGCCGCCTGCAAAGAGGGTAAGCGGGCCGCCGCCCGTGACGGACATGGAGCCGTCGAAGATGATGTCTTTTGTGGCGAGGTAAAGGAGGCCGCCGCTGTCGAAGGTGGGGGTCTTGAAGGTGAGGTTGTGTGCGAAGAAGAAGGTGCCGTTGCTGCCGAAGCCGTCGACGATGTATTGGGAATCGGGCTGGGGGGTGGTGACGGTGACGTCCTCTGCGGTGGGGCGGTTGGCGGAGATGACCGTTTCGATTGCGGCGGACGCATTGGCGACGAAGGCGACGCCGGGTTCATCACTGGCGAGAAGTTTGGTTTCGACCATGTCGCCCTTGGCGATCTGCTTGCTTTGCTTGGAGGCGGCGGCTTCGACTTTGGCGATGGAGGCGAGGGGGGCCTTGAAGCCGCGGATGAGCTTGGAAGTGCTGGTCTGCTGCTTGAGCTGGAAGTTGTAAGTGGGGCTGAGGCCCTTCTGGCCCGGAAGTACGAAGCTCATCTGGCCTGCCTTGACGGCGCTGCTGGCGCCGTTGCCTGCCGTCACTTGTCCGCTCCCCTCCATCATGAGCACTTTGAAGCCACCGCTGGAGCCGGCGGCGACGATGAGGGTGGTGCCGAGAACGGCGGCGGTAGCGGAAGCCGTTTTGATGGTGCCCCCTCCCTTGCCGGAGGGGGAGTTGAAGAGGACGCTGCCCTGCTGGAGGTTGATCTCGCGTTTGTTGGGCTCGAAGGAAAAGACCGTGTTGGCGCCGACGCGGGTGACGGTTTTGTCCTCGGCGACCAACTCTGCCCGGGAATTGGGGCCGGTGCGCATGATCTCTGGGGTCGTGAAGACGTCGTTTGCCTTCGGGGTGCGCTTGGTCTGGCCCGTGGGGTTGATGATGGTGACATCCCCCACCACTTCGATGATGGTGGAGCGGGTGAGGTTTGCAGGATTCGACGGAGGGGCCGATTGGCCCGTGTGCGCGCAGGCAATCAAAATCGCTAGGCCCGTGAGGAAGGCCGCGGGAAGCAGGGGGTGGCGGCGGGTAAGCATAGGTACGGGATGTGGCCCGATTGTAGGGTCGAGGGGGCCCCGAGGTCAAACCCGGCGAACGCAATGATTACGGACCGGTAAGCGGCTTTATTGCCACCCGACAAGCTCTCTTTTCCCCCAAAAACCTTCCTCCGATCTGCCTCCCCTCGGGCCGCCACCGCTGAGAAAGACGGGATGACGGTCCGGTATTTGCCGGCCGGGGTTTAGAGGGGCTCGATCACGGTGAGGCCCGTGGTGATGGTCCATGCGTCGTCCATGGCCATGGATTTGCATTCGTGCCCTGCGCCCCAGCTATCGCTGAAGAGGATTTCCTTCGTCTTCGTGTTGTAGCCGATGATCAGGCGCATGTGGCCGCCTCCGGACTGGGGCACGCCTTTTTCTGATACGAGGCCGAGTTGGACGCCCCAGAGGAGGGGGATGCCTTGGTCGACATGGGTCTGCACCTTGCGTTGGAAGCGGTCGAGGTCGGCTTTGTTGTGGGTGCGCGCATCCTTGAGGATGGGGAGTTGCATTCGGGAGTAGATCGCGCCGACATCGATCATACGGCCCGGATCCGGGAGTTCCGGGGACTTGGCGCGCTTGGCGGCGCGGTTGTAATCCTTGATCAGTTCAAGGATGCCCTTCACGTCCTGCTCCTCGAGTTCGCGGACGCGGACTTTGAGGCGGGAGGCGGTCTTCTTGAGTGCGCTGAGCATGGCGGCGGAGCTGGTGCCGCGTTCTGCATCGGAATTGGCGATTTGCGCGAGCTCGTTGGCATCCACCTCGGCGCCGTAGTAGCGCATGACACGCTCGGTGGATGCGACCACGCAGTAGCCCTTCTGGCCTTGGTCGACCATGGGCACGTCCTTGATCCGTACCTCGCCGGAAGCGGGGTTGCGTTCGATGTGGAGGGCGCCAGTGAAGCGCGGCCGCGTGGGAGCGGTGGCGAAGCCGGTGGTTTTCTTCTGGGGGGAGGTGATTTCGAGGCGCACGAACTCAGCGCGGAAGTCGATATTGCGGGTCTTCACCTCGCGCACGGCGCTGTATTCGAGGAGAAAGTAGCCTTTGGGGTTCTGCCACATGATGCCGTCGGCCTTGACGGCGTTGGTGGGGTCTTTGCCGCGGGGGACGGGTTTGGCCGCGGTTTTCTGTGTGAGGGATTCGACGCATTTGCGCACGAGAGCCTCGTATTGGTCTTTGGTGAGTGAGCCCGCATCGCCCCTTGCGTAAAAGATGGCGGTCATCTGGCTGAGCTTCCCGGCTTCGAAACGTGCGAGGTATTCGACGACCGGGACGCTAAAGAGAGACATGCTCTGCTTGGAGTCCTTGCTCGCGCGTGCGGAGTCCTTGGCGCTGGAGGTCCAGGCGAAAGGAAGGCCGGCGGATGCGGACTGGAACTCGTCAGGAGTGAGGTTCCAGAGCGCGGCGTTGTCGAGGAGTCGGTCGAACTCGTGGGCGCCGGACTGAGTGGAGGATGACTGCGCTTGGGCCCGTGGGGAGGCAGTGGCGAGCGCCGTGCAGAGGCACAGCAGTGCGAGGAGGCGGTGGGTGAATGGGCGATGCATGGTGGGTCGCCCACATGGGCGGTTCAGGGGGTGGCTGGTTGCTGCTGCGTCAGGCAATGGAAGGCACCGAGGCCCCAAATCAGTTCGCGGCAGTCGATCGGGACTATTTTGCGAGTGGAGAAAAGTTCCTGCAAGACGGAAACGGCCCAGCGGTCATTGTTGTCAGCGAAAGTCGGCAGGAGGACCACCTTGTTGGCGATGTAAAAGTTGGCGTAGCTGGCGGGCAGACGCTGACCCTCGCGCACGATCTTGGAGGGCATCGGCAGGGTGTGGATCCGGAGGGGTTCGCCGCGCGCGGTCTCCATGGTGCGCAGGAGCTCGAGGTTGTGTCGGAGGGGCTCGTGGTTGGAGTCGTTGGAGTCCTCCTCGACCACGGTGACGACGGTCGTGGGGTTGACGAAGCGGGTGAGGTCGTCGATGTGGCCGTCCGTGTCGTCTCCCTCAATGCCGTCGCCGAGCCAGAGGATTTTCTCGATCCCAAGGTGGTCGCGCAGGCTGGCTTCGATCTGTGCCTGGGTGAGGTCGGGGTTGCGGTTGGGATTGAGGAGGCAGGACTTGGTGGTGAGCAGCGTGCCCTGTCCGTTGACGTCGATGGAGCCGCCCTCGAGGATCATGCCCGGCGAGAGGACGGGGAGGCCGAGGTGCTCGGCGATTTTTGTGGGAACCACGTCGTCGTCGTCGAAGGGTGGGTATTTCCAGCCCCATGCGTTGTAATCCCAGTCGAGAGCGAGGAGGCGCGGTTCCTCGGAGCGGGTGAGGAAGATGGGGCCGTGGTCGCGGCACCAGGGTTCGTTGGTGGGGATGTGGAAGAACTCTACGTGGGCGGTGCGTGCGCGTGCCCCAGCGAGGATCTTGCGGACGTCGGCCTCGTGCTCCGGGCTGCAGACGTTGATCCGGACGGGTTCAGAATCGGCGAGTGCATCGACCATCTTGGCGAGCGCAGGCAGGATGCGGTCGTAGGCGCCTGGGAAGCTGATGCCGTCGCGGCGTGGCCATGAGAGCCATGTGGCGGTGTGCGCTTCCCATTCGGCGGGCATGCGGTAGCCGAGGGATGTTGGAAGAGTTCCGGTGGGGAGGGTGGAGACGCTGGTCATGGATTAGTCGATAAAGCGCTGCTGGATCTGGCCGTAGGCGTCGATGCGGCGGTCGCGGAAGAAAGGCCAGTGGGTGCGCTGCGTATCGAGGGCGTCGAGGTCGACTTCCACGATCATGATTTCCTCCTGGTCCGGGGAGGCTTTGGCGATGAGGGTTCCCGAGGGGTCCGCGACGAAGCTCTGTCCCCAGAACTCGAGGCCCGGGCCGCCGTCCGGCGCTTCATGGCCGACGCGGTTGGGAACGGCGACGTAGCAGCCGTTGGCGATGGCGTGGCCGCGCTGGATGGTTTCCCATGAAGAATGCTGGCGCTGGCCGAACTCGGCTTTCTCCGCGGGATGCCAGCCGATGGCGGTCGGGTAAAAGAGGATCTGCGCGCCGTGAAGCGCAGTGAGGCGCGCGGCTTCCGGGTACCATTGGTCCCAGCAAATGCAGACACCGATTTTGGCGTAGCGGGTCTGCCATGACCGGAAGCCGAGGTCGCCCGGGGTGAAGTAGAATTTTTCGTAGAAGGACGGGTCGTCCGGGATGTGCATCTTGCGATACTTGCCGAGGTAGGAGCCGTCGGCATCGATGATGGCGGCGGTGTTGTGGTAGAGGCCCGCGCTGCGGCGTTCGAAGAGGGATGCGACGAGGACGACCTGATGTGCGCGCGCGAACTCGCAGAGCTTGTCCGTGGTGGGTCCCGGGATTTCCTCAGCGAGCTGGAAGTATTTGTGGTCCTCGATCTGGCAGAAGTAGAGGGAGGTGAAGAGCTCCTGCAGGCAGATGATCTGGGCGCCGCGTTGTGCGGCCTCCGCTGCCTTGGACAGGGCGTTGGCGAGGTTCTCTTTCGGATCGGCGGTGCAGCGCATCTGCACGAGGCCGAGCTTCACTTTGTGGGGTTGGGCAGCCATGGGAAAAATGGGGTCGGAACCTCCGGGGTTTACCCATGGGAGGCGAGCAAAAAAAACGAGCGCGGTGGCGCCAGTGTTGCGCCGCTGCCTGCGCCGGAGCGCGGCTACTTCGCCGAGTCCGCCGGGACGATCTTGACGCTCTCGAGCGTGACGCGGGTGAGCGGCCGATCGCCAGGTGCGGTGGGTGTGGTGGCGATTTTTTCGAGGACGTCGTCGCCCTCGATCAGCTTGCCGAAGGCGGTGTACTGGCCGTCGAGGAAGGAGGGGCTGCCGTGGCAGATGAAAAACTGGCTGCCTGCGGAGTCGGGGTTTTGGCTGCGTGCCATGGAGAGAACGCCGCGGACATGTGGGCGCTTGTTGAATTCCGCCTTGATCTTGTAGCCGGGGTCGCCGGTGCCCCAGCGCGCGGACTGGCTCTCATCCTTGGTGAGCGGGTCGCCGCCTTGGATCATGAAACCTTTGATCACGCGGTGGAATGCGGTGCCGTCGTAGAATCCCTTGTTGGCGAGAGTGATGAAGTTTTCGACGTGCTTGGGGGCGACGTCGGGCCAGAACTCGAGCACCATTTCGCCGAGGTTGGTTTTGAGAACGGCGACCAGTTTGGCGTCGGCTTTTGCATCGGGCTTCGCGTCTTGTGCGTGTGCGGCGGAGAGAAGACCGATGGAGAGGCTAAGGACTGTGGCGAGAAGGAGTTTCATAGGGGTGGGAGGTTTGCCATGGGGGAGCGGGTTCTGTCACGCGGAGAGTGTGGTGACGGGTGGGGCGCGCGGCTCCGGTCGGGGGTCCATCGGGGGGCGCATGGGACGCGTTGCCTTGATGGGAAAGATCTTTCGGAGGGACCGAGGGAGGCTTGAAGAGGCGCACTTGTCCGCCTCGTTTTTTGTCGAGTTGATGGCAAGCCGATTGGGGCAGGTCCGATGGTGCTTATCGGGGCTCGCGCATAACGGAGATATACTTTCAGCTTCGGGTTCTCCTCGGTCAGGCTTCACCGGAAGGCAGAGGCCTTGATGATCCAGTGGAGTTCAACGCTTTCCCGTTCCGGCTTCTCCCACGTCGTCAGTCCGCACCATTCTCACACCCCGATGATCTCCGCACACAACCTCACCAAACGATTTGGATACCAGACCGCCGTCGATGCCCTTTCCTTCGTGGTGCCGGCGGGGCAAATCGTGGGATTTCTCGGCCCCAACGGTGCGGGTAAATCCACGACGCTCAAGATGCTCACCGGCATTGTAGAGCCTACGGATGGCACGGCCACGATCTGCGGTTTCGACCTCCGGCGCGACACGCTGGAAGTGAAGCGGCACATCGGCTTCGTGCCGGAATCCGGCGCCGTCTTTGAATCGCTCACGGGTCTGGAGTATCTGGTAATGATCGCTGCGCTTTACGGCATTCCGGAGGACGCCGCCGTGGCGCGGATCCGCCAGTTTATCGCCTTCTTTGATCTGAGTTTCGAGACGCTCACGGACAAACTGCTCGGGGCCTACTCGAAGGGGATGAAGCACAAGGTCGTCATCACGGCCGCGCTGCTGCACAACCCGCCGGTGGTCTTTTTCGACGAACCACTCGACGGCCTCGACGCCAATGCGGCGGTGGGGTTCAAGGCGCTCATCCAAACGCTCGCCCGCGAGGGCAAGACCATCGTGTACAGCTCGCACATCCTCGATGTCGTGGAGCGGGTATGCGACCGCGTGATCATCATCGACAAGGGCCGTTTGCTCGCGGACGGACGCCCGGACGAATTGATCGCGGCGCGCAACGCCGGAACGCTGGAGCGGCTCTTCACTGATCTGACCGGTGGCGCGGAGCTCGAACGCCGGGCCAAAGATTTCGCGATGACCTTCCGCTCATGAGCGCGCCTTCGCCATCTTCGCCGCTGCTGCCCTCGCGTGCTCCGACACCGGAACGCGCTTTGGGTAAACTTTTCCTGACCCTCTTCCTGCGTGGGCGCGCGGTGCGGGGCTTGAAGAAGGCGGGTGTTCCGAAGTCCGTGGGCTGGAAGCTCAAGCTCATCCTCGGCTTCTATGCGTTCGCCGGCTGTATGGCGCTGACCTCCCTGTCGCAGCCGGTCTTCACGCTCGCGATTTATCTCCACGCGATGACGCTCCTTTTTCTGGGCACCTACATTGCCTCTTCGGCGGGCGAGATGCTCTTCAACAAGGAGGAGGCGGACATCCTCGGGCATCGTCCGGTGACATCAAAAGCACTGCTGCGTGCGAAAATTCAAGTGCTGCTCCGCATGTCGCTCTGGATGGCCGGGGCGTTCAACCTCGTCGGATTTTTCGTCGGTGTGGCTGCCTCGGACGGCGGGTGGTTCTTCCCCGTTTCCCATGCATTCTCGACCGTTTTGCAGGCGCTTTTTTGCACCGGCAGCGTGGTGCTGGTGTATCAGCTCTGCCTGCGCTGGTTTGGGCGTGAACGGCTCGACACGGTGATGACAGCGGCACAGGTCTTGATGACCGTGGGCTTTGTGGTCGGCAGCCAGGTGGCGCCCCAACTCATCGCTCGTTTCGGCCGTCAGATGCATGTGCAGCCCGATGCGTGGTGGATGTGGCTTCTCCCGCCCGCATGGTTTGCCGGACTGGATGACGCGCTCGCGGGCAGCCATGGCAAAGGGTCTTGGGCCATGGCCGTCGCGGGCGTGTTGCTCACGGTGTTGGTGCTTTGGCTCGCTTTCGGCAAACTCGCCCAGACCTATGGCGCAGGCCTGCAGGCCGTTAATGAAGCCACCGGATCCACCCCCGGGCCACGCAAGTCCGGGCGGGGCCTGCTTTCACAACTCGTCCACGCGCCCCCGCTGCGCTGGTGGCTGCGCGACTCCGTGTCCCGCGCTTCGTTCCTGCTCGCCACCGCGTATCTGATGCGGGACCGCGACACCAAACTGCGCGTATTTCCGGGTCTCGCGCCGATGCTCGTCATGCCGCTGATCCCTTTCTTCAGTGCCAGTGATAACGGTGGGGCATTCTCCGGCTTGTCCATATTGGTGCCCTTCTCGAGTTGTTATCTCGGAATCCTGCCTCTTGTCGCTTTGGGCCTCCTGGAAACTTCGCAGCAATGGCGCGCTGCCGAAATTTTCCGTGCTGCTCCGACGCCCGGCCCTGCATCGCTTTGCCATGGCGCGCGGGTGGCCGTGATGTGCCTGCTCGTGCTGCCAGCGCTTCTGCTCTACGGCGTGATTTTGTGGCTGGTGGGCATCGGTGCCAAGCAATTCGCCCTGATGCTGCCGGGGTTGATCCTGCTGCCGGTTTATGCGCTCATTCCATGCCTGCGCGGCCATGCGGTGCCGATCTCGCAGCCTCCGGAGGGGGTCAATGCGGCAGGGCGCGGTCTCCGCCAGCTTGTGGTCATGTTCGTGTCTCTGGCGTTGGGCGGAGTCTCTCTCTGGGCGTTTTCCACGGGCTGGTTTGTGTGGTTTCTTCTGGGTGAGGCACTGATCGCGGCCGTCGTCTATCTGCTCATGAGCCGCGTGGCTGCATCGGTGCGCTGGTCCTCGCTGGAATGACCGTGCAGCGCCGCGGCTGTCTGGGTCTTTGATCAACTGCCTCGTGCGGCCCCTCAGAGCCACCGGCCGTACGCCGCCGCGGGCACCTCGGCCGGGCCGGCTGAAGGCGTGCCTGTCCCGAATGGCACTGAGTTAAGGGCATTGGGAGGTGCCTGATTATGGGTCGGGAGGATCACCGAGGTTCACTCGATGCCCTTCACTCTCAATTAAACCTCAATGCGGCGATGAAAACTTGTCGGATCTGATGGGAGTTTCTGTGGAACCGGAATTTGCAGCTTAAAATCACCCCGTTTCCGTCTCACATGTTGGGTGCGTCTCTTTGAGCGATCTTTAAAGTCGGTAACGACATGGCTGTTACCCTCAATTACCCAGGCACTGAGAGGACTCAGCAGTCGCCTGAACCCGGAGAGTTCCCAATGGCCCACGGAACGCACTGAACGCACGGACCACGCAACAGACTCTCAGCCTCCTCATTCCCTTCAATTCCTTCCGTGCGGTCCGTGGATTCCGTGGGCCGTCGATTCACGTTTTTAGGTTCAGTGCCACCTCTGCCTGTTCTGTGAGGCCCTGTCTCGCCAGCCGCGAAGGTGATCGGGATCTCACCCTTCCATCGGGAGTCTATGAAGTGCAGGACGGCATCTTCACACCAGATCAAGATCCTCGCGACCAGTGGCAGGGGGCCCAACGCGAAGTTCCCACTCTACAATCTCCGCGCCGATCCCGGTGAGGCCACGAATCCCTTCACCGAAGAGCCCGGCAAAGCGAAGGAGCTCCTCGCTGTGCTGAAGGCGGACATCGCACGCGGGAGAAGCCGGTAATAGGAGGGAAGCTGCCAGGAATAAGGCGGGAGGAAGGCGAGTGTCTTCCTCTCTCAATTTTGTTAGTCAGACTTTCGCGGGTTATTCGTCCCTCTCATGATGACCGAAGAACTGCTCGTTAAAACCCTCCTCGATGCCAGGCCGCGATTAGTGGCAGGGGCATTCGCGGTGGTGCGTGATGCGCACGCGGCCGAGGATGTTTTTCAGGAGGTTCTCGTGCGGGCGTTGCGGCTGCGTGAGAGTTTTTCGGACGAAGGCGGAGTGCTGGCTTGGGCGCGTGTGACGGCGCGTAATCTGGGCATTGATCAAGTGCGGCGCGCAGGACGGCTCGATGAGATTTTGAGCGAGCTGGCGCTGGACGCTCTGGATGCACGCCTGGAGGACATCGCCGACTCGCACGGGCAGCGGGCGGAGGCGATGCGGGTGTGTTTGGAAGGGCTGACGGTTGAATCCCGGCTCCTGCTGCGGATGCGCTATGATGAGGGGCGGAAGGGGGCGGAGCTTTCGCGGCTGCTGCGCCGCAATGAAGCTGCGATTTACAAGGCACTGTCACGACTGCATCAGGCGCTGCGTCAGTGCATCAACCGGCGGCTCGCCGCGCAGGAGATTGCATGGCCATGACCGACGAAACTCATCTGAGCGAAATGCTCACCCGTTATGTGGCGGGCGATTGCACCCCGCAGGAAGTGCGAGAGCTCTCGGCGCAACTGGAGCATGACGCGGAGGCGTGCGACCTGCTCGCGGAAATCCTCACGCAAGGTGTCGCGGCACGCGAGTACGCACAGATCCATTCCGAGGCGGTGCGCAAGACGGGTCGGATGTGGCCGCCGTGGCTGGGCTGGCTTTCGTGGCGTCCTCTCAGCGCGGCCGCGGCGGCGTTGGTGCTCGGTTTGTTCTGCGTATCGGTGGCGTGGGCGTATGTCGCGCCTTCACTGGCGAAGGCGATCACGCTCTTGCAGGAAGGCTTTGAGTCAGGGCCTGCACCCTTGGTGGTTGGTGTGCCAACCGAGGCGGGTAGGTGGAGCGGAGACTACAGTGAGATCGTGGGCGAGCAGCAGGGAATCCAGCCCGCGGACGGGGGGAAAATGCTGCGGTTTCTCCGGGGCGACTCTGAGGGGAAAAGCATTCCCTTGAGCCACAGCAGCGATGTTTTCCACTTGGTGGATCTGCGGCCGATTCGCAGTGAGTTCGCGGACGGCGGCGCGGTGGTGCAGTTGACGGCTCTTTTCAATGCAGTGTCGTTTCCCGCGGATGAGAGCTTTAGTGCCACGCTGACGATCTTCGCGCTGGATGGGAGTGTTGTGACCGATGGGACGGTGAAGGTGGACAATGTGCTCTCGACGGAATCGCTCGCTTTCTCACGCAGCAGCAAGGTGTTGATGGATCGGGATCCGGCCACCTGGCAGAAAGTGCGCAATGAACTGCGGCTGCCTTCGGATACGGATTACCTAATGATCCGCCTCGGGATGTCGAATGATACGAAGTTGCCGGACAAGCGCCGGGATAGTTTCGTGGGACACTTTGCGGACAAGGTGCAGCTCGTGATCGCACGGCGGCCCGAGATTTCTGCACCGTGAACAAAGGAACCTTTGGGCAGAATATGAAACCCCAGATTACTGCATGATCGCAAGGCCTCCATCCGCCGCACGTCTCGGCGTCGTCGTCGCGCTGCTGACCAATGCTGCGCAGCTTCTCGTGGCGGCGGATTCCCCGAGTTTCGACAAAGACATTCTACCGGTGCTCTACCACCACTGCTTTGGCTGCCACAGCGAGAAGCAGGCGAAGCCGAAGGGCAGGCTGCGGCTTGATACAGCGGAAGGGATCCGCGTCGGCGAAGTGATCGTTCCGGGGAAGCCGGACGAGAGCGAGTTGCTGAAGCGGGTGTCGCTGCCGCATACCGACGAGGACACGATGCCGCCGCTGAAAGGCGGTGCGCAGCCTTTGAATGACGCGGAGCGCGCGATGCTGCGGCAATGGATCGCGGATGGGGCGAAGCTGGGATCGTGGGTTCAATTCGACCATCGCGGGGGGACTTTGCCGGCGACCGATGCGTCGCTTGCCGGCGCGGATGTGCGCCAGTTGAGCGCGGAAGTTCAGAAGCGGGTGGATCAATCTCACGTGGCCAAAGGCACGAAGCTGAACGCGCCGGCGAGCGATGAGACATTTCTGCGCCGCGTGTATCTCGATGTCGTGGGCCGCATCCCGAGCTTGGAAGAGAGCGCGCGCTTCCTTGATAGCAAAGCCGCGGATAAGCGCGGGAAGCTGATCGATGAACTGCTGGGCAGCGAGGGTTACGTGAGCCACATGTTCAACTGGAAGGCCGACCTGCTCCGCCTCAACTCGCGCGGACTTGCCCCCGGCCAGCCGGGCAAACTCTACGACGACTGGGTGAAAGACGCGATTCGCTCGCACATGCCCTATGATGAGTTTGTGCGGCAGTTGGTCACCGCAAGCGGCCGCCTGTGGGAAAACGGCGCGGTCGGTTTTTATGTGCGCGATCTCGGGATGCCGCTGGATCACATGTCGAACATGACGCGGGTTTTTCTGGGCACGCGGATCGAGTGCGCGCAGTGCCACGATCATCCACTGGAGCCTATCACGCAGAAGGATTTCTACCAGATGGTGGCGTTCACCTTTGGCGTGAGCAATCTGGGCAACCCCGGCGGGTATTCGCCTTACAACGTGAGGCAGTATTCCGAGATCCAGGAGAAGATGGCCGCGATGCCAAAAGACAAGGCACTGGCCGATAGCGTGAGTGGGACGATTGCTCCCTTGAAGCGGGTGACAGTAGACACGGACAAGCAACTGAAGTTTCCCGAGACCTACGCCTACGATCCGGCGCTCCGCGGTGAATCAGTGGAGCCGCGCACACTCTTTGGCGACGAGGCCAGCATGCACGACGACAATCGCCGCAAGGCGTTCGCGGAATGGATGACCTCACCCCGCAATCCCCGGTTCGCTACGACCATCGCGAACCGTTTGTGGAAGCGCGTCATGGGCATGGGATTGATCGAGCCCGTGGACAGTCTCTCGGCGCTGCCCAATCCGGAGCACGCGGAGCTCATGGACTTCCTCACGCAGATGATGATCCGGCTGCGTTTTGATGAGCGCTCTTTCATGGCGGTGCTGCTGCACACGCGCCTGTATCAGAGCGAGTCCGTGCGCGCGACACCCGAGCCTGCAGCGGCATTTGCGCTGCGCGGGCCGCAACTGCGGCGCCTGTCGGCGGAGCAGATCTGGGATTCCCATCTCGTCCTGCTCGCAAAGGACGTTGATGAACGAAAGTCCGGATTTCGTTATGGAGGCAAGCTGGATCCAAAGCGCCTGAAGAAGCTCACAGTGATGACTGCGGACGAAATCATCGCGCAGGCTCGCATCGACCTTGCCGAACACACCCGGGGGCGGGAACTCAGTCTGCGCCGTGCGGAGCAGCAAAAGGAACTGGCCGCGGCCAAGGCTGGAGGCGACGAAAAAGAGGTGAAGCGGCTGCTGGCGTTGCATGCGAAGCAGAACAAGGAAATCCCCGGCTCCGACATGAAGGGGATGGATCTGCAAGCCGATGGGGATGCCGAGACCAAGGAAACCGATCCGCGCTGGAAATCACTGCCGCGCACTTTCATTCGCGCATCGGAGACGCCGCTGCCATTGCCGCAGGGGCATTTTCTGCGTCAGTTCGGCCAGTCGGATCGGCGTGAGATCGACGCGTTCAACCGGGACCCGAACACCACGCACTCGCTCGCGCTGATGAACGGCGAGCTGACAGCCCACGTGCTGGGGGAGGATTCGTTTCTGCGTCATGAGCTCTCCGAGACCAAGGCGGCGGGCGAACAGCGCACGCAGCTCATTTACCGGGCGATCCTTGTCCGCTCGGCGACGGCGGAGGAAGTCGCGGAGGCGGCGATGTTGACGAAAGGGAGTGCGACTCCCGAGCCAGACCTCCTCTGGGCCCTGCTGAACTCGCCGGAGTTTCTTTTCAATCAGTGAACCCACCTTCCATCACCCCATGAAATCGATCCTCAAAGACATCGGCCGGCGAGCGTTCTTGGAGCGCTTTTCGAAGGCTGTTTTCGGCGTCAGTTTGCTGCCTGGGTCTGGCAGACTGCACGCGGCCGAGGGCAAAGTCGGCGGCAAGGCGAAGAGCGTGATCTTCCTCTACATGCGCGGCGGAATCTCGCACATCGACACCTTCGATCCGAAGCCCGGAAAGCCCGAGATGGGGGGCGTGCAGGCGATCGCGACCAGCGCGGATGGCGTGCAGGTTTCAGAGTGGTTTCCGCGCATGGCGAAGCAGATGCACCACGTCTCGCTCGTGCGCTCGATGAGTTCCACGCAGGGCATCCATGATCGCGGCACTTATCTCGCGCACACGAATTACTTCATGACACCGACCATCACGCATCCGTCGCTCGGAGCGTGGGCGGTGAAACTGCTCGGTTCCGGAAATGCCGTGCTGCCGGGAAACATTCTTATCAACGGCAGTCCGCAGCATCCGCGCAGCGGCTACATGCCCACGCACCTCGCGCCACTGCCCATCATGGATCCTGGAGCGGGCCTGCAGAATTCCGCGTTACCTGCGAAGGTCGCGGAGTCGGACTTCGCGCGGCGCATCGCTCTTGCGGAGTCGGTGGGCGGGCGGTTCGTGCAGCAGACTCCGCATCGCGATGCCGCCGCTTATTTGAAAGTGCAGCGGGACGCCGCCGCGCTGATGAAGAGCGAGGACCTGAAGGTGTTCGACATTTCGCGGGAGGACAAAAAGACGCAGGCGGCTTATGGCACGCACACGTTTGGCAAAGGCTGCCTCCTCGCGCGGCGGCTCGTGGAAAGCGGCGTGCGATTCATCGAAGTCGAGGACGCGCACAACTGGGACACGCACAACGATCAGATCAAATCGATGGAGAACATGGTGCCCACCACGGACCAGACGATGGCGGCCCTGCTCGAAGACCTGCACCAGCGGGGCCTGCTCGCCAGCACGCTCGTCGTCATGGCCACCGAGTTTGGGCGCACACCGCAAATCAGCAGCGTCACCGCGGGCCGCGGACATCATCCCGGTGTCTTCACCTGGTGGCTCGCTGGGGCGGGTATGAAGGGGGGCTACGTCCACGGTAAGTCCGACGAGATCGGCGAACGTGTCGCGGAGAAGCCTGTCACCATGCAGGACTGCAACGCGACCATCGCGCAAGCCATGGGCATCGACCTGCAGCACATCGAACACTCCCCCTCCGGCCGGCCCTTCACCGTGGCGGACAAGGGCAAGCCGGTGGTCGAGTTGTTTGCGTGAGTCCTTGCCGCACAAATGCGACCGTGAGGCCCTCAGGGCCGCGGACCGCCAGAAAGAAGCCTTACAGCCCAGCAGTTGATGCGCCCATTCGCTGGAGTGAACACCAGAAGACGGTCGCCTTCGAGGGGGAGCATCGACGTGTTGCCTCCCGTGATACGCGTCACGAGTTGACCCTCGGTCCATTCCCTGCCCGTGCCGTCGATTGACAGGTGCAAAAAGCAACCGCGCTTCGTGTGCGCGCTCAGAAGAACCAAAGGGCCGCCAGGCATGAGCAGCAACCCCGGTAACTTTCCCGTGACTGGCTCTTGAGCCGGCCCTGCAAGAACCTTTCCGGCCAACGACCAAGTCAGTCCTTCATCTGAAGATCGGGCAGTCACCAAGCTGGCGGTCTCGTTGCTTCCTGTGCGGATCACTGCAACCCACGAGCCATCGGCTGCCGGCGAAACGCTCGTCTCAAGCCAGGGCGTTGTCACCACTGCGCCAGCCTTCACCATATCGGCGGCGGAGGTGATGACCGACCGAACAAACCAACTCCTGCCATGGTCCGCGGAGCGCAGCAAAAGAGACCGGTTGCCGGTCTTCGCCCATGCGTAGGCGGGCATGTAAAGCGCGCCGTCTGCGCCCTCGAAAATGCGGGGCAGCGGTCGGGCGATGACCCCGTATTCTTGCGGACAGGACACAGCACACTCCGTGACATTCCAGCTTTTGCCATCGTCCGAAAAGGCGGTCTTCCAAGGATTCCGGGGTACTTCAGCGGATGTGATTTCCCCGCGCCGCTTCGGATCTGGAAGCCAGCGGATCCCCAGGGCAACGAGTCTCCCATCGCGAAGACGGTCAATCCATAGGTCCGCCATTCCGGGCAGGGGCCAGTCATCTCTCTCGGCTGTCCACGTGCGCCCATTGTCGAAGGAAAGAGCGGCGCCAGTGCCAGCGGAAGCGCCGAAATCATCCGGATGGTTTGGATAGCACAGCGCAATCCTCCCTGATTCCTGTGCCCCCATCGGAACCGCCCATCCCGCGCCGGTGATCCCTTTTCGCTCCACGGCAACAACAACCGGACTCACCTCAATCAACGGGCTCGCTCCAGCGGTGAATCTGGCGCATGCAAAAATGAGAGGAAGGACGCTCCCAAGTGCTTTCGTTTTCAAGCGACGGGCCTGTGTAGGTGGGTGAAGCACAATCCTCAAATCTTCCATGCGGGTTCAGCGGATGCCTTGCTTCAACGCATTCATGGGGTCAATCGATGTCACCCGGTCCGGCCCAACCATCTTAACAAGATCTGGCTGCTTATTCGTCGGGTGCACCGGGAACGGAGGGAGAGCGGACCGGAGCCTGGAGAGGGCGGGGGCTGTTCATCGATCCCTTTCATAGACTTTCCTATGTGAGCTTTCACTCAGCCAGTTGAACGAGGAGCCGAAAAACCAACTGCACGGTTTGATGGGATGGGGCGTTGCTATGACACGTGGCGCTCCCTGCTCTGGAAACTTTCATGTCATTGTGGTTGTTTTCGCGCCCCATGCCGGGGCGCACCGCGTGGAAAACGATATCCGGTCGCTCCCTGCGCTCGCGTTGCGGACTGCGGTCATCACCTGCTGACAATGCGATTGGCCGTTGGTCGATCAAGACCTCCGCAATGGACAGGAATGATCTTCGCTACTTCTTAGCAGCCAGCGCCTCGAGGTAGTCGAGCAGGCTCGAGAACTCGCGGACGGTGAGATTGTTCACGAGGCCGGGAGGCATGATGGAGGTGGGCAGCGTCTCGCGTTTCACGATGTCCTTGATGTCGTGGGTCGACTCCTGAGCAGCGACGTTGCGAATGGTGACCTTGTCCGCGCCCTCGCGCACGACGAACCCCATGGTCGCCTCGCCGTTCTTCAGCGTGAAGACGTTCGTGATGAATCCCTGCGCGATGGTCTTGTTCGGGTCGAGGATGTTCTCCGCCAGATCGGCGCGTTTGTAGGTCTGCGCGATGTTGCCGAGGTACGGGCCCTTTTGTGGCTGGTCCTGCGAAGCGGTGTGGCACGCGACGCATGTCTGCCGTGAGAAAAGTTGCTCGCCGAGTGCGATGTCGCCCTTGGTTTGCAAAACCTGCGCGATGACGTCCTTCACCTGAAGGGTGCCAATGAGCGGCCCGGTATCCTTGGCGCGCTTTGCGAGCCTCATCTTGCCCGCGGCGCTCTTCGCCTCGTCGGCGACGGCTTTGTCGGGATCGTCGAGTGCCGCAAGGATCCTGTCCGCGTAGGCATTGTGTTTGATCTCACCGGCAGCGCGGAGAATTTGTGCGCGGCGCTTCGGATTCTGCCAGCCGCTGTCGAGGGCCTTGGCGGAAAGTTCGCGCGGCTCGGGTGCGCCGGTCTTGCGGGCGCTGAGTGTGAGCAGCGCGGCGTCCGCCCAGACCGAGAGCTTTCCTTCCATTTTCTCAGCGATGCCTTCGAGCATTTGATGGTGATTTTCCAGCTTCGGCGTATTGAGAAAGGCGTTGCGCCCGGCATCGCGCTCCTTGCCCGAGGCGGCCATGCCGGCAAGGCGTGCGATTCCTTCCAGTGAGGCGAGCGCTCCTTCGGCGCTGTCCACCTTCGCAAGCGCTGTGATGGCTTGCGAAATCGTGCCAGCGTTGAACTCCTTGGACTGTGCCGCCTGGATCAGCAGCGGTACGGCTTCACCCGGAATCGCATCCGCGCCGGCGAGCTGCGTGGCAAGATCCGGAATCGCTTTTGCATCCGACTTCGCGAGCGCGAGGATGCGCTGGAGTGCTTCGCTAAACTGAATGCGGTTGCGGTTCAGTTCGCTGACAAGGAACGCGGCTTCCTCCGGAGGAGCGCTGGCGAGTGTGGACTTGAGCACTGACGCAATCTTGCCCGTCTCGCTCCATGCTTCGGGCTGGTAGTAGGGCCCGCGGTAGTCCGGGCGGGTGCCCCAGCTATTCCCCTCCCATTTTCCCTCGGTGAAATGGAGTCGGCAGAGTGCGTTCAGGATGCCCATGCGAGCCTCGATGCTCTGTGTGCTGGCGAGCCGTTTGACCAGGCCGTCCACGACTTGCATGGAATGCATCATGCGCAACGAACGCAGCGCACTGTCGCGGGTTTGCGTCTGCGCATTCGCATCGTCCACGATGGCGAAGCAGGCGTCGTGCGTGTTCAGCATCGCGAGTGCGCGCTGGACGGTGTGGACGATCACATCGTCGCGGTCGCCAAGCAGCGCCGCCATTTCAGGCGCGAGTGCAGTGATACGCTGGCGTGTGGCGCCGATGACGGCATTCAGGCGCGTTTGTGGATCGCTGCTTTTCAGTCCCCCGCTGAAGAGTGAGGCGGGCACGAGGGACGTGGACGGCTGTTTCGTAGCGAGTCCGGAGTCCCCGAGTGCGAGCAGAATGAAGGGCTGAATCGACGCCTCGCTCGCGAGTGCTGCGACGGCGTTGATGTTCGCCGCATCGGGCGCGCTCACATTGCGCTGCGAGACGCCGTAGAGCGCGGCGACACGCGTGGCGAGCGGCTTTGATGGATCGCCGGCGAGCGCGAGCAGAAGGCTGCGGGTGGCGGCCTTGTCCTCGCGACTGAGGATCGTGCGTTGCGCTTCGAGCCGGGTACGGTGGCTCGGGGATTCCAGCAGCTTCACCAGTGCGCCGTCATCGAGCCTGTCAAAGTCCGGCAGGGCGGGTGCTTTGAAACCTTTCGGCGTGACGCGGACGATGTAACCGACATCCGGGCCGGCCCAGCCGAAGGTCGCGCCTTTCCAGCTCGCTTCGAAAACGTGGCCCATCGCGTCCACATCGGCATCCGTCGGGCGCGTCATCTTGATGAAGGGCTCCGGCTTCTCCGTTTCGGTATAGGTCGCGCCTTGCCGCTTCACGCTGTGATGCCACAGGGCTCCGGTGCCCCAATCGTTCGTGAGCGGGGCGTTGTTCCATTTGCCGAAACCCGGTTCGTCGACGAAGACCGCGCCGGTGCCTGAGCCTCCGCGGTAGTCGTTCAGTGGTTTGATCTCCTCGTCAGGGAAGTTTTTGTACAGGACGGGATAACCGTGGTTTTCGAGTCCGGTGAAATGATGGAAACGCACGTCCCAGCCGTCGCCGTCGTTCGTGTTGTCGCGAGCGAACATTTCCATGAGCGGGCCGACTGCGACCTCGAGAATGTTGCGTGTGCCGTGCGAGACGAGTTCCAGCCCGGAGCCGTCAGGGCGGAAACGAACCACGCCGCCACCGCGATGCTGCAAGTGCCTTCCGTCGGTGCCGCTGGCGTCCATGAATCCAAAGTCGCCGCCGGCGATGTAGAGCCAGCCATCGATGCCGAGCTCGAGGCCATTCGTTGTGTGGTCCGCCGGACGATCGGCAAAACCAAAAGCGATGCCCTTGATGAGCGTTTTTTCCTCGGTTGCGATGCCGGTGTGGTTCTTATCGATGTAAACGCTGACGTCCGGCGGGTGGATGAGATAAAGCCGGTCGCGATCCCACACGAGGCCGCGCGGTGAATCCACGTCCTTCACAAATTCCTTGGTCTCGTCGGCGCGCCCGTCGCCGTCCGTGTCGCGAAGGCGGATGATGCGGCCGCGATGCGGCTTGCGTTCAACGGAGCCGTTTCCATCGCTGGAGACGTAGAGCGTGCCGTCTGGTGCCGCGGAAACGAAGACGGGATAATTCACCGCAGGCGGTGCGGCGAAGAGCGTCATGTCGAATCCCTCCGCCGCTTGGGCATCTTTCAAAATCTCAGCCTCCTCCTGGGGCGTGCGCTTCGTGATTTTCGGCGTGATGTTGCCCTCGTTCTTGAAGGGATCGTTCGGATCGTTCTCGCCTTTCTTTGCGGCTGCGAGCTGGTCCGGGCTCATCGTCGGTGCGAGAGCCTTGATTCCATCGCCCGTCAATGTGACCTCTCGGATGCTCGCCCAGCCGCCTTCGCAACCCGTGCAGGTGATCTTCAAAAAGCGGACGCCCTTGGCGCTGAGCGCGTGCTCATCGACGCTCTCGTTTTTGTTCTTCGTAGCGTCCACGAGCATCGTCCATGTCTTGCCGTCGGCGGAACTCTCGACGGTGTGCTGGTATGCGTGCTTGGCCTCCCACACGATTCGGACGCTTGTCAGCGTGCGCGGCGCGTCGAGTGCGAGTTGGAGCCACTGGGGCTTCGACGCATCATTCGCACACCAACGCGTCCCCTCGCTTCCATCCACGGCTTTCCAAGTGTCATTGCCCGGCTGCGTGCTCGACGCCGTCACCGTCACCGGTGTGCCGTCCTTCACGGTCGGTGGCGCCGCGATGGCGGGTTGACCTTGGATAGACGCGAGCAGAGCGAGGATTGGCGGGGCGATTTTGCGAATCATGATTGGAAAAGAGGGACGGGAAGTTCCCTTTTGAGGATTTTGCGGTTGGGGGGAGATCGGACGGCTTACGGGCCGTGCGTTCAGGGAGGGGGTTAGCTTTAAGGGACGTGGCGGCGGCGCGTCCACGGGAATTGAGCACTGCAGAAGTCAGGGTCGGTATGCAGCGGGATGAACGGAATCCCCGCGAGCGCCGGGAGGCTGGGGGTTCGGCAGGGCAGCATGGATCGCTTCAGGCCAGAATCTCCCGGACCACATTGCCTTTCACATCGGTGAGCCGGAAATCGCGACCGCCGTGGCGATACGTCAGCTTTTCGTGGTCGAGACCGAGGAGGTGAAGCATTGTCGCGTGCAGGTCGTGGATGTGGGTTTTCCCATCGACCGCCTCGTATCCGAGGTCGTCGGTGGCGCCGTGGATGTGGCCGCCTTTCACTCCGCCGCCGGCCATCCACATGCAGTAGCCCTTGTTGTTGTGGCCGCGCCCGTCCGTGGTTGGATCTTCGGGCGTGCGGCCAAATTCACCGCCCCACAGCACGAGCGTATCGGCGAGCAGGCCGCGCTGGTCGAGGTCTTGCAGCAGGCCGGCGATCGGTTTGTCGATCTGGCGGCAGTTTCTGGTCATGCCACCGGTGAGGAAGCCGTGGAGATCCCAATCCGTGTGCGTGATTTCGATGAAGCGCACGCCTGCCTCGGCAAAGCGGCGCGCGAGCAGGCACTGCCTGCCGAAGGTCTGCGTCTCGCCCTTGTCTGCGCCGTAAAGTTCCATCGTTTTCGCGCTCTCGCCGTCGAGGCTCATCACGCCCGGCATTTCGCCCTGCATGCGGAATGCGAGTTCGTAGGATTCGATGAGTCCCTCGACGCGCGGATCAGCGGTCTTCTCAAGCAAATCGCGATTCATTCCCTGCAAAAGATCGAGCTGTGCGCGCTGGCTTGAAGCGGTGATTCGCGAGTTCGTGAGATCGCCGAGTTTCAGTTCCTTCGGCGGCACGCTCGCATTCCCGAGCAACGTTGCCGAGCACGCCGCGGGCAGGAAGGAACTGGAATAGTAGCGCAGTCCGCCGAGCGCGGTGAGCGGATTGATGGAGATGAAACCCGGCAGGCTCTGGTTCTCCGTGCCGAGACCATACACCGTCCACGCGCCCATCGAGGGCCGGATGAACTGGAAGCTGCCGGTGTGCAGTTGTTCGAGCGCCTGCGGATGATTTTCATTGTCCGTGTGCATGCCTCGGAGCACGCAGAGCTTGTCGGCGTGCCTGCCGATTTCCGGGAGCAGTTCGACAATCTCCGTCCCGCTCTGCCCGTGCGTTTTGAATCCCCATCGCGAGCCGAGCAGCTTGCTCTTCCCGTGCCGGCCCTGCTGCCCGTGCGCGGCGGTGAGTGCGGGCTTAGGGTCGAATGTCTCCATGTGCGACGGACCGCCGCGCATGCACAGAAAAATGATGCGCTTTGCCCGCGGCGTAAAATGGGGGCTCTTCAACGAAAGGGGCCCGGCGTTCGCGCGTGCGGTGCTTTGCGCCGCAAGTCCGGCAAAGGCCATGTAGCCAAACCCGGCGGATGCGGTGCGCAGCCAGTCGCGGCGGGAAAAAGGGGAGGGGGGGATGTTCATGGCGATGCGGATCTATCTTAATATCCGGAACTCGGCGGACGCAAAGAAGGCCTGACAAAGACTGGCCCAGCGGGCTTCGCGGAGTTGCGCGGCATCCGGAGATGTCTTGGATTTTGGGTCGGGTAGTAATTCGTCCGAGCCTGCGAGGAAGCTCTCCGCGCGTGCAGATTCTGCATCAGTGGGTATGCGAGCGAAGGCGAGTTGATAGAGCGTCGCCACGCGCTGTGCGTCGCCCAAACTGGTATCGTCGAGCAGGCGCCGCGCGGCGTGTCGCGACTGCTCGAGGACCCATGTGTTGTTCATGAAAAAGAGCGACTGCGCGGGGACCACGCTTTCATCGCGCTGCGCGATCGGGCGCTCCGGCGGCGCGAAATCGAAGAGCGAAAAGACCTCGGGCAGCGTCCCGCGCAATACGGGCAAATAGACGCTGCGATGACTGCCGGTGAAATCCGCAGTGGTGACGAACGGCTTGAAGGTCATCAGCTCCGCATCGCGTCGCGGATGGAATCGGCTGAGAAATGGCTTCTCCGGCGGAGAGAGCTCGAGCTGGCCGCTCACCGAGAGGATTGAATCGCGCAGACACTCCGCCTCCAGGCGGCGCGGCGCCATGCGCCAGAGGAGGATATTGTCCGGATCGCGCTCGATATTTTTCGCGACTGCATCGGTGCTCAGTCGGTAGGCGCGCGTGAGGACGAGGTCGCGGAGCAAGCGCTTCACCGACCATCCTCGATCCATGAAGCGGCATGCGAGATGATCGAGCAGTTCCGGATGCGAAGGCCTCGCTCCATTTACGCCGAAATCATCCGGCGTGGTGACCAGTGCACGACCGAAAAGCCGCTGCCACACGCGGTTCACGAAGACGCGTGCCGTGAGCGGATTTTCGCGGTGCGTGAGCCACTGAGCGAGTTGCAGACGGCCGCTCTCTGCGGCGGCGGGCGCGGGCACGTCTTTGAGCGCGATGACCTGCAGCATGCCGCGAGGCACCGTGTCGCCGAGATGATTCGTGTCGCCGCGGATGTGGATGCGGCAGTCCTCGCATTTGTCCCGCTCTCGCGCCGCCATGGCCCAGCCCGGCTCGGGGGGCGCGGTGTCGGTCAGGGCGTCGAGTGCCTTTTGCATCTCGGTGATTCTGCCATCCCAATCCTTCACCTCTGCCTCCATGCGCGTGATGTCCTCGGTGAGCTTCGCTTTGTCGGCGCCCGGTTTTTCGATCTCTATCTTGGCCGCGGAAATGCTGCGCACGATGCGGTAGCGAGAGGAACGCGAGGTTGAGATCGTCAGCGTGTCGGCATCGAGCTTGCGGTAATATTCCAGCGCTGCGGGAGCGAGCGCGTCCGCATCGGGTCCGATGGCCTGCCATTCCGTGTGATGATGAGCTGTCGCCTTGATACCGCGCGTGCCCCAGCCATACAGCGGCTGCGTGCTGCGCAGGATGCCGGCCAGCGCGTAGTAATCCGCCGTGGGAATGGGATCGAACTTGTGATCGTGGCACCGCGCACAGGAGACCGAGAGGCCGAGCACGCTGCGACTGATTACCTCGATCTGCTCATCGATCACATCCATCCGGAAAATCTCCGCGCTCTGTTCCTCGAGCGCCTTCGCACCCATCGCGAGAAAGCCCGTGGCGATCCGTTGCGAATCACGCTGTTTCGGATCCCCCGCGGGGAGCAGGTCCCCCGCGATCTGTTCGCGGATGAACTGGTCATACGGCTTGTCGTCTTGGAACGAGTGGATGACGTAGTCGCGATACCGCCACGCGTGGTGATTCACGATGTTCCGGTCGCGCCCGTTGCTCTCCGCATACCGCGCCGCATCCAGCCAGTGACGTCCCCAGCGCTCGCCGAAATGCGGCGAAGCGAGCAGATGATCCACGAGCGACTCGATGGCGGATTGCCGGTCGCGCTCCGCTGCGCGGACAAACGCCACGACTTCCTCCGGCGTGGGCGGCAGGCCGATGAGATCAAAGTGCAACCGCCGCACGAGGCTCTGTGCGTCTGCCTCGGCCGCCGGCGCGATCTGCTGCTCCTCCTGTTTCTCGCGCACGAAGCGATCGATATCATCCAAAGGCCAGCTGCGATCAGCGACCGCGGGCGATGGCAGATTTTTGGGAGGAATCAGCGACCAAAACGCCCGTCCGTCCTCGATGCTCATCCCGCGCTTCTTTGCCACCGGGGCCGCGCCCTCGCGCGGATCGGGCGCGCCCATCTTTACCCATGCTTCGAGATCCGCGATCTGCTCCTTGCCGAGCTGTTTCTTCGGTGGCATCTGCAGGTCCTTGTCGGTCCACTTCACCGCCGTGATGAGCAGCGATTTCGCCGGATCGCCCGTGACCAGCGCCGGCCCCGTTTCGCCGCCCTTCAGAATGCCCGCCTTCGTGTCGAGAACGAGCCCGCCCTTCTGCTTGGTCTCCGCGCTGTGGCATTCGTAGCATCGCTCTACGAGGAGCGGGCGGATCTTGTTTTCAAAGAACGCGAGTTGGTCGGATGTCGGCTCCGCGGCATGCAGCGTGGCAAGCAGCAGGGCGGGGAGGGCGGTGACTGCGGGGGCGAAGAATTTCATCGAATGCGATTGGTGCTGTCATGCACGCAGCACACGACTCCGCTGCTATCTAGTGATGAAATTCCGCAATTTGCCCCGTTCCGCAGTTGGCGCGAGGGTTGTCGCAGTGGGATGCGCTCAATGGGAAAGGGCATTCTAAGACACGGGGCATGGGGCGATTTATCTCATGTCCTCACTGCTCTCTAATCGCTTTTGTTACCAAAACTTAGGCTGTCTTTGCCATTGTGCGTGAGACTCCGTTGCCCGAATGAGTATCTCGCGTGCTCGTGCCTCCTCGACAAGGGATGCACCGGTGCCCTGAGGCAAGTGCCATTGAGAGTGCCACAACGGGTCGTTCCCGTCCTGCCGCCGTGTCCCGCCTAGCGATTGGGGTGCAACTTGACGCGGCCCAGTACAGGCATCGAGATGTCTTTGTGAGAACCCCATTGACGCTTGATGCCGATGTCGCGGAGCGGGCAAAGGAGGATGCCGCTGCCCTTGACAAACCGTTCAAGGTCGTGGTCAACGAGGCACTTCGACTCGGAGTCGATGCTCTCAAGGCGCGGCCTGCCACCGCGGTTGCCTATCGGACGGAACCCTCCGATCTGGGCCTCCGTGCAGGGCTTTCCTACGACGACGCGGCTGATCTCCTCGCGCGGGTTGGAGGGGACGATTGTCGATGATGCTCGTCGACGCGAACCTCATCCTCTGCGCGGAGGATCGGCTTTCGAAGCATCACGAACGGGCCCGGGCGTGGTGGAACGCGCAACTCTCCGGCACGGAGGAAGTCTGTCTCTGCTGGCAGGTGATTACCGCGTTCCTTCGCATCACGACCAATCCGCGGGCGATGACCAATGCGCTCTCGCGTGAACAGGCGGTTGACCGTGTGGATCGCTGGCTCCGTCGACCCTGCGTGCGCATTATTCGTAAAACCGATGCCCACTGGCAGATTATCGCAACGCTGATGGAGGAGGCACAAACCGCGGGTAATTTGATCTCCGATGCGCATCTGGCAGCACTGGCGGTCGGACATCATTGCACGCTGTATTCGGCCGATCATGACTTCGCACGGTTCCCCTCGCTTCGCTGGAAGAACCCGTTGCGGCAGAGCGTCTGAGCGTGACTTTTGTTTGGGCCGCGGCGGGAGGGTTGGGGCGGGGATGAGGATGGGTCGGCATGGACAGCATCGAACCGAACTGCAAGGGGTCGATGGGTCTTCCTTGGGGCTTTTCCATGGGCGCGCTCTGTGAGGATGCGCCGGTAACGAGGGGAGCGTGGTCCTTTCTTTTCTCAAAAAAAGGGATACCGTTTTTTCATGGCCGATTCTTATACGATTAAGACAGCGCAGCAGCGGTTTTCGGCTCTCGTCCAGGAGGCGGAGGATCATCCGGTGACCATCACGAGGCAGGGGCGTGCGGTGGCGGTTTTAGTGTCGATTGAGCGGATGGAGGCGATTGCGGAGACCATGGAGGTGCTTGCGGATCCGAAGGCGATGGCTGCGATCCGACGGCATCGGGAAGGGCGGGCCGCATATCATTCATTATCCGCTCTCGACTCGCTGTGATTGCGGTGCGCATCACCGAGGAGGTGCTGGGGTATCTGCGGCGGCTTCCTCCGCAGCCACGTCATGCGCTGTGCGTCGCCATCAAGGGGCTTGCTCGCGAGCGGGGCGATCTCAGGCCGTTGACCGACGAGCTTGAGGGCTTTCACAGACTGCGAGTCGGTTCCCACCGTGTGCTTTTCGAGTACGAAATGATCCGGGGTAAAAGGACGATCACCTGTGTGTTTGCGGGCGCGCGGCGCTGGGTCTATGAGGTTTTTCAGAGCCGCCTCGCCGAGTAATCCGGGAGCGGGAAAGACTCGGTTCTGAACGGCGCGTGTTGAGACCCCAGAACGCACCGGCACGGAATCTGACGGTTTTGGGAAATCGGAAGTTTCCAACGTCTGCTGTAAGGCGCCGACTTGGAGGAAAAGTTGAGCCGCGGCGAAACGGTGCTGCCGGTGGGCGCGCCGTCGGGTGTCGCGTACGAGAAGCGGGGAATGAAATGGAATTAGTTTATCACCGTTGAGCCTAAGTTTTGGATGGACGCGGGGTGAGTCTGGCGACGACCGCCCCATGTTCCGCTCGGCAAAAATCAATAATCCCTCCTGCGCGCTTCGCGACAGCGCAACTCTGCTGCGTAAGCGACGGCAAACAGAGGCGGGGCAATTGGGTCCCGTAAAAATGGCGGCTAATGATCCACTTCGCGTGAGAGTTTTGATGCTTCCGGCGTTGCTTCTTTTAGGGAGCTTGTGCGCGGTTGCTGCGCCTGAGGGGCAGGAGAAACCGGGTTCATTGGAGGCGGCCAGGGAGGTAGGACGGCAGAAGTCGCGATTCTTGAAAGAGCCCTCGGTGGCGGTGAAGGCGAACGACGGAATCTCGGTGGCTAATGTCGCGGACTTTCAGAAGTTCGTGGGGCCCGTACTCACCAAGAGCTGTCTTGGTTGTCACGGTCCGAAGAAGGCGGAGGGCAGGCTGCGTGTGGATCGACTGAATGCAGACTTGCTCAATGGTTCTGACGTGGAGCGGTGGCGTGAGGTTTACGACGCCCTCACCAAGGCGGAAATGCCCCCGGAAGATTCGGAGGAAAAACTGACCGAGGGAGATCGCGGCAGCATTGTGCAGTGGCTTGGCGAAGAGATTCACAAGGCTTCTCTGATTCAGCGGGCGACCAAGGAGCAGTCGTCGTTCCGCCGTCTTACGAAGGATGAATACAACTACGCATTACAGGATCTCCTGGGCGTGGACTTCGCGTTTGCAAACAAGCTGCCGCCGGAAACGGCGTCTGAGGACGGTTTTAAGAATCGGTCGGACTTGCTGCAGATGTCTGCGATGCAGTTTCAGAGCTACCGTGAGATCGCGTTCAATGCGCTCAGGCGAGTCACGGTGAGAGGACCGCAACCGCAGCCGGTGACTTATCAGATCTCGATGCGGGAACACATGGAGGCTGCGGCCTCCGCCAAGGCTCCCAAGTCGTTTGATAAAGAGGACGGGAGTTACAAAAAGTATAGGAGCCAACCGCATTTGCTGGACCGCGAGACCGGCAAAGGCGTTCAGGAACCCAACCCAAAAGCGTTGCCCCGGGACAATGCTCTGTTTGGGCAGACGCCGCCCATTTCTCCCGTGGTATGGGTGCTTCCGCAGTCCGGCGAGTTGAAGCTCAACTTGGACCGATTCCTGCCTGACGAAGGGGTGATGCGCGTTCGGATTCGCGTCGGGCGTTCCAGTATGAAGCCGGACGAGTATGCGAGTCTGCGTTTGGTTTTCAGCGCGCACACCAGCAACAACGCCAATTTTTCCCAGACCATCAGCGCCCGGGATATTCCGGTGACGGCTTCAAGTGACGCCCCGGAGTTCATTCATTTCGACATCCCGTTGAATGACATTCAGCGCAATCCGTTCCGAAAGCTCACGACTCCATTTCCGCGGCGCGATGAGTTTCTGCACATCAAGAACATCTCCAATGCTGCTGGCGGGGAGGATCCGCTCGCGGTGCACATCGACTTTCTGGAAATCAGTGCGCCGTTTTACGAACAATGGCCTCCGAAGTCGCACACGGATCTCTTTTTCGCGAGTGCGCATCGAGGCGATGAACAACTCTATGGGCGTGAGGTGCTCGGGCGATTTCTCAGGCGGGTGTGGCGGCGGCCCGTCAAGGCGGAGGAAGTGGAGCCGTTCATGGCCTTATTCGCAAAATACCGAACGGACCTCCCGAGTTTCGAGGATGCGATGGTGGAGGTCATGGCGACTGCCCTCGCCTCGCCGGAGTTCCTTTACTTGATTCCGCGACAGTCTCCTGAGGGAGGCGGCACGCCCCAGCCGCGGATAGACGAATTCGCATTGGCCAGCCGGATGTCTGTTTTCTTATGGGCCAGTCTTCCGGACGAAGAACTAATGAAGCTGGCGGAGGCTGGGAAGCTGAGGGATTCCGGGGTTTTGTCGGCTCAGATCCAGCGGATGCTGGCGGATCCGCGTTCGAAACGATTCGTGCAGCAATTCGTGGATCAATGGCTGGGCTTGGAGCGGATCAACGGTGCCTCGCACCTGACTGACATCGCGCTGCGAGAGGCGATGCTGGCGGAGCCCGTTGCGCTTTTTGAAGAGGTGCTGAGGACGGGCGGCAGTCTCATGGACTTCATTGACTGCGACTATGTGATGCTCAACGAGAAGCTGGCGGCGCATTACCGAATCCCCAAGGTTTACGGACCTGACTTCCGCAAGGTTTCCATCGAGCGCGTGGCGAATCGGGGCGGATTACTCACATGCGCCGCGATGTTGGCGATTAATTCGGACGGCAAGGATTCGCATCCCGTGAAGCGAGGGGTCTGGCTGCTGCAGCGGATGCTTCACGACCCGCCGCCACCGCCGCCGCCGAATGTCCCGCAAGTGGATCTTACCGATCCGAGGATCTTAAAGATGACATTGAAAGAGCGGATTGAGAATCACCGCGACCAGCCGGCTTGTGCGTCGTGTCATGCGCGGATTGATCCGTGGGGAATCGCGTTTGAGAACTACGATGCCTTGGGTGCTTATCGCGCGCAAATCAAGGACCGGCCGGTGGATGCGACGTCTGTGTTGTTCAACCGGCAGAAGCTGGCTGGGGTGGAGGGACTCAAAAGTTATCTACTGACCGAGAGGCAGGATCAGTTTGCACAGGCCATGGTGCACAAACTGACGGCCTATGCCCTTGGCAGACCACTTACACTGGGCGACCGCCCGGACATCGAGAGGTTGACCGCTCAGTTGCGGCAGCGGAACGACCGGCTCTGTGACTTGATACAACTCATCGTCAGCAGCGACATTTTCAGTTCCAAGAATTAGGGTAATCCCCCGGCGAACTCATTTACCGAAATATTTTATGAATGGGAAAACACTACCACTAAGTCGGCGAGCGTTTCTTCGTGGCACCGGGTTGGCCTTGGCATTGCCATGGTTCGAAACTTTCGCGGCGAGTGTTTCCCCCAAAGACTCCACACCTAAGCGGTTCCTGAGTGTCTATCACCCCGATGGCGTGGGGTTGCCGCTGAAGTCGGATCCAGCTTGGGAGGATTGGAGCTGGTTTCCACGGGGTGGCGAAAAAGACTTCGTACTGACGAAGGTGCTCGACGTGCTGGATCCACTGCGGAGTGACATCACGATTTACTCAGGGCTGTCGCATCCAGCGGCGAGGCGGGTGCACGGGCATTCGAATGCTGACCAGTACCTGACCGGGGCGGCCATTGGCGGGAACGGGCCTTATCAGAACACGATCTCGTTGGATCAAGTTTGTGCCGAGCACATGGGGGATTTCACACGGCACGCCTCGGTGGTGATGTCGACCAACGGGGGCACGGGCGGTCCGCGCGGCGCGCAAACGCAATCCTTCAACCGTGAGGGACGTCCGATTCCCGCGATGAACAAACCTCGTCAGATTTTTGAGATGCTTTTTGTCACGAGCGGTAGAGAGGCGGCCGAGCGGTTGGCGCGAAGCAAGAGCGCTCTGGACCTGTTGATTGAGAACACGCGCTCGCTCCGGCGCCAGCTCTCCAAACGCGATCAGGAGACGCTCCAGCATTATCTCGATGCGGTGCGGGACACGGAGGTGAAGCTGGCGAAGGCGCAGCGCTGGATCGACATGCCGATTCCCCAGGTGGATACGCGGAATCTGAATCTGGATGCGGATCCCAAAGAGGCGCGGATCTACTTCCAGACGATGTATGAGCTGATCTACCTCGCATTTCTGAGCGACACCACGCGCGTGGCGACGTTCCAGCTGGGGCGGGAAAACGGAGAGGGACCGCACGACCTGCTATCCATGGCGGTGGGGCTTCCAGGTGCCCATGGTTTGACGCATGCGGTCAAGAAGCCCGGCGGCTGGCAGAACCTAGGGACGTATAATCGCTATCAGGCGGAAGAGTTTGGTCGGTTCGTGCAGCGACTCAAGGAAACGGCCGAACCCGCTGGGAATGGCAACATGCTGGACAACACCTTTGCCATGCACGGTTCTGCATCCAGTAGTTTCCATCTCTCTCGCAATTATCCGATCATTTCCGCCGGTGGGAAAAATCTGGGCTTCAGCAACGGTCGCTATCTGAAATTCGGCAAAGGCAACGAGGACAACCAGGCCGGTGCGGGAATTGATTCTGACGCGGGATGGACCGGGAAAGTGGAGGTGGAGGAGCTTCCGCTCTCGAACTTATTCGTCACCATCTTGCAGAGGTTGGGCGTGGAGACGGACTCCTTTGGTGGGTACACCGGGAGTCTGAGCCGGGTCTAGTCCTCAACCTAAAACGGCTGTGGGGCGAGGCTTCGAGGGGGAAGCCTCTCAAAGGCAACAGGTCCGCGCTCCTACTTCGTGAGGAACAGTTCGCTTTGCACAATGGCGTCGATCAGGGAGCGGAAGCCGTGGTGGCTGGGTTTCGTTTGGGAGAGGATGCGTGTGACTTCGCGGCGGTCGGAGTAGTGGGGCTCGGAGCCCGTGGCATACATGAGGAGCTGGTGGATCATGTTTGTGGCGAGAGCATCGGGGTTGCGAAGGACGAGCTCTTGGAAGTCGGTGAGGGTTTTGAAGGGCTCGCCGGTGGGGAGCTGACCGGAGGGATCCACGGGCAGATGGAGACGGATCCTCGGTGCAAAGCCGGAGGCGAAATGAAACGTGGCCTGCGTGTCGCCGGTGGTGAGCGAGCGGTAACGTTCGCGAAAGCCGCCGATGACATCGAAGCTCTCCAGAGCAAAGCCGGGTGGATCGATCTTCGCGTGACATCCGGCGCAGCGCGCGTCGGAGCGATGCTTTTCCAACTGCTCGCGGATGGTCTTTGCGCCACGGGTGTCGGGATCAATCGCGGGCACGCCGGCCGGCGGGGGAGGGATGTGATTGCCGAGAATGCGTTCGTTGATCCATACGCCGCGAGTGACGGGCGAGGTGGTGGTGCCGTTGGCGGTGACCTTCAACACGGCAGCCTGCGTGAGGAACGCACCGCGTGGGCTGCCCGGCGGCAAAGGAACGCGCCGAAAGTCACAGCCGGAGACGCCCGCGATGCCGTAGTGATCGGCGAGACTTTGATTGAGCATCGCGAAGTCGGATCTCACGACGTGCGTGATGCTGAGGTCTTTCGTGATCAGCTCGCGGAGGAAGGCGCGCGTTTCCGCGATCATGCTGTGCTTCAGGTGCTCGCGCGCTTCCGGATACAGCTTGGTCTCGGGCTGGGTGGCGTCGATTTTCCGGAGGTCGAGCCATTGGTCGGTGAAGTCGGCGACGAACCGATCCGAGCGTGGATCGGCGAGGAGGCGGTCGGTTTGCCGCTTGAGGTTTTCGGGCAGGTGCAGGTGAGCCTCGTTCGCAATCGCGAGGAGTTCCGCATCGGGGATGCTGTTCCAAAACCAAAGAGCGAGCCGTTCGGCGAGAGCGCGGTCACTGAGCCGGATGCGCGGCGCGTCGTTCTCCGCCAAGATTGTGTGGCCGATGAAAAGGAAGTCCGGGGAGCAAAGCGCGGCCTTGTACGCCTCCTTCATCGCGTCCTCGAAGCACGCGTGTTCCTTCAGCTCCCGCGTGACGATTTCCACGTAGCCACGCACCTCTTCGGGAGGTACAGGACGACGAAAGGCGCGCGGAAGCAGCTGCTCGAGCAGCTGCGTTGCGTCCTCCTGCGGATGCTCGCTGAAGACACTTTCCATCGGCGGCTGTTTTTCACCCTTGGTGAGTTCGCTGTTGCTGGGGCGGGTTCCATTGTTGCGTGAGCGCTGCCGCACAGGCTCGCGCTTCGGCTTGATGATGCCGCTGTCGTTCTCGAGCGGGCGGATGGGCAGATCGGCAAAGATCGCGGTGTGGCTGCGCGGCGGCCATTGTTCGAAGATCGGACCTTCCACCTCAAACCAGTCGAGCGCGATGCCGGGGCCGGAATAGACGGCGCACGATCCCGGCGACTGCGATGCCCAGCGTCCGGTGTTTTTCTCGTAACCGTTCGGCGTGCCCATTTCGAAGAGGAGTTCCTCGTTCACATCAAACCAGCCGGTGAATTCGTGGACGCGGCTTTGCAGGCCGGGAACATCAAACATGCCGAGCCGGCGCGAGGGTGAATGAATGAAGCGAGGGCCGTCCGAGGGAAGCCAAACGGAGAGCATGAAGGACTCGTTGCGCTGCGGCGGCTCCACCTTGCCCTGATCCCACCAGAAGCCCCACGCGGAGGTTCGGATGCGATATGTCCCGGGATAAACCGGCGAGAACTGCATGGTCATGTTGAACGTGCGCTCGATGGGACCGGTGAAGAAGCCGATGGCTCCCTCGTAGTCGCGGAGCTTGGTCCCGAGTGATTCGTTGCGCTGTTTTACATCGGCCGAGCCCTTCGCGCCCCAGAGATCCTGATCGGGCGCGGGTAGCGGCAGCAGAGGATCGAACTGCTTGTTCTTCAAAAGCACCGCGTCTCCCCGCGCGATCCAGTTCCAGTTCTCTGAGCCGCTGGTTCCGCCATAATGCTTCCGCAGAACTGGCGGTGGTGTGCTGCGGGTGGCGACGGCGCTGGTGAGGGCGAGGTCTGCCGCGTCCATGAACTGGCTCAGATGCACGTTCGAGAGATCGAGCGCCTGGCCGATTTTGTTGTAGCCGTGGCGGCGCTCGTCCTCGGGTAGCAGATGCTTGATCCGCAATCCGGGCAGATGCAGCAGGTCGCGCAACGCATTCTCGTATTCCTGCGCGGAGAGGCGACGGAACAACGCGCGTCCGGTCTTTGCAATGTGCGCGGCATCGGCGTCGTGCAGTCGGTTGTCGAGGATCTTGAGCGCCTCCGTGTTTTCCTTTTCGGAAGGACGCTCGCGTCGCGATTTCGGCGGCATTTCACCTGCGGCGATGCGGTCGTGCACGAGCGACCACTTCGCGAATGGATCGCGAGCATCGAGTTGCGTCGGCAATGCTTCGAGATCGAGTCCGCCCTTCTTGGAAGTGGAGTCATGGCAGTCGAAACAATGTGCTTCGAGGTAGCTGCGCAGGTCCGCATTCGCTGCGCAGAGCGTCGAGGTCATGAGAACAATGAGAAGCGCGATGCGCATGGTTGGGGAGGATGGACGGATAAGAGCTTACTTCGTGCGAAACAGCTCGCTCTGCACGATCGCGTCGATGAGGGAGCGGAGGCCGTGGTTCTTCGGCTTTGTTTGCGCGAGGATGCGGCCAACGTCGCGGCGGTCGGAGTAGTGGGGCTCGGAGCCGGTGGCATACATGAGGAGCTGGCGGACCATGTTCGCAGCGAGAGCATCGGGATTGCGAAGGACCAGCGATTGGAAGCCGGTGAGGTTTTGGAAGGGCTCGCCACTCGGGAGTTGGCCTGAAGGGTCTACTGATTGATTGAGCCGCACGCGTGGGTCCCAGCCGGTGGGGAAATGGAACTCCATCAGCGGGGAGCCGGTAAAGAGCGAGCGGTAGCGATTCCGAAAGCCGCCGATGACATCGAAGCTCTCCAATGCAAAGCCGGGCGGATCGATCTTGGCGTGGCAACCCGCGCAGCGCGTGTCTGCGCGGTGCTTTTCCAAACTCTCGCGAATGGTCGTCGCGCCGCGCGTGTCGGGATCGATCGCGGGCACTCCGGCGGGAGGTGGTGGGATGATGTTTCCGAGGATGCGCTCGTTGATCCACGCGCCGCGAGTAACGGGAGACGTGGTGGTGCCGTTGGCAGTGACTTTCAAGACAGCGGCCTGAGTGATGAACGCGCCGCGCGGAGTGTCGTGAGGCAAGGGAACGCGGCGGAGACCGCAGCCGGTGACACCGGGCACGCCATAGTGGATGGCGAGGCTTTGATTGAGCATTGCGAAGTCCGATTTTACGAGATGCGTGACGCTGAGATCGTGCGTGATCAACTCGCGCAGATAAGCGCGCGTCTCATCGATCATGCTGTGCTTCAAGTGCTCGCGGGCCTCGGGATAGATCCGCAGGTCGGGCTGGGTGGCGTCGATCTTGCGCAGGTCGAGCCACTGGTCGGTAAAGTCGGCGATGAACCGATCCGATCGCGGATCGGCGAGGAGGCGATCGGTCTGGTGCTTGAGGGTTTCGGGAAGATGCAGGCGACCTTCGTTGGCGAGCGCAAGGAGTTGTTCGTCGGGCACGCTGTTCCAAAACCAAAGCGCGAGGCGCTCGGCGAGGGCGCGGTCGGTGAGTCGAGGGCGCGATGTCATTGCATCGGCGATCGTATCGCCACCGACAAAAAGGAAATCCGGGCAGCACAGTGCGGCCTTGCAGGCTTCTTTCATGGCGTCCTCGAAGCACGCGTGGCGCTCCAACTCGCGCGTGACGATCTGCACATAACCCTGCACTTCATCCGCCGTGGTGGGACGACGAAACGCGCGCGGCAAAAACTGCGCGAGCAGGCGCGTGGCGTCCTCCTGCGGATGTGCGGTGAAGACGCTCTCCAGCGGCGGTTCGCTTTCTTCCTTGGGAATCGAAGCGTTGGTTGGTCGAGCCATGCTCGAATGCGAGCGCTGCCGCACGGGCGTGCGTTTCGGCGGGATGATGTCGGTATCCCTCTCCAGCGAGCGAATCGGCAGATCGCCGAAGATGGCTGTGTGACTGCGCGGCGGCCATTGATCGAAGATGGGGCCTTCCGCTTCCACCCAATCGAGCGCGATGCCCGGACCAGAATAGACGGTGCATGCGCCCTTCGCGTCGCCGGGGAAACGACCGGTGGTTTTTTCGTGGCCGTTCAGCGTGCCGATGTCGAAGACCAGTTCATCATTCACATCGAACCAGCCGGTGAATTCATGCACGCGGCTTTCGAGTGACGACACATCAAAGAGCCCGAGCCAGCGCGACGGCGAATGCACGAAGCGCGGCCCGTCGGAGGGCAGCCACGCGGTGAGCGCGAAGGATTCATCGCGATGCGGCGGCTCCACCTTGCCGCGATCCCACCAGAAGCCCCACGCGGAGGTGCGGATGCGATATTCGCCCGCGTAGATGGGCGCGTATTCCAGTGAAAAAATCATCGGGCGATGTGTCGCGCCGGTGAAGTATCCGCCGGCGTGCGGGTAATCGCGGAGCACTCTGCCGAGCGTGGCGTAACGCGATTTCTTCAACTCCTGGTTCGCATTGAGATCGTCGTCGGGAGACGGCAGCGGCACCACGGGATCGTATTGCTTATCCTTCAACGGCACGGCACTGCCATGCGCCATCCAGGTCATCGCATCCGGGATCGCGGCTCCGCCGAATCGCACGCGGCGCACTGGCGGCGGTGTGCTGCGGGTTGCGATGGCGCTGGTGAGGGCGAGGTCTGCCGCATCCATGAACTGGTTCAGATGCACGTTCGAGAGATCGAGCGCCTGGCCGATTTTGTTGTAGCCGTGGCGACGCTCGTCCTCGGGTAGCAGATGCTTGATCCGCAATCCGGGCAGATGCAGGAGGTCACGCAACGCGTTCTCGTATTCTTGCGCGGAGAGGCGGCGGAACAGCGCGCGTCCGGTCTTTGCAATGTGCGCGGCATCGGCGTCGTGGAGTCGGTTGTCGAGGAGCTTCAGCGCGTCCGCGTTTTCTTTTTCGGAAGGGCGCTCGCGTCGCGACTTCGGCGGCATTTCACCTGCGGCGATGCGGTCGTGCACGAGCGACCATTTCGCGAATGGATCGCGCGCATCGAGTTGCATCGGCAATGCTTCGAGATCGAGACCGCCCTTCTTGGTCGTCGAGTCATGGCAGTCGAAACAATGCGCTTCGAGATAAACGCGCAGCTCCTCAGCGGCCGGACTGACCGTGGCCGGGAGTGAGATGAAAAGTGCGCGGAGCAGAAGGATGCCAACACCGCGTCTCATGCCATTTCCAGTCCGGTAAGAGTTCCCGTGCTGGAGGAGAAGGCATCGCGCTCGAGGCCCATGTGCTGGAGCATGGAGACGAAGAGATTGCAGAGCGGTGTGTTGTTTTTCAGGTCGAACTGGATGTGCTGGCCGTGCTTGAAGCGTCCGCCTGCGAGGACGACCGGCAGGTTTACGTTTGAGTGGTTGCTACCGTTCGACATGTTCGAGCCAAAGAGCACCGCCGTGTCTTCGAGCAGGCTGCTTCCGCCTTCATTCACCGCAGCGAGCCCCGCGAGGAAGCGGCCGAGATTCTTCAGTCCTGCTTCTTCGACTTTGGCGAGTTGTTCCAGTTTCTCCGGCTCGTTGCCGTGATGCGTGAGCGTGTGCGTGCGGTCGTTCACACCGGGCAGTTTCACGAGGATCTCGAGAGGATTCAGATAGAGCGTGACGATGCGCGTGCTGTCGCTCTGGAGGGCGAGCAGGGTCATGTCGTACATGAGCTGTGCGCGATCCACGTCCTGCGTGTTGTCCAAGATGTCCTGCGGCTGAGGCACGGTGACGCGTGGCTTTTCTCGCTGCTGCCACACCCGCGCCTGCTCGAGGCGCTGCTCCAACTCGCGCACCGAGGTGAGATACTGGTCGAGCCGCGCTCGGTCCTCCTCGCCGAGGCTTTGCGAGAGGCGCTTCGCTTTGTCATTCACAAAGTCGAGGGTGCTCACGCGCTGGCCGATCTCGCGCATTCGCTGCTCGCTTTCGGCTGCCGTGTCCGGGGTGAAGAGGCGCTGATACACCTTGGCCGGGCTCAGCTCGGGCGGGATGAATACGCCATCGCGCGAGACTGAGAGCAGCCCGTCGTGCTGGCCGTTCACGCCGAGTGCGAGGAAGGGAAAGCGCGTGTGATGACCGAGCGATTCCGCCGCAAGCTGATCGACCGAGATGCTGTTTTTGAAAACGGCGGACGACGGAAACCGCGCGCCGGTGAGGAAGCTTTTCTCCACCACATGTCCGCCGGAATTATCCGGGTGCGAGAGGCCATTCATCACCGAATAACGCCCGCGGACCTGCTCCAGATGGGCGAGATAGCGCGACGGCGCGTAGCTCCGCCCCGTTTCCTTCGGCCAGAAGTTGTCCGCCAGCAGGCCGGTGTTCGTCATGATGCACACCATGCGCTTTGGCGGTGGCGCGGATGCACCACGAGCCAGTCGTGGCGCGAGTGCTTCGAGAAATGGCAGAGCCAGCACCGCCGAGCCCGCACGGAGGAATTGGCGGCGACTGAGCGGAGGCTGTGAATAGGAGGGATGGGAGTGCATGCGTTCGGTGGTGAGACTGGGGAAAGAGGTTGATGCGGTGTGCGGGATCTCGAACCGCTCAGAGTCGCGGTCAGTTTATTCAAGGGCGGCTAACGACTTCCATCTTCACGTCGTCAATAAAGTGTCCAGCAAACTGCACTGCCCCGGAATGGATGTTGGGCTGCTCTTGAACCATGGCGAGGTGGAGCATGATGTAGCGTGTCTCCCTTGTGATTGGCACTTCGACGGACACATGTTGCCATGTGCGGGCCGCTGTCAGCACGGCTCCGCGCGCGCCCATTGCACTGTTGTTCTGCTCGAGCCATGCGAGGGTCAGCGGCGAGGGGAGGGCGCTCAATTCCTTGTCGATCGCGAGCGCTTCCGCACGCCCGGCGAATCGTTGCTCCGGTGACAGAGTGTCCTGAAGAAAGCTGGCCGAGAGCCGCGCCACGCTCTGCCCTGCACCCGCGAGTCCGCGCACATCCACGAGTCGATACACGTCGCTCCACTGGCTGCGCGGTGAGTCTTCACCGGGATAAGTGGCGCTGATAAAGCGCAGCATTTTGCCGCCACTCTGTGACTTGATCGCGGGGGTTGAAGTTACTGCCTCCGCCTCATCGCCACTCCACACGCCCACCACGCGCGGCAACCCCGGCATGGTTTTGCCCACGCCTTTCTCGAAGCTCTCGCTCAAGACTACCTTCAGGGACTGTCGCACCTCCGAGAGCCACGGCAACGCTGCCGCCCAAGCGACCGAAGCGCAGAAAAGTCCGATCACCACGCCCGCTGCCGCCGCCAGCGGAGGCCAGGCAAACCAACGCGAATTGCGGGGGCGCGCGACATCTCTCGACTCGGAGGATTTCGCTGTTGAAGCGACCGCCCATTGCTGTGAGTGACGGCGTTTCAGGGAGCGGCGCAGGTCACTGAGAAGGGTGGCGCGTTCCGCGAGGTAAGAAATCGCCTGCGGATCCGTCTCGAGACGTGTGAGTAATGGTACGCTTTCGGCGTCGGGCAGTTCGCCGTCGAGATACAGGTCCACCAGTTGGCGTTCGGATTCGTTCATCGGTTCTCCTTGGCGAGTTCAGTTGCGATGCACTCCGAGAGCAGATTACGGATGCGAAATAACATCACGCGCACCGAAGCGGCCGTGGAGTTCAGCGCTTCGGCGACGACCTCCATCGATGAGCCATCCTCGTAGCGACGTTCGAGTAATTGACGCGATTTTTCGGGGAGCTTTTCGAGGCAACGTTCCAGTGCCTCCTGGCGTGCGCCGCGTTGTGGCTGGCGTTGCGACAGCGCCTCGGCGAGTTGATCGAGCATGGTCTCCGAAAAGACCAACCGGGCGCGTCCCTGCTTCCGGTAATGATCTGCGATGCGCGATTTGGCGAGCCACAGTGCCCAGGCCACAAAGGGCCGTGTTCCATCGTATTCCTCGAAGCGACGCGCGATGGTGAGTGCCACCTGCTGCACCACGTCCTCGGCATCATGCACCGTCCGGACCGACGCAAAGACGTAGGCGCTGACTGTCGGCTCCGCGGCGAGCCAAAGTCGCGTCAGGCGCTCGCGGGTATCTAGTTCATGTTCATCGTGCACACGGCATATGCCGCGCGAGTCGGCGGAATGTTAACAGGAAAAATCAGCAGCCCCTTTTTGGCTTTTTACGCAGCCGTGTGGTTGCGGCGAACCGGTCGGGCTTCGTGAGTGGGGAAGGTGCCTTTGGTCTGGAGGTTTCATTTGTTGACGGCGGGGTTAGGTTGTTTGCATGGCGACTCAAGGGACCAAGACCACCAAAAGTGCTGCGCGGCCCAAGGGATCTTCCGCGGGGGGCTCTGCGACCAACAAGGGAGCGGATCCGGAACTGCGTGTGAAAATCCTCGATGCGTTCGTTGCCCACATGACGGAGGAGGGGCAGGCACCGCGTTCGGTGGCCAAGTTCTGCAGGGAACTCGGGATCACGGAGGTTGTTTTCTACAGGCATTTCCCGTCGATCCAAGCGGTGGAGAAAGCTTTCTGGCGTCATTGGATCGCCGGTGTGATCGAGGCGGTTGAGAGCGGTGCGGAGTGGGCGGAGTTCACGGCGAGGGAACGCTATCTGGCCTTCCTCTTTGCGCTTATACAGTCGGCGGCGGAGCGGCGTTCGCTGCTGCTGGAGCGTTTCCATGAGATCTCGCCCCTTGGTAATCCCGCGGCGTTGGAAGGGGTGCGGGCGGAGTTTTTGGAGTTCGCGCGTAGGCTTGTGGATCAGGGCATCGCGTCGGGCGAGATCGCTGAACGGCGCGGTCTGACGAACGTTTATCCGGGAGTCCTCTACGCCCACCTGCGCTGGGTGATCGACCATTATCTCAAGGACGAGAGCGAGGAGTTTGAGCGGACGGATGCATTCATTGAGAAGACCGTGACGCTTGCTTTCGATCTCTTCCGGACGCAGGCGATCGACTCCGCTGCGGACTTGCTCCGTTTCTTGCTCCCGGGCAATTCGTGGTGGTCCCACTTGGGGAAGGGCAAGTGACACCGTGAAGGAGGCCAAGGGGAGTGAGGGAAGCGAGGGGGCGTCACAGGGCACGCGCAGGATTACGAAGAAAGATCAGGAGAAGATACGTGCCGGGGCTTTGGGCCGCATGGCCGCACTCGGAGGGGCGGGAGCGCGCGTCGGGATCAATTATCTGAAGCACTACGGCCGTGCGATGGTCGCGGGCAGGGATGCGGAGAGTCGGCGCAAGCTGCGGGAGGAGCTGGACGAGAAGAATGCGGAGACGGTCTACGACACCTTCAGCCAACTCAAGGGAGGGCCGCTCAAACTTGCCCAGATGCTCAGCATCGACAAGCACCTGCTCCCGGTCGCCTACGCGCGTCGGTTCGCGCAGGCGCAGTCCTCGGTGCCGCCGCTTTCTTACCCCCTGGTGGTGCGGACATTTCAGCGAGAGTTCGGCAAGGGGCCTGAGGCGCTCTTCGATCATTTCGAGAAAAAGGCGTCCCACGGTGCCTCGATCGGGCAGGTTCACCGGGCGCGGCACAAGGGGCGTGAGTATGCGGTGAAGGTGCAGTATCCGGGTGTCGCGCAGAGCCTCAAAAGCGATCTTCGGCTTGTGAAGCCGATCGCCCTCCGGATTCTCGGGCTGCGCGAGGCTGATGTGGATTCCTACTTTCGCGAGGTCGAGACGCGGCTGCTGGAGGAGACGGACTACAGGCATGAGTTTGCGAGGTCGGTGGAGTTAACGAAAGCGTCCGCGCATCTCGAGGGAGTGCGGTTCCCGGAATACCACGCCGACCTTTCCACAGGGAAGATCCTCACCTCCGAGTGGATTGATGGAATGGCACTCGACCGCTTTGCCGACGGGGACGCTACGCAGGAGGAGCGCGACCGGATCGGTCAGGCGCTTTGGGATTTCTACCACCATCAGGTGCACGACCTGCTGGTCTTTCACGCCGATCCGCATCCCGGCAATTTTCTTGTGAAAGACGGTGAGCTCTGGGTTCTGGATTTCGGTTGCACCAAGAAGATCTCGCGGGAGTTCTATCGGAAGCAGTTCCGGTTTCTCGATCCGCGATTGGAGCGGGATCCTGGTTTGTTGGTGGAAGCTCTGCGCGACTTGGATGTGATCCTGCCCGAGGATAGTTCGGAGCAGATTGCGATGGTTACGAGTCTTTGCAGGGTCTGGCTGGAGTTGCTCGCCAGGCCATTTCGCGAGGGGATTTTTGACTTCGGAGATCCCTCCTTTCTCAAGGCGATCTACGAGCTTGGGGAAGAGAACCGGAGGGCGGATCATCTGCGCGCCATGCGGGGGCAGCGGGGCTCGCCCGACACCATTTACGTGAACCGGGCCTTCTTCGGCCTCTACAGCCTGCTTGGGCGGCTTCGCGCCCGTGTGCGGGTGGAGCGCCCCGCTTGGATCACGGAATGAATATGAATCCGAGCATGCGATGGAATGATGCGTACCTTGGTTCGCTGGCCGCTGATGCGCTGGCGATGCCCGTGCATTGGTATTACGACACGGCGGCCCTTCGAAGGGATTACGGGATCGTGGATCGTTTTCTGGAGCCGAAGAATCCGCACCCGGGAAGCATTCTGTGGCGATCGGAATACCACGCCTTAAACGCCCAAGGGGATATCCTCCGCGAGCAGGCGCGTTACTGGGGACAGCGGGGGATTCATTATCACCAGTTCCTCAAGGCCGGTGAGAACACGCTCAACTTCAAGCTGGCCCGGGAGCTCTTCGCCTTTGTGAAAGAGCGTGGAGGTTATGACGCCGATGCATGGCTTGAGCGTTATATTGCGCGGATGCTCGAGCCGGGATGGCATGCGGATACTTATGTGGAGGAGTATCATCGGGCGTTCTTCACACGGTACTCGCAGGGGAAGAGACCGCGGAAGTGCGGGATCAGCGATGAGCACATTGGGGGGCTCGCCACGGTGCCGGCTCTTTGTGCCGCCTTGGAGGGGGCGTCGCTATCGGAACTGCGGGCGGTGGTGAAGGAGCATGTCGGGCTCACCCACGCCCATGAACACGTTTTAAGAGCCGCCGACACGCTTGTGCGCTTGCTCTGGAGGGTGGCGGAAGGGGAGGCGGTCCACGAAGCGATTCGCAGTGAGGCGGGGGACTGGATCTCGGGAAACAAGTCCGACTCTTGGCTGCATGAACCAGACGGGCAGGTCGTCGGAGCTCGGTTCAGTCCCGCCTGCTACATTGCTGATGCGATGCCTGCGGCTCTGTATCTGGTCTGGAAATACCATCGGGATTTCACCGCCGGAATCATCGCCAACGTCATGGTCGGGGGCGACAATTGCCACCGAGGTTCCGTGGTCGGAAGCCTCTTGGGAGCTGCCTGCGGTGTGCCGACGGGGTTTCTTGTGAAGCCGAGCTGACCGAACAGCGATTTCCCTTTTGCAGGGTTTTCGGTGGGCCCAGGGAATTCAGCTGCAGTTGCAGATGCCCGGCCGGAAGACGGTTCCCGGCGCGGTATCAATATTTTGGGAAGATGGCGGGGGAGGGGAATCGTTCGTCGATACTGGAGCCGCCGCCGTTGATGTATTCCTCACGTGGCACGTGGACGTCGGGCCAGTCCGCGGGACGGATACGGACGACTCGCGTGGGGCGGATTCCCTCGGTGATGAGGTCGGTCTCAAAACGGATCTGGATGCCGCTGCTGCCGAGAGGGGCTTCGCCGGGTGTCTTGGTGACATCGAGGATGGGGCCACGTGCCGCCATTTGTGAGGGGCCCGCGGTGCCGCCCTCGGTGTGCTTCAAGGTGTTCTCGACCCCGTTGACCATTGCCTGAGAGCCCTTCTTGAAATCGGCATAGAGAGAGGGGGCCATTCCACCGAACAAGGTCGCGGTCACGGTGGCGCGCCCGAACTTGCCATACTCCACGGCATCGATCCATGCGGGCATCCAGCGACTGCGGACGAAGGCTTTGTGGGCCTTGGTTTGGTTGTTGGTGGAGCGTTGCATGGCGTCGTCGTCGAGCCAGATGTCCGAGATGTGGAAGCGGCTGAAAATACCGCCCAGCGTGGGCTTCCACGTGAGTCCCAGCAGGACGGCTTGGTTGCCGAGGGATTTCTTGTCCTTGGCGGGCCAGGCGCCCTCAGCGATCAGGTCCTCGATTGCGAGGCATTCGCGGCCGCGCCAGATGCGGGTGGCGTCATCGAAGGTCATCGTTTCCTCGATCGCTTCGGCGGTCCCGCCTTGGTTCGGATCGCGGCTGGCGATGATCAGGCCTTCGTGGTTCTTGAGGTCGACCTCTCTGAGCTTCCAGACTTTGCCCTCCCGCAGGCAGAGACTGGGCTCGTCCTCGATCAGGAGGACGTGGTTCTCGGCGGGTGCCGTGCCGATGTCGCGAAAGCCTTGTGTGTTCGTCTTGTTGTTGATCGGCAGCACTGGCACGGCGGAGGTCTTGGGGTCCGGCGGGAGAAAGGCATGGACGCGTATGATGGTGCCGAGCGGAACGTCTCTGAGGTCGGCCGGCGCGCCGTGATAACGGACCATGCCGTAGGGAAGCAGGACGAAGGGGTGCGGGTTGTTTCTACGGAACTGGCCCTTTCCCTCCACGCGGATGCTGCCGCGGCGGTTCGCATGGTCGACGAACACGAGTTCACCCCGGTAAGAGTGCGCCTTTTCCAAAGGGGGGAATTTTCCGGTCTCGGGTCGGAACGGTTCGTCCGCAGCGGGGGCGGGATTGGCAAGAAGGGAAAGGCCGAGGCACAGGGGCGCGAGCCAGAGTGGAAAGGCGATGCGTGTCATAGGTGGAGGGATCTATTGCAGGCGCAGAAGTGGTCGATTTTCGCGCTGATGCGCTGTGCATGAGGACGCGCAGGTTGCCCGACGTCTCGCGGGTCGGCGAAGAACCAAGAACTAAGAACTAAGAACTAAGAACAGAATTCAGCCCGCGTCAGTACTTCTGGAAGATGGCCGGAGTTGGAAAACGTTCTTCAGGGGCGTCTGCGAGGAATTCCTCACGAGGCAGGTCGACCTGGGGCCATTCCTTGGGGCGCACACGGACGACTCTGCCGGGACGGATGCCCTCGATGATGAGATCGGTTTCAAAACGGATCTGAATGCCGCTGCTGCCCATGGGCGCTTCTCCAGACGACTTCGTGGCATCCAAGAGAGAGCCCCTTGAGGCCATGTGTGCGGGGCCGTAGCTGCCGTGGGTGTGCTTCAAGGTGCTCTCGGCTCCATTCATCAAGGCCGGGGCATCCTTTTTGAAATCTGCGTAGAGGGCGGGATCCATGCCGCCGAACAAAGTCGCGGTCACCGTTGCGCGGCCGAACTTGCCATACTCGACGGCATCGATCCACGCGGGCATCCAGCGGCTGCGGATGAAAGCCTTGTGCACCTCGGTTTGGAGGTGTGCGGCGCGTTGCGAAGCGGCCTCATCGAGCCAGATGTCCGAGATGTGGAAGCGAGTAAACACGCCATCCGGAGTGGGCCTCCAAGTGATGCCGAGCAGGACGGTCTGGCCATCGAGGGATTTCTTTCCCTCCGCAGGCCATGCACCCTCGGTGATGAGGTCCGCGATCTCGAGGCATTCGCGACCGCGCCAGATGCGGGTGGCGGCGTCGAAGGTCATCTTCTCCTCGCTGGCCTTGCCGTCTGCGCCCTGCTTGGGTTCGAGACTGGCGACGATCATCCCCGCGTTGTTTTTGAGGTCCACTTCCTTGAGCTTCCAGACCGTTCCCTCGCGCTGGCAATGGCTGGGTTCGTCTTCGAGAAGGAGGACGTGGTTCTCGGCGGGCGCGATACCGGAGCCACTATAGCCCGCGGTTTTCTCGCGGTTGTTGACCGGCAACACCGGCACGGAGGAGTTCTTCGGGTCCGGCGGGAGAAAGGCGCGGACATGCATGACGGTGCCCAGAGGGATGTCCCGAAGATCCGCCGGTGCGCCGTGGTAGCGCACCATGCCGTACGGGAGCATGGTGAAAGGATGCGGGGAGTTTCGGAAATACGTGCCCGCTCCTTGCACGCGGATGCTGCCGCGGCGGGTCGCATGGTCCACGAAAACGAGTTCGCCTCGGTAGGAGTGCGCTTTTTCCAAGGGGGGGAACTTACCGGCTTCGGGGCGGAAGGGTTCGGTTCCTTGTTCCTGGTTCTTGGTTTTTGGTTCTTCGCTGGCGGCGGGCAGATGAATGGCGAACGAACAAACGAGGGCTAACAACGACGGGCCAAGCACAGACCGAGAGCGAGTAACCAAGAGCGAAGAACAAAGAGCGGAGAACGGTTTCATCATCGGATTAGTATTTGGGAAAAATTGACGGGGTCGGGAAGCGCTCTGCGAGGCTGTCGTTGACGTATTCTTCGCGGGGCACTTGCCTGCTGGGCCAGCTTTGCGGGCGGACCCGGATGACGCGTGTGGGCCGGATGCCTTCGATGATGAGGTCGGTCTCGAATTGGATCTGAATGCCGCTGGAGCCGAGTGGGATTATCCCGTCGGCCTTGGTGACGGCCGTGATCTGGCCACTGGAGGCGATGTGGCCGGGGCCGTAGTGGCCGCCTGCATGCTTCAAGGTGTTCTCGGCTCCGTTCGCTTGTGCCTGCACGCCTTTCTGGAAGTCGGCGTAAAGGGAGGGATCCATGCCGCCGAAAAGAGTCGCGGTGACGGTGGCGCGACCGAGTTTGCCATACTCGACTGCATCCACCCAGGCTGGCATCCAGCGGCCCCGGATGAAGGCTTTGTGCGTCTCGGTCTGAAATTCGGCGGCCTGTTCGATGGCGGTCTCGTCCAGCCAGATATCCGAGATGTGAAAACGGGTGAAGGCACCGCCCAACCCTTCACCCGGCGCAGGTTTCCAAGTGATCCCGAGATGAACGGGCTGCCCGCCGAGGTTTTTCTTTCCACTGGCGGGCCATGCTGCCTCGGCAATCATGCGTGCAACTCCGATGCGCTCGCTGCCGCGCCAGATGCGGGTGGCGGAGTCGAAGGTCATCATGCCCTCGAGCGCCTTGGCGTCGCCGCCTTGCTTGGGTTCGCGGGTGGCGGTGATGGTTCCCTCTCCCTGATTCATCACCACCTCGCGCAGCTTCCATACGAGTCCCTCGCGCAGGCAGTGGCTGGGCTCGTCCTCGAGCAGCAGCACGTGGTTCTCGGCGGGGAAGATGCCGGTACCGCGATAGTGACCGGCGTCCTTCGACTTGCTGTCCACTGGCAAGACGGGGACGGCGGAGGTCTTCGGGTCCGGCGGGAGGAAGGCCCGCGCATGCATCACCGTACCGAGCGGGATGTCGCGCAGGTCCGCGGTGGCGCCTTGATAGCGCACGATGCCATACGGGAGCATGGCGAATGGGTGCGGGTCGTTTCGATAAAACTTGCCCGAGCCCTCCACACGAAGGCTGCCGCGGCGGTTTGCGTGATCCACGAAGACGAGTTCACCACGGTAGGCGTGCGCTTTTTCCAACGGCGGAAACTTGCCGGGTTCGGGGTGGAAGGGTTCGGTTCGTTGTTCCTGGTTCTTGGTTCGTTGTTCTTGGTTGGTTGTTCGTTGTTCTTGGTTCTTCGTTTTTGGTTCTTCGCTGGCGGCGGGCAGATGAACGGCGAACGAAAAAACGAGGGCCAACAACGACCGGCCGAGCACAGACCGAGAGCGAGTAACAAAGAACAAAGAACAAAGAACGAAGAACGGTTTCATGTGAGGATCAGTACTTCGGAAAAATGGCCGGGGTCGGGAATCGGTCATCGAGACCGGAGCGATGGTCGATGAGGTATTCCTCCCGAGGGGCCGACACATGGGGCCAGGTGGCGGGCCGGACGCGGACGACCCTGCCGGGGCGGATGCCCTCGATGATGAGGTCGGTCTCGAAGCGGATCTGGATGCCGCTGCTTCCAAAGGGCGGCTCGGTGTCGGTCTTGGTGACTTCGAGGATGCGGCCCTTCGAGGCGATGTGCGAGGAACTGACGATGCTAGACCAAGGCTTCAAGGTGTTCTCCGCCGAAGTCATCACACCCTCGACCCCTTTTTTGAAATCCGCGTAGAGAGACTCGTCCATGCCGCCGAACAGGGTGGCCGTCACCGTCGCCCGGCCGAACTTTCCATACTCGACGGCATCCACCCAGGCGGGCATGAGGCGGGTGCGGATCAGGGATTTGTGCATGCCCGTCTGCTGGCTGGCGGAGCGCTGCATGGCAGTGTCATCGAGCCAGAGATCGGTGAGGTGAAACTGGTTCTCGACCCGGTTTTCCCATGTGCCCGCTGGCAGCCAGCTGAGTCCGAGAATGACGGACTGGCCGCCGAGCGCTTTTTTCCCGTCCGCAGGCCAGGCGCCCTCGGCGATGAGGTCGGCGACTCCGAGACACTCGCGGCCCCGCCAGATGCGGGTGCCTTCATCAAGGGTGATGGTGTGTTCGGCCGCCTTGCCGTCGCCGCCGGCGTTTGGTTCGAGGGTGGCTGTGATCTTTGTCTGGCCTTTCTCGAGATCCACTTCCTTCAGCTTCCAACGCAGTCCCTCGCGCAGGCAGTGGCTGGGCTCGTCTTCGAGGAGAATGACGTGGTTTTCGGCGGGCTGATCGACCGTGGGTTTTTGGACGATCGGCACGGAGGACAACGCCGGGTCCGGCGGGAGAAAGGCGCGGACGTGCACCATGGTCCCCAGCGGGATGTTTCTCAGATCAGCGGGTGCGCCGTGATAGCGGACAACGCCATAAGGCAGCATTGCGAAGGGCTGCGGAACATGTTGAAAGAACACCTCGGCGCCTCCCTGCACGCGGATGCTGCCGCGGCGGTTGACGTGATCGACGAAGACGAGTTCGCCTCGGTAAGCATGCGCTTTTTCCAGGGGAGGGAACTTGCCCGGTTCGGGGCGGAAGGGTTCGGCTAGGCTGGTTCCTAGTTCTTGGTTCTTTGTGCTTGGTTGTTCGCTGAAGGCAGTCGTTTGAACGACGAGCGAACACGCAAGCACTCTGAACCACGAACGGGGAACCAAGAGCCAAGAACCAGGCACAAAGAACGTTTCTACAGAGCGATGACTTTATTGCTGTCGCCGAACTTGTCGGTTTCCACGCCCATGCGCTGGGCCATGAGGGCCAGCAGGTTGCTCATGCGGGCATCCGAGTTCACCGGGCGGCTGCAGACTTGGTAGTGCGCGGAGGTGAGCGCGCCGTCGGCACCGATCGCATAGCCTTCGAAGCCTTTGGCGTCCTTGTTGAAGTCGATGTGGCTGCCGTGCTTCAGGCCGAGGTCGGAGCCGCCGGCGAGCACGAGTGGGAGATTCGCGTTGCCGTGGCTGTGGCCGTAGCACATGCCGCTGCCGAAGAGTGCCATCGTCGAGCCGAGGAGCGGCTTGCCTCCGAGGTCCTTGGTCTCCGAGAGGCGGGTGAGGAAGTAGCTGAACTGCTCGATGGCGAAGGTGTCGTAGTTGGTGAGCTTCTCCATGTAGCCGGCATCGCCGCCGTGATGGCTGAGCTGGTGGCGCGACTCGGTGATGCCGATCTCAGGAATGGAAAAGGCATCGCCCTCGCCGCCGAGGCTGAAGGTGGCGACGCGGGTCACATCGGTCTGAAACGCGAGCACCATGAGGTCATAGACGGTGCGGAAATAATCGCCCGCCATGGTGGCGGCGATGTCGCGGTTGGTGCGCTTGCGGTCGGCGTCTGAGACGACGGGCAACGGCGTGTCGAGCCATGCATCGGCGCGTCGCGTGCGGATTTCCGCCTCGCGCACTGAGGTGAGGTATTGCTCCATGCGGCCCTTGTCCTCTGCGCCCATCTTTTTTTCGAGTTGGCGGACTTCCGCGAGGTTGGCATCGAGCACGCTGCCCTTCCGGCGCAAGGCGCGACGCTGGGCCATTTTTCCGCCCTTCGGTTCCTCGAAGAGCGAAGCGAAGATCTCGCTGCAACGGCGCAGCGAGGGCAGCTGCACGCCGTCCGCCGTCCATGCGAGCGAGGATCCCGTGAGGGCGACCTCCATTGAGTTATAACGCGTATGCGGCGCGGTGAGCTCGGCCATCTTCTGGTCCACGGAGATGGTGTTGCGATCCGACGGCCCGATCTTGGCGCCGGTGAGCCAGACGGAGATGCAATTGTGATGGTGGCCGAGGGCGCCCGGGTGATGCAGTCCGCTGATGGGCGTGATGACCTCGCGATGTTTCTCCAGCGGCTTCAGCGATCGGGAGAACTCGTAATCCCTGCCCGTCTTGAGGATCTGGTAGTTGAGCGAGTGGACGCCATTGGCGAGGTAGATGAAGGCGCTGCGCTTGGGCGTGGCGGCTGCGGTTTTTTCCGCGGCGCGCAGCGGCAGCATGCACTCGAGCATGGGCAGTGAGATGAAAGTGCCGAGGGCCTTGAGAGCGTGGCGGCGGTTGATGAGCCAGGATTGGGAGAGGTAGTTCATGAGGGTTCTTGGTTCTTGGTTGGAGAGGGGTCAGCGGGGATTGGGGGTGGTCAGGAGATAGCGGATAGAACCGCCGACTTTGGCATGGGTGAGCGCGGATTGGTTGTAGATGCCATCAAACTCCTCCTGAGAGATGTAGGACTGATCCGAAGCCACGTAGAGCTGGCTCTGAACCTCCGAACATGAACGCTGGGAATAGCGCAGGAACTTGACGAACTCGGCATTACTCCCTCCGTCGAATCCTTCGGCGATATTGTGCATGGCCGAGCCCGACGCACGGGTGATCTGATCTCGCAGTCCAAAGTCTTTCGCAAACGCTCCGCGCATCGCAACGTCATAGACCTGCCGCGTTAGCTCCCGTGCCAACTGCCGGCCTTCAATGTCTTCAAAGCGTGATATTTTCATGTTCTTAGTTCTTGGTTCCTCGTTGTTGGTTCGCAGTTTTGGCTTCTCGCTGGGCAACGAAGAACCACGAACAAAGAACCACGAACAATGAGTCAGCGTTTGCGCATGAGATCGGACAGGGCCACGGCGCGGACGATGTCTTTGACCCGGTAACTGTTCTTCTTCGCCTCGGCTTGGATGGCTTTGAGATCCTCCTGGTCGTCGAAGGCGACGGGGCGGCGGAGGCCGTAAGTGCAGAGATGCTCGATGAAGGCGTGGGCGACCTTGTCGCGGTCTTCAAGGAGGCGTTGTTTGAACTCGTTGGCGTCTTTGAAGGCGCGGCCATCGGGCATCGAACCCGCGGGATTGATCAAGGGGTCCTCGCCGGTTCCCGCTGGGATTTTTTCACGAGTGCGCCACTGGCCGATGGCATCGTAGTTGTCCCACGCGATGCCCAGCGGATCGATCTTCGCGTGGCAGGCGGCGCAGTTCGCGTTGTCGCGGTGTGCCTCGATCTTTTGGCGCAGCGTGGCTTTGGGGCTTTGCTGCGTTGGGGGTTCGATGGCGGGTACGTTCGCCGGTGGCGGTGGTGGAGTCTTGCCGAGAACCACTTCGCTGAGCCAGACACCGCGATGCACCGGACGATGCCGCGTGCCGTCCGAGGTCAGCCCAAGCACCGCGCCCATCGTAAGCAGACCGCCGCGACGATTCTCGGGCTTGAGCGACACGCGTTGGAATCCGCCCTTCGTGGGCTCCGGTAGTCCGTAGAAATCGCAGAGCCGCGGATTTGCTGTGGTCCAGTCGGAATCGATGAAGCTCTCGATGGGGATGTTTTTGGAGAACATCTCGCGGAAGAACTCCACGGGTTCCGTGCGCATGCTGGCTTCGAGCCATGCGTCGTAACTGGGGTAGAGTTTTTTGTCCGGCGGGAACATGCCCACGCGGTGCAGTTGCATCCACTGTCGCGCGAAGTCATCGATGAAGCGGCTGGCCTTGCTGTCCGCGAGCATGCGGTCCACTTCCTTTTGGAGTGCATCACCGCTGAGCTTCCCTCCTTTGGCTGCGGTGAAAAGCGCATCGTCCGGCATCGAACTCCACAGGAAAAACGAGAGTCGCGTGGCGAGTTCCGAATCGGTGAGACGCTCGCGGGTCACCGGGGCGCCCTCGACGATGTAAATGAAATGCCGCGAGGTCAGCACGCCCTGCAATGCGACGCGATAGGCATCGGCCATTTTCTCGCCCGCCTCGCGCTCCGTGCGGAATGATTGCAGATATTCCGCGAGTTCCTCCTGCTTCACCGGCCGCCGCCACGTACGCTCGGCGAAACGTTGCAAATGTTCGGCCACCACCTCTGCCGTGGCGTCATCTGGCGGCACCACATCCTTGCGCCGCGATTTTTCCGCCTCGGACACCAGGGGTCCCTCCCATTCGATCCAATCCAGTAGCACCGTGGAGAACAGACCGTTGCCTTTGTCATCGAACATCTGCGGCGCATTCGGATTCAGGAGTAAAGTCTCGCTGCTGTGCGTGAAGATGTAACCGTTCCGGCTGCCGAGCGCACCGCGGAAAGCCGCGCCCGCCCTGCGGTCCACCACGTCGGTGGCCACCACGCAGAAGTCGAGCGAAGCCGGCATTTCGAGGAACACCTCGAACTCATACACCTGCGGCTTGTCCTCCGGCGCCGTGACATCGAATTCGACGAGGCCGTCCACGGTCTCCTCGCTGGTTCGCTTGCCGATGCTCAGGTGCGCAGGCTGGCCTCCGATCGGACGGATGCCGCTGGCTTGGAGGCGGACTTTGTAGAGCCCGCTGTGCTCCGGGCCCGACTTCCCAAACCAGCCGGACGAGAGCGCGTTCTGGGTGGTGCCGGGAAACAGCAGATAGCGCAGCGGCCGCTTGATGCCGAAACGGTCCATGGCGACCTGCTGGTCCTTCCCGCCGCCGTAGCGCAGTTCGGCCGCGGTTTTGAGGACTTTGCGCGCCTCGCCCAAAGCGGTGGCAGGGAAGGCGCGGTCGAGCACGAGTTCCGCGGCGCGGTAATAGCGGTCCACATGCGAGGGGGAGAGGGACAGTTGCGAGCCGATGCGCTCGACTCCGTGCCAGAGGGTGTCTTCGTTCAGTTCTCCCGGCTTTGTGGGATCATAGCGCACGCCGAGCAGGTCATAGACTGTGTTTTGATACTCTTTACGACTGAGGCGGTAGTGTGCGACTGCCGGGCGGGCGGCCATCCGCGCTGCGCGGCCCTCTTTGATCAGGGAGTCGAGGCCTGTGACAAAAGCGGCGATCTCGTCCTGCGTCGGCTTTTTCTCCTTTTTTGGAGGCATCTCGCCGGAGTTGACCTGTTCGATCACCTCGGCCCAGTGGTGCGTGTCGGCGCCCAATTTGAAATCGCGCGAGAGTCGGTCGATGCGCAAATCCCCCTTTTCCTTCTCGGGACCGTGGCAGCGGACGCAATGCTTTTCCAGGAATGCTTCAAACGGTTGGGCTGCGTGCGCGGCGGCGGCCAAGCCAAGGCTTGCGGAGAGGAGCGTTTGAGCGAGTCGGCTTCGGATCTTCATGTTTTCGGCAGTGAGCTTTTGCGGATGAGGGAAGCGGGGATGAACCCCGGAACATCATGGCCATGCTGGTAGTGATCTCAAGTAACGAGAATCCATCACCACGCTGTTTTTTTCAGGTGGTACGCCGTTTTCCGTCTAATATCTGGTGAGGTTTAGCGATGGCGGCGGGAGGTGGGGCTGGGGTTCGAGAGAGAGGTCACGTTCAACATCAATACTGGGTGCCAACTTGCGCGGCCTCGATGTGAGGATCGGCTGGGAAGCTCGGCGGCCCGGCTTCTGGGAGGTTTCCCGTCCGTGCGCCCTGTGCTGTGGACGATCTGCGCGGACTTTTTCGAGCGCAGCGTTCAGCGCCGTCTGGAAGAGTGCCTCATGGCGCCATGGGGCGGACAATCCGGTGCGTGTTTCAAGGGATCACTGTCCGCTTTTAAGGAAGGCCCGGCCTGTGGTTGGAGCGAGCGCGCCAGATCTCGAGCAGCATGGTGGTGATGGTGAGCGCCACAGGTCCTAAAATAAGGCCGGCGGGGCCGAAGAGCATCAATCCGCCGACGACGGAGAGGAAGGCGAGGACGGTGTGCATTTTGAGGCGGTTGCCGACGAGGATGGGGCGCAGGAGATTATCGACCGTCCCTACGACGAACATTCCCCAGAGGATAAGAGTGAGCGCCTTGCCCCAACTGCCTTCGAGAGCAAGAAATCCCACGGCGGGAATCCACACGACAAAAGCGCCAAGCATTGGAATGACGGCGAGGAAGGCCATCACCACGCCCCACAGAAGCGGAGCGGGCAAACCCAACCACCAAAACATTAATCCGCCTAATAACCCCTGGACTGAGGAGACCGCCAGCGTGCCATACGCAGTGGCGTGAATGGTGTCGCTGATGCGTCCGAGCATGGTTTCCATCTCGGTCTTCGAAAGTGGAGAGAGAATGAGAAACGAGTGCAGAGCGATGCGTCGGTCCCGGAGGAAAAAGAACAGCAGATAGAAGACGATGCAGAAATTGATCGCCTGAAAGACTGAGCCTGTGACGAGGGATCCAGCGGTGGTGCTGAGCCAGGAAGCGAGAGTCTGCACGGCTCCCTGAAGGTCCAGATCCCGCTGTATTTTGTCAGCGATGGGGGCCAGGCGGGGTTGCGCTTGAATGGCGCGCCGCCACTCGCCCGAACTGATTTTCTTCTCGATGATTTCAGTTCCTTTGGCGGCCTGACCAACGAGGTGCTGAACAACGAAAGTGGTTGGGACGACCACGATGGCGCCGATCACCAGGACGGCGACCATGGCGGCTAGGTTTGGGTGTTTCAGCTTTGACTCAAGCCAGACTTGAAAGGGGGAGAACAGCACGGTGAGAGCCAGAGCCCAAGTGAGTGCTGACAAGAAGGGTGCGGCGATCAAGTAGCAGAGGTAAACGCCGCCCGTCGTCGCTGCGACCAAGCTAAAGCTGCGAACATTTCTTGGTATGTTAGGCACAGGGAAGAAGGGGGGAGCGGGGATGGATTGCAGTGGAGATGGCGGCACTGTGTGTGACCTGCCCGTGGTTTTCATGGATGCCGTGCGATCAGGTTCCGCGGTCCATTCGGTTTCTGTGCTGATCCAGTCGCTCAAGCTCCGGCCGTTGATCGTGCCATGATCCTTCAGCGGGCGGGTGCTTTGACATTGTCCGCAGGTCGGGCTTCAGAGGGGCAAGTCGTGGTCCTGCGGATTCACTGCACCCGGTTTGAAATGGGTTTGGCGGGGAGGTTCAGCGCTTGCGTTTGAAGGGGTGGGCTGGCAGAGAGTGCGCGCCGATTTCGCAACTCCCAACACTATCCAAACAGCCATGAACGACATCCGTGTGATTTTGAAGACCAGCAGGGGCAACATCGAGGCGACGCTCTTCGCCAGCAAGGTGCCGATGACGGTGGCGAATTTCTTGAACCTCGCGAAGACGGGCTATTACGACGGGGTGACTTTTCACCGTGTGATCAAGGCCTTCATGATTCAGGGCGGGGATCCGACGGGGACAGGCACGGGTGGCCCGGGGTACCGATTCGATGACGAGTTCGAGCCGTCGCTCAGGCATGACAAGGCCGGGGTCTTTTCGATGGCGAATGCGGGGCCGCGGACGAATGGGAGCCAGTTCTTCATCACGCACGTGCCGTGTCCGCATTTGGATAAGAAGCACTCGGTGTTCGGGCATGTGACGTCCGGCCAGATGGTGGTGGATACGGTGAAGCAGGGGGACGCGATCGAGGGGATCGAGATTTTGGATCCTGTGGACGAGCTTTTCAGCGCGCAGAAGACGAACATCGACTCCTGGAACGCGCAGCTCAAGAAGCGCTGAGGGCGCAGGGGCGTCTGGAGACTGGAGACTGGAGGGCTGGCTTAGAACACGAGGGGAGTGCCCTCGGTCATCACTTGGACACGGTCCGCGATGCCGCGGGCTTGTGCGCAGGCGAGGAGGCGTTCGAGGGGTTCTTCCGGAGGCTCGTAGCTGAGGCGGAAGCTGCCGTAGTGCATGGGGACGAGCCGGCGAGCGCCGAGTTCGATGAAGGCTTGGACGGCTTGTTCGGGGTTCATGTGGACCTCGCGTCCGCTGGGAGGGTCGTAGGCGCCGATGGGCAGGAGGGCGACGTCGATCTGGTGGCGCTGGCCGATTTCCTTGAAGCCGTCGAAGTAGGCGGTGTCGCCGCAGTGGTAGATGGTGCGGCCGCCTGCCTCGACGATGTAGCCGCCGAAGCCGCGGTGGGAGTCGTGGAGCATGCGGGCGCCCCAGTGGTGGCAGGGGGTGAGGGTGATCTTGAGGGGGCCGAGGGCGTACGCCTCCCAATAGTGGAGTTCATGGACGCTGCGGAAGCCGAGGTCGTGGACGAGGTTGCCGACTTCGAAGGGGACGACGATGGGTTGGTCGGATGCGACTTCGCGCAGGGTGGAGCGGTCGAGGTGATCGAAGTGGGCGTGGGTGACGAGGACGAGATCGATGGAGGGAAGATCGCGCAGGTGGAGGCCGGGGTGGCGCACGCGTTTGATGCCCTTGAGCCACTTGGCCCAGTTGGGGTCGATGAGCACGTTGTGCCCGGCGCCTTGGAGGAGGAAGGAGGCGTGACCGATCCACGTGAGGCCCATCTGGCCGTCCTCGAGCTTGGGGAAGTCCGGGCTGGCGAGGGTTCCGGATCGCTTGGCAAATAGCGACGGAATAAGGACTTGCGTGAGGAAGTTGCGCTTGAGCCAGTTCGGGTTGGGCTTGAGGCTGATCTTCTGGACGGCAAGAGGCTCGCCGGATTCGGCGGCTCGGGACTTTTGAATCTGGGCCTTGGGCTTCCGGAGCCTTTCGAAGGGGTTGGCCACGATCTGACCCTACAGTCGGATGACGTTGGTGCGCAAAACTTTCTCTGCTGCGGATGCGATGGATTGGTCCTCGCGTGCAGGGCGCTGGTTTTGTAAGGGACGCGGATGAGTGCGAAGGCGGAAATGCGTGGGCGGATGCGTGTGTTGCTGCAGCAGCAGTCGGCGGAGCTGCATGCGCGGCGTTCAGCGCTGCTGTGTGCGAATTTGCTGCTGGATCCCGCGTGGATGGGAGCCGGCACGGTGGGAGTGTTCGCACCTCATCAGGGCGAGCCGGATGTGGAGATGCTCTGGTCTCGCGTGGGGGGGCGGCGCCTTTGTTATCCGGCTGTGCGCGGGGAGGAGTTGGTATTCCGGGCGGTGCAGGATCCTGCGGGCATGGAAGCATCGCGGTGGGGGTTGCGGGAACCCGGGGCGCATCTTCCGGAGGTGGCGCTTGGCGATTTGGATCTGCTGTTGGTGCCCGGGATGGCGTTCACGCGTGCGGGCGAACGACTTGGGCGGGGGGGCGGATTCTATGACCGGCTGCTGGCGCGTGCGGAACTGCGGGCGCGGAGGATCGGTGTGTGTTTTGAGTTCCAGCGCGTGGAGGCCCTGCCCATGGAGGAGCATGACCAAGGGGTGGAGCGCGTGGTGACGGACCGGGACTGACGTCGGTCGCGCCACTGCCACTGCGCGCTAGGCGGGGGGCTGCATGGGGAACTGCGGGATGCGGGTGAAGACGGCGTCGCCCTCCTCGGTGAGTCCGAAGAATGCGCCCTCGGCGACGCAGTCACCAGCGGCGGTGTGGTAGCTGTTATAGGAGAACTTTTCACCCGGCTCGAGGCGGGGGAATTTGCCAACCACCCCGTCGCCCTCGACGACGAGGCAGCGCTGATCCTCGTCGGTGACGATCCATTTGCGTCCCTTGATGGTGACGGTTTGAGGGGATTCGTTGTGGATGGTGATGAAATAGACGAAGGGGTGGGGGCGGTCCGGGGGGGCTTCGAGCTGGGGCATGTAGACTACGCGGTCGACGGAGACGCGGAGGCCTGCGAGTTCAACAAGGGGTGGCGTCATGGGGTGGTCTGGAGATGGCGGCCACCTTCATCCTTGATTTAGCGGCGCGTCCAGCCTGCTTTGTGTCGGATGGCGAAACTTCCCGTGGTGCTCTCGATTGCCGGTTCCGACAACAGTGCGGGTGCCGGTGTGCAGGCAGATTTGAAGACTTTTTCTGCCAATGGGGTGTACGGGGTGACGGCGGTGACTTGTGTGGTGGCCGAGGTGCCGGGCCGCGTGAGCGCCATCCACGCGGTGCCGGTGGAGGTGGTGCTCGAGCAGGTGCGACTGCTTTTTGGAGCGTTCCCGATCGGGGCGATGAAGACGGGGATGCTGTATTCGGCGGAGGTCATCCGAGGCGTTTGTGCGTTGCTGCGGGATCTGGCTCGGGAGGAGGGGGGGCTGCCGCCGCTGGTGGTGGATCCCGTGATGGTGGCCACCAGTGGCGATGCGCTGGTGAGCGAGAACGCCGTGGCCCTTTACCAGAGCGAGCTTTTCCCGCTGGCGGCTGTGGTGACGCCCAATCTCGACGAGGTGCGGGCGCTCTGGGGGCGGCCGGTGTCCAGTCTAGGGGAGATGCGCGAGGCGGGCGCGGCGCTGTCCCATCTGCACGGGACGGCCTTTTTGATCAAGGGGGGGCATCTGAAGGGGAGTGAGGCGGTGGACTTGCTGTGCAGGGGGGGGGAGGTGCACGAGTTCCGGTCGGCGTATGTGCCCGGGGTGTCGACGCATGGGACGGGGTGCACGTATTCGGCGGCGATTGCAGCGGGGCTGGGGTGCGGATTGCCGCTGGTGGATGCGGTGGGGGCGGCCAAGGGGTATGTGAGCCGTGCGATTGGGGGGTATCTGCGCTGGGAGCACGGGGGGCGGAGCACGGATGCGCTGCACCATGGGGTTTGAGGGAGGGGGTCGGCAGACCCGGAGGGGGTGATAAGGGAGGCTTGCCAAGGTGGAGCACCTGTCAGATTCTCCGCGCGCTCGCATGACCCCCAACCAGATTGTCTTCCTGCGCCGACTCGGCAGCTCGGTGGTTCTGTGGGGTGTGTCGCTCACGATCATCCTGACGGGGTATGAGCTCGGGTTCATGGGGTTGATCGGGGGGCTCGCGATGGTGGGGCTTTGGGAATATTTCCGGATGCTGGAGGTCCGAGGGCTTCCGCATTTCAAGGGAATCGGGTTGGTGTGTGGGGCGCTGCTGAATATTGGCACGTTTTACTGCCTGAAGACGTTCGGGCCGGAGGGATCGTATGTGGTGGAGACTGCGGCTCTGGTGGGGCTGCTTCTGGTGATCTTTTCGCGGCAGATGTTTGAGGGGACGCGGGATGGGGCGCCGCTGGAGTCGATGGCGTACACCTTCTTCGGGCTGATGTATGTGCCTTGGCTGTTTGGATTTGTGGGGAAGGTGGTTTACCTGATGCCGCGCGATGCTGCGGGGCATCTGACGGGGCATTTCTATGTGCTCTGGCTGGTGCTGGTGACGAAGTTCAGCGACATGGGCGCGTACGTCACCGGATCGCTCTGCGGCCGGCATCTGCTGGTGCCCCATATTTCGCCGAAGAAAACATGGGAGGGATTCCTCGGTGCGCTGGCGTTTTCGACCGGCGGAGCGTGGGGGTTGGTGGTGCTGATTCCGGACAAGCTGTCCTTCCTGCAGCCCGGGAGTGCGGCGGTGTTGGGGTTGGTGCTGGGGTTTGCGGCGGTGGTGGGCGACCTCGCCGAATCGATCGTCAAGCGCAGCGCGGGGGCGAAGGATTCCGGGGCCTTTCTTCCGGGAATCGGCGGGGCGCTGGATTTGATCGACTCGATCCTGTTCACCGCGCCGCTGTTGTTCTTTTACCTGCGGCTTCAAGTTTCCGGCGCATGAGAAGGCGGCGTGTGGTGGTGCTGGGGGCGACGGGGTCGATCGGCCAGAGTGCCCGGAAGGTGGCGCGCGACATCCCCGAGCGGATGGAGATTGTGGGGATGTCGGCGCATTCCAACCGGGAGAAGCTGGAGGCTGCGGGGCGGGAATTTCCGGGGGCGCGCCTCTGTCTTTCCGGGGACGGGCGGGAGGAGGAGCTTGTGGAGTTGGCGACGATGCCGGAGGCGGACATGGTGTTGGTGGCGATCGTGGGGACTGGGGGGTTGCGGCCGGCGTTGGCTGCGATCGAGGCGGGCAAGGATCTGGCGGTGGCGTCCAAGGAGATCCTTGTGATGGCGGGGGAGGCGGTGATGGAGGCGGCGCGGCGCAAGGGGGTGCAGGTGCTGCCGGTGGACAGCGAGCACAATGCGATTTTCCAGTGTTTGCAGGGGCAGGATCCGGCGAGTGTGTCGCGGCTGATTTTGACGGCGAGCGGGGGGCCGTTCCGGCAGTTGCCGGCGGCGGCGTTGGGGGGGGTGACGGTGGAGCAGGCGCTCAAGCATCCGACATGGAACATGGGTCCGAAGATCACCATCGACTCCGCGACGCTCTTCAACAAGGGCTTGGAGATGATTGAGGCGCGGTGGTTGTTTTCGGTGGAGATGGCGAAGGTGGAGGTGGTGGTGCATCCCCAGAGCGTGATCCATTCGATGGTGGAGTTCATCGATCGTTCCATGCTGGCGCAGCTCTCGGTGAGCGACATGTGTTTTCCCATCCAGTACGCGGTCACCTGGCCGGAGCGGGTGCCGAACTCGCTGCGGCCGTTGGATCTTGCGGCGCTGGGGAGGCTGGAGTTTGAGGAGCCGCGGTATGCGGATTTTCCGGCGCTGGACCTTGCGCGATGGGCGGGAAGCGAGGGGGGGACCTTGCCGGCGGTTTTGAATGCAGCCAACGAGGTGGCGGTGGCCCGGTTTCTGGAGGGGCGCTGTGCGTTTCCGCAGATCTGGGAGGTAGTGGAAAAGGTGATGCGCGAGCACGCCCCGGTTGCGCACCCCACGCTGGATGCTATCCTCTGGGCGGACCGATGGGCGCGTGAAAGGGCTGCGCAATGATGATTGCAGCCCCGATCGCAGCTCTGAATGGAAGCCGCCCCGCACCTGATGCGCGCCCTGCTTTGGGGAGTGCGCTCCCCGGCCGGGGTTGCCCTGCCGCCTGATTTTCCAGTCCCCTGTAACGCCTCCCAAATCGCATTTCCGAAACTGCTTCAAAGAGCCCCCAGCCCAGCCTTTTTCCTATGGTCGCCAACGTCTTAAAATTCCTCTTCATCTGTTTGGAGGTCGTGGTCCTCTTCAACCTGATGATCATCGTCCATGAACTGGGGCACTTCCTCGCCGCTCGGTGGCGGGGGTTGGTGATCGAGAAGTTCGGCGTTTGGTTTGGGAAGCCGATTTGGGAGAAGGAGATCGGGGGTGTGGTGTACAGCCTCGGATCGATTCCTGCCGGCGGGTTTGTGGCGCTGCCGCAACTGGCGCCGATGGAGGTGATGGAGGGTGAGGTGAAGAGCGACCGCAACCAGTTGCCGCCGATTTCCGCGTTGGACAAGGTGATCGTCGCGTTTGCGGGACCGCTCTTCAGTTTCCTGCTGGCGTGCGTGTTTGCGCTGGCGGTGTGGTGGGTGGGGCGGCCGGTGAGCGAGGCGGAGACGACCACCGTGATTGGCTATGTGCTTCCCGACTCGGGGGCCCAGAAGGATGGTCTTCAGCCTGGGGACAAGGTTGTTTCGATCGATGGGATTCCCGTGAGTCGCTGGCATGGGATGGGGAACGAGAGTGTCGAATGGCGGATCATCCGCAGCGAAGGGGAGAAGGTTGCCCTGGAGCTTGAGCGGATGGTGGGCGGACAGCCACAGCGGCTGCAGGTGCAGACCAAGCCGACTGTGCCCACGACCAAGAGCTGGAGTCGGAAGGGTGTGCGGAGGCTGCCGATTCTGCCGGCTGAAACGGCGGTGGTTGGGGAGGTGGGTGCTGGTTCCTCTGCGGCGGCCGCCGGCTTGCTGGTCGGGGATGCGGTGGTGGAGGTCAATGGCGTGCGGATCCTGCATCCGAGCCAGTTGGGCGAGCTGCTTTCGGCGAATGCCGGTGCCCCGCTGCGGCTGGGGGTGGATCGGCATGGGCAGAAGCTGGAGGTGGGGCCTGTGTCGGTCCTTGGCGCGCTGGTGGGGGATGTGGTGAAGGGGCTGCCTGCGGAAGCGGCCGGGGTCCAGCGTGGAGACCGTGTGCTTTCGGTGAACGGTGTGGCTTTGAACTCGGCGCAGAAGGTTCTGGAGGCGATCCGAGCTGCAGGCGCTATGGAGCTGAACCTGGAGTTGGAACGCGCGGGTGCGAAGCAGCAGGTGAAGGTGACGCCGACGCCGGTGGAGGGCGAGGGGCGGCCGATGATCGGGGTGCAGTTTGACAATGACCTTGGGATCGCCTTCACCGTGGGTGGGCGGACGGCGCTGGTGCATCCGGGGCCGGTGGAGCAGCTTTACAAGGCCGGGATGTCGATCGTGGACACGGTGGGTGCCGTGGCGTCGAAGAAGTCGGACGTGAAGCTTCAGCACATGGGCGGTCCGGTGATGATGATGCGGGTGTACTACAGCTTCTTCCAGATGGACTTCGCGGATGGATGGCGGCTGGCGTTCTGGTTCAGCGTGGTGCTGAACATCAACCTCGCGATGCTCAACATGCTGCCGATTCCGGTGCTGGACGGCGGGCACATTGTGCTGGCGATCATCGAGGGGATCCGGCGGCGTCCTGTGAGCCTGCGGATCTTGGAGGCGGTGCAGACGGGGTGTGCCGTGATGATCATCGGATTCATGGTCTACATCTTCTTCTTCGACGTGCAGGATCTTTTCCAGGGATCCGGGCAGAAGAAGCTGCGTCCGAAGGCGGCCTCCAGCGAAGCGCAGAAATGAGCTACTGCGCCTCGGTGTTCAGGCATGCGCGGCGGCGGAGTCGCGAGGTGTTTGTGGGCGGTGTCGGTCTTGGCGGGGATCATCCCATTCGCGTCCAGTCGATGATCACGTGCGACACGATGGACACGGAGGCGAGCGTTGCGCAGACGCGGGCGCTGGCGGATGCGGGCTGCGAGATTGTGCGCATCACGGCGCCGACGGTGAAGGACGCCGCCAATTTGGAGCACATCGTGGCGGGGTTGCGTGCGCAGGGGTGCGGGGTGCCGATCGTGGCTGACATTCACTTCAAGCCCGAGGCGGCGATGGAGGCGGTGCGGTGGGTGGAGAAGGTGCGGATCAACCCGGGCAATTACGCGGACTCGAAGAAGTTCAAGGTGGTGGAGTACACCGATGAGCAGTACGAGGCGGAGTTGCGGAGGATCCGGGAGCGGTTTGCGCCGTTGGTGGAGGCGTGCAAGGCGCGAGGGGTGGCGATGCGGATCGGGACGAATCACGGGTCGCTTTCGGACCGGATCATGAACCGGTATGGCGACACGCCGCTGGGGATGGTGGAGAGCGCGCTGGAGTTTGCGCGGATCGCACGGGATCTGGATTACCACCAGTTCGTGTTCTCGATGAAGTCCTCGAATCCGAAGGTGATGATCGAGGCGTATCGGTTGCTGGTGGCGCGTCTGGATGGGGAGGGGGCGGATTGGAATTATCCCATTCATCTCGGCGTCACAGAGGCTGGGGATGGCGAGGATGCGCGGATCAAGAGTGCGATTGGGATTGGGAGTCTGCTTGCGGACGGGATTGGCGACACGATCCGGGTGTCGCTGACGGAGGACAGCATTCATGAGATTCCCGTGGCGCGTGCGCTTGCGCAGATTCGGTGGAGTGGAGTGGAGGAGACGCCGGGCTTCGCGGGTGCGCTGCCATGGGATCCGTTCACGTATCAGCGGCGTGCGACGCAGCCTTTGGTGGTGAAGACGATCGCGAAGGCGGACGAAGTGCGTGTGGGGGGCGAGGAATTGGTGCGGGTGGTGGTGAGGCGTGCGAGTTTTGAGAAGATCGCGCACAAGGTGGCGCAGATGGGCGATTACCAGCCGGAGTTCATCTTTGAGGATGCGGGTGTGGTGGAGGTGGATCCGAGGGACGATGCGGCGATGGCGGCGATCAATGCGCGCGGTGAGGGGTGTTTGGTGACGGTGGTCGGCGGGCTGGGAATCTCCGTGGTGGCCGCTTTCCGGCTGCTGGCGTGCAAGCTTGCGCCGCACCATCCGATTTTACTCAAGGACACGCTGCAGCCGGGTGGCTGTGGTGGGGAGTTTTTGGACAAGCTGCTTGTGGCCTCAACGCACCTCGGTGGGTTGCTTTGCGATGGCATCGGCGATGCCGTGCTGGTGCAGGGGGAGGAGGCGCCCGGGCAGGCGTTGAGGCTCAGCTACAACATCCTTCAGGCGGCCGGGAGCAGGATTTTCAAAACCGACTACGTGGCGTGTCCGAGTTGCGGGCGGACGCTCTTCAACCTGCAGACGACCACGGCGCGGATCAAGGAGGCGACGTCGCATCTCAAGGGGGTGAAGATCGCGATCATGGGGTGCATCGTGAACGGGCCCGGTGAGATGGCGGATGCGGACTTTGGTTACGTGGGCGGTGCGCCGGGCAAGGTGAACCTTTACGTGGGAAAGACGGCGGTGAAGTTCAACATCCCGGAGGCGGAGGCGGTGGAACGTCTCAAGGATTTGATCCGCGAGCACGGGCGGTGGGTGGAGCCGCCGGCTGAGGCTGCGGCTGTTCCGGCATGAGGTGTCTGCGCGAATCCGTGCGCTGTGCGGATCAGGCAAAGTAGGTGTCTTCGTGCGCGTAGGGCGGCGCGCAGCAGCACAGGAAGCGCAGGGGTTCGATGGCTTGGATGGTGTGCCACGCGCCGGCCGGGATGAGGATGGCGTCGCCGGGGCCCACGGAACGGGATTCGCCGTTGATCTCCATGGTGCCGTGTCCTTCGAGGAGGAAGTAAAACTCCTCGGAGATCTTGTGGTAATGGCGCTGGGTGGCGCTTCCTGCCGGCACGCAGGCTTCAGCGAGGCTTTGTTGGAGGACGGGCGCGTTGGTGAGGTCGAGGAGGCTGCGGATGGTGGATCCGTCCTTGGTGGTGAAGGGGGCCTGGTCGCGGAGTTGGTTGACGGTCATCGGGCGCTTGTGGCGTTGCGGGGGGCGGGTTGTCGAGGGACAATCTGGTTGCGCCCGCGGCGAGTGTACGAAGTTGTGCGTGGTGAAAACGCGGTGCGCTTTCTCGACAAGAAGGTTCCCGGGCTTTAAGGGGGGCGGATGCAACTCTTCTTTTATCTCTTCGGAGTGCTCACGCTGGCGGGTGCGGTGCAGGGTTTTCTGGCGGGCAGCAAGGCCTCGCTGATTGCGGGGGGCTTGCTCGGGACGTTGGTGCTCGCCGGTGCTTATCTTTCTGCCGCGCAGCCCGGGCTGGGTTATGCGCTGGTGGCGGTGGGTTCGTTTGGAATGGCGGGCAAATTCGTTCCCGCATTTTTCAAAAAGGGACGGGCGATCTGGCCCGCCGGGGTGCTCGGGTTTCTGGGATTGGCGAGCCTGATGCTTGCCGTGATGGGCTTGGTGAAGGGATAGGTCGCATCCCACCGGAGCCGATTCAGGCACACGCGTATGCGCGCAAAAAACAGCATGGCGGCTTCCGGTCGGTGGGCTGTGGTGCTGATGGCGATGGTGCTCTGTGGCTGCCCGCGCCCGCCTGAGCCAGTCGCACCGCCGACGCCCACGCCTGCACCGACGCCGGTGCCGACCCCCACTCCGCCCCCGCCTCCCTTCGTTCCGAACCGGAAGCTGGAAGTCGGGAAGGTTTTCAACGGTATGCGGTATCGCGCGGTGTTGGAGACGGAGTACGGGACGACGGCGAGCAATGACCGCGCGGAACTGGATAGCTATCAGGTGGAGGTGGCGGTGAGGGTGAAGGTGCCCAAGGCGCACCAAGATCTGGGGGAGTTGACGCGTCTGAATGAACTCCTTCCCAAGGTGCTGCCGGAGTTGCCGGGGTTGCTGGAGACGGCGAAGGTTTCCCCCTCTTTCGAGGAGCTCTACCGGTTGAAAGTGGCCAGCCTGCGGGCGAGTTTGAACCGGTTGGACAACCTGCTCTCGCGTCACAATTTTTACGATACGGAGACGGTGTTGGAGATGGAGTATCCGGGCACGAAGCGTCGCGTGCTGCTGGTGCAGGCGGACATGGATGTCGATGAGGATGGCTCCGATGCGGACCGTGTGCCCGAGGTGGATGGCTCTTCGGCGACATTCCAGCCCAGCACGAGTTATCGATGGGAGAAGCGTTCGCAGGCGCAGAACAGCTTCATTGCGCCCCGTCAGCAGAAGCTCAGGCAGTACGAGCAGGAGCTTGCGGGAGGCAGGGCGAGCGCGCCGCGGACCGTGGAGTTGAAGGCCGCCATCACGCGGTTGAAGGACGAGATTGCGGACCTGCGCAAGTACAGCTTCCTGGTGGCCGCAGCGGATCCGTACGTGGTTCTGCCGGGCTCGATGTTTACGGGCAAGAAAGGTCCTTTTAGTCCCCGCGTGGGCGATTACTGCGTGGTGATTTACGGTGGCGTGCTTTATCCGGCCATTGTTGGGGATGTGGGGCCTCCGTACAAAAGTGGCGAGGGTTCGCTGAGGCTTTGCAAACAGATCAATCCCAAGGCCAATACTGCATTCCGCCCGGAGAACGACTTGAAGGTGACGTATCTTGTCTTTCCTGGATCCGGTGAGCGTCCGATGCGGCAGCCGGATTTGGATCATTGGTGGGGCCGTTGTTCGGAGCTGCTTTCGGAAATTGGCGGATACGACGGAGACCTCTTTGCATGGGAGGACGTGACGAAGCCGAAGCCGCCTCCAGTGTTGCCTCAAGCTGCACCCGCAACGCCGTCCGCCACACCGTCCGCAACACCGCCCGCAACACCGCCCGCAACACCGCCCGCAACACCGCCCGCAACACCGCCCGCAACACCGCCCGCCACGCCGCCCGCAACACCGCCCGCAACACCGCCCGCAACACCGCCCGCAACACCGCCCGCAGCACCGCCCGC
>CAMAUX010000016.1 GCA_945861435.1 Chthoniobacter flavus | reverse complement strand
CATTTTCATTACGGCCTGGCTGTCTTGGATCGGTTGCTCCCCACCCCGCCTCACGGCGACGCAGTTACCGACCCATCACTGCCGCATACAGCCAACTCGGCAGACGGGACTTTCACCCGCTTGAGCACCGCATTCACCGGCGCACGCCTGTCACCCACCGCCTGCTGTCGAGGCATGGGTCGGTACTGCGACTCTGCATGGTTCTCAACCCTGCTCGGCACCGTCTTATGCATTACGTCGTGTCTAATTGCTGTCATTAGCTGCGCATAGTGACCACCCACAACGTCAGGCTGTCATGAGGTTGCGGGCCCTGTTTTTCGGAGGGCCGCGAAGAGTGGGGGTGAAGAATGAGCGCGGTCTCCATTGCACAGCCGCGTCCTTCTCCAAATTCAGTGCAACAGCCGGCGGCCAGTTCCTCGCTATCCTCCCAGCCCGTGGCGAGATCTTCCTCGGTCAATTTTCCGAGCGTCGCCACCAATCGCTGACGGGGTCCCTTTGCTGTGCGAACCGTCTCACAAAGCGTCCAGTACTCGTAGAGTTCACCAGAGGAGCGCTTGCGATTGCGGCGTAAAAACATGCCGCCATTTTCCAAACCCAAATCGCGATCCACAAGGGGCGCTTCTCCACTACACGCTCACATTGCGCAGCCACCGTCGGCAAACCCCCTTCCACTCTACATTCCTCACTTAGCGAGCAGCGAAAATCGACGTGTTTTTCCCCGAAACTGCGGAACTTGGGCTAACCGAACCCGACCCCGCCCGCCTCAGTCTCGCACGCGGCTTCTACAGAATCACCATCCACGCCGTCCCCTGAACGCCGCGGCTTCTTCTGCTCAGCGCATTCACGGCGCCCGCACCAGCGCCACGCGCAGCCCGACAAACTTGTCGCACATCACAGCCAGATCGCTGCTGCGGTTGGCCGCCCGACAATACGCGGCGTAATCGTGCCACGACCCGCCGCGGTGCACCCGCGCTCGTCCCGTCTTGGGCCCGGGAGGATCCACCTTCAGCGTCGGCCCGTATTCGCCCACCCAGTCCGAGCACCACTCCGACACATTACCGAGCATGTCACTCAAGCCCCATGCATTCGGCTCCTTGCCGCCCACCTGCCGCGGCCCGGCGATCCCGCCCTCGTACTGTTTCTCCGCCCATCGGTCCGTCACCAACCCGCGCCCTTTGTATCCCACGCTGCTGTTGCCAGCGTACCATGCCAGCGGATCCAAGGCTGGTGCATTCGCACGCCCCTTGATCTCCATTTCCCCTTCATAGAGCTGCCCCGTGCTACCTGCGCGGCACGCATACTCCCACTGCGCCTCCGTGGGCAATGCGTACACCCATCCTGGCGGCAGCATCCCATTCACCCTCTCCCGCTCATTCAAGCGCTGGCAGAACTCCACCGCATCGTTCCAACTCACCCAGTACATCGGGTAATCCTTATCCTCCACAAACACCAAGCCCGCTGGATCCGCATCGCGCACCGCTCCGAAAACATCGCGGAGAGGCTTCTTTCCGCTGGGAAAATCAAAGACCGCGTCGTTCTTGAGCATCCGCTGCACCTGATCGCGCAAACCCCGCTTCATCAGAGCCTCCCACTCCCCCTGCGTCACCTCGTGCGTGCCCAGCCAGAAGCCGCGTGTCAGCTTCACGGAATGCTGCACCTCAAAGCGCGTCACGACCCCATCCCGCTGGAACGCTGTGCACTCTTCCGGCGTGCTTCCCATCTGAAACTCCCCGGCCGGGCACCAACGGAACCGTATTCCCAGCCCATTCTCCCAGACCTGCCCGGCCCTATATCCCGCATGCAACGCCGGCTTCTCCACTTCCCCAAGACTGAAGTCCCAACGCAATTCCCGGCTCACCCACGCCTGCTGCCCAGCAGGCAGCGCCCGCTCCACCGCCTCCAACAGACGATCAATATTTTGCGAGGCTCCCATGCGCATCTGTTCCAAAAGTGTCCCCGTGAACGGACTCGTGTGCCGCACCCCTGCAGATTCGGCGGGCTTCTCCAAACCAGCCCCACACGCGATGTACACGCCCCCGCCAAGATCCCCCATGGGCGTCACCGACTTGGTCTGCACGGATACACCGGATTCCGCCCCTTCCCCCTGCAGCTTTTCCGCAAACGGATTGCGGACGCGCCCCTCCACCATCAGCACCTTGTTGACGGCCTGCGCCTCCCCAAGCATCTCCAGCACCCCACTGCGCAGCCCCACCGCCTGCGACTCAAAGGAATCGACCGCCCCCTCCACACCGCAGTCCACAGGCACCATCCACTTCTCCCCGCCCATCTGCACGACATCCCCGGCAAAGTAGAACACCGCCGCCTTCGCCTTTCTTGCCGCCTTCGCAAACTCAACCAGCGCCGCGCGCAACCCCGCTCCGTCCAGATCCGTCCACACCCGGTCGCCCACCAACCGGTATCCAAGTGCTTCAAGGCCCGCGCCCATCTCCTCCGTATCCACCCGCACGCCTACAGGCTGGCGGCCCTCGGGGAGCTCGCGGTAATTCGCATTACCAACCACGAGAGCAACACGCCCCCCCTCGCCCACCGTGGGCCACGCAGAAGCCTCCTCCCGCTCCAAATCAGGCGTACGCCGCAACGCAATACCCACCACCAATGCAGCGACAAGCACTGCACCTGCAACTGCCAACAGTGCCGGGGGTGGACGGCTCACAAGTCCCTGCACCCTAACGCCCAGCGCACCCCGATGTCCACGGCCTTCACCCACCACGACCGCTTCTCCGCAGACTTCCAGATCCCGCGCAAATCGTTCACAGTCCTCCCACCACCCCCATGAACATCAGCCGACGCTCTGCTCTCCGCTCCACCGCCGCCTTCGGCATCGCCTCCGCCCTCGGCCCCCTGCTGCGCCCCGCATCGCTGCGCGCCGCCAACGCATCCCAACGCAAACTGCGCGTTGCCGTCGTCGCACTCGGACGCGGCATGGCGCATGTCTCCGCGCTCCTCAATCTGCCCGACGTCGAAATCGCAGGCCTCGCAGAAGTCGACCCGGACCGCCTCGCCAAGGGCCTCAAAGCCGTCTCCGAAAAACAGCAGGCCCCCTGCAAGGGCGTCACGGACTTCCGCCAACTCCTCGAGGACAAATCCATCGACGCCGTCTTCATCGCCACCCCCAACTTCTGGCACACCCCGGCCGCGGTCCTTTGCATGCAGGCCGGCAAACACGTCTACGTCGAAAAACCCGGGAGCCAAAACCCCCACGAAGCCGAACTCATCGTCGCCTCCTCCACCAAACACGGGCGCCTCGTCCAAATGGGCAACCAGCGCAGAACATGGATGAAAGAGGCCATCGCCGCCCTCCATGCAGGCGCCGTCGGCAAGGTGCGCTTCGCCCGCAGCTTCTACTACGCCAACCGAGGCCCCATCCTTCGCGGCGCCATCCCGGCCTCACCCTCCATCAACCTCGACCTCTGGCAGGGCCCCGTCCCCGACGACCGCGCTCATCAAGTCCGCGACCTCGTCCACTACGACTGGCACTGGCTCTGGCACTGGGGCAATGGCGAGATGGGCAACAACGCCATCCACACACTCGACATCCTCCGATGGGGCCTCCAGATGCGCTACCCCAGCCGGATCACTTACAACGGCGGCCGCTACGCACACGCCGACGCCCAGGAAACCCCGGACACAGGCACCGCCGTCTTCGACTTCGGCTCCTGCGGCATGGAATGGGTCCAGAGCAGCACCGCCCCCCGCAACGCCGAAAAACCCCTCGGCGAATGCGTCTTCTACGGCGACAACGGCACCTTCGCCATCAAGTCCAACACTTGGACCATCTATGATCCCAAGGGCGCCAAAGTCTCCGAGGACAAAGGCCCGGGCGGCGGCGACCCCGCACACATGGGCAACTTCCTCGACGCCATCCGCGGCAACGCCTCCCTCAACAGCCCCATCGACGAAGGCCAGGTCAGCACCATGCTCTGCCACCTCGCCAACATCGCCTACCGCACCCAGAGCGTAGTGCGCGCCGACCCGCAGACCGGCCGCCTCCTCGACAATCCCGCCGGCGAAAAACTCTGGAAACGCGAGTACCGCACCGGTTGGGAACCCGGGCTTTGAGACCGCTTCGAGGCGCGAAGGCAATTCCTCAACGGGCACCCGAAGCCACTTCGGGATGCCTCTCGAGAACCCGCCTGCGCAGAGCCTCCATCGGCTTCGATTCTCCCGCAGGCCATCCCTGCCCGCTGATGGTTCCCGCTTCCGCCCAGTCCGCGGGCTTCTGCAACTTGCGCCCCTGCGCGATCAACTCGAGATAGGCAGCCACCGCCTCGTCCTCCCTCTGGTTCAACCAAAGGGAAAGCGAGAGACCCGCCAGCAAATCCGTCCCCGCGGGCCCCGTCTTCATCAGCACCCGGGCCTTCTGAAACGCGGCGAGCGCAGCCTCATGCTCCTCCAGATTCACTAGCGCCCAACCCGTCATGTTTGCCAGATTTGCGTCCTCAGGAAACCGCGCCGCCCCCTGCTCCAACAGAGCTTTCGCCCGCTCCTTATTCCCACCCTTTGCCGCACGATAAGCGGCTTCTGAAAAATCCCCGGAGGAAGCCTCCGGCATCGATAGCAGGCGGTCTTCACACTGGATCTGCAATGCGTGATCCTTGAGCCGAGCCACGCAATGGCGCAACAAGACCTGCGTCTTCTCCACTTTCTGCGCCCGCTCCGCATCCCCTTTCGAAGCCTCGGAAGCAAACCACTCCTGCGCTGCATTGAGGATCCATTCGAAATTGGCATCCGTGGTTTTCTCCTTCGCGCGAAGGCCCATCTCCAAACCGTCAGCCACGCTCCTACCCGCGAGTTCCCAACTCCCTTGCGCCATCGCTACCCGGGCCAGCCTCCCGTACTGCTCTGCACAGTCTCCAAAAATTTCGTAGTTGCGGCCCAAGTACTCAATGAACAGGGGCCCCTCGTCCAATAACTCGGCAGGGATCGCGCCACCACCCTGTTCCGAAACCCGCTCCAAGTATTTGATGTAAATCACTGATTCAAACTGATTGCGCGCCGACTGCGCCACCTCATACCTGCGCGCTTTCAGCAGCACTGCCTGCAGTTCTGCTATGTCAGCAGCCGGTCCGGCAGACACGATTTCGCACTTCAGCGCAGACAGTCCCCCCTTGATCCAAACGTCCACAGCGTAACCGCGTGGAATGCCGTACATTTCCACCCAGTAATAACAAGCGAGCAGGAAAAGGCCGCCAAGCCCGCCCACGATCCCGCCCGTCACCAAAGTCCCGTACACCGCCGTCCGCAGAACCCCGAGCCGCCGCGCTGCTCGCACCGATTCGCGGATGTAGCGGATCTCCTCCCCATCGAGCTGCGCACCGTGCTCCCGCAGCAGCATCTTCGCCGTCTTCAACAACCGCCCCGCAGGAAGCAGGTGATCCTTCCGACGCCCGGACGCCTTCCACCGGTCCATGTCCATCCGCAGATACGCTCTTTCCCGCAAAAAATCCTGGTTCGCCGCCAGCCAGCGCCGGGGCCGGTGCCAGAGGTGCAGCAGCGAGTCGTGCGCAAGCGCCACCACCGCCTCCCCGTCCTTCACTCCCGTGCTCAAAAACCGCGCACCCACAAGCGCCTCCACCACCATCCGCCGCCGCGCGTTCCGGTTGAGCTGCGCCATCGAAGCCCACGTCCTCATCGCCGTCCGCTCCCCCGCAAGGTTCTGGGACACAAGCAGCGGCCACAGCTCCTCGACCACCTGCTCGCTGCCCTTGCGCAGCGCCTCGAACACCTCCATGTCCTTGCGCGCAAGCGCCCCCTCGACACCTCCCAGACTCTCGTAGACCGCCCACGTCAGCACCCCACCCGCCGCCCGCCGCTCAAACAGATCCCGCAACAGATTGCCAAGCAGTGGCAGCAGTTCCGCCCGGTGCGCCACATCCCCAAGAATCCGGTCCGCAAGCGACTGCCCCTCACGCACCTCAAACGTCAGCCCCGCCAGCCGCGCGGGCCCCTCGATGATCCGTCGCAACGCATCCACTTCCGGCGCCAGCACCGCCATCAAACCGCCCCCCTCCGTCAGCCGCACAAGGACGGGCTCCGCCTGCACCTGCGTGGAAAAGTCGCTGCGCACCGTCGCCACCATCCACACCCAGCCGCTCCGGCAGAGGATCTCGACCACCTCAAGAAACTTCCGACGCCTCCCCGCGGCATCTCCCGCCATCGGCTGCCCGCCGCCTGCAGGGACCGGATCCACCAGCAGTTCCTCCAACTGATCCAACACCACCAGCACCCGCACGCCCCCTTCCCGCTTTTCTGCAACTCTTCGAAAAGCCTCCTTCAATTTCAACCGCAGCGTTACCTCCGCATCCCGACCCGACCACTCCAACAGAGTGCGCCAGTCCTCGTCGTCGCCGCGCAACTCCGGCAGCACCTCCTTCTCCGCGAGCCGCCGCATCAACCCGGCCACGGGATCCCCACCCAGTTCTGACGGGGTAAGGACCAGCGTGCGCCACGCCGCCACGTGTTCGTCGAGTTCGTTGTCCACCAATGCCGGCAGCACCCCTGCGCGCGCCAGCGACGATTTGCCACTCCCACTTGCACCACTCAACAACACAAAAGCACATCCCTTCCGCGCCTGTTCCCGCAACAGGTGCCGTGCCTCAAGAATCTCGGCCTCACGTCCAAAGAACACATCCGCATGCTGCGGCTGAAAGGCTTCCAAACCGAGAAACGGCGGACCATCCTTCTCCACGTCCCACACCGCATGTCCAAGCTCCCCGCCCGCCCACTCATCCAGCAGGCTGGTGAGATGCTCGCGAAGCCGATGCGAAAACGTCACCGGACGATCAAAGCTGTGATACGCGCGCAGGTTGCGTCCCGTGGCCTCATCCTGAAACTGCTCGCTGATAAAACGCTCCACCATCGCCTTCTGCGCGATGAGATCCTGCTGCGTCACTGTTGGTTTGCCGCGCAACCGCTCCCCAAAGCTCGTGTCATCCGAGCGCGTGTAGACGAGCAGCGCCGGCCGCCTCCCGCCGGACTGCTCGCGCGCGGCAAACATCAAATCGAACTCACGCTCCGTTCCACTCCGGTGCTTGGATCCATCCTGCAACGAACCAAACCGCGACCAGAGCACGAACACCGCCACATCCACCCCCTGCTCCGCCGAGAGCACAATGTCGATGCCCTGCTGGAAAGACATGTCCGCCTGCAATGGCAGCCCCTCCCAGAGCAGGTGCTTGAGCTCAAACACTCCTGCGTAACGCCGGCGCAATCCCTCGATCACCTGCTTTGCGCGCTCGCGTTCCTCCGCCACGTCCCCCGGGGAGGAGATGAAGATGCGCAGTGTTCTCATGTCTCACCCAACGCCCTATCACTGCCGCCCCAGTTCAACAATTAGGAAACAGCAAAGCCACGCACGCATTACTTAAAACAAGAGTCCGCTACCGCTTTCAGTCCAGACTCGCGTCCCCCCCCCCTCCCCCACTAAGACCGTCCCACGTCCTATGCAACCCATCGAAAGCCGCGCTCAGGAAACCGCCCGCTGGCTGCGGCAACTCGCTTCGCATGTCGATTACACCCACTTCCGCAAGGCATGGCTGCACCCCATCACCAAGCAGGCCGAGCAGGGCTACCTCGCCGCCGTCTACGAACGCGTAGCCCGCCGCGCCAACAGCGAGGGCGAATACTTCCTCGCCTACGATGCCGCTGAACAAGGCCTTCGCTGCGCCACCGAATCCGGCTTCCCCACCAGCGTCCTCACCGCCCTCAAAGCCACCGCCCTCGCACGCTCCGGCGCGACAATGAAGGCGCTCGAACTCATCGACCAACACATTGCCACTCTCGGCCCCCAGCCACCCGACAGTAGCATCGGCAGCGCCAAGGCAAGAATCCTGCGCGACATCGCCTTTCGATGCACCGATCCAGCCAAATGCCGCGCTCTCTTCCTCGAGGCAGCGGACTGGGCCGCAACCGCACGCACCCGCGCCCTCTGCGAAGGCGCCGACTGGACTTATCCAGCCAATCAGGAAGCCCTGTTCCGCTTCCTTGCGGGCGACCATGCGCCCGCACACGCTGGTGCAGCGGCACTCATCCATCACTTCAGCACCGCTCCAGACTCGGCCTCGATGTGGAGCCAGACCAGCCTCGCCGAAATGCATCTCATCCTCGGCAACCTCGACGCCGCAGGGAATCACTACCGGGCCGCCGCCCAACAAGGCACCAGCTTCCCGGGCGACGTCGCCGCCAACCGCGCCGTTGCCTCTATCCTCCTCACCCACCTAGCCAGGTCTCGGCAGGTAAACCCAGCCCTCATAGAGGAATGGTTTCCAAAACCCGTGCTCACCGTCTTCGCAGGCCATCTGCCGGACCGCGCGGACAGACCCTCTCCAAGGCTCCCTGAGGCGATCTGTCGACCAGGCGGCACGATCGGCCACTCCATCGCAGCACGCCTCTCCCTCATCCAACCGCACGAAGCCATCTGCGCGACCGCCCCCGGCGGCGACACCCTCTTTTCTGAGGCTGTCCTCGCAGCAGGAGTCCACCTCACCATCGTCGAACCCTTTCAACGCACCCGCATCACCGAAGTCGCCCACACCTACGGCCTCGACTGGCCCGCACGCCTCCATCGGATTTACGAGGCCGCCATGCGCACTGAAGCCATCACCTGCGCCGAAGATGCCGACGAGGAATCCCAGTGCGAGTACGCCAACTCCGTGCTTCTCGGAACCGCCATGCTCCGCGCCCAAAGAATCAATGCACGTCTCCACGCCCTTGTTCTCTGGGACGAATCCTCCCCGTCAAAACGCGGCGGCACCGGCCAGTTCGTCAGCCTCTGCCGACAGGCCGGTGTCACCGTCGAAATCCTCAACCCCCACCATCTCGCCGACTGATGTCCTCCTCCATCGTCACCCGCTCCATGCTCTTCGCCGACGTCGTCGGCTTCTCCAAAATGCCGGACTCCGCCTATCCCGGTTTCATGCGCGAGTTCCTCTCCGACGCCAACGCGCTCCTCTCCCAACCGCTTCACACCGCCCTCGTTCGCAACACATGGGGCGACGCCATCTTCGCCGTCTTCGAATGCCCGGTCCAAGCCGGCCGCGCTGCAATCGCACTCCAAAATCTGGTGACCTCCGTAGACTGGAACGCCCGCTTCGGAACTCCCCATGACCTCCTCCATCTCCGCCTGCGTATCGGCCTTCACGCAGGCCCTGTGCATGAAGGCGTGGATCCCATCACCGGAGGACTCAGCTACGTCGGCCGCCACACCAATCTCGCCGCACGCCTGGAACCCATCGCCGAGGAGGGCCAAGTCTACGTCAGCGGCGAATTCGCAGCCATCGCCACGGTCGCCAGCGCCTCTGAATTCCAATTCGATTACGTCGGCCAGCGACCCCTCCCAAAAAACGCAGGCCTCATCCCGGTCTTCCGCCTGTCCCTGAAAAACACCCCCTAGCTCCGCCCACTGGCCAAGCGTCCCCCCGCCACGACCACACACCCCTCACAACCCCAGCCGCAATCGCAGGAACTTCGCACGCTGTCCGCCGGAAAGTGAAACCCGCGCGGCAACCTCCTCGTAATCTCCGCGATCCACCACCACCTCCTCCACCCCGGCCACACTCCACGAAGGCTCCGCAAGCGACGCGCTCCATTCCACCACGCCAGCCACCCCGACAATCGTCTTCGATCGCCGGTACACCATCCAAACCGCACCAGCGCTCATCCCGAACCGAGGCAGACCCTCCCCCCCGCCCTCCGCAGGACTCGTCCCCGCATAGTACTCCATCAAGTTGCTCACCCCGTCACCGTCCGGATCGCCTTCAGCACGCAAGTCCGCGAGCCCGGACCACCGACCGATCCACTCCGAAAATGCGACAGACGGTTCACTCACGGAGACCCGCGCAGACACACTCACCACACTGCCCACCACATTGGTGACTACCACGTCATAAACGCCCCCGTCCCAAACCGACGACGGCTGCAACAGAAGGCTGCCGCCGTTTGCACCCCCAAGGTTCGTCCCGTCCTTCCTCCACTGATAACTGATCACCGGCGTTCCCTGTGCCACCACACTCAAGCTCAGCGTATTTCCCGTCACGATCCTTCCTCCCACCGGTTGCCCCGTGATCACCACAGGATCGTTCACGCTCAGCAACGCCACACTGCTTGTCACGCTCCCAAGACTGTTGCCCACCACCACCGAATAACTCCCCTCGTCCGTCTCTGCTGCCGCAGCGATCGTGTAAGTCGCTCCCGTAGCTCCCGCGATGTCCACCCCCCCCTTCTTCCACTGGTAACTGAGAGTCGAACCCGTCGCAGCGACACTCAACACCACTGACGCACCGGGATTCACCGTGTGCCCCACCGGTTGCAGGGTGATCGCTGCATTCGGCGGGGGCTGATTACTAAGGGTCAACGACCACGTCACGGTGTCGTCCAGCAACCCCGCCGTGTCCCTCCGCACAAAGGTCGTCGGATCAGCCACCGTTGCCGTCACGGTGTGCGTCCCGTTGCCGATGATGTCGGATGCGATGTTGAAGGTGGAGGCTGTCGCGTTCGCCTTGAGCACGCCATCCACCCTCCACGTGGTCAGCAACGCCACGCCGCTGCTGGGCACCTTGGGTGTGACACTAAAGGCGAGGTTCTCCACCGCCGTCACCGAACGGCTCGTGGTGCTCGGCGAGGACGCATCGATAGGGCTCACCCGCGAATAGTAATTCAGCACGAACTGCTCCCGGTTCACCGCACCACAAGGACGGTTGAGGTTGCGCATGAGCGAATTGTTATGCGGCCGGTACCATCCCGCGATGCGGTACATGCAGCCTTCGAAGAGCCCCACGAAACTGTCATACGCAGTCGTCTCCGGCGTGGGCACCGGCGTCGTGGAATCAATCCAGTAGTTCCACTTCACCAGATCCCGACTCGTCTGCGCCGTGGCGTTGGCCTTCTCCGAGGGCGTGTAGCTCGTGTACTCCGTGTCATACTCGTCCGCGAGGCCGGCGAACGAGTGTCCGATCTCATGCTCCACGATCGCCGCACTCAAGGAGTTGATCGACGCCACGGAGAGCGAACCACCCGACCCCCCGTATTTGGTGTCGTTCACCAGCACCACCGGCACGTCGTACTCCGGCACATGCGTGTTCAGCAGCGAGTACACCCGGCTCGACCCCGTCCCGGCCAGCGTCAGCAACTGCGTCACGCTCGATGTGTTGAAACCCGTGCTGAAATACGTGTCCCGCAGCCCACCCGCCCCACTCGAGGTTCCATTGTCGCACCCGCTCTGATTGGAAGCGATCTCGATCCGGTACACATTGCAATACGAGCGGTACTGCTGCCACGGCTCCTTCGAAAACAGAAAGTTCACCGCCGTCTGGACGTGCCCCGCAAAATTCGGCAACTCCGCCGCCGTGTAGCCTTCCGAGAGAAACACGATGTTGATGCGCTGCGCTCGCGACCCATTTTCCTCCACCGTGAAGAGCGTCGCCGTCTGCGCTCGCACAGGCCCCGCAAGCAGCGCCAACCACCACACCGTGAGCACCCAGAAAAACTTTGCGCCCGTTCTCATCGCGTAAGGGGAATGGCGGCAAGCAGACGGCCCGCGGGCTCCGCGCCCGGCTCCGCAAGCGGCGCACCATCGAGTCGATAGATCCGAACCTGCACCGCGTCCCGGTGCTGAGGCATGCGCACCTGAAACACCACCGGCCCAGACGGAGTGAGCGTCGCCGGTCGCGCACGCCCGGCGGAGTCAGGCACGTGCGGATCCAGCACCACACAGGTCCGATCCGGCGCATCCATCGTCTCCTCCGCAAGCACGCGCGCGGAAGCATCCAGCAACCGCACATAAAACATCCCAGCCTCCCATGCCATCCCACGCCGCCGGGGATGGAACTGACCCACAATCTCCTCCACCGCCTCCAGAGTCACCTTCTGATCCGCCAGCACAAAACGGAACGCGTCCTGCCTCGTCGCACCCGGCGCACCCGCAACACGGACAGCCGCAGCGGGAGGACTAGCCAGCGCACTCGGTGGCTCTCCGGCCGTCGCGGCCCTGGCTTCTGGCGGAGGCGGCTGCAGCACAGGAACTCCGGGGTTAACCACACCATCCGCCCCCACCACTTCCGGCACCGCTTTTGAGGCGGGAGGCGGCACACTCCTGCGGCCGATGCCCCACCAAGCCAGGAGCGCGAGCAATCCAGCGAGAACAAGAAGGCGGAAGGGGCGGCCGCTCATCCCGTCTCCCTAGGGAAGAAGCAATGCGAGGTCAAGAAACGACAACACTCAAAAATTGAATGTTGTACAAACGAAAAGCAGCATCCGCCGTACTTTCAGAGCACCCCAACCTACCGCGGCAGGTGCTGCACTCCGTGCCATGCCATGTAGGCCGCCACAAGCACCAGCACCACGCACGACACGTACGGCGCACGACGCATCGCCTCCCCGAACCCGTGAAATTTCCGCTGTGCATGCTGCACACTCCACGCCGCCACCACCCCGGCGGCCACCATCGTCAGCGCCAGCCCCACACTGAAAGAGCCCACCAGAGTAAACCCCAACGCCACCCGCTTGAGCTGCAAACAGATGAGCAGCACGCTCAACGCAGCCGGACACGGCATCAACCCGCCCGTCACTCCAAAAAGCACGATCTGCGGCGTCGTCACCGCACGACCCGTGAAACGCTGGGCGATCTCCAGAGCGTGCGCACGCTCATGCGCGTCCTGATAACCGCCCTCCCCATCGACGGCGCCTTCCCCGCCCGGGACGCGTGGCGAAGCCCCCTCGCGAAACTCAACGCGCGCACCATGCGCATGCCCCCCATGCGCAAACGTCAGCACCGCCTCAAACGCATGCGGCTCCGGAATCACCGCCGTGGATTCAAGGAATCCGCCTCTTTCCACAAACACGAACTTCTCGCGCGCGCCGCCTCCCCGCACGGTCTCCAGCGTCACTGAACCGGCCGCGCTTTTCTCCCCTTCAAAGGCGATCCGAAACACCGGCGGCACATCCTTCTCATAAATGGAGAGCTGCGCCGATCCATGTCCGGTGGAAACCCAAACGCTCTCATCGTGCCCATACTCGTGCCCATGCTCGTGCCCATGCTCGTGCCCATGCTCGTGCCCATGCGCGTGCCCATGCTCGTGTCCGTGCGCGTGTCCGTGCTCGTGTCCGTGCGCGTGCGCCGCCGCCACCTCGCGCCGGGTCCGCATAAACATCCATCCCGCGAGCGTCAGGATACAAACGGCCGATCCAATCTGCAGATACGGCTCCACGGTCTCGACATCCCAGCGGTTCCCGAACTGCAGAGCCAGCGCCGCCAGCACCCAGATCACCAGCGAATGCGAGATCGCCGCCGACAACCCCAGCAGCACCGCCTGCCCCACCGTCCCACGCACCGCGATGATGAACGCCGCCATCATCGTCTTCGAGTGGCCCGGCTCCAGTCCGTGCAAGGCTCCCAGAAGGATGGCGGAAGGAATGAAAAGCCAGAGGCTCATGCCTCCGTTTTGCAAAGCGTGAATGAGGTCGGGCATCGGCTATTTCTCCTTTAAGTGCCACACGCCGTCCCAGTCCGCACGCGGTGGATCGGCGCGCAACAGGCGCGTCCGCTCAAGAAAAACTGCACTGGGCGCATCATCGCCACAGAGCGCGAAGAGCGACTCCGCTTCCTCCCAGCGCTGGGCGCGGTAGGCGGCAAGCCCCTCGGCGAACCGCGCGAGCCGCTCCTGCCGATCTGCAGGAACCTCTCCCGCAAGGCCCACCAGTTCAAAGATCCGCGCCGGTTCCTTTTTCCCCTTCACAGTGAGCACGTCCACCTCCCGAAAGCAGAAACCGGGTCCGGCCAGCGCCGCAGTGGTCTCGCTGACAAGGATCCACGTTCCATACACCCGGTTGGTACCCTCGAGTCGCGAGCCGAGGTTCACTGCATCCCCCATCACCGTGAAACTGCGGGTCTTCTCGGATCCGAGATTGCCCAGCACCACATCGCCCGTGCTCACTCCCACGCGCATATCCACCACGGGGGCGTCCCGCCGAAGCCCCGTGAGCTCAGGTAATTCGTCGCGCAACCGGCGGACCGCGGCCACCTGCGCGAGCGCAGACCGGCACGCCAACTCCGCATGGGCCTGCGCGGTCGTGAACGGCGGCCCCCAGAACGCCATGATCGCGTCACCGATGAACTTGTCCACCACGCCACGCTCACCCTGCACAGCCTCCGCCTGAAGGGTGAAATGCCGGTTCAGCAAACGCACGAGGGCCGAAGGCGTCAGCCGCTCGCTCAACTGGCTGAAGCCCACAAGATCCCCGAAACTCATACTCATTTCCGTACGCCCAGTGATCTGATCCGGATGCGCGGGCTTGAGAACCATTTGCTCCAGCACCCGCGGATCCACGTACTTGCCGAACGTGCGCTGCAATTCCGCCTTGCCCCGCAGTTCCGCAATGAACCGGTTGAACGAAGCGGTCAGCGCACCGATCTCGTCCGTCTCAGTCACCGGCAGCAGCACGCTCAGATCCCCCGCCTCGACCGTGTGAACTCCCGCGATAAGCGAACGCACGGGCGATGTGAGCCTCAGGGTCACAAGACGCGCCACCACCAGCCCCAGCAACACCAGCGAGAAGGTCGCGGCAAGGGTCAGCGCGAAAATCCTCCTATAGCGCGCCGGCGCTCTCTCGCCCTCTCTCTCCACCCTCTCGGAAGAGATTTTCCGCAGTTCCATGCGCACCGCCAGAAGGTTGGTGAGATCGTCATCCAGCGCAGCCTGCATCTCGACCGCATCGCCGGCCTTGCCCGCCTCGACAAGCCGGATGATCTCGCGCGCCCTCTCAGTGGAGAGCGGATAGGTCCGGCCAATCTCCTCCACCATCGCCACAATCCGCCCGAGGTCCTCCAAATCCACCTCGCTATCGAACCGCTCCCCCAGCAACTTCCGCGCACGCTCCAGTTCCGCATTCACCTGCTTCGTCTGCGCCTCAAAATCCTCGGAAGACCGCTTGAAAAGAGCCTCGTCGCGCGGCGACGAAACCAAAGCCCGGCGTTGGCACTCAAACGCCACCCGCCTCAGAAATGAGGCCTCGTTGACATCCGCAAGAGCCTCGGTGAGGGGGATGGTCTTTTTCGCCATCACATCCAACTCCGAGTTGAGCGAGTGCACCTGCCAGAGGAGGAACGCGGAAAGCACCAGAGTCAGGCACAGCAGAAAGATCGCGAGGCCGAAGATTTTTGCTCCAATGCTGTTCTTCATAAATTCGGGAAACTGGGACGCAAAACACGCGCCGAACCTCAGGTCTCAGTACGGGCCCTCAGCGAGCGCCGTGCAACCCCAAGTTTGAAGGAAACCCTGAATCCCGCCCCTCGCGCGCCCAACGAGGGAGACTGCTGCACTTTCCAAATCAACCGCCACCCTACGCCTGCAGGCCGTCGTCTCAAGGCACCACGCGCAGCTGCACCGAATCAAACCGATCCTCGCCCGCAAGCATGTCGCTCACAATCACCAGATGGTCGCCGCTCTTCACCAAACCCTCCGCCACCAGCAGCGCCTGCGCCGCGCCAATCGTCCGCAGCGGGTTCGGATCAAACGGCAGACAGAACGGCGTCACCCCCCAGTTGAGCACGATGCGCCTGCAGATCTCATAGGTGGGCGCGAATGCGTACAGCGGCGCATACACCGGACGCATCGTGGACACGTAGTCCGCCATCGTTCCGCGCCGGGTGAAGAGGATCATCTTCGCGCCGGGCAGCGAGTTGGCCAGCACCACCGCGGAGTTCACCGTCCTCTGCCGGTCGTCCCTCAGCACCGCCTGACTCGCAAAGCCCGCGCCGCCACTGCGCTCGATTCGACGCGCCACGCGGTCGAACACCTGCACGCACTGCACGGGGTACTTGCCCACGCTGGTCTCGCCGCTGAGCATGATAGCATCCGCCTGCTCGTACACCGCATTGGCCACGTCGGTGATCTCAGCACGAGTGGGCACCGGGCTTGAGATCATCGACTCCAGCATGTGCGTGGCCACGATCACGGGACGCCCCCGCTGCATGCACCGCTTCACGATCTTGCGCTGGATGATGGGCAGCTCCTCCATCGGACACTCCACTCCGAGATCCCCGCGCGCGACCATCACGATGTCCGCATTGTCGATGATCGCGTTCACATTGCGCACCGCGCTCTGGTCCTCGATCTTCGCCACAATCCGCGCATGACTGCCGTGCTCGTTCAGCACCTTGCGCAGCGCATCCACGTCGCCCGCCTCACGACAGAAACTCAATGCCACATAGTCCACCCCCAGCTCCGCACCCAACGCCACGTCCTCCAAATCCTTCTCCGTAAGCGCAGGCAGATTCACCTTCACCCCGGGCAGGTTGATGTGACGCCGCGACCCCATCACCCCGTCCGTGAGCACCTCGCACCGGATCCGTCCCTGCCCCTTGGCCACCGCCCGCATGTGGATGACCCCGTTGTCCACCAGCACCTTGTCGCCCACGGAAATATCGTCGATGAGCCCGTCGTAATTCACCCCCACAGAATACGCCTCCTGCGCCGGCGCATCCCCGATCGTGAACTCAAAAACGTCCCCGGGCTTCAACGTAAGCGGCTCGGGCAGCACCCCCGTCCGGATCGCCGGCCCCTGCGTGTCCATGAGAATCCCGATGATCACGCCACTCTCTTTTGCCACCGCGCGGATGCGTGGCACCAACTGGCGCACCACCTCGTGCGGGGAATGGCTCATGTTGAGCCGAAACACATTCGCACCCGCCTTCACCAATTGCTGCAGCATTTCCACCGACTGCGTGGCAGGCCCCACCGTGCAAAGGATCTTGGTCTTGCGCATGCCCAGCACAAACAGACAGGCGCTGAAAAATCAATGCGATTCCCCACCACCGCTCCTCAACCAACTCCATCTTCCAGCGGCTTGGCGCTCGCATCCACCTCCACTTCAAACTCCGGATCGGCCTCAGCCGCGGGCGGCGGAGCCTCGCTCCTGCGTCGACGCATTGCGCGCCGTACACGCTTCCAGGAAACATGCCGCGCCTGCTCCTGCGAACCCCGCACCAGCCGAAGGATCGCAACCGAGCGCTCCACAAGATCCAACTCGTCACCGGAGGCCACGACGACCGGCACTTCGTGAAAGCCTTCCTCCCTTCGCGTATCCAGCAACAGCTCCCAGCCCACACCCCTCCCGCCCGCCAGCACAAACTTCGTCTCCAGATGGGACGGATTGAAGAGCAGCAGGAACGTGTCGTCCCTCACAGGCTCGTTGCGAGAATCGCGCACATCCATCCCCTCCCCGCTCAGCAGGACTGCGATGCAACGCATTCCCAGATCGCTCCAGTCCCTCTCCGCCAACTCCGCACCGTCCGTGTCCATCCACATCACGTCCTTGATGTCCGTCCCGCGGATCCGCCGGCCTAGGAAGAACTTCGGCCGCCGGAACACGGGGTGCTCGCGCCGGAACGCGATGAGCCGTGCAACGAACTCCATCTGGGCGCGCTGATGCGCATCCCACTCCCAATTCATCCAGCTCGTCGCGTTGTCCTGACAATACGCGTTGTTGTTGCCCCGCTGCGTACGCGCCACCTCATCACCTCCGCACAGCATCGGCACCCCCTGCGAAAGCAGCAGAGTCACAAAGAAGTTCCGCATCTGGCGTCGCCGCAGTTCAGCCACCGCCGGATCGGCCGAGGGGCCCTCCTGCCCGCAATTCCATGAGCGGTTGTCATCGGTGCCATCCCGGTTGCCCTCCCCGTTGGCGGCGTTGTGCTTGTGCTGGTAACTGACGAGATCGCACAGGGTGAACCCGTCGTGAGCCGTCACAAGATTGATGCTCGCGTACGGCCTCTTCCCATCCGCTTGGTACAGGTCTGAACTCCCCGTGAGCCGGTAGGCAAACTCGCCCAGCACACCACCGTCCCCCTTCCAAAAGCTGCGCAGGCAGTCGCGGTACTTCCCGTTCCACTCCGCCCAAAGCACCGGAAAATTTCCCACCTGATAACCGCCCTCCCCCACATCCCAAGGTTCCGCGATCAGCTTCACCCTCGAGAGCACCGGATCCTGATGGATGATGTCCAGGAACGCCGAAAGCCGGCTCACCTCGTGCAACTCGCGGGCCAGCGCCGCAGCAAGGTCGAAGCGGAACCCGTCCACGTGCATCTCCAGCACCCAGTAACGCAGCGAGTCCATGATGAGTTGCAGCACCCGCGGATGCATCACGTTGAGCGTGTTGCCCGTTCCCGTGTAATCCATGCAGTAACGACGATTGCCGGGCACCAACCGGTAATAGGCCGCGTTATCCACGCCCTTGAAACACAACGTCGGCCCGAGGTGGTTGCCCTCCCCCGTGTGGTTGTACACCACATCCAGGATCACCTCGATCCCCGCTGCATGCAGGCTTTTCACCATCTCCTTGAACTCCCTCACCTGCCCGCCCACCTCACCCAAACTTGAGTAGGCTGCATGCGGCGCAAAATATCCGATCGAGTTGTAGCCCCAGTAATTATGCAGCCCCTTGCGCAGGAGAAACTCGTCCTCAAGGAAGTGATGCACCGGCAGCAACTCCACCGCCGTCACCCCAAGCCGCTTGAAGTGCTCCACCGCAAACGCGCTGCCCAACGCTGCGTAACTCCCACGCAACGCCTCCGGGATCCCGGGGCACTGCAGCGAAAACCCCCTCACGTGCGTCTCGTAAATCACCGACTCCGCAAGCGGCCTCCGCGGCGCCACCGTCCCCCCCCAGTCAAATCGCGTGTCCACCACCACACTCTTGGGCATGCACCACGCGTTGTCCCGGTAGTCCCGGTGGAGGTCGGACTCCAATCCCGCCGCCCCCACCTCATACCCAAACATCTCCGGCGCCCACACCACCTCGCCCGTGATCGCCTTCGCATACGGATCCAACAGCAGCTTCGCCCCGTTGAACCGATGCCCCTCCTCCGGTTGATAGGCACCGTAGACACGAAACCCGTACAACTGCCCGGCCTCGATCCCCGGAAGAAAGCAGTGCCAGACTTGATCCGTATGCTCCGTCATCCGCACACGCGCGACTTCCCGCCGCGGATCTGAAGCGCAGAACAAGCACAGATCCACCCCGGTGGCGTTCTCTGAGAACAACGCAAAGTTCACCCCTTCCTCCGTGAGCGTCGCTCCCAGCGGATAAGGCTCTCCCTGCCAGACTTTGATGGAATCCATAGAGGGTGGACGGGGTGGATGGCTGACCGCGCCCCTCATGGACGCTTAGAGCCACCCCCGCCGCCTCCCTACGCACACGCGCCCGCCGGTGGATGCATCCCACGCGGATCAATCCCACGCGCCACCACCCCTGTCCGCCCGTCAGTACGACTTCGCAAACACCACCCGCCGCGTACTCGGCTCGCCCGTGAACGGACAAATCCCGGGCCCCGAACCCTCCACATGCGGAATGCATCGGATCGTCACCTTCAGGTCCTCCTTGATCTTCTCCTCCACCTCGCGCGACCCGTTCCAGTGCACCAGTGCAAAGCCTCCGTGCACCTCGGGACGCTCCGCATTCTTCGGCGTGAAGAACGCATAAAACTCCTCCCGACTGTTGATCTCCACCGTGTGCGCATCGCGCAGCGCCGTCGCCCGCTCCAGCAGCACCTGCTGAATGGACTCCAGCATCGCCCCGGCCCCGCTCACAAAAACATCCGTCGCCAGAAACTCCTTCTCCTTCACCCCGCGGTCCCGACGCGCCACCGCCACGCTCCCCTTCTCAAGATCGCGCGGCCCGATCTCCACACGCACCGGAACCCCCTTCTTCACCCACTCCCAACTCTTCGCCCCGCCCCCGATGTCCCGCGCATCCACCTCCACGCGAATCGGCTCACCCGCAAAGCTCTGCGCCCTCAGCGCGGCGGCGAGTTTCTCCACCGCCTCCATCACCGCCACGCGCGCCTCCGGCTTCGGAATCACGGGCATGATCACCACGTGCGCGGGCGCGACGCGCGGCGGAAGGATGATCCCGTCATCATCCCCGTGCGCCATGATCAACGTGCCGATCAACCGCGTGCTCACCCCCCAACTCGTCGTCCAAGCATGCTCGCGCGTGTTGTTGCGCGACAAAAACTCGATCCCGCTCGCCTTCGCAAAGTTCTGTCCAAGGAAGTGCGAGGTCCCCGCCTGGATCGCCTTGCGATCCTGCACCATTGCCTCAATGCACAGCGTCTGCACCGCACCCGGAAAACGCTCCGCCTCGCTCTTCTCCCCCACAAACACAGGGATCGCCAGATAGTCCCGCGCAAAGGTCTCGTACACGCGCAGCATCTGCTCAGTCTCCGCACGCGCCTCCGACTCCGTCTCATGCGCCGTGTGCCCCTCCTGCCACAGAAATTCCGCCGTCCGCAGAAACACCCGCGGCCGCATCTCCCAGCGCACCACGTTCGCCCACTGGTTGATCAAAATCGGCAGATCACGGTAGGACTGCACCCATTTCGCATACGTCGCACCGATGATCGTCTCGCTCGTGGGCCGCACCACCAGCGGCTCCGTGAGCTTCGCGCCGGGCGCCGGACGCAACCCCCCCTGCCCATCCCCTTCGAGCCTGTGATGCGTCACCACCGCGCACTCCTTCGCAAACCCTTCCACATGCTCCGCCTCCTTCGCCAAATAACTCAGAGGAATGAAGAGCGGGAAATACGCGTTCTTGTGCCCAGTCGCCTTGAACATCCCATCCAGCACACGCTGCATGTTCTCCCAAATCCCGTATCCCCACGGCTTGATCACCATGCACCCGCGCACATCGCTGTTCTCCGCAAGATCCGCAGCACGCACCACCTGCTGGTACCACTCCGGAAAATCCTCGGCTCGACGGGGGGTGATGGCGGTCTGTGGCTGGCTCATACGCGGGATCTCAATGGCTGGTTGAAGGGTGGATACTGCCTCTCAAAAACGGGCGCCGACCCTATGCTCACACCGCCAAGACAGCAAGCGAGCGCTTTCCCGAAGACTCGCCGACGATCGGAGCCAACCCGAGGCACGGCAGACCGACTCCGCAAACTCTATGCTGCGGGCGTCGCTCTCCTTCCCGGCGGGCACCACAAGCGCGCCATCAGGCCCGCAATGTAAGCGCATCGCGTTCCCGATTCTCCGAGCGCGTCATTTCACGCGTCAGATTGCGCCAATCCAAAATCCTACTGCCCCGCGATGGAACTCACCGTGACAGAACCCACCTGGGGGGTCGAAGTCTCCGGGCTCAGAAGCCCCGTCGGATCAGCAGTAACCGCCGCCGGCAGCGGCGTGTACTGGAAACAACCGCCAGCCTGCTGCGTCTTCTGGAAAACCGCCCCACTGAGAACCAGAGACTTCTTGGAGAGCGGATGGGTGAAGGATCCGGTGAAAAAGCCCGTCGTCGCCGTGAAGGTCAGCTTGAGCGCGTTGGCGCTCGCGGACCCGGCAGGGGCGGAAAGGACCGTCACCAGATTGGCGGCGGTGAGTGCCGCATTGTTGAGGGTGGGGTCTGCAATGCCGCCGTCGGCAAGGCTGATCTGGATGTTCATCGAAGGCGCCGTCACACCCACCACCTCCGCGCCCAGCACCGTGTTCGGGTTAAGCGGGTTCGGAACGGTCTTGGTGGCCTTCGTCGGCGCCACATACTTGGACGCGCGCAGATCCATGCTGATCCCGTCCGGCCAGCCATCCTTGTAAATCGTCGCGGCAGTCACCGGAGTGGTGACCGGCCGGAACCATGCCATGCCGTCGCAGCGCGCATCGCTGTCGATCTGGGCGTCGTCAAAGGAGACGATGCCCGCGATCAATCCCTTCCCGTTGTAGAGCGGCACATAAATGGGCATCTGGTTGTTAGCCGACAAACGGTTGCTGTAGGAAAGCACCGTCCCGTCCGCCAATTTACCCACAAAGGTGGCAACCCCCGCCGTCGTCACCGTGAGCGTGGAACTCCCCGCACCCAGAGGGAAGCGCGTGCGGTCCAGAGAAGAACTGGAGTCCGATGTCAGGAAGAGTGTCGTATAAACGCCCTTCTCGCCTGCCGGATCGTAGACCGATGCCGGAACCGCAAGCATCCCCTCGGGAATCACCTTCGCCGCGGTGTACACAGCCTTGTTCGCGCTCAACGTACTGTACACCGCACCGGAATCATCAGGTGCCGCGTACTCACCCACCAGCACCGGGTAGTCGCCAGTGTCATCCATGCGCAAGGTGAGCACTCCAAGCTTCACAGCACCCTTGTTGTCCTTGGTGATGTCCTTGGTGGTCGGCGAATTAAACGCAGTCCCGAACACCACCCCGGTGGAAAGATCCACATTGAGCATCCCTGTGAACGGCACCGTGGTCCCCGCCACGCTCAGCTTCCCAGTCAGCAAACCCGTCGTCGTCACCGTCGCATTGAACAACCCGTACTGCTCGGAAGGCTTGGTCGCCTCCGCACCAGGCACCAGCAACCCGTCGTATGTGCCAGCCAGCAGCGGACGCAGATAGGAGAAGGTGAAGCTGCGCGCAGGCAGCGCGGTGGCCGTGCCCTGCGTGTCGTACGCGGTCACAATCACGCTGTTGGCCCCCTGCTGCGGTACCAGCGTCAGCTGCCAGTTCTTGCTCGTGTTGCTCGTACCCGAGAGTTCCGCCTCGTAGGTCTCCCCATTGAGGGTTACCTCCACACGGTCCACCCCAGCGTTGTCAGTCGCCGCTCCCTTGAACAAAACGTTGGTTCCCGTGAGCTTGGCGCCGGCCGTCGGAGTCAACAGGGTCACCGTGGGCTTCGAAACCGCCTCCACCACAAGGAACACGTTCGCCGTCGCGTTGTCTCCTGCCGCAGCGGCGCCGGGGTCGAGCTGGAATGTCACAGTCTTGGATGCAGACAGCGAGGAACTCACCGTCAACGTCACCGTCTTGTCGGCCTTGTCCCCGTTCGCCCATGTCACCTGAGTCCCGCTTAGCCCGTAGTCTGAGGATGAGGCAGTACCCCCTGTGACCGTCAGCGTGGCGGTGGCAGAACCCAGGCTGCCGCGGGTGCGACGCAACACAAGCTGCACCGCTCCACCACTCACAGTCTTCGCTGCTGAGTAGGTCGCGGTCGAAAAACTCACCAGACCCGCGTCCTCCACCGTGAGGGTGCCTTCGGCAAAGTTGATCGCGTAGTCGTTGGAAGTGAGCCCGCCGGGCTTGATCGGGTACGCCCCACCCGGACTGGCCGCAGTCGCCAGACAGGTGAACGTAAGCGCTCCACCCAGCTTGCTCGCATCGTCAGAACCCACAAACCCCACATACTCCGCCGAGAAGGATGCATTGGGCTGCCCGAATGCACGGGACTGGTTGTTCGCAGTCACCGTTAATCCCTTGCGCAGCACGTTGAGCTTCACCGTCTTCGTCACCACCGCATTCGCCGTGAGATCATCCGGGGTGAACGTCACCGTCAGAGCTTGCACCCCGGCGGAAAGCACGGTTCCCACGGCAGGCGAATATTCGAAGGAACCATTCGCAGGCTTCGTGGCATTGAGTTGGGTGGCGCTCAGGGCCGCGCCGTAGGTGATGTCGGCCGGAGTCGCCCACGCAATGGCAGCCTCCGTTTTCCCTGCCACCGTGAGCTTTCCAGGTGCGTAAGTGACGGAATAATTGGGATTGGAAATGCCGGAGGCCGTGATGGCGTAATCCCCAGCCGGACTGGAAGCCGTCGCCGCGCAGGCAAAAGCAACCGCAAGACCGGAACTGTCAGACCGATCCCCATTGACGAGGCCGTTGTACGAGGCCTCAAACACCGGGTTGGATTCACCCACCAACCGCGTCTTGTTGCCCGCGGTCACGGTCAGCGCCTTCTTCAGCACGTTGATGGTCACCGTCTTCGTCGTCGGCGCGTAAGTGGCAGCTGCGGATTCATTCGGAATAAAGCTCACCTGCAGGGTCTGCGAATTACCCGCTGGCAGCACCGTGCCGAGCGGCGGATTGTACACGAGGCCTCCTTTGTCACTCGTTCCCGAGGGCAGGGCCGCGTTGAGCTGTGCACTCGAAAGCGCCGTCCCATAGGTGATCTCTGCGGCCTTTGCCGTCGTCGCTCCCGTCGGCACCCAAGTGATCGCCGGCACCGTCCGTGTCGTCTCAACCACAGTGAGAAGACCGGGAACATAAGATACCGTGTAATTAGTCAAATCCGTCTTGCCAGAGGGCGTCACCGGATAAGAGCCAGCCGCACTGGTGGTGGCGGCCGGCGTCGCATAGGCAACAATGAGGCCGATACCCGTCGCCGAATCCGCACCCACCAAGCCCGTGTACACGGCATCAAAGGCCGGATTAGCCTGCCCCTGACCGCGCGTCTTGTCGTTCGCTTTCACCACGAGCAGCGCCTTGGTCACCGTCAGGTTGGCCGGCACAAACTTGATGTTGTAGTTGTTCGAGATCAGGCCGGAGGGCGTCACCGGATAAGCCCCCGCCGCACTCGCCGCCGTGGCCGTGGTGGTGAACACCAGCGATCCCGAAAGTTTGCTGATATCATCGCCTGCAACCAATCCAACGAGCGCGCCCACCGTGAACACCGGATTCGCAGCACCATACACGCGGCTCTTGGCCTCCGCCGTGATGGTGAGGTCCACAGGCTTCACCGTCAGGAAACCCGCGATGTACCGGATGTCATAGTTGCCCACACTCGCGGGCCCGGAAGGGATGATGAGATAAGTGCCCGCCGGACTAGTCTCCGTCGCAAATCCGGTGGAACCAGCGACAGCGCCAGAGTTGGTAGCAGAACCGCCCACGGAGTAAGAAACCCCGAGCTTCAAGCTTTCCACGGAGTCCGTGTTGAAGAAACCGGCCGGAGTGGCAGTGAACGTCGGATTGGCAGCGCCATAGTTGCGGACTTTGGCATCAGCCGCGATGGTCACGGCTCTGCGCAACACATTGATCGGGACCGTCTGCGTCACAGACGCATAAGTCGCCGCCGTGGCTGTGGCCGGAGTGAAGGTCACCGACAGCGTCTGCGCATTTCCCGCAGACAGGAGCGCTCCGGAAGCCGGGTTGTAGGTAAAGGTTCCCGCCACCGCCTTCTTCGTAGATGCATCGATCGCGGTCGCATTCAGCTGCGCAGTCCCCAGCGTGGTGCCGTAACTGATGTCGGCCGGAGCTGCCCAAACAATCGTCGGCAGGCTCTTGCTTGTCACCGTCAGCGTGCCGGGCACGTAGGCGATCGAGTAATTATCCGGAGTCCCAAGGCCCCCTGGGGTGATCGGATAGGCTCCGGCCGGACTGCCAGTGGTCGCTGTGGTTTGATAGGTGAGCTGTGACACGATGTTGGCCGTGGAATCCGTCGTGGACAAACCGGAGAAGGTCGCCTCAAAGACCGGGTTCTCCGAACCCTGAACCTTGACCTTATTGACCGCCGTGATCGTGATGGCCTTTTTGGTCACCACGAGCGGTTTCTCGACGGTCACCGGTGAATACGTCGCTGCATCGGCCGGCGTGAACGTCACACTCAATGTCCGCGAACCGGCACCAAGGATCGTCCCGGCCGCCGGGTTGTAGGTGAAGCTGCCCGGCACCGTCGAAGTCGCGCTGAGTTGCTGCGAGCCAAGGGGCGTGCCGTACACAATGTCCGAAGGGGGGCTCCACGCCACCACTGGTGCGGTCTTGGCCGCCACCGTCAGACTGCCCGACAAATAACTCACCAAGTAGTTGGCCAGACTGGAAGGACCGGTCGGCGTGATGGTGTACGTGTTCGGACCGTCTGCGCTCGTGGCGCTCGTGGTGAAGGACGCGCCCAATCCCACCGATGCCGCGGAATCCCCGTTCACGAAGCCGGTGTAAGACGCATCAAACACCGGATCCGCACCGCCCACCGTGCGCGTCTTATCATTGGCTTTCACGGTCAACGCGGCCTTGTTGACGGTGAGTTGCACGCGCGCCGTGGCGGTGGAATAGGTCGCAAGATCCGCCGTGCTAGGCACGAACGTCACCAAAACATCGTAAGTACCAGCAGGCAGGATCGCCCCCGAAGCCTTGAGGCCGTTGCCGATCATGTAGTTGAATGTCCCACCCTGGAGACCGGTGACACTCGCGTTGAGTTGGGCCGCAGAAACAGCCGCCCCGTAGGTGATTGCCGCGGGGGTCGCCCAAGTGATCACCGGCAGGATCTTGCTCGTCACCGTCAACAGGCCCGGTTGGTAAGTCACACTGTAGTTCGTCGTGGTCGATGCTCCCGACGGGGTGATCTGGTACACGCCCGCGGCACTGGAAGTCACCGCACTGGTCGCATACTGCACGCTCAAGCCGATGCTGGTGACGGAGTCGTTGTTCACCAGACCCAAGTACGTGGCGTCGAAGGCGGGATTCTCCGTATCCGTCTTGCGACTCTTGTCGTTGGCCTTCACCACAAGGGGCCGCTTCGCCACCGTCAGCGTCACCGTCTTCGGTTCAGGAACCGCGTAAGTCGCAGTATCCGCCGGGGTGAAGGTCACGGAAAGCGTCTGGGCAGCCCCGGAAGCCAGGACCGTTCCAGATGCCGGAGTATAGGTAAAGGTACCCGGTATACCAGACACCACCGCATTGAGTTGCGCACTGGAAAGCGCCGTACCGTAAAGGATTTCAGCAGGGTTGGACCACGCAATCGCTGGTGTGATCTTATCCTTCTGAATCAGCACGCCCGGTTGGTAGCTCACTGTATAGTTTGCCGTGCTCCCAGCCCCATTCGGTATGATCGCGTAAGTTGTGCCATTCGCCGAACTAGACGTCGTCACGGCGTACGTCACCGGCAGACCAATCTTATCGAAGGAATCTCCGTTCACCAATCCCGTGTACGTCGAATCAAACACCGGATCCACACCGCCAGCGCTGCGGCTCTTGTCATTGGCCTTCACCGTCAGCGGTGCCTTGTTGACCAACAGCGTCACAGTCTTCGTGATGGAGGAGTAGCTCGCATCGGTCGGAGTGAACGTCACCTGCAAAGTCTGCGTTCCCGCACCCAAGACAGAGCCCTCGCGCGGGCTGTAAGCGGAGGTACCCTGCACCGCCGTCGTTGCGCCGATTGTGCCAGCCACCGAGGCGGTCGCATTGAGCTGTATGCCCGAAAGCGGCGTCCCGTAGGTGATGGCCGCAGGAGTCGTCCAAGTGATAATCGGCACCGCCTTGCTGCTCACAGTCAGGGTACCCGGGAAGTAATTCACCGTATAATTTGCCGTCGACGCAGCCCCGGCAGCCACGATCGGGTAGAGACCCGCCGGGCTGTCGGTATTCGCCGTCGTCGTCAGCGAAAGGGTCAGCCCGATGGAGGAACTGGTGTCCCCATTCACCAACCCGTCGTAACGCGCATCCAAGTCCGGATTAGCCACGCCCACCGCGCGTGTCTTATCGTTCGCCTTCACGAAGAGAGCCTTCTTCGTCACGTTCAGACTCACCGTCTTGCTCGCAGGCTCATACTTCGTCGCATCCGCCGGCGTGAAGTTCACCGTGAGAGTGCTGGTGCCAGCTCTCAGGAGCGTCCCAAGTGCAGGAGTGTAGCTGTACGTCCCAGGCACCGAACCGGTGTTGACCGCCGTGCCCGCCGACGTAGAGGAAAGGAACGCCACCGCATTCAACTGGGCGGCGGAAAGCGCCGTGCCATAGCTGATATCGGCCGGATTGCCCCAAGAAATCACCGGCACCACCTTGCCGCTCACCGTCAGCGTGCCCGTGCCGAAGGTCACATTATAATCGCTGGGCAGCGTCTGGGGGGGAACCACGGTGATCGGGTAGGCGCCCGCAGCGCTGGTTGCCACCGCATCGCAACGGAAGGCGATGGCCCCAGCCGGGATGCTGTCACCGACAACCAATCCTTCCACCTTCACATCAAACGCAGGATTGTCCGAACCCACCGCCCGGATCTTGTCGTTGGGCGTGATGGTCAGGTTCTTCCTCGCGACATTCAGCTGCACAGTGCTCGTCGCCGAAGCGTAGGTGTTCGCGTCATCGGGAGTGAACGTGACACTCAGGATCGTCGTCCCGGCGCGCGGCACCACTCCGGGCGCAGGCGAATACGTGAGCTTGCCTGGGGGAACGACCTGCGAGCCAGCAGGCACAGAAAGAACAGCGTTGAGTTGGGCGGAGCTCAGGGCAGTTCCATAGGTGATTTCCAGCGGCGCGCTCCAACTAATCACCGGAGCCAGTTTGGCGAGCACGTTGATCTTCACCGTCTTGCTCACCGTCGCGTAAGTCGTGCTATCGGTCGGAGTGAATGTCGCTTTCAGCGTCTGCAACCCGGTCGGCGGCACAATTCCCGCCGCCGGTTCGTAGGTGAACACACCAGAGAGTGAGGTCGTGGAGTTGGGCGCCGCGGCCGTCGCGTTCAACTGAGCCGCACCCAGCGCCGTGCCTGAGATAATCTCGCTCAGATTGCCCGAGGAGTCACCCCACGCAATCACCGGAAGGGTCTTTCCGCTGACCGTCAGAGCACCACTTGTGTAGGTAATACCGTAATTATCCGTCGCTTGGGGACCGCTCACAACAATCGGATAAGTTCCAGCGGAACTGCCGGGAACAGCTTGTGTGGAGAACTCAAAGCGAAGAGCGATGGATTCCTGCGTGTCACCGTTCACCAGACCGCTCACCGTGGCGTCTAGCGCGGGATTCTCCAAATCCGTGCCCCGCGTCTTGTCATTGGCCTTCACCACCAATGGGGCCTTCGCGACCAACAACGTCGCCTTCGCCGTCACTGATGCGTAAGTCACGCTATCATTGGGCATAAAGGTCACGGAAAGATCCTTCGTCCCGGCAGGCAGGATGGTGCCCGCGGGCGGGTTGTAGACATAGACACCTTCCACACGAGTCGAAGTGGTGATACCCGCTGAACTCCCACTGCTCGAACTCACCGTGGCCGACGCGCTGAGTTGATTGGCGTTAAGTGCCGTTCCATACGTGATCGAACCGGCCCCCCATGCAATCTCAGGCACAATCTTCGCCGTCACCGTCAGCGTCCCTGCCTGATAGGTCACATTGTAGTTTGCCAAGGAGGTCGGCCCCGCCACCAAGATCGGATACGTGCCCGCCACAGACCGCTCATTCGCCTCAGTCGAAAAACTCAGCTGCAAACCCGTCGATACGACGGAGTCACCGTTCACAAAACCCGTGAAAGTCGCGGCGAAACTCGGATTGGACTGCCCCTCAATTCGGCTCGCGTTGTTGGCCTTCACGGCGAGGGACGCTTTGTTCACGACCAATGCCACCGTCTTGGTCGCCGTCGAATAAGCGATCTGATCGGCCGGCGTGAAGGTCACCTGAAGAGTCTGCGTTCCGGCCGACAGGATCGCATTCGCGCCCGGACTGTACGTGACGGTTCCCGGCACGTTTGCGGACGCATTCAGTTGGGCACTCGAAAGCGCCGTGCCATAACCGATCGCCGCCGGATCAGCCCACGTAATCGCTGGAACCGTCTTCGATGTGACTGTCAGCGTTCCCGGCAAGTAGGTCACCTGATAGTTTGCCGTCGTGGACGGGCCGCTCACCGTGATCGGATAAGTGCCAGACGCGCTCGTGGACGCAGCTATCGTGTCGAAGGATACGGTCAGAAGAATCTGATTAAAAAGATCCCCGTTGACCAATCCACTGTAAGTCGCATCAAAAGTCGGATTAGCCACAGCGGGCGCGCGACTCTTGTCATTGGCCTTCACCGTCAGCGGAGCCTTACCCACCGTCAGCGTCCCATTAACGTAGCTAATATTATAGTTCCCCTTGGTCTGCGGACCGCTCGCCGCGATCACGTAGGTTCCCGCAGACCTCGTGCTGCTCACCTGCGGCGAGTACGAAACCACCAACCCAATCGAGGACGCACTCTCCGAATTGACGAAACCTGAGATCACTCCGTCAAAAACGGAGTCCGCAGCCCCGTAGAGGCGAGCCTTGTCGTTGGCCTTCACCGTGAGGGTCGCGGGCTGCACATTGAAGATCACCTGCGCCGTGGACACGTCGTATTTCACCGCGTCCGCAGGCGTGAATGTCGCCGTGATCGTCTGCGAACCCACCCCCAGAACAGTCCCCGAAGACACGGAGTACGCAAAAGAACCCGCCACCACGGCGGGGGCGGTTGCGTTGAGCTGGGCTGAGCCAATCGCCGTGCCGTAAGTGATGTCCGCAGGTTTGGCCCAGGTGATCGAAACCGGCACCGCGGTGCTCTGGCTCGTGTAAAAGGCAGAGTTGGCGCCCCCAAGCCACTCCATTCCGACATCATCCAAGGACACCGCAACCACAGGATTGCTCGGAGCGGACTGCGGAAGCACCCACGCCCACAGGGCATTGGACACCGCGTTGTACCGGGTCGCCGTACTCAGCGAGGTGGCGTTGTAAAAGCGCAGCACCAAGGGCACGCCCGCAGCAGGCAGATCCTGCCCGCTCGCCGTGCTCCCCGCCTGAAACGTGAGACTCAGCGCCAGCGAACCGTCCCCGGCCCCCTCCGCGCTCAGGTCGCCAACAGTTGTCACCTTCAAGCCCGTGTTCTTCGCGTTAGGCCCCGTCAACGGCACCCAATCGCCCGCAAACTTATTACTGGAGGTGGCGCTGCTGTGATAACCCAACTCCACCACGCAGCCGTTGCCGTCCACGGACGTCCCACCCGAAAGCGGCTGGGTTTTCGCAGAGTCCGAGAACAAACGCGCAGCCCCTGTGTCAACATACACGGTAGTCTGCTGCTGCGCTTGAAGAGCCGGTGCCGCGCCACAGAGAGCGGCCACCGCCAGAAACACTGAGGCCCAGCGGCCCGAGAGGAGATGAAGGAGGGTGCGCATATCGATCTAATTAGAAGGTGTAAGGGAGCTGGAGCGTGCCGGTGACACTGGACGTGCCCCGCCGTGTGATGAACATGCCGCCGCCAGCCGGCAGCGCCTGCGTGTCGAAATCCTTCAAACTCCCCGCTCGTCGCCAATGCGTGCCGTTGTAATAAAAGCAACTCCACGTCGACCCGTTCCACACAAGGATGTTGTCAGAGGATCCAGCACTGAGCCCGCTCTTCCAGTTCGGAGACGTATGGGCGCCAAGTGCGCCAAGCGTCGTGTCCACAGGAAACCGGTTCCCGAAAAACCGCCCGCTGCTCCCCGCCCAGTCCGCCACCTCGTTCGTGCTCGGCACCGTGCCCGAAAAGTAAAGGTCCACCGCAGTCGTCGCCCGGCGCAGCACGAACAATGCAGCGTCCGGAGCGATCACCACGTTGTTCTGGTTCCCGCTCACCGCAGCGTCACGCCAACTGGCCCCGTCATGAAAATAAGTAATCCAGCCGTTGGTGGAGGGACTGTAGGCCAGCACGTTGTCAGCCACCGACGCACTCGCACCGGTCTGCAGAGCCACCGAACCGGCGCCGAACACCGACCCCAGCGTGTTCGCAGCGACGATCTCGAACTTGTCTCCCACAGCCACCTGCAACTGCGTACCGACAGTCGGCGTCGTGGTCACCAAACTGTACCCGCCAGTCGTCAAACTCACCTGCGTAGACGTGTTCGCAGAAATCAGAAAAAAGCGCCCCGTGCTCGCCCCACTCTTGATCCGCAGCAACGTCGGCGCCGACACAAACTGCCCCGACGTCCATGCCGCGGCGCTCGAGGAAAGCGCGCTCGTGGAATCCACCGAACTGATCGTTCCCGCATAGGAAACCGCCCCGTAGAAGGGCACCGAAAGCGCCGTCAACGAGGGATTCGTGGAATCAGCAGCGGCCGAAGCGGTGACCTTCACAAAACCCACCGGAACCGTCGTCACCACCGTCTGCCCCAGCGCCGCGCCCGATCCGAGCGAAGACCACCAGAGTGTGGAGGCGAGCAGACTCAGTGTCCACGCGGAGAGAGGGGAGTGATCCTTCATAAACTAAGTACTAACAATTTTAACTAATGATGCCCAGCGAATTCCGGCACCCATCCGCCCCGGTTTTCCCAGCAACGGCGAGAGAGGAGATCCCGCAACGACATCTCTGGGCCCGGATTCTGCCATGCCGAGTCTTAAAGAACGATGAAGCCGCCCCCCTTCTCTTGTTAAGGAGAGGTAAATTCCTCCAATCAACCGCGGAGCGTTTGTTTTGGAATTTCCACCTCCCCCGTGGAACGATCGGCCCATGCCACGACGATTCATTCGCCGCGCCCTCGCGGGTCGGTGCCTGCTCAAACTCCTTCTGATCCTCGCTGCAACCTTCGCTCTACTGGCAATCACCCTCCCCTTCGCCCTCTCCCGCACCAGCCTCCCCCTGCGCGCACTCGCCGGAGCCGCCGAATGGCTCGGCCGTGGAGCCGGACTGTCGGTCGAGGGCCTCTCTGGCTCACTTCGCTCCGGGTTCGGCATCCGCGCTCTCCGGTGGACCGGCGGGGAGATGAACGACCTCCGCTTCTTCTACCGCAGAGAAAAGGACGCCTCGGGCATGGACGCGATCGTCCTTAGCGACGTGCATCTGGGCAAAACCCGGCTCGAGCTCGGCAACTCCCCAGCCGGCACTTCCACAACACAGGTCCACTTCCACTCGAACAGTTCGGGCCGCGGCGCCACGCCGCCCTGGCCCGCGATGCTCCTCCGCCTAGAACAACTCACCCTCGAGGACGTACTCATCTCCAACAAACGCACCGGCTTCGAACTCCAGATGCCGCTCGCCCACTGGGCCGGACTGGAACTGGGCCCCGGCCGCGTCCGCCTCGGCGAAATCAAGGTCGAGAGCGACCGACTCCGGATCGCCACACCGGCCCCGGACCACCTCGAAGGCGAGCTACTGCCAAAATTGCACCCGCGCATCCGGAGGACGGTGGACTTCGGGGCCCAACTCCAGCAGGGCGGGAACGGCCCCGCCGGACTTCTGCGCGCATTCGACGACCGCCTCGAGTTTACCATCCAAGCCGATGGGTCCGGGCTGCTGCGCTGCAACGCACTCGATCTCGCCAGCTATTTCGACGCCCCGCTCCCGCAGGCCCTCCATCTCGAACTCGCCACTCAGAACTCCGACGGTGCATGGATGCGACCCACAAAGTTGAGCCAGGGCTCCTTCACCCTCGGCGCACTCTCCTTCACCATCATCCCATGGACCGCCCCCGAAGGCCCTGATCTCCTCGGCCCCACTCTCACAGCCACAAGCAACGACGGGAACGGCATCATCCGCTATACGCTCTCTCTTCAAGGAGGAAGGCCGCGCCAGCAACTCTCCTCGGAGCCCCAAGAACCCCTCGAGGAAACCGTCGCCCGCGTGTTCTTCAAAAGCGGCAAAGACTCCCTCACAGGGAAGGATGCGGCAGACGTACGCGCCAAGGTGGAGGCCTTCCGCTGATCCATGGCATCCCTCCGTCAAAAGGAAGGTTTCTATCGCTCCGTGGCCAGCCTGCTGCGTGTGGGAATTCCCCTTCCCACAGCCCTCGATAAACTGGGGATCTCCGGGCTCGAAAGCACCAGCTACACCACCCTGCAGGCAAGAATCCGCGCCGGCCACCCTCTGGGCGAAGCGCTCGCCGAGGCTGCCAGCCTCTTCACCCCATTGGAGACTGCCTTGCTCACGGCCGGCGAACGCTGCGGCAGACTCGACCAAGCCTGCGAAGGCCTCGCCACACACTTCGCGGCTCTCGCCGAAGGGCGGGAAACACTGCGCCGCAAACTCCTCTACCCCATTCTCCTGCTCCACTTCGGCGTGCTCGGCCTCGCACTCCCCAAGCTCCTCACAGAGGGACTCCCAGCCTTTGCCGCTCAGGTGCTCCCCTTCTTCCTCGCCGCCTACACACTGGTTCTCACCCCGTTCCTCGCGTGGCGTTTGTTCGACGGCCTGCAAAACCCGCTTCTCCAATCCGTCTGCAATCTCCTACCCGTCATCGGCCCCATCCTCCGCCAGTTCGCCCTCGCCCGCTTCTGCCGAACCTATGGCCTCGGCCTCGGCGCCGGACTTAACCTGTTCGAAATCCTCCGCCTCGCCGGCGATGCCAGCGGCAGCCATCGCATCCGCACTGCAGCACTCGATGCTATCGAGCACGCACGCGGAGGACGCCCCCCGGGCCCCGTCCTCGCTGCAAGCCGCACCTTTCCCACCAGCCTCATGCAGCTCTGGGTCGTCGGCGAAGAAACCGGCTCCCTAGATCAGGATCTCGAACGCTGGAGCCACGACGCGGAGCGCGATGCCCATGCACGCTTCGCACAGGCTGTGGACCTCACAATCAAAGCCGCCTCCGCCTTTGTCGCACTCCTCCTCGGCTGGCGCATTATCTCCGCCTACCAGCAGATCATCGACGGCTACCTTGAGCTCATTCCTTAGCTCAACATGCTCCCACAGCGTCCTCAGCGACCGCTGAAAAAACCCGCCAACCGCCGGTACTCCGCGTACAGCGCATCACACGCCGCACGACTTCCACGCCGCGGACGAAACACCCGCGCACCGCCACTGCGAGGAACAGCCATCGCCTCCACCGCTTCGCCTGCGCTCGCAAACTCCCCTGCGGCCAGCGCCCCAAGAATCGCAGATCCAAGGGCGGGGCCATGTTGACTGGGATGCACGCCCACATATTCACCCAACACATCCGCGTAAACCTGCATCGCCTCCGGACTGTGATGCGGCAGACCCCCGGTCGCCACAAACCGCTCCACCGGGACGCCTCCCTCGCGGAGCAACTCCACAATCCAACGCAATCCGCACGCCGTCGCCTCGAGCAATGCGCGGTACAGGTGCGCAGGTTCATGGTGCAGCGCCAACCCGCTGAACATCCCCCGCAATCCGCCATCCATCAATGGCGTCCGGCAGCCGCCAAACCAGTCCACACAACGCACCCCGTCCGCCCCTGTGGGCAGTTTGGCAGCAAGCTTCCCCAAGGCACCCAGCCCGCCACGGCCCGTGATCCGGTCCAACCAGTCAAACGCGTCCCCCACCGCCGCCTGCCCTGTTTCATAGCCATAAAACCCCGGCAGAATCCCATCCTTCACCACCCCCGCCACACCCGGCACGTGGCGTTCGGCATGCGCATTGAGCATATGACAGGCACTCGTCCCCAGCACCATCACCAGCGTGCCGGGCTCCGACGCGCCAGCCCCAGGCACCCCCGCGTGCGCATCGATGATCGCGGCGCTCACCGCGGTCCCCTGCCTCAAACCAAGCTGCTTTGCGGCCAGCGCACTCAACCCACCAGCGGCCATCCCTGGCGCCAGCAACCGTCCCGGCATCTTCTCCACCACCACACGCGCCAGCCGTGGATGGACCGCTCCGAGAAACTCTTCCGATGGGAACCCACCTTCCGCACTCCACATGCCCTTGTACCCCGCCTGGCAGGTCGACCGCACAAGGCAATCCGCACCCCCACCCACCAACTGCCAAACCAGCCAGTCTCCCGCCTCCAGCCACAGTTCCGCGGCTGCGGCCACGCGCGGCGCGCGCTCGATGGTTTCGAGCACCTTTGGAAAAAACCACTCCAGTCCGATCCCTCCACCGTAACGTTCGAGAAAGCTCTCGCCCCTCTCCCTCGCGACCGCGTTGATCCGGTCCGCCTGCGCCTGCGCACCGTGATGTTTCCAGAGCTTCGGCCATGCCATCGGTTCCGAAGCGAAGCGTGGCAGTTCACAAAGAGGCACACCCTCCGCCGTGCACGGCAGCATCGTGCAACTGGTGAAGTCCACACCAACACCCACCACCTCCGCAGGCTTCACGCCGGTCTGCCTCAGCGCCTTGCGCACCGCCCGCCCCGCAGCCTCCATCCAGTCCCGCGGATGCTGGAACGCGTAGCTGGCAGGCAGCCGGCGCTCAGAACCGGGCAGTTTCTCCACCAACTGCCCATGCGTATAACGCACCGCCACCGCCGCAAGTTCGCGCCCGCGCAGGTCCACCAAGAGGGCACGCACCGACTCCGTCCCGAAATCCAGTCCGCACGCCGCCTTCATCGCGAGGCTCCTTCCACTGCAAAAAAAGTTTCACCAAACATGGAGGCGTGGGCACGCCGAAGAACGGCCACGAACTGGACTTCTGCAAAAGGACGGGGATGCATGCGAGGGGTGACGGAACAGCAACTCATCCTCGGCTGCCCGCAGCTGGAAGTCGAGCGGACGCAGCGTACGCACCCCTTCCGCGGCCTCGGGGTGAAGTTGCCCTTGTGGGACGCCGCCCCGTTGGTAGCCTCCAGCCCCCCCGGCTTCGCCCATGGCTGACTACGGATACCTCGCACTCCTCCTTCACGCGCACCTCCCTTACGTGCGCCACCCCGAACACGAGGACTTCCTAGAAGAAGACTGGCTCTACGAAGCCATCACCGAAACCTACCTGCCCCTGCTCGAGGCACTCTGGCGCATGGTGGACGACAAGATTCCTTTCCAGCTCACCCTCTCACTCACGCCAACTCTCTGCCACATGCTGCGCGACCCCCTCCTACAGGGCCGCTACAGCCGCTACCTCGAACGCTCCCTCGAACTCGCACGCCGCGAGATCCAGCGCACCGCCGGAGACCCGCAGGCATCGGAGATCGCCGCCTTCTACCTCGAGCGCCTGGGCCGCATGCACCACGCCTACCACGAACGATGGAAGCGCGATCTGGTCGGCGCCTTCGCCCAACTCCAAAACCTCGGCTTCCTCGAGATCATCACCTGCGCCGCCACCCACGGGTTTCTCCCCCTCATGGAGAACTTCCGCGAAGCCGTGCGCGCACAGATCCTCATCGCCTGCGATGACTACCGCGCCCACTTCGGACGCGACCCGCGCGGCATCTGGCTCCCCGAGTGCGCCTACGTCGCAAGCCTCGGCGAGGTTCTGCAGGAAGCAAACCTCCGCTGGTTCGTCCTCGACTCCCACGGGCTCATGTTCGGCAACCCGCGCCCGCGCTACGCCATCTACGCCCCCTGCTTCACCCCTGCCGGCCCCGCCGCCTTCGCACGCGACCGCGACTCCAGCCGCCAAGTCTGGAGCGCCGAAGAAGGCTATCCGGGCGATCCCGCCTACCGCGACTTCTACCGCGACATCGGCTTCGACCTCTCTCTCGATTACCTCCGCGACTTCCTTCCCGACGCCCAAACCCGCAGGTTCACCGGGCTCAAGTACCACCGCGTCACCGGCCGTCAAGGTGCCAAGGAACTCTACCACCGCCCATGGGCCATGGGCGCCGTCGATCATCATGCGGGCCACTTCATGGCCAGCCGCGCCGCGCAGATCGCCAACCTGCGCGCCCACATGAACATGCCACCCATCGTTGTCAGCCCCTTCGATGCCGAACTCTTCGGTCACTGGTGGTTTGAGGGCCCGGAGTTCATCGAACTCTTCATCCGCAAAGCCGTCCACGACCAGCAAGAGTTCCGCCTCACCACCCCTGGCGAATACCTGCGCCAGCACGACACCCTCCAGCTCGTGGCTCCCTCGGCCTCCAGCTGGGGCCACAAGGGATATTGGGAAGTCTGGCTCGATGAATCCAACGCGTGGATCTACCCCCATCTCCACGCCGCCGCACGCCGCATGACCGAAATGGCGCGCGCCCATGCCCAGACCACCTCCCCGCTCGTCGAACGCACCCTCGCCCAACTCGCCCGCGAACTCCTCCTCGCACAGGCCAGCGACTGGGCGTTCCTCATGAAAACAGGCACCGCACGCGCCTATGCCACCAAGCGCACCAAGGACCACCTCCTGCGCTTCCACCACCTCCACGAGCAACTCGAAGCCGACCGGATCGACGAGGCCTTCCTAGCCAACTGCGAGTGGCGCGATAATCTGTTTCCAAATCTCAACTGGCGCCATTATCTGTAACGGCGTGCCCACCCCGCCCGCACTGCCTCGCCTCCTGCGCACCATGGCCGCGATCGCCCTCGCCGGCGCAAACGCTGCAACCGCGCTCATCGCAGCCGACACGGAGGTCAAAATTACCTTCCTGCCTCCCCCCATGAAGGGGACCATCAGCCTCGGCGTCTACGACAAGTCCGGCGCCCTTGTCCGCTCCCTCTGCGCCGAAGCCACCGATAAAGACTTCGTCGTCGGACTCAACGGCCTCATCACCTCATGGGACGGCAAGAACGACGCCGGCCAACTCCTCCCTCCCGGTAAATACTCCGTCCGCGGCTACACCGTCGGCGACATCGAAGTCGACGGCGTCGCCTTCCACTGCAACGACTGGATCTCCGAGGACGACTTCCCACGCATCCGCGAAGTCTCCTCCCTCCTCCTCAGCCCAGAGGGCGACCTCATCGCTCGCGCACGCACCGTCACCAACGAAAGCGCCGACCTGCGCTGCACACGCGAAGGCGAGACCCGCCCGCTCAACATCCCCATCCTTCAGAATCCGGAATCCGCCCCCGGCGAAATCCGTCTGCGTGAACCGCTCACTGCGGACGGCAACAATCTCCGTGAACCCACCGGCTCCTCTCTGGCGCCGATTCCAGGAACCGAAAAAATCATCGCCGCCTTCCGTGGACGCGATCGCACCGTCTGGGTCATCGACGCAACAAAGGCAGGGACCGAGGTGAAGCAGTTCTCCAGCGCAAACGAACTCCTCCGCAGACTCACCATCCCTGCTGAAGATCCGCAGCCCACACAGATCGTCGCGTGCTCCGATCGCGAAGCCATCTACCTACTCGCACGCGATGCCTCCTCGGAAACCGTGCGCGGTCTCGCCCTCGAGGGAGACCCCAATCCCGACGGCTCCTCTCAATGGAAGGTCTTCTTCTCCCGCACCATCAGACCCAGCGGCACCTTCGCTGCAGCAGTTCCGTTCCTCGGCACCGAGAAACCCCCTAAACCAGAACAGAAGTTCCGGGTGCGCCTTCTCCCAAACCCCCTCTTCAAAGACGCCGTCCACGAACGCTATGTCCGGCTCGGCATCGATCCCATGGGTGCACTGCTTCTAGACGCAGAAGGACTCCCCCTGCGCGGCGTCACCTCATCCACCAACCTCAAGTGGGCTGTCATGGTCTCCGACGGCCCAAAAACCCTTCGCATTTACCAGAGCGACGGATCCGTCGTGGAGGAATTCAAGGCACGGAAACTCGCCAACATGATGTCCCTCGACGCGGGCACCTACGAACTCAAGGCTTCCGCGGATTAGTTCGAAGAAGAAATCCGCCACCTCGTCGCTCATCCGGACCAAACGTCCCCTCATCGGCACCTTTTTCGCGACCGCAGTCTCCTCCCATCGAATCGCGCACGAAGGGATCAGAACCAATCAAAGCGGCCGCGGCTCACCCTCGCGCGGAATCCGTTCACCCCGCTCCGAAGGGCGCTCTTCAGGACGCGCACCTTCAGGCGGACGATCAGGCCCATTCTTCACTCCCTCGCGCGGACCCCGCTCACGGCGCTCTTCAGGACGCGCACCTTCAGGCGGACGATCAGGCCCGTTCTGCACTCCCTCCCGCGGACCCCGCTCACGGCGCTCTTCAGGACGCGCACCTTCAGGCGGACGATCAGGCCCATTCTTTACTCCCTCGCGCGGACCCCGCTCACGGCGCTCTTCAGGACGCGCACCTTCAGGCGGACGACCGGGCCCGTGCGGCATCCCCTCCTGCGGACCCTGCGGTCCACGAGGTCCCCGCATCCACGGCGCTCCGTGCTGCATCCCCTCCTGCGGACCCTGCGGTCCGCGTGGCCCGCGCATCCACGGCGCTCCGTGCGGCATCCCCTCCTGCGGACCCTGCGGTCCGCGTGGCCCGCGCATCCACGGCGTTCCGTGCGGCATCCCCTCCTGCGGACCCTGTGGTCCACGCGGCCCGCGCATCCATGGTGCTCCGTGGTGTCTATGCCTGTGGTGCCTGCCATGCCCGCCATGGTGCCCATGTTTCTCAGAAGGGCACTCGCCCCGCGGCTCAGGACCGGCATCTGTAGACAGCGCAAAACCTACACTGGAAAGAAGCGACAACGAAAAAATGACGGGGGACTTCATGATGAATGGAAGAATGATCTGTAGATCGCCATGAAAAGAGACCCGTGTTAAGAGCTCATCGAAATGCCGCCGAAAGTTGTTAAGAGAGTGTAAAGAAAAACAAGGGCACGCCCCGTTCCCTTAGACTCCCCGATCAGCCATGACCGCGCACAGCCCCAACGACGGCGCCCAGCGCCTGCTCGTCATCGACGACGACCGTAAACTCTGCAGACTCATCACCGATTACCTCGCCCCGTTCGGCTACCATGTGCGCGCGGTCCACAGCGGCAGCGAAGGCGTCGAGGTTGCACTCGCCGAAACGTGGCACGCCCTCATCCTCGACCTCATGCTGCCTGGGATGGACGGCTTCGAGGTGCTCAAACAAATCCGCCGCCAAAGCGACGTGCCCGTCCTCATGCTCACCGCGCGCGGCGATGAGGCGGACCGCATCGTCGGCCTCGAACTCGGCGCCGATGATTTCCTCCCAAAAACCTTCTCCACCCGCGAACTGCTCGCACGCCTGCGGGCCGTGATGCGCCGCTCCACCCGAGCCGGTGCCAAGGACGCACCGGAGGCGGAAATCGTCGTGGGCAAGCTCCGCATCAATCCCGAGGCCCGCGTCGCCTCACTCGCAGACCACCCCCTGACGCTCACGCCGGTGGAATTCGACCTCCTCCTTGTCCTCGCCCGCGCCAAGGGCAGGATCAAAACCCGCGACCAGCTTCTCGAACAAATCCGCGAGCGCGACTACGAGGTGTTCGACCGCTCCATCGACGTGCACATCTCCGCGCTGCGCAAGAAGCTCGGCGACGACGCGAAGACCCCTCACTTCATCCGCACCGTGCGTAGCGCCGGCTACATGCTCATCAACCCCGAGACCGAGCATGCCTGAGGGGAAAGCCCACCCAACAGCACAGCACGTGCGCTTCTCGCTTTCGGCCAAGATCCTCCTTTGGTTCTGCGCCAACCTGCTGGTGCTCGCACTCGTGGCATTCGCCATCGCACGCGTTCAACTCCGTTTCGGCCTCGACTCCCTGCTCGCAGGCCGCGCCGGCGAACGCGTCCAGTCCATCGCGGAACTCATCATCCTCCAAACCCAGAACCAGCCGCGCTCCCAGTGGAACGCCGCCCTCGAACACTTCACCCAGAACGGACAACTGCGCGTCGCGCTCGTCGAAAACAACGGCACCCTCATGGCCGGCTCCATCCCGGACCTCCCCGAGGAGGTTCGCTCCAAGCTGCGCGAAGGACGCCCTCCGGAAAGACCACACCCGGGGCCGAACGGCCAGCCGGACCGCCCAAGACCAAGACCCGAGGGCGAACCGCCACCTCCCCGGGACGAACAAGGACGCCCTCCTCGCGAGCGTCAGGAACGCCCACCACATGGACCACGCGCCGAAGATGCCGAGCCCCGCGATCCCGCAGGCCCCAGAACCCAGCCCCCACAAATCCCACCGGGGAACTTTCAAAAGTTCATTCTCAGGGCCGGGGAGCCGCTTGAATACTGGATTGGCGCGCGCATCCCAGTCTCCGCAGGCCCAAACAGACCGCCGATGCCAGCCACTCTTCTCGTGGTGGCGCCCTCTCTTGGCAGCGGCGGACTGCTCTTCGAATTCACCCCATGGGTCGCCGGCGCCATCGGCGTCCTCGTATGCTCCCTCCTGTTCTGGATCCCGCTTGTACGCGGCATCACGGGTTCGCTGAGGCAGATGAACAACGCAGCCACCCGCATCGCGGAGGGCCAATTCAACACGCACCTCGACACGAGCCGCTCCGACGAACTCGGACAACTCAGCGCCTCCCTCAACCACATGTCCGTCCGCCTTCAGGAATTCGTCACGGGACAGAAACGGTTCCTCGGCGACATCGCCCACGAGATCGGATCCCCGCTCGCCCGGATGGAGATGGCCCTCGCCGTCCTCGAACAACGCGGCGACGAACGCCAGCGCTCCTATGTCGAGGACGTCCGCGAGGAGGTCCGCCACATGTCCAACCTTCTGGGCGAACTCCTCTCCTTCACCAAGGCTGAACTGCGCGCAGTCACCCTGCACCCCGTCCTACTCACCGACCTCGTCGAGCGCATCCTCCACACGGAAGCGCCCCCACCCGCCGTCGTCACCACTCAGATCGCCCCGGACGCCTGTGCGCAGGCCGACACCGACCTCCTCGCCCGCGCACTCGGCAACCTCGTCCGCAATGCCGTCCGCTATGCCGGTCACGCAGGCCCCATCACCGTTTCCGCAACGCGCGAAAAAAACATCCTCGTCCTCCGCGTCACCGACTCGGGCCCCGGCGTCCCCGAGCCCAGCCTGCCGCGCCTCTTTGAACCCTTCTACCGCCCCGAAGCCGCGCGCACCCGCGAAACGGGCGGCACGGGCCTCGGTCTCGCCATCGTCAAAAGCTGTGTGGAAGCCTGTGGCGGGACGGTGCATGCCCGCAACCGTCCCGGGGGTGGACTCGAGGTGTCCATCGTCCTGCAACCCGGGGATCCCGGATCCAAGGCCTAATCCGGCACGGAAGACCGAAGAGCCCGCAGCACCAGCGACGCGTTGTGTCCGCCCATCGCAGTGCTCACCTTCAGCACCCCATCCCCCGCCTTCAAAGGCGCACGCCCCGCGCTGCGATCGCCCGGCATGTCCACCCTCGTCGCGCCGGGGAGATTCGGCGGCAGCATCCCGTCGCGCAGACAGCGCGCAAGCAACGCCGCCTCCACCAACCCGCCCGCACCAAGCGCATGCCCCATGAAGGGTTTCAGACACACCACCCCCCCCACCTCACCACCCAACAAAGCGAGTGCCGCACGCTCCGACTCCGCATTCGCACGGGTCCCGTTGGCGTGCGGACAAACCGCCACCACAGCCGCTTCCGAAGCCGCGACACTCCGCTGCATGCACTCCGCAAGCGCCCCGCCATCCGCAGGCACCGCCACAGAGTCATACGCATCGCTCGTCACTGCATACCCCTCCACACCGCACCAAGCCCGCTCCGGAGCAGCCTCAAGCGTCACCGCAGCCGCGCCCTCGCCCGGAAGGAAGCCGTCGGTTTGCGACGCATACGGATCATTGCAGTTGCTCCGGCTCAACGCCCCGGTGTCTCCAAACGCATCCAACAGTTCCCCCACCAGCGGCAGCTCTACCGCCACAGCGAGCACACGCCGACAAGCCCCCGCCTGCAATTCCCGCGCAGCCCATCCAAGTGCGTCCAGACCGGATGCGCATCCATTGGAAAGCACCTGCCACGGGCCGCGGATCCCGAGCTCAATACTGACCGCTGCCGCAATCTCGCTGTGAAGCTGATTGCTCGCGTGAAAGAGCGCCACCGGCCGGCGCGCCTTCCATGCTCCCACCCACTCACCGAAATTCCCCCGGCTCGTCCCCACGAAAAGCGCTGCTCCACTCAACTCCTCCGTCGTCCATCCCGCGCGCCTCACCGCAGCGCGCGCGACATGGACAGCAAGGTTCGTCGCAGCGCCGTAACGACGCCCCAACAACAACGCACGGTCCGGCACCCAGCCCGCAAGCAGTTCCCGCCACCGATGCGCCTCAGGCAGAAGCTCCCCAAGAGGACGCAGCGCACTTCTTCCTGCGCCCAGTTCCTGCACGCAGGAATCCAGATCATTGCCAAGGGCACACGCCACCTCTGCAGCGGTGATGTGGACGGGTGCGGAATTCATCGGTGGCGCATCCCTGTGCCGCGCCACACCGCACACGTCAATCAAGGAACCAAACTCAGACCGCTGCGAGAACCCCGCTCGAGTCTCCGAAACGTTCCGCGGGAACGCCCATGATCCCGAGCATCCGCAGGTACAGGTTCGTCATCGGCGTGTGTTCGCCCACGTGCACATGACGCCCGGTTTTCAGCGCGCCGCCAGCACGTCCTGCGAGGATCACAGGCAGGTTGTCATGCGAGTGCCGGTTGCCGTCGGCAAGCCCGCTGCAGTACACCACCATCGAGTTGTCCAGCAGGCTCCCCGCGCCATCCTTCGTCTCCCGCATTCTCTGGAGAAAGTAGGCAAACTGGCTGGCGTAAAACTGGTCGATCTTCGCGATCTTCTCCAGCGTCTCCGCCTTGTCCTGATGATGCGAGAGGTTGTGATGCCCGTCGCTCACGCCCACCTGTGGGAAGTTCCGGTTGCTGCCGTCGTGCGCGAGCAGGAACGTCGAGATCCGCGTGCTGTCCGTCTGAAACGCCAGCACCAGCAGGTCCATCATCAACCTCATGTGCTCCTCGTAGCTCTCCGGAATCCCAACCGGAGCCACACGCCCCGGCTCGGGCAGCGGACCAAATTTCTCCGCACGCTGGATGCGCCCCTCAATCTCGCGCACCCCGGTGAGGTACTCGTCGAGCTTGTGCTGGTCATTGCGCCCAAGCTGCCGCTTGAGCACCTCCGCATCCGCCATCACAAAATCCAGCAGCGACTTCTGCCGCGCACGCCGCGCTTGCGCGTTCTTCTCGCGCTCCGCCCCGGTGCCGCTTCCAAAGAGCCGCTCGAAAAGCAGACGCGGGTTCGCTTCCGGAGCCACGGGAAGGTTTTCCGACTTCCACGAAATGTTGAATTGATACGCACAGGAGTAGCCGGAGTCGCATCCACCCGACTTCCGCGGCCCGTCGCAAGAGAGCTCCAGCGAACTGAACCGCGTCTGATCGCCAACATGCCGCGCAGCCAACTGGTCCACCGAGATCCCCAGCCGAATGTCCGCGCCGGAAGTCTTCTTCGGACGCGCCCCGGTCAGGATCGTCGCGCTGGCGCGCGCATGGTCGCCACCGCCATCCCCGTGCGCCCACCCATGCTGCTGGTCGAGCCCGGAGAGGATCTGCATCTCATTCTTGAAGCCAGCCAGCGGCTCCAGCGACGGCCCCAGCTGATAATCCGCCCCCTGGCCCGTCGGCCGCCACCGCGCAAGATTCACCCCGTTGGGAACGTACAAAAACGCCATCCGCATCGGACGCCCATCCTTCGTCAGCGCAAGCTTCGCGGGCGATGCCGCGGCCAGCACCTTCTGCAGGGGCGCCACCGATTCCAGAAAGGGCAGGCCGAGGCTCACGCCTAGTCCGCGCAGAAAGCGTCTACGATCGAGGTTCATGAGGAGTCAGGGGTGAATCGAGGGGAGATCTACTGCGCGCCAAGACGCGAGCCGTCCCCGCGCCTCATCTGAAACGGGGCGCTCTCAACAATCTGCTGGAGGAAACTACGCATGTTGGCTGGTCCGGATCCGAGGCGGTCTACGATGCCCATCACGGTCACCGTGTCATAATATTCCAAACCCCGGCCAAGCCCGTATGTAAGCATCTTTTCCGTGAGGCATCGATAAAAGTCCTCCCGCCGCTGGTTGGCGATCACCCCCGCCAGTTCCAGCGGGGTCGCGAACTTCTCGCCGGTGATCAACCTGCCCGCCGTGTCGATCGGCTTGCCGCTGTCCTTTTCGCGGAACAACCCCACCGCATTGAAATTCTCCAGCGCCAGCCCCAGCGGATCCATCCGCGCATGACACGAAGCGCAGAGCGCATCCGCTCGATGCACCTCCATCATCTCGCGCATCGTCAGATTCCCCTTCTTCTTCCCATCCAAAGGCGGCACGTCGGGCGGCGGCGGCGGCGCCGGAGTGCCAAGGATGTTCTCAAGGATGAAAAGACCCCGCTTCACGGGCGACGTCCGCGTGGGATTCGACGTCACCAACAGCGTGCTCCCCTGCGTCAGAATCCCCGCCCGGCGCAGACTGCCCTCCGGCAAAGCCACCTTGCGCATCTCCTGCCCCTTCACCCCTTCCACCCCGTAAACCCGGGCCAGCGGTTCGTTCAGAAACGTATAGTCCGCACCCAAAAGCTCCAGCAGCGGACGGTCTTCCTTGATCAGATGCGCGAAGAACATCTCCGTCTCTTGGCGCATCGCCGGACGCGCCTTCCGAAAATCCTCCCCCTTCCCACCAAGGATCCGTTCGACATCCACATTCGCCGTCTCCACATCGCGCGCCTGCAGCCACTGGCCCACAAAGTTCCGCACCAGGCGCTGCGAACGCGGATCCTCCAACATCCGGCTCACCTGCGCCGGCAGATTCTTGCGCAATTCTCCACCAGCCGCCGCCCGCAACAACTCGTCATCCGGCAGCGAGCTCCACAGAAAATAGGAAAGCCTCGAAGCCAGCGCGTACTCATCCACCGGCACCACCCGCGCCGGATTGTTCGGCTCCGGCTGGATCTCGGCCCGGAAAAGAAACCGTGGCGACGCAAGCAGCGCCACCAGCGCCTGCCCGATCCCGGCTTCGAAGCGCCCAGCCGCCGTCTTCTCCCCCTCCTGCGCAATCTGGATGAGGCGGTCCACCGTCCCCTTGTCCACCGGACGCCGGAACGCCCGCGGTGCCACGTACTCGAGGATCTTGCGCCGGTACGCCTCGCGCTCCGTCGCATCGGCCGTAGCCGCCCCGTCGGGGAACACCTTCTTATACGACGGACCGGACTCCATAAGGCTTCCATCCAAAGGCCCAGTGAACTCGATCACCAGCATCCCCGCGGACAGTGCGGCCTGACCCTCGGCCGGCGCCGTGCCCGGGATCAACTCCAGCACCAGCGGCATCTTGCCCTTCGAAAAGTCCACTTCCTGCTGCGCCTCAAGTTCCCTGCGCGGCCCACCGTCCATCGCCACCTGCACCAGCGTCTTCCCCTCCAACTTGAGCGCCATCACGGCAGTCTGCGTTCCACCCTCAGACTGCCCGCCCACCCGCACCTTCATCCTCACACGATAACGTCCCGGATGCTCGATCCACCGCTCCTTGGTAAACTGCGCCGCCGTGCCGAACGCGAACGCCTTCGCCGAATGCTTCTGCCCCGCCGCCGACGCAAACTCTCCCGGATACAGCGTCGTCACAGGAATCCGAGGACCGTTCTCTTCAATCGCAATCCGCACCACTTCCTGCGCGGCCTCCAGATACTTCTCCATCAGCAGCGGAGAAATGCTGAGCACATCGCCGATCGTGTCGAATCCGTATCCCGTATCGTCTGCAGGAAATGCCTCATCCGTGTTGAACCGCGCGCCGAGCAGGTCCAGCACGGAATTGCGGTACTCTTCACGATTGAGCCGGCGCACCGTCACGCGTCCCGGATCGGGATTCTTCGGGTCCACATGAAACACGGCTTTCTCGATCCAGCCCATCAGCTCCCGGCGTTTCTCCGCCGAGAGCTGCGGCTTTTCCGAGGGCGGCATCATCTGGCTTTCCACGTTCTTCCACACCGCGAGCCAGTGCTTGGTGTCCTTCAGATGCTCACCCAGCGACCCAAACTTGTCCAAGGCGAGCCCCCCTTTCTTCGATCCCTCGCCATGGCAGTCGTAGCAGTACTGCTCCAGCACCGGCACCACGCTCTTGCGGAACTCCTCCTCCACACCCGCACCGTTCCCCCTCGCCCCCATCCCGAGCAGCACCACCATCACAGACATCAGAAAACGCACAACCCCGCCCGCGCGCGGACACAAACACTCATGGCTCAATTTTGGAAGACGCATTCGTACAGGCAAGAAACCCTGCCCAGATCCCATCCTTAGTCAGGATCCTTACCGAATGACACTCTGCCGTGAGCAGCTTGCGACATCCACTCACGCCTTATCCAGGCCCGCCGCCCCGCGCACTCAACGCACCCCAGCCACCGTGAACCCTTCCGCCTCCAGCAACGCGCGGATCTTGGCAGGATGATCCCCCTGCAACTCCACGCTGCGCCCGCGCACCGTGCCGCCACATCCACAGGCACCCCGCAGCTTTTTGGCCACCCGCTCAATCACCGACAGCGGCAGATGCGTTGCGAAGTCATCCACCACGACCACCACCTTGCCGCCCCGATGGGCCGTCTCGCGGCGCAGCACCACGCGCCCCATCTTCCAAAGTGGGTTCTGGGCGGGTTGATTAGGGACAGGCAATTTCTCGAACGGCCCACCCGCCGGCGCCTCCTTCAACGGCCCCAAATCCAGCCCGTCAAACGCCTGGTTCAACCCCGCCATCCCTCCTCCGGCGGCCTCCGTGGGCACGCGCTTCTTCGGCTCGGGACGCACGGCTACATCAGGTTTGCAGCGACCTCGGCCATCTCGCTGCGCTCGCCCTTGAAGAGGTTCACATGCGCCGCGAAAGGCTGCCCCTGCAGCCGGTTGCGCGTGTACACAAGCCCGTTGGTGTGCGCGTCCACGTACGGATTGTCGATCTGCCCAAGGTCTCCGATCATCACAATCTTGCTCCCCTTGCCCATGCGCGTCACCAGCGTCTTGGCCTCATGCGGCGTCAACTGCTGCGCCTCGTCCACAATGAAAATCGCCCGCGGCAACGAGCGCCCGCGAATGTGCGCGATCGCCTCGATCTCCAAAACCCCAGACTCCATCAGCGCCGTGTAAGGACGCGGCCCACCAGCACCGCCACCGCCGTTTCCGGCTCCCTGTGCCGATGCCGTCTGCTGCGGAGCCTTCCGGGCGCTCTGGCGCTTCCCGTCAAACTGCTCCGGCTTGCGGGGGCGTGCCAGCAGCAACTCCAGTGCATCGTACGCCGGCTGCAACCACGGCTGCATCTTCTCCTCCATGCGCCCCGGCAAAAAACCAATGTCGCGCCCCGTGGGCATGATCACCCGCGTGATCAGCATTTTTTCAAACTCCCCACACTGCACCTGCTCCAGTGCCGAGCCCACGCTTAGCAGCGTCTTTCCCGTACCGGCCTTCCCATACACCGTCACCAGCGAGATCTGCGGGTTGTAGAGTGCATCCAAAAAGAAGCGCTGCCCAAGATTCGCGGCCTGCAGGCTGCGCCCGCCGCGGATGTTCACGTGGTCGGTGTGCAGCTTCCGAAACTGCCCGCCGCGCACATGACACGCAGGCACTCCGTGGCTTGGCTCCTCCGCATTGCGCAGCAGCACATACTGGTTTGGCAGAAAGTGCGCCGCCTCCGGAATCACGATCTGCTGCTGGCTCGCGAAGGCCTGCAGGGTGTGCCCCGCGATGTCGAACGCCTCGAACTCCTCCGACGCCCCGCGCCGCTGCGTGCGCCGAATGTCCCCGTCCTCCACACGATCCGTCCGGTAATCCTGCGCCTCCAGCCCCAGCGTGCGCGCCTTGAGCTGCATGTTGATGTCCTTGGTGACAAGGATCGTCGGGCTCGTCTGCGTGTCCGCCAGATACACCGCGCTCGCAAGGATCCGATTGTCCTTCACCGCCATGTCCGGGAAAAGCGCACGCACCATCCGGAACCGGGGCGACTCGTCGAGCAGTTCCCATCCCTTGTCGTTGAACTGAATGTGCGGATTGATGCACACGTGCAGGCGTCCCCCGTTCTCCAGCACCGCCCCCTTCTTCATCTGCTCCGTGGAGTCAAAGCGCGCGTTCAACCGCCGGTGCACCTCCCGCGCATTCGCCCCGCGCGTCGTCGGCTCCCCCTTGAAATTGTCGAGTTCCTCGAGCACCTCCACCGGGATCCAGACGATGTTGTCCTCGAACTGGAACATCGACTGCGGATCGTGGATCAGGACGTTGGTGTCTAGGACGTAGTGCTTCACAGCCCTGACCACATGCACCTTTTGCACCTTTTGCACCTTTTTAACCTTCTTCGCCGAGCGAAGAACCGCCGGAGGAATTGGAGTGGATTTCACGCTCGAATTCACTAAAGCCACGTTCATCGCCCCCCGTAAAGCCCCGACCCCAACGTCGGGAAGAATTCACAAACGCCACGCACTACTCTGACAGGTTTTTCCACTTTCCACGTTTGCCCCGGCCCAAGCGCTCCGCTTTATTCTCCGCCCACCTATGGAAAAGATGATCATCGTCGGCACCGGTTGCGCCGGCCTCACTGCAGCCATCTACGCCGCACGCGCCAACTTCGCACCCCTCGTCCTCGAAGGCCACGAACCCGGCGGCCAGCTCAGCACCACCACCCTCGTGGAAAATTTCCCCGGCTTTAAGGAAGGCATCGACGGCCCCGAGCTCATCATGAACATGAAGGCTCAGGCCGAACGCTTCGGCGCCCGCTTCCAGTACGCCACAGTCGAAGCCTTCGAACCCGCCACGGGCCATGTCCGCGTCAAACTCGACAGCCAGTGGGTCGAAACCCAATCGCTCGTCGTCGCCAGCGGCGCCTCCGCACGCTGGCTCGGACTCCCCCGCGAAAAGGAGCTCGTCGGCCACGGCCTCACCTCCTGCGCCACCTGCGACGGCGCCTTCTACCGCAACGTCCCCGTCTGCGTCATCGGCGGCGGCGACTCCGCCTGCGAAGAAGCCTCCTTCCTCACCCGCTTCGCCTCCAAGGTCTACCTCATCCACCGCCGCGACGGTCTGCGCGCTTCCAAAATCATGGCAGACCGCGCGCTCGCCAACCCAAAGATCGAGCCCATCTGGCACACCGAGCTCGCCGAGTACCTCACGGACGATTCCGGCGAGATGCGCGCCGTCACGCTGCGCAACCTCAAGTCCGGCGCCACCCGTGAACTCGAGGTCAAATGCGTCTTCGTCGCCATCGGCCACGTTCCTAACACCGCCCCTTTCAAGGGCCAGCTCGACATGGACGAAAACGGCTACCTCCTCCAGCGCAATGGCACACAGACCAACATCCCCGGCGTCTTTGCCGCAGGGGATGTCGCAGACCACGTCTACCGCCAGGCCATCACCGCCGCGGGTCAGGGCTGCGCCGCCGCCCTCGACGCCGAGCGCTACCTCTCCCATCTCGAACCCCACTGACAACCGTCCGGCACGCCGCGGTCCTCCTGCACTCCCCACCTCTTTCTGATCCTCAACGCTCACAGGCGCGGAAGCCGTGCGCCGTGCGGATCGTCGGTTCAAACCCGAGCTGGCAGCCACGGCATCCGCTCAAAAAAAACCACGCGCCCGGTTTCCCGGACGCGTGGTTTTGAGAGGCTTGCTTGGACTCTTCAGCGCGAAGGCGATTACGCCTTGGGCGCGTCTGAGGGACTGTTGATCGGCACTGCGGGCGCGGGCGGCTCATTGCCCACGGGCGGCTGCACCTGCACCACCTGGAAGTTCTGCACCGTCTGCGCCAGCAACTGGGTGAGGCGCACCACGGCGGACGGCGTCATCGCAATCCGCGTGTGGATGGGCATCAGCAGCTGGCCGGGCATGTCGGGCACAAGACCAGAGGTGAAGTCGATGTAAACCTCTTCCGCTCCGACCGTCACCAGCGCGTGATTGGAAAAGCGCGCGGTGAAGTCCTGATAACGGATCTGGATCTGCGTCTGGGGGGTAGGGGTCGGTTGAGACATGCCTCCCCTACTATCAGTCCGGGCACGCATTGCAACAGCCAAGCGCCCCCAAAAAAACAACACGATTAGCTAGGTGAGAATACCAGTGGGTGCAGTCGAAGCCGAGGCGCCCTTCTCTCCGCACCGACCAACAGAGGCGCGAGATGGGACCACACCACCCTCACCTGCAGAGTCGACATCCTCCCCGCAAACGGCCCGGCACCAAGCGTTGTCTGCAGTCCACGAAAAATCCCTGTTTCCTCCAGAGCGATCCATAGCTAAAACGGCAACCCTTTTATGAAAATCGTCGTCGCTTACTCGGGAGGTCTGGATACCTCCGTCCTTCTCACCTGGCTCAAGGAAACCTACAGCGCGGAAATCGTCGCCTTCTGCGCGGACGTCGGCCAGGAGGAGGAGCTCGACGGTCTCGAAGCCAAGGCCCTGCGCACCGGCGCCAGCAAATGCTTCATCGACGACCTGCGCGAGGAGTTCGCCTCCGATTTCATCTTCCCCATGATCCAGGCGGGCGCCATCTACGAAGGCCAGTACTTCCTTGGCACCAGCATCGCGCGCCCCCTCATCGCCAAGCGCATGGTAGAAATCGCCCGCAGCGAAAAGGCCGACGCCGTCGCTCACGGCGCCACAGGCAAGGGCAACGATCAGGTCCGCTTCGAACTCACCGCAGCGGCGCTCGCTCCCGAGCTCGACGTCATCGCCCCGTGGCGCCAGGAACGCTTCCGCGCTCAGTTCCCCGGCCGCGCCGAGATGATCAAGTACGCCGAGGAGAACAAGATCCCCGTTCAGGCCTCCGCCAAGAAGCCCTATTCGATGGACCGCAATCTTCTGCACATCAGCTTCGAGAGCGGCATCCTCGAAGACCCATGGTTCGACGCCAGCGCCCCCGAAGCTCAGGACATGTACGTTCTCAGCGTCTCGCCCGAACAGGCGCCCGACCACGCCGAGTACGTGGAACTCGTCTTTGAAAAGGGCATCTGTGTCGCCGTCGGCACGGAGAAGATCGAGCCCCTCCTCCACGAACTCGGCCTCCACAATTCCGTCACCTTCACAGCCGATGGCCATGCGCGCCTCAGCCCGCTCGGCGTCATGCGTGTGCTCAACAAACTCGGCGGCAGACACGGCATCGGCCGCGTCGACATGGTCGAGAATCGGTTTGTCGGCATGAAGTCGCGCGGCGTCTACGAGACCCCGGGCGGCGCCATCCTCCACTTCGGCCACCGCCAGATGGAATCCATCACCATGGACCGCGAAGTCATGCATCTGCGCGACTCGCTCATCCCCAAGTACGCGGGCCTCGTCTACAACGGCTTCTGGTTCGCTCCCGAACGGCTCGCCCTCCAAACCCTCGTCACCGAGTCCCAGAAGAACGTTTCGGGCACCGTTCGCGTGAAGTTGTACAAGGGCAACGTCATCGCCGCAGGCCGCAAGAGCCCGCTGAGCCTCTACAATCCGGACATCGCCACCATGGAGGCCGACCCCACCAAGGCCTACAATCAGAGCGACGCCACGGGTTTCATCGCCCTCAACGCCCTCCGCCTCAAGGTCGCCTCCCGCGTCCACGGCACCTGAACCCTTCTAGGAAACCCCACACCGCTGCCGTCTCCGCTTCCCATCAGATCCACCGCTTGCCACCGCCAAAGGAGCCCATTATGACCTCGCCCATGAAAGCCGCGTCCTTCTGGTTCCTCCTTCTGGCCGGGCTCGCCGTGAGCGGATGCGAAAGCGAACTGCCACGTGCACGCCAGTCCACCAACAGGATCCAGAATGCCCTGTCCGGCAACGGCGCCCTCTACCAACCCGACCGCTCCGACGGCCCCGTCATCCGGGAATCCTCCCGGGTCGGCAACTGAACCACTCACTCCGCCGCGCGAACCAAGCGCACAATCCGCACCACCCCATGGCTGAAAAACCTTTTTCAAAAATCGTCATCCTCGACTTCGGCTCGCAGTACACCCAGGTCATCGCCCGCCGCGTGCGCGAGTGCCAAGTCTACTCCCAGATCGTTCGCTACGACACCCCCGCCGCCGAGATCGCGGCCATGGGCGCCAGCGGCATCATCCTTAGCGGCGGCCCTTCCAGCGTTTATTCCAAGCACGCCCCTCATCCCGACCCCGCCCTCTTCTCCCTCAACCTGCCCGTCCTCGGCATCTGCTACGGGATGCAGCTCATGGGCCATCACCTCGGCGGCAAAGTCGAACACTCAGAGCGCCGCGAATACGGCTCCGGCAAACTCAAGGTCGCCGACCGCAAATGCCCACTCTTCCACGGTCTCGGCGCCTCGATGGAAATCTGGAACAGCCACGGAGACAAGCTCACCAAACTCCCCCGCGGCTTCCATGCAGTCGGCACCACAGACAACAGCGAATTCGCGGCCATCGAACAGCCCAAGAAACACTTCTACGGCCTCCAATTCCATCCCGAGGTCGTCCACACCCCGCGCGGCAAAGAGCTCATCCAGAACTTCGTCTTCCGCATCTGCGGCGCCTCCAAGGACTGGACCATGGGCTCCTTCATCGACCAAAGCTGCGAGGAGATCCGCGCACAAGTCGGCGATGACCACGTGATCCTCGGGCTCAGCGGCGGCGTGGATTCCAGCGTCGCGGCCGCGCTTCTGCACAAGGCCATCGGCGACCAACTCACCTGCGTCTTCGTCAACAACGGCGTCCTGCGCGCCCAGGAAGCCGAAGCCGTCCAGCGCCTCTTCGGAGACCACTTCCAGATCAAGCTCAAGTACGTCGACGCCAGCACCCGCTTCCTCAAAAAGCTCAAGGGCGTCACCGACCCCGAGCGTAAGCGCAAGATCATCGGCAACGAGTTCGTCCGCGTCTTCGAGGACGCCACCACCTCCCTTGCCCGCGGCAAAAAATCCAAGTTCAAGTTCCTCGCGCAGGGCACCCTCTACCCGGACGTCATTGAGTCCGTCGCCATCGGAGGCAATCCTGCCGCCCTCATCAAGAGCCACCACAACGTCGGCGGCCTCCCGAAGAACATGCGCTTCAAGCTCGTCGAACCCCTGCGCCAACTCTTCAAGGACGAGGTACGCCTCGTCGGCGCGGAACTCGGCCTGCCCAACGAAATCGTCCAGCGCCAGCCCTTCCCGGGCCCGGGCCTCGCCGTGCGCATCCTCGGCGACATCACCCGCGAACGCCTCCGCGTCCTGCGCGAAGCCGACGCCATCGTCGTCGGCGAAATGAAGGCCGCCGGCTGGTACTACAAAGTCTGGCAGAGCTTCGCAGTCCTCCTCCCCGTGCGCAGCGTCGGCGTCATGGGCGATGAACGCACTTACGAAAACACCATCGCCCTGCGTATCGTGGAAAGTCAGGACGGCATGACCGCCGACTGGGTCCGCCTCCCCTACGAACTGCTGGCCCGCATCTCCACCCGCATCATCAACGAGGTCAAGGGCGTCAACCGCGTCTGCTACGACATCAGCAGCAAGCCCCCGGCCACCATCGAGTGGGAGTAACCCCCCCTCGGGCCGCGGGACGCCCGCTGGTGATTCCACCCCCATGAACCCGACCATCCTCATCGTCGACGACGAAAAGCACACCCGCGAAGGACTGCGCGGGTCGCTGGAGGACAGCTTCGAGGTCTACGTCGCCGCGGATACAGCGGGTGCGCTCAACGTCCTGGAGGCCGACCATGTCGACCTCGTCCTCACCGACCTGCGCCTCGGCGGCGAGGACGGCATGAAACTCATCGACCGCATCCTCGCGATGCCCCATCCGCCCATCGTCATCATGATGACGGCGTACGGATCGGTCGACGCAGCCGTCGAAGCCATGAAGCGCGGTGCTTACGACTTCGTCACCAAGCCCATCAACATCGACCAACTCGAAATCCTCATCACCCGCGCCCTGCGCTCCCGCAAGGCCGAGGAGGAAGTGGTCGAACTCAAAAAGGTCGTCGAAAAAAGATTCGGGCTCGAGCGCATCATCGGCCATTCCGCCGCGATGCAGGAGGTATTCGACACCATCCGCCAAGTCGCCCCCACCCGCGCCACCGTCCTCATCCAAGGCGAGAGCGGCACCGGCAAGGAACTCGTCGCCCAAGCCATTCATGCCCTCAGCGGACGCCCCAAGCCCAAGTTCGTCGCCGTCCACTGCGCCGCCCTTTCCCCGCAGCTCTTGGAAAGCGAACTCTTCGGCCACGAAAAAGGAGCCTTCACTGGCGCCATCGAACGCCGCATCGGCCGCTTTGAACAGGCCAGCGGCGGAACCATTTTCTTGGATGAAATCGGCGAGATCGACTCGACCACCCAGGTCAAACTGCTCCGCGTCCTCGGCGAGGAACGCGCCTTCGAACGCGTCGGCGGCAACAACCCCATCAAGGTCGACGTGCGCCTCGTCGCCGCCACCAACAAGGACCTCGCGAAGCTCGTCTCCGAGGGCAAATTCCGCGACGACCTCTTCTTCCGACTCAGCGTGGTCCCCATCACCCTCCCCCCCCTGCGCAGTCGCAGGGAGGACATCCCCATGCTCGTCGGCGCTTTCCTCAAAACCTTCTCGGAGGAAAACAACCGGCCGGTCGCTGAACTCACCAGCGACGCCATGCAGGCCATCATCCGCTACGACTGGCCGGGCAACGTGCGCGAACTACGCACCGCCATCGAACACGGTGTCGTCATGGCCACGGGCCCGAAAATCACCCTGCGCGACCTCCCGCTCCCCGTCCGCCAGAACAGCTCCCAAACCGTTTCCCAGCCACGCGCCGTGGTCACTCAGGAGAAACGCCTCGACCTTCACACCCACGAACACCACCTCATCCAGCAGGCCCTCGTGGAAACCGACGGCAACGTGACCCTCGCCGCACAACGACTCGGCATCAGCCGCCGCACCCTCCACCGCAGGCTCAAGGAGCTCAAACAAGCCCCTGCCGATGAGCACCGCCAATAAGATCCAGCACCTCATCCACCGTCTCGAAGAAGGCGGCTGGGCGGTATGGATCCGACGCATCCTCCTCGCCTCCGCCATCCTCTACGTCGCCAGCGCTTGGATGTTCAAGGAAAGCGGCTTCCGAGGCTTGGGCCACGAAAAGGCCATGGATCAGGCCCAGATCGCACGCGAGATCGCGCGCGGCAACGGCTTCGCCACCCAGTTCCTCCGCCCTGCAGCCCTCGGACAGTTCCAGTCCAACCTCGGCTCCATTCCGAAAGGCCCGATCCCGGACACCTTCCACGTCCCGCTCAACCCATGGATCAACTCCTGGTTCCTGCGCCTCACCTCCTCCACCTGGACCATGTCCACTGCCGACGTGGTCTACCTCAGCGACAAGGTCCTCGCCACCGTCCAACTCCTCTTCTACCTGCTCGCCGTTCTCACCAACTACTTCACCCTGCGCCGCCTCTTCGACGAACGCCTCGCCCTGCTCGCCTCAGGCCTCCTCCTCCTTTGCGAAACCTTCTGGGACTTCTCCATGGCCGGCCTGCCGCAGATGCTCCTCCTCCTGCTCTTCAGCCTCGCCGTCCACGCCATGACCCGCCTCCTTGAAGAGCGCCAAGCCGCACGCGGCACCCTGCGCTGGAGCGCCCTGCTCGGCATCCTCTTCGGCCTGCTCTCCCTCACCCACCCACTCGCCCTCTTCCTCTTCATAGGCGCCCTCCTCTGGTCCCTCGCCTTCCTGCGCCCATGGGGACGCGACGCCGCCGCCCTGCTCGCAGCATGGGCCCTCGTCTTCTCCCCATGGCTCGCACGCAACCACGCGGTCTGCGGCAACCCGCTCGGCATCATCTGGCATCCCGCCCTCGCAGAAATCCGCGGCAGCGAAAGCCAGATCCTTCGCTCCTCCCATCTCGAACAGGCCCTCGAGGGCATCACCCCACGCACCTTCCTGCTCAAAGTCCGCACCCAAGTCATCGCCCAGTTCGGCGGCATCTACGGCCTCCTCGGCGGGATCCTCGTCGCGCCCGCCTTCTTCATCGCACTCCTCCACGCTTTCCGCCGCCCTGAGACCGCGCTTCTGCGATGGTGGATCCTCACCCTCTGGCTCTTCGCCGTGCTCGGCATGGGCGTCGCAGGCCTCGAACCACACCGCCCCGGCATCCACCCCATGCACGTGAAGGCCAATGACCTCCACGTGCTCTTCATCCCGGTCATGACCGCCTACGGCCTCGCCTTCGTCCTCGTGCTGTGGACCCGACTGGAACTCGCATCCCCACTCCTTCGCAGGGGCTTCCTCGCCCTTCTCTACTTCGTCTCCGCCCTCCCTTTCCTTTCCCAACTCCTCGAACTTCACAGGGCACAACCCCTGCGCGTCCACTGGCCACCCTACGTCCCCCCCTACATCAGCCTTCTCGGCCGCTGGATGGAACCCAACGAGATCGTCCTTTCCGACATGCCATGGGCCGTCGCGTGGTACGCCGACCGCCGCAGCCTCTGGCTACCGCTCACCCGCAACGAATACCTCTCCCTCCACACCTTCAACTCCCTCGGCGGCCCCATCAACGGTCTCTACCTCACCCCGCTCACCGGCAACCGCCCCTTCTGGAGCGAGATCGGCAGGGGCGAATTCGCCGAGTGGGCCCCGTTCGTCCTCCACCAAGCCGATGTCGGCTCGTTCCCCCTGCGCGTCTCCACCGCCATGCCCATGAACGACGAATGCGTCTTCTACGCCGACAAACCACGCTGGAACACCAGCACCCCGTGACCCCACGCAAAAGGGATTGAGGGCGCGCCCCCCACCCCCTACCATCCCTCGCTCCTCCACCCCACCATGGCTTCATCCAAAGAACCCTCGCAGACGTTCGAATCCGCGATGGAACGCCTCGAAAGCATCGTCGAGGCCATGGAGTCCGACAAACTGCCCCTTGAGGATCTCCTCAAACGCTACGAGGAAGGCACCCGCCTCGTGAAACTCTGCCAGGAAAAACTCGAGTCCGCAGAAAAACGCATCGAACTCATCACCAAGGGTGCAGCCGGCAAGGCCGAACTCACCCCCTTCGACCCCAAGCCCACGGGCCGCGAGTCCGCCAAACCCGCCCCTCCATCTGACGACGAGGAAACCAGCCTTTTCTAAAAACCAAGGACGCCCCCCTCAGGACCTCCACTCTCCATGTCCAGCCCGATCCTTCCCAAGATCAACTCCCCTGCAGACCTCAAGGCGCTCCCAGAAAGCGACCTCCTACTGCTCGCAGAGGAGATTCGAAACGAACTCATCCACGCACTTTCCGAAAACAACCCCGCATCCGTCGGCGGCCACCTCGGGCCCAACCTCGGTGTCGTGGAACTGACCATCGCCCTCCACAGGGTCTTCAGCACCCCGAAAGACAAATTCGTCTTCGACGTCAGCCACCAAGGCTACGTCCACAAGATGCTCACCGGCCGCCGCGACCGCCTCCACACCATCCGCCAGTACGAGGGCCTCAACGGATTCCTCCTCCGCTCTGAGAGCGAGCACGACTGCTACGGCGCGGGCCACGCGGGCACCGCCCTCAGCGCAGCCCTCGGAATGGCCGTCGGCCGCGACAAACGCGGTTCCGACGAACACGTCGTCTGCGTCGCAGGCGATGCCGCCTTCACCTGCGGCGTCAGCTACGAAGCGCTCAACAACGTCGCCGAACAAACCAAGCGCTTCATCGTCGTGCTCAACGACAACGAGTGGTCCATCGCCAAAAACGTCGGCGCCATTGCCACCTACTTCAACAAAATCGCCACCCACCCCACCTACGCGCACCTCCACGAAAAGGCCGCGGAATTCGTCGAAGCCGTCGGTGGCAAAATCGCCAAGAACCTCGCCCACCGCATCGAAGCCGGCGTCAAAAGCCTCCTCGTTCCCAGCGTCATCTTCGAGGAACTCGGCCTCCGTTACTACGGCCCCATCGACGGCCACGACATCCCCCTCCTCACGCGCACGTTCGAATTCCTCAAGACCCAGAACGAACCCGTCCTCCTCCACATCCTCACTCAAAAGGGCAAGGGATACGCACCCGCTCTCGAACAACCCGACAAATTCCACGGTCTGGGCAAGTTCGAGCCGCAGACAGGCAGGACCCAGTCCACCAGCAGTCCCACCTACTCGGAACTCTTCGGCAAGACCCTCGCAAAGTTCGCCGAAACCAACAACAAGCTCTGCGCCATCACCGGCGCCATGCCCACAGGCACCGGCCTCGTCCACTTCGCCAAGGCGCATCCCGACCGCTACTTCGATGTCGGCATCGCCGAAGAGCACGCAGCCCTCTTCGCCGCTGGCCTCGCCACCCAAGGCTTCAAGCCCTTCCTCGCCATCTATTCCACCTTCATGCAGCGCTCGTACGACATGATCGTTCACGATATCGCGCTCCAAAACCTCAACGTCGCCCTCTGCATGGACCGCGGCGGCCTCAGCGGCGATGACGGCCCCACCCACCACGGCCTCTTCGACATCGGCTACCTCCGTCACATCCCCAACCTCGTCCACATGCAGCCCAAGGACGAAGACGAGTTCGTCGACATGCTCTGGACCATGGCCAATCACCAGTCCGGCCCCATCGCCATCCGCTACCCGCGCGGAGTCGGCACCGGCGCACGCCCCAAGGCACAGCCACGCATCCTCGAAATCGGCAAGGCGGAGGTCGTCAAACACGGCACACGCGTCGCCATTTTCGGCCTCGGCAACATGTGCGCCGTGGCCTCGGAAGCCGCCGCCCTTCTCGAAGCACAAGGCATCAGCACCGCCGTCATCAACCCCCGCTGGATCAAGCCCCTGGATACAGGCACCATCGAGTTCTTCGCTCGCAGCGCGGACGTCCTCTGCACCATCGAAGACCACGTCCTCTTCAACGGCTTCGGCTGCGCACTCATCGAACACCTCAACGACGCAGCCCTCCCCACCCCGGTGGTCCGCGTCGGCTGGCCGGACCAGTTCATCGAACACGGCCCCGTCGACGTCCTCCGCCTCAAACACGGCCTCACCGCAGCCGCTGCCGTCGAGAAAATCCTCGCACGCCTCCAGCCTCGCGCCGAGTCCGGGGGAAAACCGGCCTCCGCCGCGTAGAACCAGCCGCGCACACCGCGCGCACGCCCTGCCACACCCTGCGCCCTGACCATGGCGGCCATCGAAACCCGTGCCCTTTCCAAGGTCTACAAGACCTATAAGAAACCCCCTGGCCTGTGGGGATCGGTCCGCGGACTTCTCCACCGCCAGTATGAGGAGACACGCGCAGCCGACGGCGTCACCTTCTCCATCGAGGAGGGCGAGCTCGTCGGTTTCCTCGGCCCCAACGGCGCCGGCAAGACCACCGTCCTTAAGATCCTCTCCGGACTCCTCCACCCCACCTCAGGTGAGGCCAGTGTCCTCGGCCATGTTCCATGGGAACGCCCAGACGCCCTCAAACGCCAGTTCTCCCTCCTCATGGGCCAGAAAAACGCCCTCTGGTGGGATCTCCCTGCCCGCGAATCCCTCGAACTCAACCGCGCCATCTACGGAATCCCCCACCGCGAATTCAAAACCCTTTCAGGCGAACTCACCGAGCTCCTTGGCGTTTCAGACAAGCTCGACGTCATGGTGCGCGAACTCAGCCTCGGCGAACGGATGAAGATGGAGCTCATCGCCGCCCTCCTCCATTCCCCAAAAGTTCTCTTCCTCGACGAACCCACCATCGGTCTCGACGTCTCCAGCGCCAAAAAAGTCCGCGACTTCCTGCGCGAATACAACGCCACAAGGCGCGTCGTCACCATGCTCACCAGCCACTACATGCAGGACATCGAGGAACTCTGCAAACGCGTCATCATCATCGACCGCGGCCAGATCTTCTTCGACGGCCCGCTCGCCTCCATCACCGACCGCTTCGCCACCCACAAGATCGTCCACCTCCAGTTCAACCGCCCCCCGACAACGGACCCCACAGCCTTCGGCGAGATCCTCGAACGGGATACCCACCACCTCCGCCTCAAGGTTCTTCGTCACAAGATCCCGGAAACCTGCCTCGCACTGCTGAGCACGGGAGAACCCACCGATCTCAACGTCCAGTCCATGCCCATCGAGGAAGTCATCCGCCAATTATTCCTGGAAAAGCAGCACGCCTCCGAATAGCTCCCCACCGCCCGCTCCCGGACAACCTCTTGCCTTCCTCCACCAAACGGCGAACACTTTCCACACCCGTGGCCGAAACTCCCACACGCCCAAGCGCCGAAGGCTCCGACACCCCTTTCGACGTCTCACTGCGCCCTCCCATGTTCAGCGAGTTCGCTGGCCAGGAGCGGGTCTGCGAGCGCCTCGAACTCATGGTCAAAGCCGCCCAGCAGCGCGCCGAAGTCCTCGACCACATCCTCCTCAGCGGCCCTCCGGGCCTCGGCAAAACCTCCCTCGCCTACATCCTCGCCAACGCCATGGGCGTCTCCATCAAGAGCACCAGCGGCCCCATGATCGAGAAGGCAGGCGACCTCGCAGGCCTCCTCACCGCTCTCGAACGCGGCGACATCCTTTTCATCGACGAAATCCACCGCCTCCAGCCCGCCATCGAGGAGTACCTCTACCCCGCAATGGAGGACTACAAACTCGACATCATCATCGATCAGGGCCCCAACGCCCGCAGCGTCCGCCTCAACCTCCCCAAGTTCACCCTCATCGGCGCCACCACCCGAGCAGGCATGATCAGCGCACCCCTCCGGTCCCGCTTCGCCATGCAATCGCGCCTCGATTACTACACCGCCGAGGAACTCCAGAAGATCCTCCTCCGCAGCGCAGCCCTCCTCCAGATCGCCATCGATCCACCGGGCGCACTCGAAATCGCCGCCCGCTCCCGCGGCACGCCCCGCATTGCTAACAACCTCCTCCGATGGGTTCGCGACTACGCACAGGTCCGCGCCGACAACAAAATCTCACGCGACGTCGCAGACGCAGCCCTCTCCATGCTCGATATCGATTCCGACGGCTTCGACGAAATGGACAAGCGCATCCTTGAAACCCTCGTCCACAAATTCAGCGGGGGCCCCGTCGGACTCAACTCCCTCGCAGTCGCCCTCGGCGAAGACCCGGGCACCCTTGAGGACGTCAACGAGCCCTACCTCATCATGCAGGGCTACCTCAAGCGCACCCCCCAAGGCCGCGTCGCCCTCTCAGCCGCCTACCGCAAACTCGGCGTCAGTGAGAAAACGCGCCCGGGCGATCTCTTCTCCTAGTAAAGACTAGCACAGGGAAGGCTCCAGCGCTTCACCGCCACTGCGGATGCGCCTCGAGAGACTCCCAGTCAGAGGCACCGATCGCCCCCACCTCCGCCTCGCCCGCGCGCAGCGGAGCCCCCCGCGTCGAAGCACGCACTCGCTTCAACCATTCCCGCCCCAGTGGACGCTCCAGCAACCCAGGCACGTTGCTCGCCACCGTGGTCTGATCCTTCTCTCCAACCCCCTGCCCAAGCCCCACGTAAAACCCCGCGAGCAGAAGCGTCACCCGAACCGACGTCGACCGCGTGTAATTGCTCAACAAACAGGGCTTGTCCTCCCGCAACTGCGCCCGCACGCGCCTGAGATGCTCCAAAGTCCACATCCCCCGGTTTCCAGCCACAGAATACGGATCGTACAGCACAGCATCCGGCGCAGGCAGTTCAGCACTCTTCACCAACTCCTCAAAGTCCCCCACGTGAAACCACCACCGCACCCTGCCAGTATGCACCAAGCGCGCCGATGGAAACGGCCCCGCAGACTCCAGTAACTCCTCAAGAACTGCGCGATATCCGCCCAAATATCCCAGCTCCTCCTCGTGCTCCAACGCGAAGCCCAGGGGGGCCGCGCTCCGATCAAAACTATGCAAATCCACCCACCCGCCCCCCTCCTCTTCACGACCCGCAAAAGCTTCCACCACCGCCAACGCATTCGCCGCCGCCCCAAGACCGACATCCCAGACCACCAACGATTCCGATCTGCAACGGGCCCGCTCCACAAGGCGCTGCTGATCCACATGCAGCGTTCGGGCCTCGCTCATCGGCCCCACCACGGGATGAAACGTCTCCCCGTTGCCAAGCCAGCGCAGGCTGGATCCCCCGTTCTTCAACGCCACCAGTTCAAACTCCGACGAAGGCTCGCACATGCAGGAACCGCAGCCTAAGCTGCACACGCGCGCACTGACAACCCATGTGCTAGGATGGCGTCGGAACCGCTTGAAAAAACTCCTCCACCACCCCTTGCACTCCCTCCAACAAGCACCGGTAATGCCACTGCAGGGCGCCACCCTGCTGCCCCACGCACTCATGCCACTGCGCATCTTCGAACCGCGCTACCGCAAGATGCTGCGCCACGCTCTGGAAGGTGACCGACTCCTCTGCATCGCCCAAATCAAGCCCGGCCTCGACGAAGCCCGCACCACCGACGACTTCCTCCACACCGCGGGCCTCGGCGTCATCCGAGCCTGCATCACCATGGACGACGGCACCTCCAACCTCATCCTTCAAGGCCTCGCACGCGTCTCGTTCACCTGCTTCCCCCAAGAGTCCCCGTTCCGTATCGCCGAACTCCGCACCCTTCTTTCCCAGCCAGCCAACGAGGATGAAATTCAGGAACTCAACGCCAAGCTCCTCAACCTCTGCACCCAGTTGCGTGCAGCAGGCTTCCCTGTAGCGGACCACTTCGACCATCAACTCGCACAACTCGCTTCGCCGGAGGCTGTCGGCGACTTCCTCGCACACCACCTCCTCCAACACCCGGGTCACCGCCAGCAAATCTTGGAGGAAACCCATCCAATCCAGCGGCTGAATCTACTCCTCAGACTACTGAAAACGGAATCCGCCTGAACGCCCACAGACACCAACTCAAATCACCCAAAGGCCCGCCGTCGTCAGCGAGCTTTTCACCGGGCACCCGCGCACAGCCGTTCATGTTCATCAACAAGGTACCTGTCGGTCATCCCCGAAACATAATCGCATACCGTACGGTACAGCCCCTCCTCCTCCACCCGACGCGCTGACGCAACACCCAGCAACTCCGGCTTCTCCAGATACGCCTCAAACACGCGCCGTAGCAGCTCACAAGCCCGCTGATTACGCCCGGCAACCTTCGGGTGAAAATACAGATTCTGGTACAAAAACCTGCGCAGATCCCGGTTCGCGCGCTGCAACCCCTCGCTGTAACAGATCAGCGCACGCGGCTGACGCCGAACATCGTCAGCACTCCCCACACCCTTCGCCTCAATAGCGGCATTACTTGAAGCAATCACGTCCTGCACCTGACGGTCGATGATGCACCGAATCACATAGCTGTCCCTCTCGCGCCCATCCAGATTCGTAAAGTCTCTATTCACCTTTTCGAAGCTTTCCATCCACACCTCCTGCTTCGCGAGCTGGTCCGGAGTAATCAGCGCAAAGTCCAGCCCATCGTCCATATCGTGGCTGTAATAGGTGATCTCATCCGCGAGATTGGCCACCTGCGCTTCCAATGATGCCGACTCAAATGTCTCCGCAGGAGTTTCTTGGAAGGCAGGTCGCTCCTGCGAGCGCACATGCTTGCGCAGCCCCTCACGAACCTCCCATGTGAGGTTCAGCCCCTGGAAGCGGGGATACTTCTGCTCGATGACTTCCACCACTCGCAAGCTTTGCACGTTGTGATCGAACCCGCCCTGCCCTCTCATCAATTCATCCAGCGTCTTCTCCCCAGAATGACCGAAGGGGGAGTGCCCAAGATCATGCGCCAGCGCGATCGCCTCAGTCAGATCCTCATTGAGGCCAAGCCCGCGAGCAATGGTCCGGCTGATGGACGCAACCTCCATCGTGTGCGTCAGCCGTGTGCGCAAGTGGTCCCCTGTCCCACTCAGAAAAACCTGAGTCTTACCCTCCAACCGCCTGAACGCGCGCGAGTGAATCACCCTCGCCCTGTCCCGCTCGTACTCACTCCTCACCGGGTGTCTCGGCTCCATGTACCGGCGACCCACGGACACAGCAGAGAACTGGGCGCAAGGATGCAACCGGGCCCGCTCTAAATCTTCAAACTCGAGCCGGGTCTTCATCGGATTACACAACCTTCCCCCACCCGGACCTCGCCCAGCAAGAGACAAAACCACCGATCGAAGAAGACTCGTCGGATTAGCGGTTCGTGTACTGCGTTTCCGGATCGTTAACCGATCCCACCTCGTACTTGCCCGTGAGCACCGAATCGGCCTCCTTCACCCCGCCCGCTCCGATCTTGCGATCCCCTGCCACCAAATTGCCAAGCCCCGCAGCACGCACATCAGCAAAAGCATCAGCAACCATCTTCCGATAGCTCACCGCAACGGCCCCCGAAAATCTACCCGCCACAAAATCCGCAAGCGCCTTCTCCACCGTCACCCCGGAGACCACAGCCGAATTCGAAAGAAGAAAACTCTTCTGCGCGGTGGTCAGCACGCTGCTGTAACTGATGGTCTGAGCGATGGATCCCACGATGTACGCGACCGCAGGCGTGGCGACAGAAGTCCCAGACGCCGCCGTCGGTGAACTGTGATCGGCCAACTCCGTCAATCCCGGAATGCCCTGCTTCACAGACAGCACTCCAATGATCGCCTTGCCAATCCCGATGATTAAATCCCTCTCCGTCGGCGAGAGCCCGTCCGATCCCCGCACCGACTTATTCAGCACCGCATTAACCATCACCGCAGCCAACTCACCCAACTCATCAGCACGATTCCATGTTTGATCCTGCCAGGAACGCACCTGCAAGGCGACCGGTATGAGCTTCGTATTGATGCTCTGCGCAAGCGCCGTCGCAAGGGGAACCGCCTGACTTAGATTCACCGCCCCACTTACCGACAATAGCGAACCCACCGACGCCGCAATATCCGCTGTCTCCTCAATCGACACCGCCTTCGCGACCGAAGAGGCGATAGTCGTGGCCTGTACAGCAAAGGGACTCTTTCCATCCGAGCCCACCGCCCCAATGACCCGCCGCACCACCTCCCCGGAAAGATCCGGGTTGGCTAGTGCAGAACCCACAGCGACCGCACCAACCTGAGCCGAGAGTCTCAATGCCAGCGATGCGGCAAACGTCTCCGGCACATCCGCCAAGCCAGCCATTTTAAAGGCCAATCCCGTCACCGCTTTGGGTGCCGATTTCGCAATCTCCGTTGAAAAACTCAAAATTCCCTCCAGTTTCGCGGCCGCATCCTCAACCGTGGCAGTCGGGTCCACATCAGTCGGAGCCGCAATCCTCGGCACCGGCAACAGTGCTGCCATCTCCGCACTGATCGACCCAACCGCCAGTTGGTCGGCAGACACCGTCGCCACCAATCCCTTCGACAGATTCAGCACCGCCGTCGCATCGTTCAGCTTGGACGAGGAACGCAACAACGTAGCAATCCCCTTGGCAATCTGCCCCGAACCCTCCGGGTTGCTCGCCAGCACTGCCGTCATCATCACCTTTCCAAGGTCAGTCATGCGGGTCAAATCGGTGGACTTCGGAGTCGCCGGAAGATTCAACACCTTGTTCCCCACAAACGACGCCACATATCCCGCTTTCGCTGCCTCCCCTTCTGCATCAGCCGCGTTCACCCCATTCCCAGTCATCGCAGCCCTCGCAAATTCCTGAAGCTGCAACTCAGTCAATTCAACCGGGATGCCGGAAGAATTCGGCGTCGCAGCCGCCGCATAAATCTCCCCAAGTACGTCCACCACGGCACCGCTATCGCTCGGCAAAGTCCGAATCATTCCGGCGGCCACCGAACCAAGAGTAGCGATCCGCGTCGGCGTGATTCCAATCCTCCCGGCAATCTCTTTCGCGAGCGCAAACTTTCCTCCGCCATACTCGCTTGCAGATGCCGCCACCATGTACGCCACAGCCGGCTGAAGTTTGGGCCTGTTGTTGATCGCGTTATAGAGCGTTGGTCCGATCTCCGTATCGGCCAGCATCGAAGCTAAACCACCCACCACCTCACCCGCGGCAACCGGGTTGGCACTCACAAGTTCTGCCAATTCCAAACCGAAACTCTCCTTGTCCGAACGGGATGCCAAAGCCCCCCCACCCTGAAGGGCCAGAGTGTCGCTCGTGACGAAAACGCCGCTGATAAACCCCTTCACATTCTGAGTACCGATACCAACGGACTTAATCGAACTCTTCGCAAACTCAAGAAGACGGCCACGGTTGGGGGCCGTCTTTCCAATCGATGCAGACACCCCCTGCACGCCCGGCCCGAGAATCGCATTGAACGATCCAGCCGCAATCTCCGCACCAACCCCAGGTCCGGCGACAGCAAGCGCCGCGGCGATTGCGTTGGGCTTCCCGTCCGACACACTCAACTCAGCTTTCGACGCAAACTCAGGAAACACCGGATCTCTCTGCGAAAAATTCACGGCAGTCGTTCGCTCCACCACCGCACGAACCACCGCCGGATCGTCGGGGAAGGATGCCGAAATTGCCGCCTTCACAAGGCTCGCCACCACAATGTCCTTGTCTTTGCGATAGGCCCCGTTCACGGACAACAGGGCACCCTCAGCAAGATCTGCAGGGCTGAGAGGCGTTCCGGCCAGAAGGATTGCGGTAATCGCCGCAGTGAGGTCCGCCGCTGTCGCGGTAAGCGTGGTCGTCACCTTGACTCCCGTCTTATCCGCAAACGCCTTCAACTGCAGGTCGATCGCCTGACGGCCACTTTCAGCACTCGCCCAACCACGGGAAGCCATCGGCGCTAAAAAAACCACCGCGCAAAGAGCCCAAGCAGCAGCGCATCGCATGGGCAACAACAGTTCTTTCACAAACGAAAAAAGAAGCGTCCGGCAGTTCATGGGGGAAATTCAGCCTTGGCGTCAAACACAGAGCGCCATGTGACCCCCAAAAAATACCCCCAAACTCCACCCTAAAACAACGCTTTTGAGGAAGTTTTTATTCGACACCGCCCATACCCTCGCCACCCGCCTTCAACCGCAACCCCCTCTCCCTGACCCTCAGCGCATCCTCCACGTTCCCGCGCGCTTCCAGATGTTTCGAATAGTACAAGTGCAGGACCCCCAGCAGGGGATCCAACTCCAGAGCACGCCGATATGCACCATCCGCGTCCTCAAAGCGTCCCAGCCCGTCCAGAGCCTGACCCAAGCGCGCCCACGCATTCTCGTTTTGAACGAACTCGGCAAGCGACTTCTGATAAGCCTCCACAGACTGCCCAAAAAGTTGGCTCCTCAAAGCAACAAGGGCCGTCCCACCCGCCTGTGCTCGGCACGCCTCCCCGAGGTAAAAATGCACGTCCGGATTCAGGGGCCCCCACTCCAGAGCACGCCTTCCCATCTCCACCGTTCTGGCAAACTCTCGGTTCCTCAATGCCACGCGGGCTTTCTCAGCCCAATACGCTTCGAGCCATCTCGGAAGAACCACAACAACAACCGCCAGCGCACACACGGCGGGAATCCAACGCCCCAAACTCTCTACGCCCCCAAACCAAAACCGGCGCCCGTCGACCTCAGAGCAACGCCCGCCAGCGAGCCATCCGAAAATGACCGAAAAAAGCAAGGCGTGCCCAGGTATGTGCAGGTTGAAGTCCACTAGGGAGTGCGCCGCATATGCAGCCATCGCAGCAAGCGCCCCCACGGTCACCGCCAGTGTGTCGCTCCGGATACCAGACGCCCCTCTCGTCTCCGCAACGATCTTACTCACGGTCTCCAGCCCGCGCGCAAGATGCACAATCACCAAGAGCAGCATCCCGGCCAATCCAATGCAGCCGTACTCAGCCAGCAATTCCAAAAAGTCGCTGTGCGCGTGCTCTGGGTCGTGCTGCAGAGGAGCGCGCCGAAAGTATCTCCCAAAGTAAAGGTGCGTCCCCGCCCCAGTACCGGTCCATGGCGAGAGACGCGCCTGATCCAATGCGGCCTGCCAGTTGTACACGCGCACATCGAGCTTGTCGGGCTCGAACTGGGCGCTGAGCAAAGCCACCCGCTCGCGCAGCATCGGGCTGCCACGCATGAACGTCCAAACCAGCGCAGCAGCAGCAACCACTAGAGCCAGCCCAAAGACAGCCCGCCGCCAGAGAAACTCCGGCTGCGTCCTCCCCAAAACCCACAACCCCATCACCGCAAGCGCCGCAAGCCCCACAAGCGCGCTCACGTAGCCTCCGCGACTCCCAGTAATAACCACCCCCAAATAGCACAGGACGCTCACATAACCCGCAGCCCAACGCGTCCAGAGCCTCCATCGACTCCAGAACGCCATCGAAAGCGCAAACAAACCCACCACCTCCAGATACCCGGCAAGATGGATGGAACTGATGAGCGTACCACTCGCCCTGCGCTGGTAGTCCGCCCGAATAAATCCGAACGGCATCCAGTTGTCTCCCACGCTGAACTGTCGCAAACCAATGAGCACCTCCGCCACGGCGAGCGCGAAAATTGCCCAAAGAACCACCCCGCGCGCACGAGGCTCACATAGCCGGAAGGAGGCCAACGCATACCCCAAGATGCACGCAAGCATCGAGTAAACGTCCGCACGCGCAAGATGCGCCACCGGCGAACTCCAAGCCCGCACTAGGAGGTAAGCAAAAACAGCAACCGTTGTGACAAAGCAAATCCGGGATGGCCTCTGAGTCACTCGCCCGTCAAAGGCTGCAGCGAAGCCCGCGGCCGCAAGCACCGCGTACGCAGGCAAGCTGAACACCAAACGCGTACCGCCGATCAGGGTCTCGATCAGGACGATCGCCGCACTCACCAGCAGTGGAACAATCCAACTCACTCTCCGCCCACGCTATGCCGATTGTCGAAGCTGACAACCATGGAATCCCAAACCCTCATACCCCCCGCCAAAAACGAAGCACCCATTGAGCGAGTTCCGCCCAAACGTACGAAGTTCCGTCAAAGGCGCAAACTACCATCACCCACGATACAACGCCCACTAGCCGTGCTTGCGGCGCCGCTTCAACTGCAGTTGAACCAGCGACCTTGCAAGGGAAGCTTCCACCGCCGCCGACTCCTCACTGCCAAGGTCTTTGCGAGCCAGAGCCTCACGTGCACGCTGGACCGCAGCCTCCACCGCCCCCTCGTCGATCGCCTTCTCTTCAATGGCCATGTCTGCAAGGACGTTCACCTGCGTTTGGGTTACCTCCACGAACCCATCTCCCACCGCAAGATGAAGCGTATCGCCCCCCTTGCGCACCACGAGTTCGCCCGGCTTGATCTGGGTCATGAACGGGACATGCATCGGCAGCACGCCCATCTCTCCCTCCACGGCGGGCAGAACGACCATCTCTACGTCGTCACTATAAGCGCGACCTTCAGGGGTGACGATTTCCAAACGAAGCGTTGCCATGGAGGAGCGGTGACAGTGTTACTGTGCGATTAATTTCGAGAGGACCGCAGATCCTTAGTCACGGATCTGATCAATGCCACCCTTCATGTAGAAGTTGGTCTCAGTCACGTCGTCATGCTTCCCTTCCAAGATCTCCTTGAACCCACGCACGGTCTCCTTGATCGAGACGTACTGGCCAGGGGTGCCTGTGAAGATCTCCGCCACGTGGAAGGGTTGGGAAAGAAACCGCTGGATCTTGCGCGCACGGAACACAGTGAGCTTGTCCTCAGGGGACAACTCGTCCATGCCCAGAATCGCGATAATGTCCTGCAGATCCTTGTAGCGTTGCAGAACGCGCTGAACGCCACGAGCCACCTGATAGTGCTCTTCCCCTACCACCTCCGGGGCCAGCGCCTTCGAGGTCGACGCCAGAGGATCCACGGCCGGATAGATGCCAAGCTCCGCAATGGAACGTTCCAGCACGATCGTCGAGTCCAAGTGGGCGAATGTGTTGGCAGGCGCCGGATCGGTCAAGTCATCCGCAGGAACATACACCGCCTGGAAGCTCGTCACCGATCCAGTCTTCGTCGACGTGATCCGCTCCTGCAACTGCCCCATCTCAGCAGCGAGTGTCGGCTGATAGCCCACCGCCGACGGCGTCCGTCCGAGCAATGCAGAGACCTCCGAACCCGCCTGTGAGAACCGGAAAACGTTGTCCACGAAAAGAAGAACGTCCTGATTCTTCTCATCCCGGAAATACTCAGCCATCGAAAGGGCCGAAAGCGCCACGCGCAGACGCGCGCCAGGAGGCTCGTTCATCTGGCCATAAACCAGCGCCACCTTCGACTTGCTCAACTCCTTGAGATTGATCACCCCAGCCTCCGCCATTTCGTTGTAGAGATCGTTGCCCTCACGTGTGCGCTCACCCACACCAGCGAAGACGGAATAGCCCCCGTGCCCCTTGGCGATGTTGTTGATGAGCTCCATGATCACCACGGTCTTGCCCACGCCAGCACCACCGAAAGCCCCCACCTTACCCCCCTTGGTGAAGGGGCAGATCAGATCGATCACCTTAATGCCGGTCTCGAGAATATCCGCTTTAACGTCCTGATCGACCAACTTCGGCGCCGCACGGTGGATCGGATAACGCTTGGTGTGCGGAACCTCGCCGCGCTCGTCCACAGGATCCCCAGTGACATTGAAGACGCGCCCCAGAATGCCCTCACCAACAGGAACACTGATCGGCGCGCCAGTCGCCTTCACGGCGATGCCCCGCTTGAGCCCCTCGCTCGAACTCATCGCGATGCTCCGCACCCAGCCTTCGCCAAGATGCTGCTGCACCTCGAGAATCAGCCTCACCTTCTCCCCGTTCACGGTGAAGTCGACCTCGAGAGCTTCGTAGATCATCGGAAGACTGCCTGACGCGGAGAAATCGACGTCCACGACGGGGCCGATGACTTGGACAATGGTGCCGGTGTTGCTCATAAAAAAATGGGTGTTGGGTTTTGTCGCTGCCCGAAAAGCTTTAGCCTAGGGCCATCTGCGCGGTGGTGATCTCGAGGAGTTCTGTGGTGATGCTGGCCTGACGGATCTTGTTGTACTCGAGCGTGAGATCCTTGATCAGCTGCTTCGCGTTGTCCGTGGCGCTCTTCATCGCCACCATCCGTGCGCTGTGCTCGGAAGCCCGGGAATCCAGAATCATCTGGTAAACCTCGAAGTGAACGTAGTGCGGAAGCACAGCGTCCAGCACTTCGCCCTGACTCGGCTCGAAAATATATTCCAGCCCTCCGTCCTTCACATCAACCACGGCATCGTCGATCGATCCCTCAACGCCCACAGTGACTGCCAACGAACTGATCGGAAGCACCACCTTCTCCTTCGGCACCTGCCGCAGGGTGTTGATAAAGTCGGTGAAAAGAACCGAAACCTTGTCCACCTCGCCTGTAAGGAACTTCTCCATGGCAAACCTGGAAACCATTCTGGCATCCAGAAAACTCATGCTGTCTTTCAGTTGGAAATCGGCCAGCACCGTGCGCTGGTTGCGCACAAGCCACTGCATTGCCCTGCGCCCGACCGCCACAAAAACCGTCTTCGCCGGATCGAACTTCGCAGCCTCGCGAAGCAAGTTCGTGTTGAGAGCACCGCACAAGCCCTTGTCCGTGCTCACCACAACAACCAAGTGCTTGGCAACATCACGCGCCTCAAGCAGCGGATGCCCGCCATCTTGGGAACGCACTGCCACCGACTGCAGCACCCTGTTCAAAAGCGCCGCATATGGCCGGCCGGCCAGCGCCGCAGACTGCGCCTTGCGCATCTTCGCCGCAGCCACCATCTGCATCGCTTTTGTGATCTGCGATGTGTTCTTTACCGACTTGATCCGTCGGCGAATGTCCCGTGTGTTCGCAGCCATGACAGCCTAGCGGTAACTCTGCTTGAACTCAGTCACCGCAGCCTTCAACTCCGCCCCAATCTCGTCGTTGATTGCCGCCTTATCCCGAATGTGTCCAAGAAGCACATCCTTCCGAGTCGTGACAAAATCCTGAAGCTTGTCTTGGAAGTCGCGAACCTTGTCCACTGGCACGTCATCAAGGAACCCGTTCTGCATCGCCCAGAGCGTGGCCACCTGCACTTCCACGGGAAGCGGGCGGTACTGGGTCTGTTTGAAAAGCTCCACAATGCGAGCACCACGGTCCAGCATCCCCTTAGTCTTGGCATCAAGGTCGCTGCCGAACTGTGCGAACGCCGCCAGTTCGCGGAACTGAGCGAGGTCCCCCTTGATCCTGCCTGCCACCTGCTTCATCGCCTTGATCTGTGCTGCGCTTCCCACTCGGCTCACCGAGAGACCGACCGAGACAGCGGGCCGGACCCCCTGGTAGAACAGGTCAGTCTCAAGATAGATCTGCCCGTCGGTGATCGAAATCACGTTGGTCGGGATGTAGGCTGAAACATCGCCGGCCTGCGTCTCAATGATCGGCAGAGCCGTCAGCGAGCCGTTCCCGTTCCCCTCGTTCACACGGGCACTCCGCTCCAACAGACGCGAGTGGAGGTAAAAAACGTCGCCGGGATAAGCCTCGCGACCCGAGGGACGCTTGAGCAGCAGCGAAACCTGCCGGTATGCCACCGCATGCTTGGAAAGATCGTCGTACACAATCAACGCATCCATTCCGTTGTCCATGAACCACTCGCCCATCGCGCATCCCGCAAACGGTGCAAAGTATTGGCTGCTTGCGGGATCCGAAGCCGAAGCGCTGACAACGATCGTGTAAGGAAGGGCTCCCGCCGCCTCAAGGACGGCCATTGTGCGGGCCACGTTCGCGTTCTTCTGCCCCACCGTCACGTAAATGCAATAGAGCGGGCGGAACCCAGGCTTGCCCTCGCTGGCCTTGTTGATCCGGGCCTGGTTGATGATCGTATCGATCGCAATCGTCGTCTTCCCCGTCGCACGGTCGCCGATGATCAGCTCACGCTGACCGCGCCCAATTGGAATCATCGCGTCAATTGCCATGATCCCAGTCTGCACCGGCTGGCTCACTGACTTGCGCTTGATGATCCCGGGCGCGATCTTCTCCATCGGATAAGTGGCGGTGGCTTTGACCGCTCCCTTGCCGTCGATCGGTTCACCCAGAGTGTTCACCACACGACCGAGAAGTTCCTTGCCTACCGGCACCGAAAGAAGCCGCCCCGTGGTCTTCACCTCAGTGCCCTCGACCACGGCCTTGTCGTCGCCAATCAGAATTGCCCCCACCTCAGACTCCTCAAGGTTCAAAGCGATGCCGAAGACACCACCGGGAAACTCCACAAGCTCATTGAGCATCACGTCACTGAGCCCCTCGATCTTCACAACGCCGTCGCCAACCTCTCGCACGACACCGACGTTAGACTTAGAGGCCTTGGCCTGAAAACCGCTGATCTGCTGTTCGAGTTCCTGAAGAATATTGCTCATGGAAATAGGAGTGTAAAAAGGAGGTGGAAAATAGGTTCTGAAATCATGCGAGACCGACCGCGAGTTCCCTCAAGCGGCTGCGGACGGAGCTTTCCCAGACATCGCTTCCGATGCGCAGACGCACACCGGAAATCAATTCAGAGACAACGGAGAACTCCACACCCAGATCCGCACCAAATTTCGCGCGCAGGCTTGCCTCGATCGCCTTGCTCGTCGCTTCATCCAGAGGGAAAGCACTCTCAATCACGGCGCTCCTCTTCTGAACCTCCAGACGCACCAACCGCTGATAGCGCTTGAGCGCCGCAAGATAATTGCGCGGCTTCCGCTCCGCTACGAAAGCAACGGCCTTGGAGGCCCGTGAAAGATCCAACTTCCCCCCCACCATGCTGGCACGAAGTAGTGCCTTGGAAAGCTTAGTCGCTTCTTTACCGATCTTCATGAAGCGAAGGAATTTGAGGACGCAAACTCGGAAGCGATCTCCTTGGACGCCTCCTCACTGAGGCGGCGCTGGTCTTCGGCCGTCAGCACCTTGCCAACCACCTTCGCAGTGGTTGCAACCACCAGACGAACAACTTCCCTGCGGAGATCAGTCATGGCGGCCTCGCGCTCGAGCACAGTTGCCTGACGCGCTTTCACAACAATCTGCTCCGCCTCGGCGATCGCCTGCTGGGCCTGCCGGTCAGCCAAGGCCTTCGCCGCAGCGCGCGCCTCAAAGATCATCGTCTGCGAATCTGCCCCCGCCTTAGCCAAAAGGTCAGCGGCCGCCCGCTGCGCGTCAGCCAACTGCGCCCTGATCTGGGTGGCGTTCTCGAGACCCTCAGCGATCTTCAGCCTGCGCTCTTCAAGAACCACGAGGATTGGCTTGTACGCAAACCTCTGCAGCAAGAACGCCACCAGCGCAAAGCTGATACACTGGGAGATGAACCCCCACCAATTGAGGCCGAAAGCCTCTACGATCTGTGCGGCGGGACCATTGTCCACAGCGAGGAATAGGGTCATGGAGTGAATGCGGCTGATGGCGGAAAAAAGAAGGAAGAGGCGCGGAGCCGGACAACGCCGGCCCCGCGCCCGCCAAAACTATTTCGTGAGGAAAATCGCGAAGAACACGATGCCCTCAGCGAAGGCGGTGCTCAGGATTGCCTGCACAAGAATCTGGGTGGCTGCGCCGGGATTACGGCCGACCGCCTCAGACGCCTTCATACCAATGATGCCCACACCGAGGGCCGCGCCGAGCGCAGCGAGACCGATGTGCAGGTTTCCGGTGATTCCGGCAGCTTCCGCGACCATAGGAATAATATTCATGATGTTTATTAGTTTTTGTTTGCTCCAACCACCCCCGCAGTCTTGCCACGGTCCGGCGATTGAAAGGGTTATCGACGGAGCGCAGCCCTAGTGGTGGGCGCCCTCCTCATGAGTGCATATCAAAAGGGTGAACACGGCTGTCAGAAGCATGAAAACCAGCGCCTGAACCAACCCGACCAACAATTCCATGAAGTAGAACGGGATGGGAATCAGCCACGCCAGGGAAGGCACAATAGCCGACATGGACTCCAGCATGTTCTCACCAGCGAACACGTTCCCATAAAGCCGGAAGCTAAGAGAAACGGGACGGAACAAAATCGACACCACCTCAAGAACGCCCACACAGAGGAAAACCGCGATCATCAAGACCTTCAGCGCACCCGTAGTCTGCCCCTTGGGCCCGAAGATATGCAGAAGGAACCCGCCCGGCCCGTTGGCCTGCAAGGCCCAGACAGTCCAACAGACAAAAAAAATCATCGACATCGCCAACGTCATGTTGAGGTCAGCATTCACCCCGCGCAGCAGGGGAGTCTCGATGTGACTAAATGAGGTCGTACCGATCGGCACATGAGACCACCCAATCGTACCTACCCCAGGGATAAGGCCAAACCAGTTTGTCGCCAGAATAAAAAGGAAGATAGTGGAGAAGAACCAAAATGTCTTCTTCACCAAATCATGACCAACAACGCCCTCGAGAAACCCATAAAGCCCCTCCACAAGCCACTCCCAAAGATTCTGGGCCCCCTCCGGAACCTCTCGGATCTGCTTGGTGGCATGACGAGCGAAAGCAATGACCGCCGCTGCAACAACCCAAGTAACAAGCATGGAGTTCGTCACCTTCAGAGGACCCACAGAAAAAACCTCAAGGGCCTTAGCTGAAAGATCATGCTCCGCATGACCGGAATCTGAAGCAACCGCAGCCCCTCCGGAGAGCAGGAGGAAAGCCACCAAGATACGGAGAGCCTCCGAACGCAGCACCCGACTGAGGGGGCGTAGAAGAAATGAATTGGGAGTAGTCATTACCGAAAATTTGGTCATCTCAGCCCCGGCGAAGGGAGACGGAACGGAGCGTGGGGAGACACAGGAGGTGCCCAACCGGGGAGGCAGGACCGAAAGGAGAGCCGGAATTGCATTTCGGGGCAAGCACAGTTTGTGAAATTTTTCACAAGGATGCGCCTCATCTTCCACAACCAGTCCCGGGCGCAATATCCCGGAAATCCTCCACCCCCCATCGACCACGCCAGAAGTTCAGCACGAACTGTCAGGCCGCTGCCATGGAGGGCAAAACAGTCCCGACTGACACCCCCCGGTGACACCAGAGCCAACCCCATCAGGGCAGCCTCAGGACGCGTCCGCCGGTGTGGAATCCACAGCCCCGGGTGCAACCGGCAACTCGTCCGCGTGCTGCGCTGGAGGAGGACTCAGGCGCGCCACCCACTCACCCAAAAGACTCTTCAACGCGTCGACCCCCTCCCCGAGTTCAGCGCTGATAGCGACCGTCTCCAGCCTCCGGTACCGAGCCTTGAACTGGGCAAGCTTTTCAGCCGCATCAGGAAGGTCCATCTTGTTGGCTATCACGATCCACGGACGCTCGCTCAGGCGGCTGTCGTAGAGGTCAAGTTCCTTACGCAATTTCTGAAGGTCCTCAATGGGCTCGCGCCCTTCGCTGCCCGCCATGTCCAAAACGAATACCAGCAGCTTGCAACGAGTGATATGACGCAGGAACTCGTGACCCAGCCCGACGTTCTCGTGCGCACCTTCGATTAGACCCGGGATGTCCGCCACTGTCACACGCTGGAAACCCGGCAACTCCACCACACCGATGTGCGGGGTCAGCGTGGTGAAAGGATACGGAGCCACCTTCGGATGGGCAGCCGAAACTCTGGTCAGCACTGTGGATTTTCCGGCGTTCGGATAACCCACGAGCCCGACATCGGCAATGGTCCGCAACTCAAGGTAGAAAGTGCCCTCCTCACCAGGCTCCCCCTCAGTATATTGCGTCGGCACTTGGTTGCGGGAACTCTTAAAATGCACGTTACCAATGCCCCCCTTCCCGCCAGCGCAGAGGACAAACTCCTGCCCGGGTTCCGTCAGGTCTGCGATGCGCTCCAGCTCCTCCGGGTCGAACCCGCACGCCTTCACTCCCTCGCCCTCGGATGCCTCTTCGTCCTCGGGGGACTTGGAGAAATCGATGAAAGTCGAATCGGTGCCATAGGCAACGGACGGCTCCAGCCCCTCACGCTGGACGTCTTGGGGCAACCGATAAACAACCGTCCCCACAGGCACCGGCACCACTCTGTCTGGTGCCGACTTTCCAGAGCATTGCCTTCCCATCCCGGGTTCGCCGTTGCGCGCCTTCACGATCGGCTCGTAGAAAAACGGAGTCAGGTTGTCGACGTGCGTCTCGGCGCGGAAGATGACGCTTCCCCCTCGCCCTCCATCCCCTCCGTCAGGCCCGCCCCTCGGCACAAAGGACTCACGTCGGAAGCTCACGCAGCCACGGCCGCCGTCCCCCGCTTTAGCTCGAATCTTAATGTGGTCTACAAACATGGAAATTCTAAAGGGGGCCGAGATCCAAGGGCTAAACCACGCCCGTGGCAAGCTCCGGACCGCGATCCTGAGAGTGAAATGCGTCCGCCCCTCAATTCAACGACTCACCAGCGCCTTGTAAAGTTCATGGGTCTGGCGGGCAATCGCACCCCAAGAAAATTTCTCCACTGCGCGCTGACGCCCCGCCCTTCCCATGGCACACCGCAGTTCCTTGTCCCCCATGAGTTGATTGACGCGCAAGGCGAGATCGGCGGAAAACCGCTCGGGATTCAGGGGCTCGAATGGGCTTTGGTCCATCTGCTCCAACGGCACCAGAAAGCCCGTCCCGCCATCGACGACCACCTCCTTGATCCCGCCGACCGCACTGGCCACCACGGCGGTCTCGCAGGCCATGGCCTCCAGATTGATGATCCCGAAGGGCTCGTAGATCGAAGGGCAGCAGAAGACGGCGGCGTGCGAGTAGAGTTCGTACACACTTGCCTTGTCCACCATCGTCTCGATCCAGATCACCCCGGCACGCTGCTCCTGCACCGCCTCCACCGCCGCCTTCATCTCGGCCGCAATCTGAGGCGTGTCTGGCGCACCCGCGCACAGAACCACCTGAAAGCCCGGGTCAAAATGCCGGATGGCGTTCACAAGATGGATGATCCCTTTTTGACGTGTGATGCGCCCCACGAAAAGGACATACGGCACCGATGGGTCGATCCCGTGCCGACGCAGCGCCTCGGTGGTCTTCACAGGTTGATACTCCTGAAGATCGATCCCGTTGTAGATCACGTGCACCTTCTCCTCGCTCACGTTGAAAAGGCGCAGCACATCACGCCTGGTCTCGCTCGATACCGCGATTACCGCATCCGCCATCTCAATAGCCGTCTTCTCCACCCAGCAAGAGAAGTCGTACCCCCCGCCCAACTGCTCCCGCTTCCAAGGTCGCAGCGGCTCCAAAGAGTGCACAGTAAGCACCAGCGGGATGCCGTAATTAAGCTTGGCCACAATCCCACCCAGATGGGTGTACCATGTGTGCAGGTGCACAAGATCGGCATCCACCGCCTCGGTGTTCCAGTCCAAGCAACGCTGCAGTGCGCCGAACACGGAATGCAACTGCTTCGGCGCCGTGTAACCGGAGCTCTCCAGCCCGAACCCCGTGGCCTTCAAGCTTGCGAGGTCGAGCCTCGGCTCCCTCATCGCAGAACCGTAACAGCGCACCTCCACTTCCATGAGCTTGGCAAGCTCGCGGCTGAGGTAGTCGACGTGGACACCCGCACCGCCATAGATCGTGGGCGGGTATTCATTGGTGAGCAGCAGGGTTTTCATGGAAACCGCTCAGGTAACCCGAGGCCCAGCCACGCAGCAATGCCAATACAGCGGGCACTCTCCTCTCTGCCCCCCTCCCCTATGCGCAGGGATTCCCCGAGAAAACGCTGACAGCCGGAGGTTAGAAAAACAGCGGAATGACCAGGATGGCGACGATGTTGACCACCTTGATCATGGGATTGATGGCCGGGCCGGAAGTGTCCTTGTACGGGTCGCCCACAGTGTCGCCGGTGACCGCTGCCTGATGAGACGGGGACCCCTTGCCACCATGGTTGCCCTCCTCAATGTACTTCTTCGCGTTGTCCCAAGCACCGCCACTCGAGGTCATGGAAATAGCCACGAAAAGCCCGGTGACAATCGTGCCGACAAGCACGCCGCCCAACACCACCTTACCCAACCCAGGAAGCGCGGCGACGCCGATCACCACAAGGATCGGCAGCAAAGCCGGAAGGATCATCTCGCGCAGGGCCGCCTGCGTGACGATGTCCACGCACACACCGTAATCAGGCTTTTCCTGCCCGCTGAGAATGCCCGGCTTGAGCTTGAGCTGGCGGCGCACCTCGTTGACAACTGCACCCGCAGCCTTACCCACCGCATCCATGCTGAACGCGGCAAAAAGAAATGGTAGCAGCCCGCCGATAAACAAGCCGATGAGCACGTGCGGGTCATTCAGGGAGAAGTTCGGAACGCTGCTTTCCTCAAGCTTGCGGACGTTCAAGAGGTGATCCCTGAGCTCTGTAGAATAAGAGCCGAAAAGCACGATTGCTGCCAACCCAGCGGAAGCTACTGCATAGCCCTTGGTGACCGCTTTCATTGTGTTGCCCACCGCGTCGAGGTCGTCCGTGATGGCGCGGACCTCCTTGGGCAGGCCGCTCATGACGGCGATGCCGCCCGCGTTGTCGGTAATGGGGCCGAATGCATCCAAGGAAACGATGATGCCGGCCATGGAAAGCATGCTCATGACCGCCACCGCAACGCCATAAAGTCCAGCGAAGTGGAAACTGCCCCAGATGGCGGCACAGATGAAAAGCACAGGCAGCGCAGTGGCATGCTGACCGATCGCCAGGCCCGCAATGATGTTGGTCGCATGACCAGTTTCAGAAGCCTTGGCGATCTTGCGCACCGGCGAGTAGGCCGTGGAAGTGTAGTAATTGGTAATCAGCACCACCACCGCAGTCATCACCAGACCGATCAGTGCGGAAATATACAGGCCACTTGGAGTAATCTCCCTGCCATCGACCGCAATGGACTGAGGGAAGAGCATCTGGGTCACGAAATAGAAGCCCACAGCGGAGAGGGCGCTGCTGACGCCGACGCCCGCCATCAGCGCGGTGCCCGGCTTTGCTTTGGAGAAGTTCACATAGATAACGCCAACGATGGAGGTGAGGACGGACACCGCCCCGAGCATGAACGGGTAAGTCACAGCGCTGGCTTGTCCCTTCAGAAGAAGCGAGCCCACAAGCACTGCACCAATAAGGCTCACAGCATAGGTCTCGAACACGTCCGCCGCCATTCCGGCGCAGTCGCCAACGTTGTCACCGACATTGTCGGCGATCGTCGCCGGATTACGCGGGTCATCTTCGTCGAGATTACTCTCAATCTTACCCACAAGGTCCGCACCCACGTCTGCCGCCTTGGTGTAGATACCGCCACCGAGGCGGGCGAATACGCTGATCAGCGAGGCCCCAAGGGCCACACCCACCAAACTACTGATCTGCCTGTCGGCAAACCACCGCCCAACCCCGAGGTAAAACAACGCAATCGCCAGAAGGGCGAGCCCCACCACGAGCAGTCCGGTCACAGCCCCCCCGTTGAAAGCCGCCCGCATCGCCTGCTGACGCCCCACAGTGGCGCCCTGTGCGGTGCGGACGTTGGCCATCACGGCAATGCGCATTCCAATGAACCCAGCGGCCATCGAGCAGACCGCGCCGAGCACGAAGCCCCCAGCAGTCACCCAGTCCTTCGCAAAGCCAAGCACAATGAAAAGCACGACCGCAATCTTGCTGATGGAGAAGATCTGCCGACTAAGATACGCGCGGGCCCCCTCTTCGATGGCGCCGGCAATCTCGCGCATCCGCTCGTTGCCCGCGGATGCGGATGCGATGGAGCGGATCAGTCCGATGGCAAAAAGAAGTGCGACAACCGCACATCCGATCGAAAGCTGGATACCGGCGTTCTCAGAGAGCATGACTGCAAGTGGATGCATAAATGTCTGTGGGGCGTTTGAGGAAAGCGGCGGAGTCTATGCACTTTACCCTTTCAGGCAACAGCTAAGCCTAAAAACGTGAATGGACGGCCCACGGAATCCACGGACCGCACGGAAGGGAGGGGGGGAATTGAGGGGAATGAGGGGGCTGAGAGTCTGTTGCGTGCTCCTTGCATTCAGTGCGTTCCGTGGGCCATTGGTGACTCTCCGGGTTCAGGCGACTGCTGAGTCCTATCGGTGCCCGGGTACTTGAGGGTAACAGCCATGTCGTTACTGACTTTGAAGATCGCTAAAAGAAACTCACATCAGATCCGACGAGTTTTCATCGCCGCGTTAAGGCTAAGTCACCCACTTGCAACGCGTGGAAATCTCCACGGCCACAGCGGGGCCATGCACCCAAAAATGCCTACCTCCGGGCCTCCGGTGTCACGCTCAACTCCACCCGATGCCCCTCGCGCTCAACGACCACAGACACCTTTTTGCCAATCTTCACGGCATCAAGCGCGTAGGTGTAGTCGTAGATGTTGGTGATCTTCTGGCCGGCAAACTCCACCAGTACGTCTCCACCCTGCAATCCTGCCTTCTCCGCAGGACTCCCCCCGCGCACACCGCTGATCTTCACCCCCTTGATCTCGGTGGTGTAGTCAGGAATCGTGCCCAGATAGGCTCTCAAGGTTTCACGCGAGCCCCCGCCCTGATCCTGACGCTCAACACGTGCGAAATCCGGACGCTCTACGGTGGAAGCCACATCGGAAATGATCTGGTAGGCGAAACGGGCGATCCTTGCTACCCCCTCCACGTTGATCTTATCAGGCGTGTCAGAAGGGCGGTGGTAGTCCTCATGGGCGCCGGTAAAGAAATTCAGTACCGGAATCCGTTTGGGATAGAAGTTGGTCGTGTCAGTAGGAAGATACGGGTCGTCCTGAAGAAGAAGGCTGAACCCGGCGGCAACATTGCGCTTTTCCGCCAACCTGCGCCACACCTTGGAAGAACCGACCCCCTGCAGGGTGAGTTTGTTGTCCCTCAGGCGCCCCACCATGTCGAAGTTGAAATACGCCGCCACCTTGCTGAGTTCGACCGGGGGCTGCTCCGTAAACCGACTCGATCCGATGAGCCCGATCTCCTCGCCGGACCAGAGGGCAAAAATCACGCCCCTCCGAAACTTGCCAGGCTGCTGGGCGCGCTCAGCGGCGAAAGCTGCAGCCAACTCCATCACCACTGCCGTGCCTGAGGCATTGTCATCTGCACCCGGATGCACGCGGCCCTCCTCACCCGAGCGGGCCATGGAAGATCCAGCCTTACCCATGCCGAGATGATCATAATGAGCGCCAACCAGCACGTACTCGTCCCCCTGCGTCGGCGGCACGACCGCCACCACGTTGTGGTCCTCCTGCTTGAGATGCTCCACGGCGACCCCTATACGCACTCGCACACTGGGAATTACAAAGCCACCTTCCGCATGAGGATTCTCCGAGTCCAAAGCCCCTTGCAGCACCTTGAGGCTGCGCCCGGAACCCGCAAGAAGACGGTCGGCCATGGAACCAGTGATGCTCTGCGCAAGGATACCCGAGCCCGCGAGCGCGCCGTCCCCGTCCATCGGCAGCAACTCTCCAGCTTGAGGGGAGTTGGGACCTGAAACAAAAAGCACCGCACGAGCGCCGCGTTCGCGCGCCAACATCGCTTTGTAGCGCAAGCCAGCGTAGCGGTTGAGTTGAGCGCGTCTGGGCGCGTCGACAGCTTCCGGCACATAGCGAAGGATCAGCACCACCTTGTCCTTCACATCCAGTCCTTCGTACGAGTTGTACCGACCTCCGTTGCCCTCCGGGACTGAAAGGCCGTACCCAGCGAAAACCACCTCGCCTTCCGCAGTTCCGCTATCGCTGAAGGAGAGCGGCAGGAAGTCGCGCTTGAGGACAGGCGCACCGGCTTCCGATGGCGGGAGCGCCGGAGATGGAGCATGATCGATCTCCAGAGCATTGCCCGCCTCCATGAGACGCACACCCGCATCGAAGGAAAACGGATGAAGATATCCTCCCCCCATCTGCTGCAAGGAATTCTGCTCCAAATAACGAGCAATATAGGCCGCGCTCTCACGCACCCCTCGCCCGCCGGTCAACCGCCCTTCTCTGGCGGGATCTGCAAGCCATGCCACCTGCTGCCGCAGGTCATCCTCCGAGATCTCCGCCTTGAATGAAGAAACTCCCTCCACGCCCTGCCGCAAGGGCGCCGCAGCCAGCGCAGCCAACGCAGCCTGATGATTCCAGTCTGCGAGAAAGATCTGGGACTTCTGATCAGCGGTGCGCCCCGAAGTCCAACTCAACCGCTTCCCATCGGGCGAGAAGACCGGCAGTCCATCGAACCCCGGCGTATAGGTGACACGCACTGGCTCGCGCTTCCCCTCCTTGTCGACAAGGAAAAGCTCGAAGTTTTCAAAGCCCAGTTTGTTTGAGGTGAAGATGACGTAGCTGCCGGAAGGATGTGGATAAGGCGCCCAGGACATTGACTTGAAGTCCGTGACCCGACGCACATCGGAGCCATCCGTCCGCATACTGAAAACGTCGGCATTCATCCCCTGCGCATCAAACCGCCGCCAGAGGATACGCTCACCGTCCGGAGAGAAGAACGGCCCCCCATCGTAGCCCGGCATGTTCGTGAGCCGACGCACCCCGGTGCCATCGGCGTTCATGATGTAAATTTCACCAAAGTACGCCGGGTCTTTCTGAAAACGGGCCTGATCCTCCGCTGAAAGCCCCTCCACGGGATACGCGGAGCGCAGCGAGCAAAAAACCACCTTGGTCCCGTCAGGCGAAAAGGACGCCTCCGCATCATACCCTGGCGAATCTGTGAGCCTCCGAACCTGAGTGCCATCCTGCTGGCAGGAGAAGATCTCCATCGCCGGATCATAGTCCCATGCGTAACGGCGCTGGCGCCCTGAGGCACGGAACTCGATCTCCGCCTTCTGCTTCGCCACGGCCTCTGGATCCAGATGCGTGGAACTAAAGAGCAACCGTGACGTGCCCGGCTGGAAAAACGCGCAAGTTGTTTTACCATCACCTGTGGAAATGCGGTTACTCTCCCCCGAAAGTAGGTCCAGCTGGTAAATCTGGTAAAACGGGTTACCCTCCTCGCGCTCACTCTGAAAAACCATCAGGTTCCCATCAGGATGGAAGTACCCTTCGCCACTGCGGCGCCCTTCGTAGATGAGCTGCCGCGGGTTCGAAAGAAATGTGGTCTCCGCGTTCGGCTCCTGTGCAGAGACGGATACCGCCCACTCTGTAAGAAGTGCAACAACGCATGAGGTTAGGGAGAGGAAACGAAGCGTCATGCCGAACACCCTAAACCGCGCCACGTAGGTTTGTCATGCGCGAGAAACGGCCCGCGCCAAACCAGGCGCTACCAATTCTTGACCCATTTGCCGGTCGAAGACGCGCCACCACCACTCCCACCTGTGGACCAGATATCGAAAGTGGAGTTGTACCCCTTACTCGCGGCGGCAGCACCGGGCGTCATGGGTGCCGCGCCAGTATTCCGCGCCACCTGCAAATCCTCGTCCTGTTTGAGTCTCGCAGTCGAATAGCCATAGCTGTTCCCCCATGGGTCCTGAATAAACCGTACAGCGCCGACTGCCCTGACGAGCTGCCCGCTCTTTCTCTCACCACCGAGCATGTCCGGTTTGAACTCAAAGTAAGATCTTGGAGAATCAGGGTCTTTTACTCCGTTGCGGTCCAAGTCCCCGCTTAGCGCGGCATACAGGATCTGGATCGACGACAAGTACTTCGACGGTGTCGTTTCCATGCGCGGATCAAGCTTGTCCGTAAATATCTCGTCACGCGGATACCCACCGTTGTCCACCTTGTAGTTTTCACAGGCCAGAGACAGTCCACTGATCTCTCCTTCCGACCGTACCCGGGCAGCCTTGGTCTGGATGCCGGAGTTCGCACCAAGAACCAACCCAACGAGCAGTACGATGACAGCAACCACCGTCAGCATCTCGATCAGGGTGAAAGCAGCCCGGGGTCCGCGGCGGATGGAAGTGTGCAACATAAGCTTCGGCTCTCGGAGGAAATAAGGAGGAAGGGCCGCCTACCCCCCCTGCATGCCTTGGATAATGCTGATCAGCGGCATGAACAGCGCGATCACAATCGTCCCAACAACGAGCGCCAGCATCACGATCATAATCGGTTCCAGCAGCGAAGTGAGACCCTCCACCGCATTATCCACCTCGTCGTCGTAAACCTCCGCCACCTTCAGAAGCATTTCGGGCAACTGGCCGGTTTCCTCGCCCACGTCGACCATCGAAATCACCATCGGAGGAAACACGCCACTGGCCTCCAAGGGATGGACAATCGACTCACCCTCCTTGACCGCGTCGTGGACCTTCGTCACCGCATCGGCCACCACGGAGTTCCCCGCCGTGTCGCGCGTGATGTTCAGCGCCTGAAGAATGGGCACGCCGCTTGTCACCAAGGTGCCCAGCGTGCGGCTGAAACGCGAGATCGCCCCCTTGCGTGAAAGGTCGCCAAAGAGCGGGATTTTCAGGGCAACCCGGTCGAGGAACTGACGACCCGCAGGGTTGGCAGCCACCATGCGGGCGACCATCACGATCCCCACGACTGCGCCACCCAGTAAATACCACTGGTTCTTAATGAAGTTGCTGGCTGCGATCACAATCTGGGTGAGCTCCGGAAGGGGTTTGCCATTGAGCATGTCATTGAAGATCTGCTCAAACTTCGGGACGATGAACGCCAGCAGGAAGAGCATGATGGCCATCGCGATGAAGAGAACAATCACCGGATAGGCCATGGCCGAGACGATCTTGTTCTTAATCTTCTGCGCCTTCTCCTGGAACTCCGCGAGCCGCTGAAGCACCAACTCCAGCACACCGCCCACCTCGCCGGCCTTCACCATGTTGATGTAGAGCTTGTTGAAAATCCGCGGGTGCTGGGCCATGGATTCCGAAAATGTGCTCCCCCCCTGCACGGCATCCGCCAGCGCGTTGATCGTGCTGCGAAGCACCGGATCCTTCTCCTGCTTCGACAGAACGGTGAGCCCCCGCAGGAGCGGAAGCCCAGCATCGATGAGCGTGGCAAGCTGCCGGGTGAAAATCATCAGCAACTTGCTGCTGATCGTCTTGCGCTGAAAAAGTACGATCCCCTTCTTCGCCCGGGGCGCCGATGCAGCTTTCACCGCCTTCGTCGTCGCCGCCTTAGAAGCCGCACGCCCGCCGCTCTTGCCCGCCTCCACGACACTCGTGGGAAAATAACCCGCCTGACGAAGCTGGGCGACAACGTCGTTGGCGGAACCAGCATCCATCACGCCCTGCGATTCCTGGCCGCGTGAGTCGAGCGCAGTAAATTCAAAGTTAGGCATAGGAGAAGGGGGGGAGGGCCATCGCCGTCCCCAAACTGTTAGGATTCCCGCCGGGGGTTGTCTACCGCTTTCGAGGAAAAAGGCGCACTCAGCAAAGGTCGCCGCCTCAGGTGTACTTGAGTACCTCCTCGATGGTCGTCTCCCCCTCGTAAATGCTGCGCAGCCCGTCCATCCGCAAAGTGGTCATCCCCAGTTCAATGGCCTTCTGCTTGAGCACCACACCGGGCGCGCGCTCGTTGATCATCTGGCGGATAGGGTCGCTAACGTCCAAGAGTTCATAGATACCCTTGCGCCCCTTGTACCCGGTGTTGTTGCACACCTCGCAACCGCGCCCGTAATAAAAATTCTTGTCGCCAATCTCGTGCGGCGAAAGACCCAACTGCGCCAGCACCGATTCAGAAGGCTCGTAGGGCACCCTGCAGTTCACGCAGATCTTCCGGATCAGGCGCTGGCCAAGGACGCCTTCGAGGGCGGCGGAAATAAGAAACGGCTCCACCCCCATGTCCATGAGCCGCGTCACCGCCCCCGGCGCATCGTTCGTGTGAAGTGTGGTGAAGACCAAATGCCCGGTCAGCGCCGCTTGGATGGCGATCTGCGCGGTCTCGATGTCGCGCGTCTCCCCCACCATGATCCGGTCCGGATCCTGACGAAGAAAGGCTCGCAGCACGCGCGCAAAGTTCAGGCCGATGGTGTCGTTGATAGGCACCTGGATGATCCCCTCGATGTCATACTCGACCGGATCCTCGGCAGTCAGCACCTTGGAATCGACCGTGTTGATCTCGTTGAGGGCCGCGTAAAGCGTCGTCGTCTTGCCCGATCCAGTGGGCCCCGTGACAATGAAGATGCCATTGGGTTTCTGGATCGTGTTGAGGATGTAGTTGTGGATCGCCGGCGGCATGCCGAGGGTCTTCAAGTCCAGATTGACGGCGCTCCGGTCGAGCACCCGCATCACCACGCTTTCCCCAAACTGGGTGGGCAAAGTGGAAACCCGAAGATCGACGGGTTTTCCGCCGATCATCTTCTGAATGCGGCCATCCTGCGGAAGCCGACGCTCCGCGATGTTCAAGTTCGCCATCACCTTCACCCGGGAAATTACCGGTAGTGCCAGGTTGCGCGGCGGAGGCGACATTTCGTAAAGGGCACCGTCCACCCTGTAGCGAATCTTGAACTCGTTTTCAAAAGGCTCGAAATGGACGTCGGATGCCCGGTCCGAAATCGCCTGATGCAGCACGAGATCCACGTAACGGATGATCGGGGCGGCATTAGCCTCAGCCTCAAGGGCCGCCGCATCCATGGGACCGTCCGGACTACTGATCTCCACCCCCAGCTGCGCAAGGATGTCGTCCATGCTGCCCGCCTCGCTGCCGTAATGCTTTCGCACCAGCGACTCCACCTGCTCGGTGGGCGCCACGAGCACCTGCACATCCCTGCCCAGCGAGAAGCGCAGGTCCTCCGCAGTCTGTAAATTAAACGGGTCGACCAGCACCACTTGGAGCGTCTGACCGGAAGCACCCACGGGCAGGGCCTTGTGCAACACCGCCAGCCCCGCCGGAATGCACTTCAATAACTCACTCGGAGGCTCAAACCCCTCCAAACTCACTGCATCGGTGCCAAGGGAATCCGCAATGGCCTGGTAAAACTGATCCTTCGGAATACCAAAATCCACGAGCGCCTCGCAGATGCCCTTGCCCGATACAGAAAGCGACTCGAGAAAATCGTCAGTCTCCTCACTGGCAATCAGGCCCTGCTCGCAGAGCATATCAAGAACTTGCTTGGGATTCATGGGAGGGAATCAGGAGGACGACCCGCGACCCACGTTGCGCGGGCGCTGGCTGCCGATCAACTGCAAAGCGGACTGCGGATCCTGAGCTTTGGTTACAACCTGCTCGTAGCTAATGAGCCCGCGCAGGTAGAGATCCGCCAGCGACGCCTCCAGCGTCACCATCCCGTGCTTCGCCCCAGTAAGAATGTCATTGGAGATCCGGAAGCTTTTGTTCTCCCGAATCAGCGCCGCGATGGAGGGCGTGTTGACCATGATCTCAAACGCCGCCACCCGCCCAAGCCCATCCAGCCGCGGCAGCAGCAACTGCGAGATCACCGCCTTCAGGTTGACCGCCAACTGCGTACGAATCATCTCCTGCTGCCCAGCCCCAAAGGCGTCCACAATCCGATCCACCGTGCGCGCCGCCCCCGTGGTGTGCAGCGTGGAAAAGACGAGATGCCCCGTTTCGGCAGCCGTCACCGCAGTCTCCATCGTCTCCAAATCCCGCATCTCTCCCACCAAGATGACGTCGGGATCCTGCCGAAGCGCCCTGCGCAATCCCTCCGCAAACCCAGGCACGTCCACCCCCACCTCACGCTGGTTCACCAACCCCATCTTGTGCGGATGGAAGTACTCAATGGGATCCTCCACCGTCATGATGTGACTCGGCATGGTGGCGTTGATCGTGTCCAGCATCGACGCCAGCGTCGTGCTCTTCCCCGAACCCGTGGGCCCCGTCACCAGAACCAACCCACGCGGCAGCGCGAGCAGATCGCGCACCGCCGGGGGAAATCCGATCTCCTCCAACGTGAGAAGCCGCTTTGGAACAAGTCGCAGCACCATCCCAAGCTGGCCGCGCTGCCGAAACACGCTCACCCGGAAGCGGTCCTGCTGATAACTGAAGCCGAAGTCTGCGCTGCCCACCTCCGCAACCCGCTGAAGGACGGTCTCGCTCGCCACCGAACGCACAAGGGCCTCGCAGTCCCCGGCGGAAAGCACCGGGACCTGGAGCTTCACAAGAGCGCCACCAAGCCGGACCACAGGCGGCGAATCCACAGTGAGATGAAGATCGGAAGCGCCTTCATCAATCACCACACGCAACAGATCTTCCATCGGGGTCATCGCGTAGTGGGGGGAGAACGGGTGGGGGTGGCGGCGCGGGCGCCGACGCTCAACTGGCGTCGCTCATCGTCACGCTGATGACTTCCTCGGCCGTAGTCAGCCCGGCGAGCACCTTCCGGATCCCGTCCTCGCGCAGGGTGCGCATTCCCATCTCGCGGGCACGTTTGCGCAACTCAACGGTGGACGCCTTGTTATTCACCATGTGCCGGACCTCATCGTCGATGATGAAGATCTCGAAAATACCCATGCGCCCCTTATAACCAAGGTTCTTGCAGGCGCCGCAGCCAATCCCCTTCATCACCGAGGCTCCGGCCAACTGCGAACGATCAAGCCCAAGCGACTGGATTTCCGACTCGGAAAGCTCATGGGGCTCCTTGCACTTCGGGCAGAGCCTTCTCACAAGGCGCTGCGCAAGAATCGCACGCACGGCTGAGGAGACGAGGAAAGGCTGAACGCCAATGTCCACCAGACGGGCCACCGCACTCGGCGCGTCGTTGGTGTGCAGAGTCGAGAACACCAGATGCCCGGTGAGCGACGCGTTGATCGCAATGTTGGCCGTCTCCGCATCACGAATCTCACCAATCATGATGATGTTGGGCGCCTGCCGCAGAATCGAGCGCAGCGCCGCAGGAAACGTCATCCCGATCTCCGCGTTGACCTGCACCTGGTTGATCCCCCCCATCTGGTATTCCACAGGGTCCTCCACCGTGATGAGCTTCTTGTCCGGCCGATTGATGAAATTCAGGCACCCGTAAAGCGTGGTGGTCTTCCCCGAACCCGTCGGCCCGGTCACCAGCAGAATCCCATCCGGCAGCTTCAGCAAACGCTCAAACAGCTCCTGATCGTCGGAAAGAAACCCGAGTTCCGGCAACCCGAGGGACAGCGATGTCTTGTCCAGAATACGCATGACGATCGACTCGCCATGACTGGTGGGCACGGTGGATACACGCAGATCGATCTGCCGATCCTTCCCAATGCGCACCTGGATACGCCCGTCCTGCGGAAGCCGCTTCTCAGCGATCGACATCGTCCCGCTCATGATCTTCAGACGCGAAATGATGGCGCTCTGAAGCTTCTTGGGCGGGTTGTTCATCTCGTGCAGCACGCCGTCGATCCGAAACCGCACGCGAAACCGCTTCTCCAGAGGCTCAAGGTGAATGTCGCTGGCGCGCATGTTGTACGCCTCCAGCAGCATCATCGAAACCATCTTGATGATGGGGGCATCCCCCTCCTCCACCGCCCCATCACCCCCGCCCTCCTCCGAGGCGCCCAGCGCAGACGCCAGCGAGTCCGCCGCGTCGTAGTACTTGTGCAACGCCGCCTGGATCGCATCAGGCGTCGCACACACGAACTCAATATCCCTTTTAATGGAGTGACGCAGCGCATCAAAGGTGTCGAAGTTGAGCGGGTCTTCCACCGCGAGCACCATCTCACTATCGGTCGCTGCAATCGGCACCACCCTGTAACGGCGCGCCGTCTCCTTGGGGATCAATCCCAGCAGAGCGGAATCCACCTCGATGTGGGCCAGATCCACAAAATCCATCGCCGCATGCGAGGCCAGCGTCCGCGCAATATCCTCCTGCGTCACCACCCCCTCACGCACCAACACCCGGCTCACCGTCTCGTCTGCCGTCCGTGCCGCGCGCCCATGCTCCACTTGCGAACGGGTCACCAAACCCGTCTCAAGGAGGATCTCCAGCAGATAGTCTTCGTTGGCGGGCACGGGGTTCGGGAAGGAGGGGTGCAAAGGTCGCAAGGGAGAAATCACCGCAACCGACACTAGGCTTTCGCCGCTTACGAGGGAACCACCCGCCACAAAGGACAGAACGCGCCCCCGGGACCTCCCAGGCCACTCAAGATTTCTAATTAAAAGGACGTCTCTCTCCATGTCAAAATCCAACCCAAGACAAATCTACCCAACGCCCCCGCATGCCCACTACCTCACTCCGCAAACAAAACGCCCAACCGCACTCCAGCTTGCATCGGGCCACTGGGTTTGCGAATCAATCGGCCACCTATGGAAGCCGCCCAGACCGCCAAACTCCGTGAAGCCATCCGCGAGATCCAAGACTTCCCAAAACCAGGCATCCTCTTCCGGGACATCACACCCATCCTCGCCAGCGGCTCCCTGTTCCGGCTTTCCATCGCGTGTTTTCTAGAACGCGTGCGCCCCCTGAAGCCGAGCAAGGTGGTGGGGATCGACGCCCGGGGCTTCCTCTTCGGAGCTGCCGTCGCCTACGAACTCGGCATCGGCTTCGTCCCCGTCCGCAAAAAGGGCAAACTGCCTTTCCAAACCCAATCCGCCGCCTACTCCCTCGAATACGGCGAGTCCGTGGTCGAGATGCATGTCGACGCACTCGAGAAAGACGAACCCGTCGTCCTCATCGACGACCTCCTCGCCACCGGAGGCACCGCCGCCGCCGCCTGCAAGCTCATCCACACCATGGGTGGACATCTCCTCGAAAACCTCTTCCTCATCGAACTCAGCGACCTAGGCGGAGCGCAAAGACTCGCCCCCCATCCAGTCCACAGCTTCCTCAAGTACTAACCCCGCAGCGCCCGCAAACAAGGGCACGCGAAGAAGAGGATAGCTTGATCCCCATCGGAGCCGCAAAACTCGGCGGGTGCGCCTGAAGCCAAGGGTAGCCGCAGCGACACGGGTCGGCGTACTCCCCCCTCCGCCAACCCCGTATCCGCGCTCGCGCGCCTCGCAGGCTCAACGCTCCCCGCTCACCCGAGCCAACGCTTCCCAAGCTTCCCGTTCCGCCACTCCCAGAGTTTCGGGAAGCGACACCTGCAGCTGCACATAAAAGTCGCCACGCTGCCCATCGGCCATCGGCATCCCGCGCCCCTTGATCCGGAACTTGCGCCCCGGCTGCGATCCGCTGGGAATGCGCAAGCGCACAGGCCCCTCGGGCGTGGTCACCTCCGCCTCCGTCCCGAGCACCGCCCGCCACGACGCTATCTCCACCTCGCGCACGATGTCCGCCCCTTCCAGCGTGTAGTCGGGATGCTGCGCCAGGCGCACCCGTAAATAAAGATCGCCCGCCGCCCCCCCTCGTTCACCGGGCCTGCCACGCCCGGCCAGTCGGATCCGCTGCCCCTCACGCACTCCCGCGGGCACCTTCACCTCGTAATTCTCCGGCGTGTTGCTTCCACCGCGACGCAGCGAAAAGTTTTTCCGCGCCCCCTGCAGGGCCTCCTCAATAGTCACGAGGAAATCCACTTCAGCGTCCCCCCCCCGCTGCTCGCCATTGAAGCCTCCAAACCCACCACCACCACCACCACCACGACCAACGCCCCCCCGTCCGCCACCGGCAAAGAACCGCTCGAAAAAGTCGCTGAAACCCGCTCCCCCGAAGAATTCCGGCATCGGCCCGCCTCCCTGCGCAGCCGTGCCTCCCCTCCAATCCTGCCCCTGCCCCGGAGCAGGCCCCTTATCCCACCCGGCACCCAGCGAGTCGTATTTCCGCCGCTTCTCCGGATCTCCGAGCACCTCGTAGGCCTCGTTGATTTCCTTGAACTTCGCCTCCGCAGTCTTCTTGTCCTTCGCCACGTCCGGATGATGCGTCCGCGCAAGCTTGCGGAACGCGGTCCGCACTTCCTCACGAGTGGCCGTCTTGGACACCCCCAGCGTTTGATAGTAATCTTTAAACTCCACCGACATAATCCTGCCACCCACCCTAAGCCACCGACCGCCACCTGCCAAGGGCGTGGATCCAAGCAGCTCCCAAACCGATTCCGCCACTGCATTTTCCCGTGGAGTTGCGTGCCACTTCGGGAAATCATCCCAGACGCGCTCCCGGCCGCAGCACCCGCCGCCGCGCCCACCCCAAACCCCATGCTCGCCTTCCTCGTCCGCCGCCTCACAGGCCTGCTCGTGGTGCTCTGGTGCGTCATCACGCTCACGTTCTTCCTCGTCCGCCTCGCACCGGGCGGCCCGTTCTCCCGAGAACGCAAGATCCCCCCGGCCATCGAAAAGCAGCTGCTCGCCCGCTACAAACTCGACGGCACTCTCTGGCAACAGTACACCGACTACCTCGGCGACCTCCTCAAGGGCGACCTCCGCCTCTCCACCAAGTACCGCGACCGCTCAGTCAACGAACTCATCGCCGACGGCCTCCCGGTCTCAGGACTGCTCGGTTTCACAGCATTCCTCATCGCCACAGGCTCCGGCATCGCTCTGGGCTGCGCCGCCGCATGGCGCCAGCATTCCTTCCTCGACCGGGCCTCCATGCTCGGCGCACTCACCCTCATCAGCGTCCCCTCCTTCGTCATCGGTCCGCTGCTCGTGCTCGTCTTCGCCCTCCGTCTCCCGTGGCTGCCCGTGGGCGGATGGAACTCCCCCGCGAGCGTGATCCTGCCCGCTCTCACTCTTGCCGGACCTTACACCGCCTACATCGCCCGACTCACCCGCTCCAGCATGCTCGAAGTGCTCAGTCAGGACTTCATCCGCACCGCACGCGCGAAGGGCCTCACAGAAACAGCCGTCGCCACACGTCACGCACTCAAAATCGCCCTCCTCCCAGTCGTCAGCTTCCTCGGACCCCTGGCCGCCAACCTGCTCACCGGCTCCATCGTCGTCGAAAGCATCTTCAACATCCCCGGCATGGGCGGCTACTTCGTGAACTCCATCCTCAACCGCGACGTGTTCCTCCTCAGCGGCGTCGTGATCGTCTACTGCACCCTCCTCGTTGGCCTCAACCTCCTCGTCGACCTCAGCTACACCCTCCTCGACCGCCGCATCCAGGTCTATGAGTAAACCCGCCAACACCCCGGCCACGCCCCCCGGCGCATGGCGCAGGCTCATCCGCAACCGCACCGCCGTCGCATCGATGGCCGTGCTCGGCCTCATCGCCCTTCTCGCCGCGGCAGGCCCCGCTCTCTTCCACACCGATCCCCACGGCACTTCCAGCCTCCAGTTCGCCCCGCCCTCCAGCGCCCATCCCTTCGGCACCGATCTCAATGGACGCGATGTCTTCAGCCGCGTACTCGAAGGCGCACGCATCTCCCTCCTCGTCGGCCTCAGCGGCGCCCTCGTCAGCTTCCTCATCGGCACCACCTACGGCGTCGTGTCCGGCTACATCGGCGGTCGCGTCGACGGCTTCATGATGCGCACCGTCGAGGTCCTCTACGCCATCCCCCGCCTCATCCTCATCCTCATCGCCTCCTTCGTCTTCGATCCCCTCCTCAAGACGTACCTCGCCGGATTCTGGGATGGCCAACTCGTGGGCTATTCAAAAATCCTCATCCTCATCCTCTCCCTCGGCCTCATCGAATGGCTCACCATGGCCCGCATCGTCCGCGGCCAGGTCCTTGCCCTCAAGAACCAGCAGTTCGTCCTCGCCGCACGCAGCCTCGGCCAGAGCCATCTGCGCATCATCACACGCCACCTCCTCCCCAACCTCATGGGCGTCGTCGTCGTCTACCTCACCCTCACCATCCCCGCAGTCGTCCTCGACGAATCCTTCCTCTCCTTCCTCGGCCTCGGCATCCAAGCCCCCCAGGCCAGCTGGGGCAGCCTCCTCGCCGACGGCGCCCAAGTCATCAACCCCGTCCGCAGCTACTGGTGGCTCCTCGCTTTCCCAGCCCTGCTCATGTCCGCCACACTCCTCGCCCTCAACTTCCTCGGCGACGGCCTGCGCGACGCTCTCGACCCACGCCAGAGAAAGTAACAGCACACAGGGAAAACCGCGGCGCCTCCCTGCGACGCTCCCGCCTCAGTTCGCTGCCTTGCCCCTGCGCTTCTTCGCTCCCGGCGCTCCGCCTTCACCATCGGCTCTGTTCGGATCCATACGCCGAAGATCCGCAGGCGTGGGGCTTCCGCCAAACTGCTGATAATAGAGCGCCTGGAAGGGGTTGATGGAGGGCGGCGTCACGTCCTCATTCACCAGCAGAGGCTGCACTTCCCCCCACCACCGCTCATACGCCGCACGCAGCGTCACAGCCACATCCGGGTGCTGCGCGAGCACGTCCGTCGTCTCGCCCGGATCAGCCTTCAGATCATAAAGGAACTTGTTGTTCACCAGCGAAAACCGCGCGTCTTGAATCGCGCAGTTGCTGAACTTCCCATCCGCCACCCCGCCCTTCGGCCAGCGACCCACGTGATGGACCAGCGTCCGCGCGCCCCAGTCCGCCTTCGGATTGTTGAAGAGCGGCAGAAGGCTGCGGCCTTCCACCTGCTTCTTCACATCATCGGAAAGGACCGCACCCGTGAGTTCCGCAAGAGTCGGGAAAAGGTCGAGATGAGCGCTCAGCGCGTCGCATTCAACCCCCGCAGGCACACCACCCGCGGGCCACCGCACAAAACACGGGACACGGGTGCCCCCCTGAAACGGAGTCCCCTTCGTTCCCCGCATGCCCGCATTGAAAAACTTCACCCCCGCGGTGCCGCCATTGTCGGAGGCGATGTAGAGGACCAAGGTCTCGTCTGCGATGCCCCATTCTCCAAGCTTCGCGAGCAGTTTGCCAAAGTTCGTGTCCACGTTCTCCAGCATCCCGAAAAACTTGGCGGTGTCCTCGTCCACATCCGGCTTCCCCAGATACTGCTCGTAGTATTCACGCGGAACCACGTGCGGCCCGTGCGCCGCATTGAGAGGGATGTACGCAAAGAAGGGCTGACCCGCCCCGCGCTTGGCCTCCATCCAGCGAATCGCTTGGGCAAAGAACAGGTCCGTGCAGTAACCCGTCGTCTTCTCAAAACGCCCGTTGTGCCAGAGCGCCGGGTTGATGTTCGTGTTCCCGGGCGCATCCCCGCAGGAACCCGGATAAATCTGGCCGATGCCGCCTCCGCCATGAATGTACACCTCGTCAAACCCGCGGCTCTCAGGACGGTACGCGTCCTCGTCCCCCAGATGCCATTTACCAAAGATCCCGGATGTGTAGCCGACGCTTCGCAGCATCTGCGCGAGCGTGAAGGTGTGGAGGCTCATCCGCTCCCGCTCAAGGATCGTGTGCGTCACCCCGTTCTTGAACTCATGCCGCCCGCTCATCAGCGCCGACCGGCACGGCGAGCACGTCGGGCTCACATGAAACTGGGTGAAAAGAAGGCTCTGCTTCTTGAATGCATCCACCGAGGGCGTGCGCATCACGGGGCTCCCCAGACAGGCGTAATCGCCGTATCCCACATCGTCCGGCATCACGAGGATGATGTTCGGCTGGCGGGGCGCGGCGGCGTGCAGGCCGTCGTGAACGGGAAGGAACAGCGCAAGAAGGAGCGCACCGAGGAGGGGGATTCCGTGTTTCATGGGGGGTGGGAAGATTTCCTTTTTCTGACAGACCACGCCTTCTCAAGCGAGACAGGACTTCCCCCGCGCCTTCCTGCTCTTACTCCTACTCCTACTCCTACTCGTACTTTTACTCCTACTCGTACTCGTACTTTTACTCACCCTGCAGCCGAGCCATCCGAGGAGGGAGTACAAGTACGAGTAAAAGTAAGAGTAAGAGTAAAAGTAAGAGTGTGAGCGCGCCGACGCCCCCCTCCTCACCAGTTGCCGCTCTGCGCCTTGGCGGACTCTGTGCGCAAGGTCACCCCGGCATTATCCCTCACCACTGCATCCGCGCATTCCGGATCCACGCTGATCACCCCGGGCCGGCCAACGAATGTATTCCCCGTAAACTGGATCCCGCTCCCACCCGGCGCGAAAGTCACCACCTCGGACGACCCGTGCGGCCCGAGCACGAAGAGATTGTCGCGCACGATCACCGGCCCGTATTTCCCGTTCGCCTGGTGCAGGGTGAAGTACATCTCGGGATAGCTCTCCCAATCCCCCGTGCGAAAGGTCCGCCGACCGCGCCACGGATCCGGCTCGCACTTGGTGGTGTTGTTCAAAAACACATTCCCCACCATCACAAGATTCCGAGGCTGGTTGATCCACGCACCGCGCCCCCCGTTGCGAAACGTGTTCCCCGTCATCGTCACGTTCTCCGAAGACTTCTCCAGACTGATCACCCGCGACCCGTTGGTCCCATCCACGATGTTGCCCGTGATCACCGCATTGCGGCAGTACTCCGCCAGAAAGAACGCCCCCATCCGCGAGCCCGTGATGTGGTTGTTCGCAAACACCACATCCTCGCACCGCTGCACATGCATCGTGTCCCCCAACGCGCTCAGATTGCATCCGCTCACATGCACCTGCTTCGCACACACAATGTCCACCCCTCCCTTCCCCGGCCCCGCACCCGTCGGAGCGTACAACTCGAAAAACGCCGCCTGCAGATTCACCATCATCCTCGCCCCGGGCCCCGCGCTCCCGCGGAAACGCAGCGGCTCACCGCCCGGTTGCTCGCTCACCCGGATAAACCCGGGCGTCGACTCCACCACAAAATAACGCCGCCCGCGCACCACGTTCTCCGGCAGCGCGTCTCCATAAAAGCATAGCGACTTGCGGGCCGCATCCGTCGCATTTGCAGGAATACCCGACACCGCCACGGGGCTGCGGCTGTTATCGAAAACCACTCGATCATCCCCGTCGCTCATCCCCACCGGCCCCCGAATCACCTCGTTGCGGAAATAACGCTGCGCCATCGCCACATCGGCTGGCTGATACTCCTCGGGCCAAACCAAAATCTGCCACAACAGCCCGTAGTCCCACATGAACTTCCCGCTGTCCACCAGCGTGCAATCCCGCACCGTCACACCCCGCGCATACGTCGCCACCTCCGATTCCGAGCCCGGCTTCGCCAAGCCCTCCACATGAATCACCGCACCCGCCACGCGCTCGGATGAGATCCCCTCAAAACGCAACCGCTCCGTCACCCCACCCTGGCTCGTATGCACCACCAGGATCCGCGTGTTCACGTTGGGCTCCCATGTGTTGGGCGTGGTGGGCGCGCGCCGGTGATCAAAGCAGTGCCCGATGAAATGCCCGCCGCTCCACACAAAGTCACTCACGTCCGTCCCTTCAAACACCACGATCCGCGCCCTGTCCCCCAGCGTCTCCGGCAGATGAAACCGCGCAGCATGCGCGTTCACCGTGGTCCGTGAACACAACGGCACCGGCCTCTCCCCCTTCAAATGATAGTCCCCCGGCGCAATTGTCACGCTGCCGCCGCCCGCCTTGGAAACCGCTTCAAAACAGGCATGCAGCGCCGCATCCGCATCCTGCTCCGGATGAAACTGCGCGAGATCGAATTGCGCCGAGATCCCGGTTGCTGCACCGAAAATCCAAAGCGCGACCGCACACACTGCGACGGGAAGCCTCATGGAATCAGGAAAAGAAACCCACTCCGGGCTACTGCGCGAACTCCGGCACCTCCATGAACCCGTAGCAGAGCATGTGCAGAATGTGCATCTGCACGTCCTCGACACGCCCGTAATGGGTGTCCTCCACCACAATGCACTGCGAAGCCACCTCCGCGAGTCGGCCGCGCTTCGCACCCACCAGCGCCGCAGTCTCCAGCCCCTTCTCCTGCGCCCATTCAAACGCACGCACAAGGTTCGGCGAATTACCACTCACGCTCGCCGCAATCAGCAGGTCGCCCGGCCGCGCATAATTCTCCAACTGCCGCCGGAAACAGTCCTCGTAACTGTAGTCGTTCCCCAGCGCTGTGATCCACGCCACGTTGTCCGTCAGCGACAGCACACGGAACCGCCGCGACAACGCGTCCGACGATCCCTTGCCGAGATCCGTCGAAAAGTGCGAGGCATTCGACGCGCTGCCCCCGTTCCCAATCGCAAACACCTGCCCGTCCCGCCTCCACACTTCCCGCAGCGATTCGGCAAGGCGCTCCACAGCGTCCAGCGGCACGGAGTCCAGGGCGCGATGCTGCGCCTCCACGTAGTTTTTGAGCCAGTTTTGCATGAGATAATCCTCGTTGGTTTTTTCGGAAAGTTAGTTGGGAGAAACACACCCGCTGCGCTGTGCCGCAAGCGCGAGAGCCCCCACCGGCACCGCATCCTCGCGCAATGCAGAAAGCACCAACCGCGGAGCCGGCAGGAACGCATCCATCACAAGCACCCCCAGGTGCCGCTCCACCGCGCTCAGCCACGGCTCGCCAATCAGCGACACGCCGCCCCCGAGAATCAGCACCTCCGGATGAAAAAGATGCACCACATGCGAAAGCGCCACCGCCAACTGCCCCGCAGCCTCCTCCAACACCTGCACCGCAAACGCATCCCCCACCGCCAGCGCCGCCCCCAGATGCCGCGCCTCATTCCCCGGATCCCCCGCCACCAACTCCGCAAGCACCCCGCGCCCCCCCGCCTCCACCGCCTCGCGAATACGCCGGTCAATACTCCATCCCGAACAAAAGCTCTCCGTGATCTGCCCCCCCGTCCCGAACCGCAGATGCCCCACCTCCGCCTCGCCCCCGGTGTACCCGTGGTAGATCGCCCCCGCGTGCACCAACCCTCCACCCACCCCACTCCCAATCGTCGTGTAAAACACCGGATCCGCACCGCGCCCCGCACCCGCCACAGCCTCCCCATACGCAGCCGTGTTCCCGTCGTTCTCCACAAACACAGGAATCCCCGCCAACCCGGAAAGCCAGTCTCCCAAAGGAAACTCATGCCAGCCCGGGACGTGATAAGACTTCACGATCTGTCCCGTGCGCCAGTTCACCGGCCCGCCATACCCCACGCCCACGGCCGCCGGCGCCCACTCCGAAAGAATCCCGGGCAGCGCCCCCACGATATTCTCACGAATGCTCTGCGCTCCGCGACCCGCCTCCACGCTGAACCGCCTGCGATGCACGATCCCCGTGTCGTGACGGCCAACGACCATCTGAAGCTTCGTGCCTCCGATCTCGATGCCGAGAAACGGATGGTCGATCTGGGGGACGTTGGAAACCATGGCGGACAAACACCCTAGCACAACCCCTCCCTCCAATGGTACGCCAATGACTATGCGAAAAGCGTCACCTCTTCTGCCCGGCACCACCCGCCACACGCGCACCGCAGCAGAACTGAAGAAGCTGCGCAAGGAACGCGCCCAATGGATGGCCGGCCTCCATCCGGACCACCTTTTCCACAAGCTCTTCGACCACATCCCCGGCGTGTTCTTCTTCGCCAAGGACAGAGCCGGACGCACCATGTACGTCAGCCGCGGCATCCTCGATCTCTATCAGATGCACGACGAGTCGGAGATGCTCGGCCTCACCGACCACGACCTCAACCCGCCCTTCATGGCTGAGAACGCCGTGCGCGACGACACCCTCCTCCTCTCCGGCTCAGCCAAAAAACTCGAGCGCATCGAGCTCTGGTTCGACAGGCTCGGCATGCCCGACTGGTTCATGGTCACCAAACTGCCACTCCATGGCGCCGGCCGCAGGCCAGAGGGCGTCATGGGCATCCTGCGCCGCGCCTCCGACACCGAACGCCAGCTCCCCCTTTTCCAGACAGTCGCAAAAGCCGTGCAGATCATGCGCACCAACTTCGCCTCCCCCCTGCACATGAGCGCCGTCGCCCGCGCCTGCGGCCAGTCCCTGCGCCAGCTCCAGCGCCACTTCCACGCCGCCTTCGCCGCCCCGCCGCAGGAAATCCTTCTGCGCACCCGACTGCGCGAAGCCTGCAGAATGCTCGAGGAAACCCGCATGGGTGCCGCCGAGATCGCGCAGGCATGCGGCTTCACAGACCCCAGCGCATTCGCCCACCACTTCCGCAAACGCGTCGGCCTGACCCCCACCCTCTACCGCAAGCGCCTCGCCCCCGCCTCCCCACCGCACCCGCGCACCACTCCGCCCCGCCCCCCGCACCAGCATCCATAAACCTCCCCGCCCTGCCCCATGCGGGAAATACGAAGCCCCCACCCCATTCGCCTCAGATCCGCATCACAAACACAAAGCCCCCACTCCCCACGCACGACTCCCCACGCACGACTCCCCTCGCACGACTCCCCTCGCACAACTCCCCTCGCACAACTCCCCACGCACCGCCCCCACGCACCGCCCCCACGCACCGCCCC
>CAMAUX010000015.1 GCA_945861435.1 Chthoniobacter flavus | reverse complement strand
TACGGCCTGGCTGTCTTGGATCGGTTGCTCCCCACCCCGCCTCACGGCGACGCAGTTACCGACCCATCACTGCCGCATACAGCCAACTCGGCAGACGGGACTTTCACCCGCTTGAGCACCGCATTCACCGGCGCACGCCTGTCCCTTGCGGTTGCTTACGGCCGTCTTCAGCGGCCCGGCTTGGTGACGTGGCTGTGTGTGCGCTTCAGATGGAGGTGCTCACACCAAGGCACCATGGCACCAAGGTGGGGAAAAGGGCGCGATGGACGGGGAAATTTTGCCTGTCCCTATTGACTCTCCCCCTATCGACTCTCCCGCCCAGGTTTGCGAATGCGCGCCATGCGTCAAAACACCGTGAGGCGAGGTAGTGCTGGGGGGGAGGGCGGGGTGTGGGGGGGTGGGGGATCGGAAAAAAGGCGAAGGATTGCCTGTCCCTTGCGGTTGCTTACGGCCGTCTTCAGCGGCTCGGCTTGGTGCCGTGCTTTGTGTGCGCTTCAGATGGAGGTGCTCACACCAAGGCACCATGGCACCAAGGCGTGGAAAAGGGCGCGATGGGCGGGGAAATTTTGCCTGTCCCTATCGACTCTCAATGGGAGGAGGGTGGGCCCACGGAATACAGGACAACACGGAAAGAATGAGGGGAATGAGGAGGGTGGGAGTTTGTTTCATGGGCCGTGCGTTCAGTGCGTTCCGTGGGCCATTGTGCGTTGATTGACAAAGCGCACGATCACGACGCTGTCCTTGGCTCCGAAGTTGATGGGCTGGCCCAGGTCCATGCCGGGAGGCTGTTTCCGGCCCGGGGTCCCTCAACAACGTAGGCGATACGGACAGGCAAAAATTATTCGTGTTGAGCACTGCGAGCAGCGGCTTCGACTTTGGGTTCCGACTGGCCCTGAGTGCAGTTCCTTGGGAGGGCTGAGCACGGATGAGGAGAGCGGAGCGGGGTGGACGGAGGGGCGGTGGCGGAGGGTGCGGCGAAGCCGCGCTGGGCGCGGTTCAGAGGGCGCCGAAGCGGCGCTCGCGAGTGTGGAACTCCGTGATGGCGGCGTGGAGATCGTCGGGGCCGAAGTCGGGCCAAGGCTTTTGTGTGACGATGATCTCGGTGTAGCTGAGCTGCCAGAGGAGGAAGTTCGAGAGACGCATTTCGCCGGAGGTGCGGATGAGGAGGTCCGGGTCCGGCAGGTCGCGGGTGTAGAGGTGGCTGGCGAAGAGGGAGTCGTCGATGGTGGCGGGGTCGAGTCGAGCGGCGGCGGCTTCCGTGCAGAGGGAGCGGGCGGCGTCGACGATCTCGGCGCGTGCGCTGTAGTTGAGTGCGAGGACGAGGGTGGTGGCGGTGTTGGCGGCCGTTTTTGCGATGGCGTCGGCGAGGGTCTGCCGGCAGCCGGGGGGCAGTTCATGGATGCGGCCGATGGCTCGGAGACGGATGTTGTTGGCCATGAGGGTGGGCAGTTCCTGATGAAGGAAGTGCTCGAGGAGCCCCATGAGTGCATCGACTTCGGTCTTTGGGCGTTTCCAGTTTTCGGTGGAGAAGGCGTAGACGGTGAGGAATTGGACGCCGAGTGCGGCGCATTCGCGTGTGACAGTTCGCACCGACTCTGCGCCGCGCTCGTGGCCGGCGATGCGCGGGAGCCCCTTGGATGCGGCCCAGCGGCCGTTGCCATCCATGATGATGGCAATGTGGCGCGGAGGCGCGGGAACTGAGGGGCTGGTGGACATGGAGGAATACCGTCCGCCGCCGGGTCCGTGGGGCGGGCTAGAGGAGGATGGTCTGTTCGCGGTTGGGACCGACGCTGGCGATGGTGAGTTTCGCGCCGGTGAGTTCGGCGAGTTTTTTCAAATAAACGCGGGCGTTTTTCGGGAGGTCGTTGAAGGTCTTGGCCTCGTGGGTGGGTTGCTGCCAGCCCGGCATCTCGATGTAGACAGGGGTGCACTTCTTGAGGAGGTCGAGGTCGCCCGGGGGGACTTCGAGCTTCTTGCGGCCGAGTTGGTAATGAGTGCAGATCTTGATCACCGGGAGGCTGTCGAGTCCGTCGAGGTTGGTGATGGCGAGTTCGTCGATGCCATTGAGCATGCCGGCGTAGCGCGTGGAGACGGCGTCGAACCAGCCGCAGCGGCGTGCGCGTCCGGTGGTGGAGCCGAATTCGCGGCCCATGCCGTGGAGCATGTCGGAGAGGTCCTGGTTTTCGGTGGGGAAGGGGCCTTCGCCGACGCGTGTGGTGTAGGCCTTTACGACGCCGAGCACCTTGTCGATGCGGTGGGGCGGGACGCCGGAGCCTGTGCAGGCGCCACCGGCGGTGGTGTTGGAGCTGGTGACGTAGGGATAGGTGCCGTGGTCGATGTCGAGGAAGGTGCCCTGTGCGCCTTCGAAGAGGATCTCGCGTTTTTCGGCGACTGCCTTGTGGAGGAAGACGACGGTGTTGGTGACGAAGGGGCGGAGTTCTTCTGCGGCCGCGAGGTATTCGGCTTCGACCTTTTTGGCGTTGAGGGGTTTGACTCCGAAGGCCTTGAGGGTGGCGTTGTTCTCCTTGATGCGCTGGGCGAGTTTGGTGCGGAAGAGTTCGGGCTGGAGGAGGTCGCTCATGCGGAGGCCGACCCGTGCGATTTTGTCACCGTAGGCGGGGCCGATGCCGCGCTTGGTGGTGCCGATCTTGTTCTTGCCCTTGCTGAGTTCGCGCTGTTCGTCGAGGGAGCGGTGGTAGGGGAGGACGATGTGTGCGCAGTCGCTGATGAGGAGGTTGTCGCGGGTGACCTTGACCTTCTTTTCGCGGAGGCCGTGGATTTCCTTGGCGACGGCGACGGGGTCGAGGACGACGCCGTTGCCGATGACGCATTTCTTGCTGCGGCGCAGGATGCCGGAGGGGATGAGGTGGAGGACGTATTTGACGCCGTCGACGATGACGGTGTGGCCGGCGTTGTTACCGCCCTGGCTGCGGACGACGATGTCGGCGCGTTCGGTGAGGAAATCGATGATCTTGCCTTTGCCTTCGTCGCCCCACTGGGCGCCTACAAGGATGGTGTTTGCCATGGGAAAAAAGTGGTGGGTGGTGGGTGTGGTGCCGTCTGGGGGGAGCCGGGTTCGGCCTTACGGCGGAAGGCGAGAGGGTAGCGGTGCGGGCGGGTCGGGCAAGCATGGAATGGGTGGCGGAGATCATCTGGAAAGGCGCTGGTCACGGGGGGGCGGGGCGGTTAAGGAGATCGGTCTTTCCATGTCTGAGAACACTCTTCTTTCCATCAAGCCGATCCCTGTGCGGGAGCGGCTGATCTTCGCCCTTGATGTGCCGACGCCCGAGGAGGCGCTTGCGCTGGTGGATCAACTCGGCGAGTCGATCATCTTCTACAAGCTGGGGATGCAGCTCTTTATGACCGAGGGATACTTCGGTCTCGTGGAGGAGTTGAAGCGGCGCGGGAAGAAGATTTTCGTGGATTTGAAGTTCTTCGACGTGCCGGAGACGGTGAAGAATGCGGTGGCGAACCTGAGCAAGCGCGGGGTGGAGTGCTGCACGGTGCATGGGAGTCAGGCGATTTTGGAAGGAGCCGTGGCGGCGAAGGGATCGATGAAGCTGCTGGCGGTGACGGTGCTCACGAGTCTGGACCGAGGGGATCTCGATGATCTTGGGTTCCAGTGTGATGTGGAGGAGCTCGTGTATTCGCGCGCCAAGCGTGCACTGGCGATCGGCTGCGATGGGGTGATTTCCAGCGGGCTGGAGGCGAGCCGTCTCCGGGAGGGGCTCGGGGACAAGCTCATCATCATCACGCCGGGAATTCGTCCCGTGGAGAATCGGCCGGTGGACGATCAGAAGCGGACGGTGACCATCAGCGAGGCGTTCCAGTGCGGAGCGGACTATGTGGTGGTGGGGCGTCCGATCCGGCAGGCAGCGGATCCGCGAGCGAAGGCGGAGGAGTTGCAGGGGGAGATCGCGCGGGTGTTTGGGGTCTGAGGCTGGAGGGCGTGCGCGTGAAAAGCCTGCGCGTGCAACGCTTGCCAGCGGGACTCGCGCGGATCGTTCGGCTCTTTGACGGAGTGGACGAGGATGGGCGTCGCGAGCGTCTGCTGGCGTTGGCGGAGACGGCGGATCGTTACTCGCCGGAATCCGGTGTGCGTTATGCGGTGGAGGATCTGCGTCACGACCCGGAGTGTTCCGATGAAGTGGGCGTGTATGTGGCGCGGGAGGAGGGCGGGCGGATCCGTGTGCGGATGCGGCTTGGGCCGGGTGTGCAGACGCTGACCCGCGCGCTGGCGGTGGTGTTGTGCCGGGGACTCGATGGAGCGAGTGCTGCGGAGGTTGCGGCGTTGGGGCGGGAGTTCATCGACATCATCGTGGGAGGTCCGCTGATGCTACGTCGCTCGCAGACGGTGTACTACGTGCTGGGGCGGGTGCAGGAGGCGGTGCGCAGTCTTTGATGCGCGGCGGGGTGATGGCGGGAGGCGGCTTTTTGTTCGGCTTGTTGGGCGCTGCGAGGCTGTGAGGCTGTGAGGATTCTGTGGCCGCTGGGGTTCAGGAGGGACTATGGTATCGCGTGGTCAAACGGCAGCGCGCGGAGGGGCTTCTTTGAACCGATGCGGGTGCCACGGGGAGGCGCGATTGGGCGGACCTCTGAGAGCTGTGCTTGCCTCCGTAGCTGCGGATCAGGCGGGGGGCTGCGCGTCGGTGTAGACGGGCTCGATGTGGACGAGGGCGTCGGCGACGGCGGGGTGTGTGGCGCGGATGGCGTCCTTCACGAGATGGGCGATGTGGTGGCCTTGGGCGACGGTGAGAGTGGCGGCGACGCCGACGTGGATGTCGACGTAGAGGTCGAGGCCCATCTTGCGGACGCGGCATTGGTCGATCTCGAGGACGCCATCGACGGACTGGGCTGCGTTGGCGACTGACTGAGCGAGTTCCTTGGGCGGCGCGGTGTCCATGATTTCATGGAGTGCTGGATTGAGGAGGCGGATGCCGTTGAAGGCGATGAGGCCGCAGGCGAAGAGTGCGGCCCAGTCGTCTGCGGGTTCCCATCCGGGGCCGCCGATGAGTGCGACGGAGATGCCGATGAAGGCGGAGGCGGAGGTGATGGCGTCGGAGCGGTGGTGCCATGCATCGGTTTTCACGGCGGCGCTGTCCATTTCGTGGCCGGCGGAGTGGACTTTGCGAAAGAGGAGTTCCTTTATCACGATGACGGCGACGAGGACGAAGAGGGTGAAGGGAGCCGGGGCGTGGTGGGGGGTGAGGATTTCGCGCACGGACTGGATGGCGAGACCGAGTGCGGCTGCGATGACGAGGAGGGAGATGCCGACGGCGGCGAGAGGTTCGGCTTTGCCATGGCCGTAGGGATGTTCCTCGTCCGGGGGTTCAGCGGCGAGTTTGAGGCCGAACCAGAGGACTGCGGAGCCGAAGATATCGAGGAGGGATTCGATGCCGTCGGCTATGAGGGCGTAGCAGTTGCCAAGGATGCCGGCGAGGATCTTGACGGCGGCGAGCAGGGTGTTGGTGACGATGCCTAGGAGGGCGAGTTCTGCGCCGGAGGCGAGCCGCCTTTGCTTTTCGAAGCTGGGATCCACGGCTGGCATGGTTGGCTTGGCTGGCGTTTGGCAGGGGTTCGCGCTTGGATGCGGGGGATCGCCAGCCTTTGGCAACGGCGAGCAACTCTCAACCCTGAAATTGCGTGCATTATCGTCGAGTGATTCACGAAGCGTTCGGATCGCCCGGGCAGGTGTGCCGGGTGGAGGAGGCCGTTCTGCCTGCGATTGCGGACGGGGAGGTGCGTGTGCGGATGGTGTGCGCTCCTGTGAATCCGGCGGATTTGAATCTTGTGGAGGGGACGTACGGGAGGCGGCCGTCGCTGCCCTGTGTGCCTGGTGGCGAGGGGGCAGGGCGGGTGGTGGAATCGCGCTGTGATCAAGTGCCGGAAGGGGCGCTGGTGCTGGTGCCGGGCGGATGTGGCGCGTGGTCGGAGTATGTGCAGGTGGCCGGAGAACGCGTGTGGGTGGTGCCGAGCGGGATTGCGGCGGAGCAGGCCTGCATGCTGCGGGTGAATCCGGCGACCGCGTGGCGGATGCTGCATGATTTCGTGCCGCTGGAGCGCGGGGAGTGGGTGATTCAGAACGCAGCGAATTCGGGCGTGGGGCGTGCGGTGGCGCAGATTGGGGCGCACTGCGGATGGAGGGTGGTGAACGTGGTGCGCCGGCCGGAATTGCTCGATGCGCCTGATTTGCCGGGTGTGGTGCTTCTGGATGATGATGCGCTTGTGGAAAGGGTGCGCGAAGTGACGGGCGGTGCGCGGCTGCGGTTGGCGCTCAATGCGGTGGGGGGTGAGAGCGCGCTGCGGCTTGCGAAGGTGCTGGGGGAGGGAGGGACGCTGGTGACGTACGGGGCGATGGGTCGGCAGCCCGTGCGCATTCCCAATGGGATGCTGATTTTTGGGGATCTGCGGCTGCGTGGGTTCTGGGTGACGCGCTGGTACGAGGCGGCGGAGCGCGAGGAGGCCGGGGCGATGTTGGGCGGGCTTTTTGAATTGGCGAAGCGCGGCGTGCTGCAGACGCCGGTGGAGCGAGCGTATCCGTTGGAGCTTCTTTCCGAGGCGCTGGAGCGGGCGCGTGAGGGTGGGCGTTCGGGAAAGGTGCTGCTGGCATTGGGGCCGGACGCGGGCTAAAGCGGGGGCGATGATGACGAGTTCCCCTGGCCTCCGTTTGTTTCGCCGGCTGTTCTGGCTGCTGGTGTGGGTGGTGGTCGCTGGCGGCGTGGCGGGGTGGTGGTTCTGGTCTGGGTGGAACCGGCTAGCGAAGCTCGAACCGCGCGGCGGGCTCTATTTTCCATGGACGGTGGAGTTGGCGGTGCCGTCGTTCCGGCAGAATGACGAGCGTTGGGGGCGCGATCCGCTGGGGCCGAGCACGGGGACGCTGGGGTCTGAGGGATGCGCGGTGTCTTCGGCGGCGATGGTGTTGAAGTTTTACGGGATGGACACGGATCCGCAGCGTCTCAACCAGTTCCTGAGCAGCCATGCGGGCTACACGCCGCAGGGGTGGGTGTATTGGGAGGCGGCGGCGGAATTCACCCCGGGCAAGGTGCGGCATGCGTACGAGGATCTTCCTTCGTACCGGCTCATTGATCTCAATCTGTTGCGGCGCAATCCTGTGATCGTGCGGGTGCGGATGCCATCGGGCGGCACGCATTTTGTGGTGATCGCGGGGAAGCGGGGCCTGGATTATCTGATCCGGGATCCTGGGGCTGGAGCATCGCGCGGGCTTTATCCGCTGCGGGACTTGGAGAGTCCTGTGGAGGCGCTGAGGTATTACGATCGGTTGCCGGGCTCCTGATAGACTCCTGATGGGGCTGGCACGGGGCGGGGTTTGGGGTTTAAGTGGAGGGCTCCACCCCATGGCTGATATCGCTATTGAGCTTGCTGCACTTGTTGCCGCGGATCGTGTCCTGACGCGTCCGGAGGATTTGGTGACGTATGGGTTCGACGGGACGGCCGCTTTGTCGGCACCCGCGCGAGTGGTGGTGATGGCGCAGACGGTGGAGGAGGTGGCGGCGGTGGTGCGGTATGCGGCTGCGAACAAGGTGCCGGTGGTGACGCGGGGTTCCGGGACGGGGTTGAGCGGAGGGAGTGTGCCGGTGCCCGGAGCGATCATCCTGTGCCTTGTGCGGATGGATCGGATCTTGGAGTTGGATGAGAGGAATCTGACGGTTCTGGTGGAGGCGGGGGCGATCACGCAGCAGGTGGCGGAGGCGGCTGATCGCGTGGGGTTGTTGTATCCGCCGGATCCCGGCTCGATGAAGATTTCGACGATTGGAGGGAACGTGGCGGAGAACTCGGGCGGATTACGCGGGCTCAAGTATGGGATCACGCGGGATTACGTGATGGGGATGGAGGTGGTGCTGGCGAGTGGGGATGTGGTGTGGCTTGGGAACAAGTGTGTGAAGGATGTGGCGGGGTATTCGTTGAAGGATCTGTTCGTGGGCTCGGAGGGGACTCTGGGAGTGATCACGAAGGTCTTGCTCAAGTTGGTGCCGAAGCCGCAGGCGCGGCGCACGCTGCTGGCGACCTTTGGACGCATGAGCGCGGCGGCGGACACGGTGTCGGCGATCATCGCGGCGAAGATCATCCCGTGCACCTTGGAGTTTCTGGATCGCGTGACCATCGAGTGCGTGGAGGCTTATGCGAAGGTGGGGCTTCCGGTGGGTGCGGAGGCGCTGCTTTTGATGGAGAGCGACGGGCATCCCGCAGTGGTGGATGAGCAGGTGCAGGCGATGGAGGCGATCGCGCGGCGGTGCGGTGCGGATGCGGTGGTGGTGGCGCGGGATGCGGCGCATGCGGCGCAATTGGCCACGGCAAGGCGGGCGGCCTTTTCGGCGCTGGCACGTGTGGCGCCGACGACGATTCTTGAGGATGCGACGGTGCCGCGCAGCGAGCTTACGAAGATGATCGAGGGTGTGCAGGCGGTGGCGGGAAAGTACGGGCTGCGCATCGGGATCTTCGGCCACATGGGGGATGGCAACCTGCATCCGACGTTTCTCACGGATGAGCGCAACACGGAGGAGATGGAGCGCGTGGAGAAGGCGATGCATGAGATTTTCACGCTCGCGGTGCGCTTGGGTGGGACGATCACTGGCGAGCACGGTGTGGGTCTTGCAAAGAAGCGGTTTCTTCCGGAGGCGCTTGGGGAGGGGAGTCTGCAGCTGCTGCGGCAGTGCAAGCGTGCGATGGATCCGGATGGGATTTTGAATCCGGGGAAGATTTTCGATTGAGCATGGGCGCTTCGCATTCAGTGCAGGGGCCAGTGGCGGCTGGTGGAGCGAGGCCCGTTAGTGGCGGTGGCGGAGGCAAGCGTGTGCCGCTGGAGCTTGCGCATCTGGATTTCTCGGTGCTGCAGCAGTGCATGCACTGCGGGATGTGTCTGCCGACGTGCCCCACCTATGTGGAGACGAAGCTGGAGCGCAACAGTCCGCGCGGACGCATTGCGTTGATGCGGGCTTTGGTGGAGGGGCGCCTTGAGTTGGAGCGTGGGTTTGGCGAGGAGTTGTATTACTGCCTTGGCTGTCTGGCGTGTCAGACGGCGTGTCCCGCGGGGGTGGATTACGCGACGATGTTCGAGCATGGGCGGGCGGATGCGGAGCGGGCGGGGGTGCTGGCGAGTCCGCGTCGGGATGTGGTGCGAGCGGTGGCGTTGCGGCTGATCTTCACTCGGCCATGGTTGCTGCGGGCTATTGGGCGGGTGCTGAGGTGGTATCAGGCGTCCGGCTTGGAGGGGATGGTGAGGCGGCTGGGGCTGACGCGGTTGCTGCCACGAGATTTGCGCGAGCTGGAGCCTCTGACTCCGCGCGTGCAGCGGGACTTTTCTGATGCGTTGATTGCGCCGCATGAGGCGCCGGTGCGTGCCCGACACCGGGTGGGGATGCTGACGGGATGCGTGCAGGATCTGGTGTATCCGGGGGTGAACCGGGACACGGTGGATGTGTTGCTGCGCAACGGGTGCGAGGTGGTGACGCCGCGCGCGCAGTCGTGCTGCGGTTCCTTGCATGCGCACAACGGGGAGTTGGATTGGGCGCGGGAGATGGCGCGGCGCAACATTCTCGCGATGGAGGCGGCGGCGGGTCCGCTGGAAAACCTCTCGGCGATCATCACGAATGCGGCGGGGTGCGGATCGCATCTCAAGCATTACAGGGAGTTGCTGGCCGGGGATGCGGCTTTTCGTGGGCGTGCGGCGGTGTGGTCGGCGAAGGTGCGGGACATTCACGAGTGGCTGGTGGAGATCGGGCCTGTGGCGCCGGAGGCGAGGCCGGATGCGGAGGCGGTGCGGGTGACGTATCACGAGGCCTGCCATCTTTGCCACGGGCAGAAGGTGAGCGCGCAGCCGCGCGAATTGTTGCGGATGGTGCCCGGGGTGGAGTTGGTGGAGTTGCCTGAGGCGACGTGGTGCTGCGGGAGTGCGGGTGTTTACAACATCACCCAGCCTGAGATGTCGCGGAAACTTCTGGCGCGCAAGATGGCGTGCATTGGGAAGACGGGGGCGAGTGTTGTGGCATCGGCGAACCCGGGTTGCTGCGTGCAATTGGAGGCGGGTGCTGCAGGCGTGGATGGGCTTTCGGTGGTGCATCCCGTGAGTCTGCTTGCGCGTGCTTACAAGGATTCCCAGCCATGAGTGTGGATTTGTTTTCAGGCGCGGAGGAGCCTGAGCCAGAGGCGCGCGCGGTGGTGTACAGCGTGTCGGAGGTGACGCGGTTGGTGCGCGGGTTGATTGAAAAGGGACTGGGGACGGTGTGGGTGGAGGGGGAGGTGAGCAATCTGAGGAAGCAGCCCAGCGGGCATCAGTATTTTTCGGTGAAGGACGGGGGCGCGCAGTTGTCGTGCGTGTTGTTCGGACGCACGTTTACAAAGGGGAGCGCGCTGGCGGATGGGATGCAGGTGAGGTTGCGGGGACGGATGACGGTGTACGAGGCGCGCGGTGTTTATCAGCTCAATGTGCAGCAGGTGGAGATGGCCGGGGCCGGGGCGTTGCAGGCGAAGTTCGAGGCGCTCAAGAGGCGGTTGTACGCGGAGGGGTTGTTTGACGAGGAACGCAAGCGGGCGCTGCCGCGGTTTCCCGGACGGATTGCGGTGGTGACATCGCCCTCCGGGGCTGCGCTGCGCGACATGTTGCAGGTGTTCGAGCGGCGTGCGCCTTGGCTGCGGGTGATGATCAGCCCTGTGCGTGTGCAGGGGCAGGGTGCGGCGGAAGAGATGATCGCGGCGATCGAGCAACTCAATCGTGCGGAGGAGTGGGGGTTGCCGGAGCCCGAGGTGATCGTGCTGGCGCGCGGAGGCGGGAGCATCGAGGACCTCTGGGAATTCAACTCGGAGGCGCTGGCGCGAGCGATTGCGGCGTCGGCGATTCCCGTGGTGTCCGGGGTGGGGCATGAGATCGACTTTACGATCGCGGATTTTGCGGCGGACGTGCGCGCGGCGACGCCGAGTGTGGCGGCGGAGTTGGTTGCGCCCGACAGTGCGGCGTGGCAGCGGAGGGTGCGTCAGTTCGGGGAGCAGTTGGGGCGTTGCATGGAGTCCAAGATTGGCGTGATGCGGGGGAGGCTGGAGTATTTGGGAAGGGCGGCGCTTTTTGGGGAACCGCAGAGGCGCCTTCGCGAGGCGGTGCAGTCGGTGGATTTTGCGGCGGAGGATCTGGAGCGTTCGATGCGGGATGCGCTGGCGCGTGGAAGGAGGCGGGTGGAGGAGTTGCACGCGGTGATCCGGCGTCATCGTCCGGATCAGGTGCTGGAGCTGGCTGGGCAGCGGCTTGCAGGAGTGCGTCATCGGTTGGGGATGGCGCTGCAGGGGCGGTGGCGTGAGGTTGCGCAGGGATTTCAGCAGGGGGCTTTGCGTCTGGACGCTGCGGGGCGGCCGCATTTGGAGCAGGCGCGGCAGCGCTTGGGGCGTGTGGCGGAGATGTTGCGTTTGCTGGCGCCGCAGACGGTGCTGGAGCGTGGGTTCAGTATCAGCACGCTGGAAGACGGGACGGTGGTACGTTCGGCGGGGCAGTTGAAGGATGGGACGCGGTTGGTGACGCGCCTGCCGGACGGGAGCGTGAGTTCGGTGGTGGAATCTGGAAAGCAAGACGCCCGGCCCGGTAAGCCGGGACGGGCGTCGTAAGAGGAGTGCGCTGCGCGGAACGCAGCGAAGGGCTTCAGCCCCGGTGTTAGCGTAACCGAGGATTGAGGATCTTGATGTCCTTGCCTGCAAGCCAAGGGACATCTCCGGTGGTCTCGGGAGCGAAGGCGTTTTTGTTGGGGTCTTTGCCGTCGCGTTTCACCCAGCTTTCGTTGCCGCGTTTGATGGTTTTCTCGGGTGCAGCGCTGTTGTCGACGCGGATGACGACGGCGTATTCACCGCTCCAGAGGCCGCCCGGTGCGCTTTTGTCGCGGACGTTGTAGGTGACGCCACCGGGGACGAACCCATTGACGAGGAGCGGGAGGCGTGAGTCGGATGTTTCGTTGAGTCCGCGAACGTAGGCCCAGCCGCATTCGCCGGCTTCGAGAACGTGGCCTGGGGTCATGTCGTTATCGGGACCCGGGCGGCAGTAAGCGGACTTGGGGATGTTGAAGGACTTTTCGTCCTTGAGGTAGCTTTGGGTGATGATGGTGGCCAGAATTTCGTTGGAGGACTGGGGGTCGCCCGATTTCTGGATGGGGTCGGTGTACATGGGGAAGTCACCGTTGAAGTCTGCGGCGAAGAGTTTAATCGCGGTGCCGATCTGCCTGCCGTCGGAGACAGCCTTGGTGCGGTCCGCTTTTTCGAGCACCTGAGGGCCGACGGCCAGCGTCATGCCTGCCAGCAGGACGATGATGGTGATGACGACGAGCAGTTCGATCAGAGTGAATCCGGATCGTGCAGAGGAATGAATGCGGGGTGTTTTCATGGGAAAAGGAAACGGTTCAAACTGTCCCATAGGTGGAATGGGGTGTCCAGCCCTGAGGGCAAGCAGGGTGGGGAGTTTCATGGACTCAGGGCCCTTGGTGTGAAGACGCACGGGAGAGCGTGCTTTGTTTAACCAGATCGATCTGAACGCATTCCCAGCATGCGGCCGGAGATTATTCGGGCGGAAATCTAAGGAGCACGGTATTTGAAGGCGACGAGGGCGAGGGGAGGGAGACAGATGACGAGTGAGTGGGACTTGCCCTGCCAGGGGATCGGTTCGGCATGGGAGCCGCCCATGTTGCCGGCGTTGCTGCCGCCATAGGTGGCGGCGTCCGTGTTAACGACCTCCTCGTACCAGCCGCCGCTGTGGACGCCGACGCGGTAATGTTCGCGGAGGACGGGAGTGGCGTTGATGATGAAGGCGATCGTTTCGCCCTCCGAGGACTTGCGCATGAAGGCGATGACGGAGTTGTCGCTGTCGTGGAAGTCGATCCATTCGAAGCCCGCGTAGGAGTCGTCCTGATCGAAGAGAGCGGGCTCGTTTTTGTAGAGGTGGTTGAGGTGTTGGACGAGGCGGCGGAGGCCGTCGTGTTCCGGTAGTTGGGTGAGATGCCAGTCGAGGGACTGGTCGTGATTCCACTCGCGCCACTGGCCGAATTCGCCGCCCATGAAGAGCAGCTTCTTCCCCGGATGCGCATACATCCAAGCGTAGAACATGCGGAGGTTGGCGAACTTCTGCCAGTGGTCGCCCGGCATCTTGTCGAGGAGGGACCCTTTGCCGTGGACCACTTCGTCGTGGCTGAGGACGAGGACAAAGTGTTCGTGGAAGGCGTAGATGAGTGAGAAGGTGATGTCGCCTTGGTGAAAGCGGCGGTAGACCGGATCCTTCTGCATGTAGCCGAGGAAGTCGTGCATCCAGCCCATGTTCCACTTGAGGCCGAAGCCGAGGCCGCCGAGGTAGGTGGGGCGGGAGACTCCGGGCCATGCGGTGGACTCCTCGGCGATGGTCATGACCCCCGGGCAGCGCGCGTAGACGGTTTCGTTAAAAGTCTTGAGAAAGTGGATGGCCTCCAGATTTTCGCGGCCGCCGTGGATGTTCGGGACCCAGTCGCCCTCGGAGCGGGAGTAATCGAGGTAGAGCATGGAGGCGACTGCATCCACGCGGAGGCCGTCGATGTGGTATTGCTCGAGCCAGAAGAGGGCGTTGGAGATGAGGAAATTGCGGACCTCGTTGCGCCCGTAGTTGAAGACGAGGGTGCCCCATTCCCGGTGCTCCCCTTGGCGCGGGTCCGCGTGTTCGTAGAGGCGGGTGCCGTCGAACTCCGCGAGACCGAATGCGTCCTTCGGGAAATGTCCCGGGACCCAGTCGAGGATCACGCCGATGCCAGCCTGATGGCAGCGGTCGACGAAGTGGCGGAAATCGTCCGGGTTGCCGAAGCGACTGGTGGGGGCGAAGTAGCCTGTGACTTGGTAACCCCAGGAGCCTTCGAAAGGGTGTTCAGCGATGGGGAGCAGTTCGAGGTGGGTGTAGCCCATCTCGACGACGTAGGGCAGGAGGGTCTCCGCCAGTTCGCGGTAGCTGAGGAAGCGGCCGCCGTCCTCGCTGCTGCGCTGCCAGGAGCCAAGGTGCACCTCGTAGATGCTCACAGGCGCCTTGTGCCATGCGGTTTTGGCGCGCTTGTCCATCCATGCCTCGTCCTGCCAGCGGTAGCGGCTCAGGTCGAAGACAAGGGAGGCTGTGGAGGTGCCATGCTGGGCGAAGAATGCGAACGGGTCGCTCTTGAGGGCGATGGCACCGTGGGATTGCTTGATCTCGAACTTGTAGTGGGCGCCCTCACCCACGCCGGGTAGGAAAATTTCCCAAACACCGCACGGGAGGAGCTTGCGCATGGGATGCACACGGCCGTCCCATTGGTTGAAGTCCCCGACCACGCTCACGCGCTTGGCGTTCGGCGCCCAGACGTGGAAGGAGGTGCCTTGGACTCCGTCGACGGTTTGGAGGTGGGCCCCCATTTTTTCATGGAGCAGTTGATGGTTGCCCTCGGCGAAAAGGTGCAGGTCGAATTCGCCGAGCAGGGTGCCGAATGAATACGGATCCCGTTCGCTCCAGCGCGTGCCGTCGTGCGAAGTAAAATGGAGGGTGTAACGGAACGGTTCGTCGGCGTCCTTCACCATGGCGACGAAGAAACCGTCTGGATGAATGCGCTCGGCGCTGAAGCGCGCGCCGTTGTCGAGGCGCTCGACCTCGACGGTTGCGGCGTCCGGCCGGAAGACACGGATGATTGCCTGAATGTCGGCCTTGTGGATGCCGAGGACTGCGAATGGGTCGCTGTGTTCGGCGCGCAGGATGGCGTGGAGGGCTTCCTGTTCGAAGGACGGACAATGAGGCGTCTGATTCATGGATGAAAGGGCCGGCTTGGAAATTTCCCGCAAGCGCCGTCTCAGCGGCGCATAGGTGGAGAGAGTGGAGGTGCCTTGTCTCAGAATGTGTCGGGGGGGGCACGCGAATTTGTTAGTGGCGAACTCAGGGGAGGACCCGGGGTGACATTCGGAGGAGTGGAAGTGGGGGGGCGTCGGTCAAGTGTCGCTGCCGCGGGAGTGGTGCGGCGCATCGTGCTGGCGAGGCGGAAAGTCTGGAGGACGTGGGGGCGTCACTCGTTGGGTTGGCGTGTACGGCCGCGGCGGCTTTGCCGGCTTCCAATCTGTCGTGTCCTCAAAGGATCCAAGGGGCATGCTGGTTTTTTGGGGGGCTGTCTGATGATAGGCGTGCCTTCTCGTGGCGGCTCTTATTCCGGGTGAGTCGACGTGGCTCTGCACCCGTTGCGCGCCAACCTTTCCCGGTGTCGCAACTTATGAGGCAACACGCGTTGCGGCAGACAGCGGAAAATAGCTTGCCAACGCTGTTGTTGAACCCGATATTCCCGCGCTCTCCGACCTGACCCTATCGTCCAGTGGCCTAGGACACTCCCCTTTCACGGGAGTAACACGGGTTCGAATCCCGTTAGGGTCGCTCTAGTAAGCGGCGCAAGGCCAAAGACTTACAAGAAATCGGTAATTTAGTTCTTGCGTTTTCGGACAGTTTTCGGACAATCTTCGCGCGTTTACACGCATGAAAACGAAGACCGAAAAGTTCCCCATCTCCATGAAGCGCGGCTCGGCAACGGTGAAGATTTACCGCGAGAAAAAAGCGTCGGGCCATTATTTCCGCGTGTCGTTTTACAAAGGCTCAGTGCGTTGCGGATTGAATTTTGCAGACCTCGACGCGGCTAAGAAGGAAGCAGAAGCCAAGGCCGCGCAGCTTTCACGCGGCGATCTCGACGCACTGCAAATCACCGGCAAAGACCGTCTCATTTATGGCCGTGCGTTGGAAGCAATCCGGCCTCTCGGCATGGCACTCGACGCGGCGGCAATCGAGTTTTCGGAGGCAAAAAAAACTCTCGACGGTTTTTCACTCTCAGAGGCGGCGCGCTTCTACATGCGGCACCACGGGCGCGGCATCGAACCGAAACCCGTCGCCGATGCCGTGGCGGAAATGATCGCGGCGAAGGCGGAAAAAGGACTGAGCGCAACTTACCTTGCCGATCTCCGGTATCGTCTCGGCGCGCTGGTAGAGGCGTTCCGCTGCAACGTCAATTCAATCGTGCCGGATGACCTTCGCACGTTTCTCGACGGCCTCGCGCTCGCACCGCGCGGGTTCAACAACTCACTCGCCACGCTCGGCACGTTTTTCGCCTTCGCGCAGGATCGCGGTTGGCTCTCGCGGGAAGCGGATCTTCTCACGGGCATCGAAAAGCGGCGGCAAAAATCCGTGCCGGTGGAAATCTTCACCCCGGCGGAAATGGGCGTGCTTCTCGCAAACTGTTCCGCCGAATTGCGACCCTGTCTGGCACTCGCGGCGTTTGCCGGTCTGCGGGCGGAGGAAATTCTTCGCCTCGATTGGGCGGACGTGGAACGCCGCCCCGGCTTCATCGAAATTGCGGCGCACAAGGCCAAGACCGCCGCGCGCCGTCTTGTGCCGATTACGCCCAACCTCGCGCAATGGCTGGCCCTTTCTGGACGCAACGCAGGGCGAGTCTGGCCGCACAGCAAGCCGTGGTTTTTTGAATCCATGCGTGACACCGTGAAACGCATCAATGAGAGCCGGAAACCGAAAGCACCGCGCTTTGAGTGGAAGGCGAACGCCTTGCGGCACAGCTTCATTTCCTACCGCCTTGCCGAGATCCAAGACGTGAACCGTGTGGCGTTGGAAGCCGGCAACTCACCTAAGATGATCTTTCAACACTACCGCGAGCTTTGCACGCCCGCCGACGGGCAAACATGGTTTGCGCTCTCACCGGACGAGGCAACCAACGTGATTGCAATGAAGGCCGCACGATGAGCGCTAACCACCTGCCTACCCCCTACGAACTTGCAAGTATCGCAGCGACGCTACTAGGTCGCGAAAAGGCGTCAGACCCGGTTGACGCGACAACACAAGCATTTGCTCTTTGGCGTGCGTCAACAAGCGAACTTGAGCGGCAGCAACGGCGGCTGGAGTCGGAAGAACTTGAGCGACGCAAGCGGGAACAGCCGGAAGAGGAGCGGGAGATTCTAATTCGCGACGAGGACGGCAGATCTCCTGCGATGGATTGGGTAAATGGCAACGCCGACTATCCGCGCGAGAATTTCAAATCGGAGCGCCAGTTTTGGAACGCATTGAAAGCCCACGATCCGAATTGGAAGACTGCTCTTGCTGAGAAAAATGGCGCGGTACGCTCCACGGTGGGAGCGCTAAAGGAATTCCTCGACGTGCGAGTGGCAAAGCGCCGCCGGAAAGACGTTAAACGCAAGACCTCCCCGGACTAGCGGCCAAGAAAGCTGTCAAAAAAAATCGCTGTCGGAAAAAGTCGCGACATTGTGAACGCGGCGCGGAAATGCGCCCGCAGTTTGCCGGAAAACTCACGCCGCCTGTCGGAAAATGCACGTCGAGAAGCCGTTTGCTGGCGGAAAACACGAGCAAAGTGTTCACGCAAAATCGGGTCAAAAAAACGTGTGCTTATAGTGGGGCGTCTTATGAAAAACTACGCATTTAACACACCGGGTCTGGCCGCTACCGCGAGCGCAGACGAAATCCTCGAAAAGCCTGAAACCGCAGAGCGTCTGAAAATCTCGACGCGCACCTTGGATCAATGGATGCGCAGCGGACGCATTCCGTTCCTGAAAATCGGGAAGACCGTCCGCTTTCGCTGGCCGGATGTAGTGGCGCACCTGCAACACAACTGCCGGGTCAATTAATGTCATGCCCGCGCCAGTTTCACTCACTGAAAAGCTCCGCAAACTTGAAGCGATCCATTTGGATAGTTTGGCATTGTGCGGGGCGGCTTATCGGCGTGGCGGCTACATTCGCATTCGGGCGAAGTGTGCCGTTTGTGGTGAAGAACGGGAATACCTTGCCGACAATCTGCTAAAGCGAAAGACGACCCGCTGCCGGTGCCGCCGTAAGGTGAAGTATCGCAGAGACCCGTTCGCGGAGGTTTTCGGCGAACGATTCGATGCCATAAAGCAACGGTGCGAAAAACCGACCAACGATTCTTTCCATAACTACGGGGGGCGCGGAATAGAGTACCGTTTCGAGAACCGGGAGGAATTTGTGCGCTACATGCTCACCCTTTGTCGCGAGAGCTACCCCGACATCCGCACGGCAGAAGAACTCAGGACTCACGACATAGACCGTACGGATAATGAAGGGCACTACGCACCCGGCAATCTAGGTCTTGTATCCCGCTCCCAAAACGCATCCAACACTCGGCGGACGCGCTTCACTCGCTACAACGGGCTGGAAGTGGTGGCGTCCCATCTTTGGGACTTGTTGAAAAACGAGGTTCCCGATCTGCCATTTTCGCGCGAGTGGGTGACAAAGCTTGCCAAGCAGGGCTTTTCTGGGGAGCAAATCTTAACCCGTTCCATTGATGGGAAGCGTCAAAGTGGAAGGCCAGTAACTCGCCCGCAGTGGGTTTCCGTAGCAACACTTTCAATTTATGGCATTCACCGCAAGCGACGACGTGCGAACGCATAGAAAATCGCACAGAAGCGAATCGCCGCAATTCCTTTGAAAATGCTCAGCCCGGTGTGAGAATGGACCTTACGCGAAGTTGATAAAAGCGGTGCCTGCCCCGGTGCTGAGAAGGCACGAGGGCAACTGGAATTTCGGCAGCTCCAACTTCACCGTGGACTGCCTTTTCGGGCCGAATGGAATCAGGGATGAGAACGGCAAGCGGCTCAAGCCGGTGCGGTGGACGGACAGCACAAAGAACCTCAAGGACGAATCCCAGCGCATCCCCAGCACGTCTGCCAAAGACCACCTGCCCTACTTTGAACACGTCGAGTTCGTGCGCGACTTGATGGCTTACTCGAAGCTCACGAAGCTCCGCTCCACCTACGTTGGAGCGCCCGGCAGGGTGGAGTTTGAGCCGGTGCGTCGGCTGGCGTCCGGCAAATACACGACCCCTGTGATGGCGGGAATGGAGGCGTCCGGCTTCCCGCTTCCCATCAGCAAGGCGCATCGGCACAGAACCAAGGTCTATGACTTCCCGGCCAGCGAACAGAAGGAGATAACCCTCACGCTGCCCTCTGGCAAAAACATGGTGGACAGGACGTATGCCGTGGACGCTTTCGGCAACCTGTCCCGCAAGGAAATCATCGAGCCGTCCGGTTTCTGGAATCACATTGACGAGCGTTCCAACAACATCATCCATTCATCGTTCGTGCTCCATGCGACGAACACCGGGCGCACAGCTTCACGCGGCCCAAACCTCCAGAACACCCCAAAGCGCGGCGAGATGGCGAAGGTGTTCCGGCGCGTGTTCCGTCCCCCGATTGCCGGGTGGAAGTTCCTTGAGTTGGACTATTCGCAGATTGAGCTTCGCATCGCGGCGTGGGAGGCCAACGAGCAGAACATGATTGGGATTTACCGTTCCGGTGGTGACATTCATGCGTTCACGGCGGCGGCAGTTATCGGGGTGAACCCGCAGAAGTTTGCGGCGGGCCGGAAGGATGAAACCCCGCTCATCGAAGTGGCGGATGCTTGGCCGACTGCCGGTGCATTGCTTCGTTCGCTGTCCCCCGGTGAGCGCACACGGTTCACGGTGGCGGAGTTCTGCGACCTCAAACGGTTCCAAGCTAAGGCCGTGAATTGGACCCAGGTTAGCTCGCAACGGCTGATCAGATGACACGCACGCATGGGGCGCAGCAACGAGGATTGCACAGTGTGCAAACTCCACGCACCTCCACGCCTACGCATCGTGTGCGGAAACGCTCCCCGCCCTTCTGCCATTTAGTGTTTCAGCGGGCGCTTTCGTTTTGGCGCGGCAGTCAGCCGCATTCGCGGCATCTGCGGGGCGAGCGTTTCCGGGCGCTAGAGTTTCTGAATCGCTTTCATCAGCCGACGCATTGCGGCCACGGGATCGGCTTCCAGAATTTGCAGATAGTCAATGAACTGCACTACATCCAACTTCCTCTCTCCGGCTTCAATTTTTGAAACCGTTGACTGCGGCCTGCCCAATTTTTTCGAGAGCTGTTCCTGCGTCCATTCCTTCTTTTCACGCAAATCCCTCAGAAGCTCCAAAAGGGCTTCCCACTCTTCCGTGTAGAGCGATTTCGTGAGGCGCTTTTTCAAGGCCCGCCGTTTAACCGGAAAACGGGATTATCCGATTTCTTGGATATTTTGATTTGCGCCGCGCGCCGCCTCTCCCTAAAACTGCCCGCCCACGAGCATGAAGACAAGAATTTCAGCCATCGTCGCAATTTGCTGCCTCGCTGTCGTGACTCCCGCGTTTGGCAAGAAGAAGAAGGGCAAAGGCGGTGACAATCAGCCAGCGAGTGAGGAAGTCACACCGCCAAAGACAGACGGCGGCACCGGCATCAAGCCCACCACGGACGCGGGGACAACGCCTCCGACTGCCACTCCCCCAGCGGACGCAGGCGCAACCGCTCTACCAACCGCACCCCCTCCACTCACCGGCAATCTGACAACTCTCAGCGGCAAGACCTATGTAGCTGTTGCCCTCAAGCGAGTTGACCCCGACGGCCTTTTAATTGTCCACAGAAGCGGAGAGACCAAGGTGTTACTCGCGGATTTGCCAGAGAACCTGCGCACCAGATATTACGCTGCGAAAGTGCTTGCTGCGTTCCAAGCAGCGCAGGCGGCAGAAGCGGAACGGAAGGCCAAAGACCGAGCGGCGGTAGCGGAAAAGCGGGCTGAGGAGAAGAAGAAGAATGAACAGCTCAAGAGCGCTGTGCGAATCACAGGCACGGTCTTTCAGATGGTCAAAGACGGCATAATCGTGAAGCGATACGGCTGGACATCTACCCCCGCGAAGGGCCGTGCGCGTGACCTTTTTGGAGGGGACGACCTTGTTTTTATCACCGGTCACAAACGGCAAGACACGAAAGTAGATGGAGACCCGATTGACGTGGATGCTATCCGCGATGGCATGTTCTCTTACACCACTACTTCCGGGGGTGGGAAGCGGCTGGCGAAATACGAAGTCCTCAAGAAGTAGCCGCAGAGACAGACACAAGACGGAAGTTGTTTGCGAGGCAGAGGGCGTTCCGTTTTCGAGACTCGCCGGGGGAAGGCGTAGAGAAAAGAATAGAGTAAATAGAGCACCACATAAAAAGGGGTTCTTACAAGGTCATTACAGCCGGTCATGGGTTGTGGCTGGTGATCACGGCAGGCTCGGATGTCACTCCTGCTGATCTTTGTCGTTTCGGCGTTCGACTATCTGCTCATGTGTTTGCACGCTGTGCAAATCATTGCACGTAAGCAGTTTGACATAACATTGCTAGTCCGATAAGCTGCGCTGTATGATGACCCCGGAGACAATCACTGACGACGAACTGCGCGCGCTGGTTAAGGCGTGCGGCTGGCGGGAAGCTAAGAGCATGAGGCAATGGCCGCACGCCTATGCCATCACCGGCAAGACGGTGCCGGGTGAACTTTACGACGAGTTTCAGCGTTTCGGGAAGCGCATCGCGGAGGGGGGATATGTCCGTTATTTCTACTCCAAGGAAGTGCATTACCTTGACCTCGACGGTTACTGTTATTGGCACATGGGGCTGTCCAAGAACGGCGACTACGACCTTATCAACCGGGCGAAGCTGCCCAACATCGCGTCCCGCGTGAAGGGGCGCGGCCCGAATCTTGACGCCCTGAGTCCCTTCCGTGCGGTGCGCGCAGCGGCGGGTGTAACCGACGAGGAAGAGGAAGCCTTGAAAAGGTGGGGATGAAGATTGCGATTCAAAGCTGTGCGCTTCCGTCAACGGATGGTTGAGGCAATGATGCCCCTTCCCGGCGCGGTTGGTTGCTATGATGAGGATTGTCGGGGAAGCCTTTGGAATATGGGGCGCATTCGCGCAGATTCGCCCGCAGGCGTGTTGATTTCACAGAACGACCCTCTTGTGCCCGCCGTGGTTTCTGCGCAGGCAGCGGCGTCCACGCTCGTTGACGCAGCGATGCGCTATTTCATGGCGATGCTGAAAAATTCTCCCCTTTTCGCGCGTAGCTGGATTCCTTTCACCGGCGGCAGACAGTGCAGCCATTGAAATTGCAAATCGAATGCTCGCGGTTTGTGCGAAGGCACCTAGACTTTGCGCACATGCTCGCCCTCACTTCACATGCGACCGGCTCTGCGGGTTTGGCAGAGCACACGGAAGCACGCCGCGTCGCCGCCACACGGCGGTTGAATCCTGCGCAGCGCGGCGAGCTTGGGCAATTCCTTACGCCAGCCGGCATCGCGGCATTCATGGCGTCGCTTTTCATGGCGCGTCCCGAAACGCTTTCCATCTTGGACGCGGGCGCGGGTGTTGGAACACTTGCCGCTGCGGTTGTCGCGGCTGCGTGCGAATGGGATGAACGGCCCCGCCGAATCGCGGTGACGGCTTTCGAGATTGACCCGATGCTCGCCGCGCAACTGCGCGACACGCTCGCCGAGTGCGAAGCGAAGTGCGAAGCCATCGGCGTTGATTTCACTGCCAGAGTGATTGAGCGCGATTTCATCGCCGACGCGGTTGCGTTGCTTGCCGGTGACAGACTCTTTTCCGAGTCGGCCCCGCTCGGCGCGTTCAACTGCGCGATCCTCAATCCGCCTTATCGCAAAATTAACAGCGATTCCGAAACTCGCGCGCTGCTAGAGCGCGTCGGCATTGAGACGAGCAACCTCTACACTGCGTTTTTGTGGCTCGCGACGCGGTTGCTTTCGTCCGGCGGTGAAATCGTGGCAATCACGCCACGCAGTTTTTGCAATGGCCCCTACTTCAAACCGTTTCGCGTCGAGTTTCTGCGCACGATGAGCTTGCGCCGGTTGCACGTTTTCGAGTCGCGGGATACGGCGTTTGGCGACGATGAGGTTTTGCAGGAAAACATTGTGCTCCATGCCGTGAAAGCCGATGAGCGCGGCAACGTGCTCATCACGTCGAGTGACGGCCCCGACGATGAAACGGTGATGACTCGCACCGTTCCTTACGCGCAAGTTGTCCGGCTCGGCGACGCGGACGCCTTCATTCACGTCGTTGCCGATGAAATGGAGCATCGCATTGGCGAGCGGATGCGCGGCTTCGCAAGCACACTCGGCGATTTGGGCTTGACCGTCTCAACGGGGCGCGTTGTGGAGTTCCGCGCACGCGAACTTCTGCGCGAGCAACCGGGCGCGAATACCGCGCCGCTGATTTATCCAGTGCATTTTGCGGACGGCTTCATTCGATGGCCGTTGCCAAGCTCGCGAAAAGCCAACGCGCTCGCGCTCGAATCCAACGCGGCGGAATTACTCGTGCCGCAAGGCGTGTATGTCTTGGTAAAGCGATTTTCGGCGAAAGAGGAGCGCCGCCGCATTGTCGCCGCCGCTTTCGATTCCGCCGACGTTGCGCCCGGCCCCGTTGGCTTTGAGAACCATTTGAACTACTTCCATTGCAGCGGATCGGGCTTGCCCCGCACGTTTGCGGTTGGCTTGGCTGCGTTTCTCAACTCGACTCTCGTTGACGCCTATTTCCGCCAGTTCAACGGGCATACCCAAGTCAACGCGAGCGATCTTCGCTCGTTGAGGTATCCGAACACCGCACAACTGACCGCACTCGGCGAGCGTATCGGCGGTTCCTTTCCGCCGCAAAGCGAGCTAGACGACATCGTTTCCGAAATCACCGCCCCAATGGATTCCGCCGCGACACCCGACCCCGTGAAAGCAAAACAGAAGATTGCGGAAGCACTCGAAATCTTGGCCGCGCTACAAGTGCCGCGTGCCCAACAAAACGACCGCTCCGCACTCACGCTGCTTTCACTACTTGACGTGAAGCCGGAAACGCATTGGCGGAACGCAAGCGCGCCGCAAAGGGGCATCACGGAAATGATGGACTACTTCCGCGAACACTACGGCATCACGTATGCGCCCAACACGCGGGAAACCGTGCGGCGGCAAACGGTGCATCAATTCATGGAGATGGGTTTGATCGTGCTCAATCCTGATGGCTCAACGCGACCGGTGAACAGTCCGCACAATCGCTACGGGGTTGAATTCACTGCGCTTCAACTTATCCGCACTTTCGGCACTCGGAAATGGAAAACGACGCTCGCTGCGTATTTCTCGCAAGCGGCGACAATCCGCGCTTTGCAATCGCATCAACGAACGATGGCACTCATTCCCGTGCGCCTGCCAAACGGGGAAATAGTGAAGCTCACTGGCGGCGGACAAAACGAGTTGATTAAGCCCGTGATGGAAGAGTTTTGCCCGCGCTTCACACCCGGCGGGATCGTCGTTTATCTCGGCGACGCGGGGGACAAGATGAAAGGCTCGGAAATTGACAACCTCGCCGCGCTCGGCGTCGCCATAGACAGCCACGGCAAGATGCCAGATGCCATCGTCCACATGCCGGAAAAGAATTGGCTAGTGCTCATCGAAGCGGTGACGAGTCACGGACCGGTGGACATCAAACGGCACAACGAATTGAAGCGGCTTTTCCAAGGCTGCAAAGCGGGACTCGTCTTTGTGACTGCATTCGAGTCGCGAAAAGCCGCGCTGCGGTATCTCGGCGAGATCGCTTGGGAAACAGAAGTGTGGATCGCCGACGAGCCGACGCATTTGATTCACTTCAACGGCGAGCGATTCCTTGGCCCGTATTCGGCAACGTGAGTTTTCGGACAATTTCGGACAGTGACTAGACGTAATTCTGCGCGATTCCGAAAAGAGCCCTACGAACCTTGCATCCCGCTATCTCGCTTGTTTGCGCGAAGATACGCAGTTTTCGCGCTATCGTGCGAATCGTTGAAAACGGGTTCGAATCCCGTTAGGGTCGCCATTCCATTCTCCTTGGAATGGGGCAATTGATGGGGGGCGGGGCGGGTCTGCACCGGTTGGCTTGCGGGCGTGCGCGTGTTGGGGGTAGGGTGCGGCCATGGGTATCCGATGGGGCCTCGTTTTGGTGCTCGCTCTTTTTATGGGGGCGTGTGCGAAGGACCGTGTGCATAAGGCTGTGATTTCGGTGCCCGAGCAGCGAATGGTGGTGCTCGCTGATGGGGTGCCCGTCGCGAACTACCGTGTGTCCACATCCAAGTTTGGAGTGGGAGACCGCAAGGGCAGCAACGCCACGCCGCTCGGTCATCTGGAGGTGGCTAGGAAGATAGGGGACGGGGCTCCCTCTGGGATGAAGTTCAAGGACCGCAGGCCCACCGGAGAGATCGTGCCGCCGAATGCGCCCGGGAGGGATCCGATCGTGACGCGGATCCTCTGGTTAAAAGGGATGGAGCCGTGGAATCGGAACGCATACGGGCGCATGATTTACATTCATGGAACTCCGGAGGAGAACAGGATTGGAACGCCGGCGAGCTTTGGGTGTGTGCGGATGCGCTCCTCGGATGTGATCGCGCTTTTCAAGCGCATGGGGGTGGGGGCTTCGGTGGAAATCGTGGAAGGGCCGCTGCCATTCCGGAGCGTGAGCACGGCGGGGTTGCGTCGCTGAGTTTGGTTGCTTGGATGTTTTGAGAGCGGGGTGGGAAAAAAGAAAAAGCCCGGCGGAATACGCCGGGCTTTTTGAAGTGAAACGTTGGTTGCGTAGGTCCGACTAGGACTTGGCAGCGAGGCTCTGTGCCTTGTTGTGCTCGCTGACGACCTTGACGGGCTTGCCAACGAGGGCGGCGGCCTTGTCGGCGCCGGTGGTGGCGGGGGTGAGGGTGATGGTCGCGTCCTTGCCGTCGGCGCCGGTGACGACGACGGTCTTCTTCTCAGCGTCGTAGGACTTCAGGGTGCCTTCGCTGGTGACGGTTTTGCCGCAACCGGCCTGGGCGCTGAAGCCGAGTGAGAGGAGGGCGAGGATAGTGAGGATGTTTTTCATGGGGTTTTTTTTGTTTGGTGGAACGGACCGGAGAGGGAATACTCCAATCCTCTTTGAGGTTGCCCCATGACCCCCCGCCCCACGCAAGCTCCTTTTTTGGTTTTGATTTGGCTGTTGGCGCTATGCCTTCCGTTGGTTGCCCACGCGCATCCCATTCCGGACGTTCCTGTGCGGGCGTTTTTTCCGGGAGATGGAACGGTGCGTGTGACGGTTGAGGTGGATCCGCGTTGTTTTGATGCCGACCCCAACCTCGCTCAGTCGCTGACAGTGGCTGGGTTCAAGGACGTGGATGCGGGGTTGAGGGAGAAGATGAAGCGGCAGGCGGCGGAGATTGCGAGCAGGTGGGTGGAGTACTTTTTTGAGCCTGTGGGGAGGGTGCAGCCGGAGTTTGCGTTTGGTTTTACCCTCAAAGGGGGGGATGCAGTGCCCGATGACAAGAAGGAGGAGGTGGTGGTGTTGACTGGGGAGTGGAAGACGACGCTTGCGGCGGGGATCACAGGGTGGCGGATCCGATCGACCAAGGAGGCGAAGTTGAGCGTTGTTTTTCAGAACATCGTGAGGGGGAAGGTGCATCCGCGGCTGATGGTTTTGTTCCCAGGGGAGTCGACTTTTACTCTGGACCTCAGCGGTCTTGGTGCATCGGTTGGGGCGCCTGTTGTTGGGGGTGGGGAGCGTGTGAGCACGGAGGGTGGTGCTTCCGACACATGGGCGACCCTGCGGACCTTTGTGAGGGACGGGTTTGTGCATGTGGTGCCCGAAGGGTTGGACCACATTCTGTTTGTGCTGGGGTTGTTTTTGCTGAGTCGGCAGTGGCGTCCGCTCTTTGCGCAGGTGACGACGTTCACGCTGGCGCACTCGGTGACGCTGGCGCTGGCGGCGCTGGGGTGGGTGTCGGCGCCCGGGCGTGTGGTGGAGCCGATTATAGCTGCGAGCATTACGGCGGTCGCGCTGGAGAACATCTGGAGGCCCCGGTACACGCGGTGGAGGTTGCTACTGGTGTTTGCGTTCGGGTTGGTCCACGGACTGGGCTTTGCGAGCGGACTGGGAGCCCAACACCTGCCGCAAGAGTCGCTGGTGGCGGCCTTGGTTGGTTTCAACCTTGGCGTGGAGGGAGGGCAACTCGCGGTGATCGCGGCGGCGCTGGCCGTGACGGCACTGGTGCGCGAGCCTGCCCAGTATCGGCGCTGGGTGGTGGTGCCCGCATCCGCAGCGATCGCGCTGGTGGGAGCGTTCTGGGCGGTGCAGCGGCTGCTGTAGTGCGCTGTCGGCGATGCAGGGCGGGAGCTTCCTCTGTTGGGGGGAGTGCGGGCGGTGTGCGTCAGAGCATTTGCTCGACGAAGGGGCGGCTTTCGAAGAAGGCGAGGTCCTCGAGTTTTTCACCGGTGCCGATGAATCGGGTGGGGATGCCGAGTTCGTGCTGGATCGCGACGATGCATCCACCTTTGCCGCTACCGTCGAGTTTGGTCACGATGACGCCTGTGAGGCCGACTGCTTGATGGAACTCACGGGCTTGCATGAGTGCGTTGCTGCCGGTGGTGGCGTCTACAACGAGGAGTCGTTCATGAGGGGCGGCGGGGTCGCACTTGGCGAGGGTGCGCTGGACCTTGTGCAGTTCGCCCATGAGATTGGTTTTGGTGTGGAGGCGCCCGGCGGTGTCGCAGAGGAGGAATTCGGTGTTACGGCTGTCGGCGGCTTGGTAGGCGTCGTGGCAGATGGCGGCGGGATCGCCATTGTACTGGCCCTTGATGATGTCGCAGCCGAGGCGGCCGGCCCAGATATCGAGTTGTTCAATTGCGGCAGCCCGGAAGGTGTCCGCGGCGGCGAGCAGGACGCTGTGCCCCTTGCGCTGGAGGAAGGATGCGAGCTTGGCGGTGGAGGTTGTTTTGCCGGTGCCGTTGACACCCACGACGAGGATTACCTTCGGTTTGGATGCGAGTGGACGGAGCATCAGGCTGTCGCGGGGGAGGACGCGGAGGACCTCTTCGCGCGCGACGTTGACTACGGTCTCTGCGGTGAGCTTCTGTGCATCGGGCCTTGCCTGCAGGGCTTGGAGAATCCTGACGGTCATCGGGACGCCGATGTCGGAGCGGATGAGCGTCTCTTCAAGCTCTTCCCAGTCCACCGGGCGTCCGGTGAACTTCTGAAGGAGGGATTTGAAGAATCCGAGGGCCATGGTGGATCAGGGTTGGTTTGTCGGTTCCGCTGCGGTGCGGGCGGGGCGTTGGAGTTCGCCGCGGATGCGGTCGAGGATGCCGTTGACAAAGCGGCCGGATTCGTCGCCTCCGAAGCGTTTGGCGATTTCGATGGCTTCGTTGATGGATACGATCGGGGGGACGTCGTTGCAGAAGAGCATCTCGTAGATGGCGATGCGGAGGATGTTGCGGTCGACCGGCGCGATGCGTTCGAGTTGGTAGTTGGCGGCGGCCTGCCGGATGCGATCGTCGATTGTTGCGGAGTGGGAGGTGACTCCACGGACGAGCGCTTCGGTGAAGGAGCGCGTTTTCGCTGGGACGGCGGCGTTGCCGGGGCCCGTGCGCAGTTTCCAGAACTGAGGGAGGAGCGAGTCAAGCGCCTCGGGGTTGAGATCGAGTTGATAGAGGAATTGAACGGCCGCTTCACGGCCCTCGCGACGTTTGCCCATGGGAAAGTAAGAGTGGGTGCTTCAGCAGAGGGGAAGGGAGCTCAGGAGCTCGACCATGCGTGCGGCAACGCGTGCGGCTTCGAGGCCGCGGTTGAGTTCCGCCTCGAGGGTGCGGGCGCGTGCCTGCTCCTCGCTTTTGACGAGGAGAACCTCGTGGATGACGGGGATGTGGTGCTGGAGTGAGATTTGTTGGAGGGACTGGGTGAGGGTTGAGGCGATGAGGGCGGCGTGTGCGGTGGCACCTTCGATGATGACGCCGAGTGCGAGGATGGCGTCGCACATTCCGCGGCGGGCTACTTCTTGTACGAGGAGTGGGATTTCGAATGCGCCGGGCACCCTCCATGTGGTGATGGTTGAGCCTGGGGCGATTTGAAGTAGTTCGCGGGTGGCATTTTCCACGAGGCCGTTGACGTAGGCGGCGTTGTAGTCGCTGGCCACGATTCCGAAATGGCGTGGGGCATGGAGTGTTGCCGGGCGTGATGGAAGGTCGTTTGCCATGAAGAGAGGGGCGTGGATGTTAATGGGACGCGACCGACGGGCAACAAGGAAGCGTGCGGCGCGCGCGATTGCTTGCAGGCGTGTGGACCTTAGAGCAGGTGCCCCATCTTGAGCCGCTTGGTTTCGAGGTAGCGGGCGTTGTGGGGATTGGGCTGGCTCCTGATGGGGACCACTTCGACGATTTTGAGCCCGTAGCCCTCGAGGCCGATGACTTTTCTTGGGTTGTTGGTCAGGAAACGCATTTGGCGTACCCCGAGGTCGACAAGAATCTGGGCGCCGATGCCGTAGTCTCGCAGTTCGGCTGCGAAGCCTAGTTTTTCGTTGGCTTCGACGGTGTCGAGTCCCTGTTCCTGAAGTTTGTAGGCGTGAATTTTCGCAGGGAGGCCGATGCCGCGCCCCTCATGTTGGCGCATGTAGAGGAGGACGCCGCAGCCAGCAGCCTCGATCTGCGCGAGTGCGGAGTCGAGTTGGGTGCCGCAGTCGCACCGCAGCGATCCAAAGATATCGCCCGTGAGGCATTCGCTGTGGACGCGGACGAGGGTTTGCTTGCTCTTGGTGATGGAGCCCTTGACCAAAGCGAGGTGATGGGCCCCATCCACGAGCGAGCGGTACATGTGCAACTCGAATGTGCCGTGAGCGGTGGGGAACTGGATGACCTGCTCTTTTTCGACAAGTTTTTCGCGGCTGCGCCTGTAGGCGATGAGGTCCTCGATGCTGCACATCTTCAACTTGTGCTTCCTGCGGAACTTGAGCAGCTCCGGGAGGCGAGCCATGGTGCCGTCAGGATTGAGGATTTCGCATAGCACGCCTGCGGGGGAGAGTCCCGCCAGTCGGGCCAAGTCGATGCTCGCTTCCGTGTGGCCGGCGCGGCGGAGGACGCCGCCTGCCTTGCCTCGCAAGGGAAAGACGTGTCCTGGTTGGACCAAGTCGTTTGCGGTCGCCTTGGGGTCGACGAGGAGTTGGATGGTTTTGGCGCGGTCGTGGGCGCTGATGCCGGTGGTGACGCCCTGTGCGGCGTCGACGGAGACGGTGAAGTCGGTGCGGTGACTTTCGCGGTTTTCGAGCACCATGCGCTGGAGACCCAGCGTGGAAGCGCGTTCTTCAGTGACGGGTACGCAGATGAGGCCGCGGCCGTGCATAGCCATGAAGTTGACGGCTTCCGGGGTGATCTTTTCGGCAGCCATGACGAGGTCACCCTCGTTCTCACGGTCGGCATCGTCGGTGACGATGATCATTCTTCCCGCGCGCAGTTCTTTGAGGATGTCCTCGATAGGGTCGAAGTTTGGAGCCTTGGGCATGGGTAAGGGTGGACAATATCGCTCACGCTCTGAGGGGGTGGGAAGGGTTTTTCTGATGAGAGTGATTAATGTCTGGGTGCGATGGAAACTGGCGGGTGAGTGGGGGAAAGAAAAAAGACCGTGCCGAGAGGCACGGTCTTTTGAAATGTGGTTTGTGCTGATTTTCCTGAAGGAATCAGCGCATGAGGAGGACCGAACGGGCGCGCTTGATCTCGCGGTTGATCTTGCGGTGGAAGTGGGCTGGCATGCCTGTCATGCGGCGGGGAAGAATCTTTCCGGCCTCGGTGACGAACTTGCGAAGGATATCCGGGTTCTTATAGTCGATGGCTTCGAGGGCGATGTCGATGCGCCGCCTCGGCATGGACCGGTTGTGGCGGCGGAAGTTGGTGCGGCGTTGGGGTGTCTTGGGCTGCATGATGAGAGCGGGTTTTTACTTGGTTTCGCGGTGAAGAGTGTGCCGCTTGAGGAACCAGTTGTACTTTTTCTTTTCGAGACGGGTCGGGGTGTTTGGGCTCTTCTTGTTCCGCGTGGAGATGTAGCGTGAGGCAGGTTTGCCTTCTGCTTTGGCCTCCGTGCATTCAAGGATAATAAAATCGCGTGCCATAAAGTGGTGTGGTATGGAGTGGTTGCCTGAGGTGCTGGATGTACCGGGGCGCTTGGAGGTATGATTTGGGGGGCGCTTTTTCTGGAGACTTTAGTCCTTGGTGTCAACGCTGGTTTCGTCATCATCTCCATCCGAGGAGTCTTCGCCTTCAGTGAGACCGAAGAGGGAGGTGACAGGAACGCGGTTGCGGGAGGGTTTGTTGAGTTTCTCTAACTGGGCCTGGCATTCGACGGTATATCGCGCGAATGGGATGGCCTCCAATCGGGCATGAGCGATGGGCTTGTTGGAGATTTCGCAGACACCGTAGGATCCCATTTCGATGCGCTTGAGTGCCTGCTCGATTTCGTAAAGGGCGTCCTGCTCCTTGGAGAGAAGGCTGAGAGCGAAGTCCCTGTCGTAGGCGTCGCTGCCAGCGTCCGCCTGATGCATTCCGAAGGCGCTGGCTTCGCTGCCCTCAGCTTTGCTACGGAGGGTGTCCGTGGCGACGCCGGACATGGAGTCGAGCATGTTGTCGCGAAGGTACATCAGCTTTTCCCGCTGCTTGCGTAGGAATGGAGAAAGGTTGGCGCCCGTATCGCTGTTGTCTGGAACGAAGATGCCCTGTCGTTCTTTGTTGGCGTTTTCAAGTTGCCGGGCGTCTTGTTTGGCTGGCGTCTTTGCCGGAGATGGGGGGGCGGCTTTCGCCTTTCCCTTGTTTTCCAAAATCTTCTTTTGGGATGCGGGCTTCTGGCCGTTTTTCTGGGCAGACTCCTTTGTCTTTTGGGTGGGAGCCGTAGGTTTTGTCGTCTGCTTGGTCGCAGGCTTGGATTTCGGGGCGGGCTTAGCCTTCGGAGCAGGCTTGGAGACCGGTTTCGATGGTTTCGCTTTTGCAGCTGACTTTACTGCCTTGGCGGGCGGCGCGGTTTGCCGCTGTGTTTTGTGCTTGGACGGTTTCTGCTTTGGCATAACGGGAGGCAGGGGCGGCTTTCCGAGAAAAGAGGGCGGGACACTTAAAGGCTTTTGGAGGGATGCGCAAGGGGATTTCAATGAAAAAGCCTCCTGTGGACCGTGGGCTGAAGTCGTTCGGTAGTTTTCAGGAACTGGCGCTCGCGTAACGGCGCAGGGCATGGGTCCAGAGGCGTCGACTTGCGTAGAGAGAGAGGGCGGACGCGGCGGCTAGTTCGAGAATGCCGACGGTGGGGTTTTCGAAGGTCCGGGTGAGGGCTTTTGCAGGGACGTTGGCCACAAGGAGTACGGGGAGCAGGAAGCTGAAGATGACTTTGAACGTACCGTGGAAGACGGTTTCGGGATAGCGGCCGATCCCGAGGAGGTGAAAGTAGGCGGTGACGAGGCCCTGCGCGCGGACTGTCCAGAATGTCAAAACGTTGAGGCTGAGAAGGATGGAGTAGTGGATGGTGACGCCAAGTGCGACGGCGCCCGTGTAGAGAAAGATTTGGGAGGGGGATGGGTGGATGCCGAGTTTCGTGAGGGAAAAGAGAACGATGCCGAGTCCGACGAGAGCGTTGAGGAGGTTGTCGAGGCCGAACTGGCGGGTGGATACGGCGAATTGGGGGTCGACGGGGAGGAGGAGCAGGAGGTCCAGGCGTCCCGTGCGCACGAGTTCGGGGAGGTTGGTGAGGTTGACGTAGAAGAAGGCTTGGAAGATTTGGGCGATGATCTGATGGGTGCCTACGAGGAGGACAACTTCCCATTTTGACCAGTCGCCGAGCTGGTTGACGTGCTGGAAGAGCACTTCGAGGAAGGCGATTTGACCTGTGAACCAGAGCAGTTCGACGAGCATCCAGAGGAGGAAATTGGCCTTGAAGTGCATTTCCCGGACGAGGGAGTTGCGGAGCATGACCCAGTAGATGTCGAGGTAGCGGAGCATGCTCAGCCTCCGACTGCTTGGTAATGGCGGATGCCTTTGTTCCAGGCGCAGCGTGCCATGGTTAGGAGGATAGCGGCCCAGAGGGTTTGGATCGCGAGTCCCTGCCAGAGGAGGGGGCCTTGGATGCGTTCGAGGAAAATCTGGACTGGGAAGAAGACTTCGTAGGTGAAAGGCATCCATCGGATCACGCCTTGGAAGGAGTCGGGGAGGAGGTCCAGAGGGAAGACCTGTCCGCTCAGGAAGTACTCAAAGGAGTAGAGGAGGAAGACGATGGTGGAGATTTCCAAGATCCAGAAGGCGAGCATGGCGATCAGGTAGGCCATCAGGAACTGGATGAGTGCAGACAGCGAAAGGGAGAGGAGGAAGATCGGCCAGGTTGCGGAGGATTGCGGCATTCGGAGGAAGTCGTGGAACCCCCAGAAGAGGAGGGCCAGTGGGAGGAGGGCGACGCTTGTATATACGATGCGGTAACTGGCGTAGAGGCTCAGCCGGTACGCGAGGTAATCCACGGGCTTGGTGAGGAAGGCGCTGATGCGCCCGTCGCGGATTTCAGCGGCGATTTGCCATTCGTCCTCGGTGGGTGTGACGAGGGTGTCAACGAGGTTGGTCAGGAGAAAATAGAAGACGATGCCGTGAAAATCGTATCCATGGGTATCTGAGCCGCCTTCGGAGAACACGGCGCGCCAGACAAATACCGTGGCTGCAAGAGGAATGAGGGAGAAGAGCGTCTTGAGGAGGAAGTTCCATCGATAGACGAAGGTGTTCTGGAGGCCGATGGAGAAGACCGTGCCGTACTTGCCTCGAGCCATGGAGTGGGGGCTTGCGAAGGCCTTCTTGGGTGGGCGTCGGGAGCGACTTGAGGGCTTCAGCGGGCTTCCGAGCTCTGGGCTGCCGGGGGCGGAGTAGAGAACTCAGATTTGAGCTGTTCGACGATGGCGCTTAAGCGTGGGCGGCGGCGTTCCTCCTGATCCCTGCGTAGCTCCTCCTCCAGCTTTCGTCGCTCTTCGGCGTAGCGCTTTATGAACAGTTCGCGGGTTTCAGTTGGCAGTTGGAGGCCTGTTTGGGTGTAGGCGGCTTCGCCTTCTTCTTGAATTTTCTGTCGGCGGAAAGCTTCCCTGTCGCCCAGCAGTTTTTTTTCCTCAGGGGAAAGATTGGACCAGCGGATGAAGTTTTGTTGAAAGCGCCTGAGTTGATCCGGGTTGAGGGCTTCGAGGGCTTTGCGGACTTTCTCAAATTCTGCGCCGTTGGGCGTGCTTCGGCTGGGAATGGGCGTGGAAGGTTTGGCTTTGGATGCAGGCTTTTCCTGGTTCTGGGTGTCCTGTCCGCGGGTCTGGACGCAGAGTGTCAGGAGGATGGCCAGAGCGGCCATCGTGATTAGAGGTTGGGGGCGTCGAGCCATACGGAGGTCTCCTCGGAGGAAAGGAGTTCCTCGAGTTGGGCGATCACCGCGTAGTCCGGACTGGTGGATACCGCTTCGGCTAGGAGGGCGATCTCGTTGTTGCGTTGGATCGGATGCCATGCGGTTGCGACGCCTGTGAGAATCAAGATGGTGCAGGTGAGTGGTGCCCAACGGCGGGAAAATGCGTTCCTGAGTAGATTGAGCCATGCCGGGAGCGGGGTGAACTGCGGCTGGGTGCGGATTTCCCTGATGACGTTGCGCGCGAAGAATGGGGAGGTAGGAGGGGGTTGAGTCCTGCCCAGCAGCGTCCACAGGTCGTCTTTCTCAGGAGGTTTCATGACTCAGCATGGAACCGACGATCCGAGGGAAAGTTGCGGTGGGAGGCGCATTTCTGCGCTCCCTCGCCATTTTACGTCCCGTATGGGTCGAGCTTAGATCTGCTCTGCTTCCAAGAAGCCTTCGAGTTGGCGGATGCGGGTGGGGTGCCGCATTTTTCTCAGAGCCTTGGCTTCGATCTGACGGATTCGCTCGCGGGTGACCTTGAACTGGCGGCCGACTTCCTCGAGGGTGCGGCTGTATCCATCGACGAGGCCGAAGCGTTGTTCGAGGACTTGTCGTTCGCGCTCGGTGAGGGATTCAAGGACGTCCTTGATTTTCTCCTTCAGCAGCACGATGGCGGTCATGTCGCTGGGGTTTTCCGCGCTTTTGTCCTCGATGAAGTCGCCGAAGGTGGTGTCGTCGCTTTCGCCGACCGGGCTTTGGAGGGAGATTGGCTGCTGGGCCATCTTGAGCACGGCGCGGACGCGCTCGACAGGGAGTTGGATTTCGTCGGCGACCTCTTCCGGGGAGGGTTCGCGTCCATAGTCTTGGACGAGTTGCTTCTGGACGCGCATGAGTTTGTTGATCGTCTCGATCATGTGCACCGGGATGCGGATGGTGCGCGCCTGATCCGCGATGCTGCGCGTAATGGCCTGACGAATCCACCAAGTCGCGTACGTTGAGAATTTGTATCCCCTGCGGTACTCGAACTTTTCCACGGCCTTCATGAGGCCCATGTTTCCCTCCTGAATCAGATCGAGGAAGGAGAGGCCGCGGTTGGTGTATTTTTTTGCGATGGAGATGACTAGGCGAAGGTTGGCTTCGACCATCTCGGTCTTGGCTTTGAGGGCTTTTTTGAGCCAGACCTTGAGCTCGCTATATTCCGCGAGAAACTCCTCGGGACTCAGCCAGGTGCGGAGTTGGATTTCCTTCAGGCGAGCGGCATGGTCGACCTTGCCGGCGTCCTGTTTGCGGGAGGCGCTGCGCTTTTGTTCACCGAGGTGAAGAAGGACGAGGCGGTGGGTTTCGTCGGCTTGATGGACGAATTCTTCCGTCACCTTCTGTTTGAAGAAGAACTTGGGGTAGATGCGCTGGATGGATTGGTGCGCCTTTGCGAAGGTGGTGTAGGACTTTGAGTCGTGGTTTTTGCCGCCGTGGGCTAGGAAGCTTTTGTAGGAGTCGGCGCACTGGTTAGCGGCCGTATCCAATGTCTGGCAGAGCTTGGGAAGGAGCTTCATGTAGCGCTCCCGACTCTCGATCTTTTTGTCGAGGATGATGCGGTCGAAGCGTTCGCGGCCTTCGGCGAGTTTTTGGGCGAGGTCCAAATAAGCGCGTGCGATGAAGCCGAAGCGGTTGACGGATTTCTGCACGTTGAGTTCTGCCTCCTCGATACGCTTGGAGATTTCCACTTCCTGCTCGCGGGTGAGCAGGGGGACTTGGCCCATTTGCTTGAGGTACATGCGTACCGGGTCATCGAGAATGTCGAGTTTGGCCTCAGGCTTCTCCTCCTCCTCCTCTTCCTGATCCTTCTTTCCGTCCTTGAATCGGTCCACGTCGGAGGCGTCGATGATGTCGATCTCCAGACCGCGCAGGCGGTTCATGATGGCATCCATCTCATCCGGGTCGTTGATGCTATCCGGGAGAGCCTCGTTGAGGTCGTCAAAGGTGAGGTAGCCCTGCTCCTTTGCGAGTTTGATGAGATCCTTGATCTTCTCCTGAAGCTCAGGTTGGTCGAGGTTGGTGGTGGCGCTCTTCTGGCCTTCCGAAGGGCTTGGCGCTGTGGCGGGCTCCTTGGTCTTTGGCTTGAGGGACTGGGCCTTGGGTTGCGGTTTGATCGGGGGTTGGGGCTTGGTTGTTGAGAGCTTGGTGGTCACTTCGTTTTTTGCCTCTGAAGTCGTGGATCGTGTCGCGGGTTGTGGAGTTGACTTCTGGGGGGAGGCTTTTGGGGATTCCTTGGATGGAAGGGCCCGGCTCTTGGAGCTGGTGGCGGGCTGTGCCTTGGAAGAAATCTTGGGAGCGGGGGCGGATTTAGAAACCGGTGCCGCTTTAGTCGCTTTGGTCGCTTTGGTCGTGGCCAGCTTCGGCTTGATTGTGGTGGGCTTGATCGAGGTCGGCTTCGCGGTGTTTTTCGGAACGCGACTCGTGGACGCCTTCGGTTTCGAGGTGCTTTGAGGAGTAGCGACCTTTTTCGACGGTTTTGCCTTGGTTTTTTGAGCGGCGGTCGCTGCCGATTTTTTCGGACTTTTCAGGGCCTTGGAATTTTGCGGCACCTTACCGCTGGCGTTTTTCGCCGGGGCGTGCCCCTTCCTGGGGGACGCTTTCTTGGCCGGGGTGCCTTTGGTCTTACGAGGGGAGTGGGAGGCTTTCGAATTGGCTTTAGGCATACCCGGAGTGGAGGTTCGATTTCTGCCCTCTCCTGAAAGGGCGTTCCGGTGATGAATCCACTGGATGGGAGGGAGCTAGCAGGCTGCGGATGCTAGTCTCTAACCCAAGGTGGAGCCGATCGTAAGGCGAGCCCTAGAGGGACGAGGACAAAGGCCGCGCAATATCGGAGAGGCGGTTTTTTAAATCAAGGATTTGTTTTTGGAGTTGGATAACGTCTTCGATGGCAATACCGGGCATTCGTAGCCGACTTTCGACGCTCGCCATCCGGCGCCGGATCTGGCGTCTCTCCACCTCGCGCCAGCAGTCTTGGGCGACGACGAGGGGGAGTTCCGGGGTGCGCTGCTCGAGCAACCCGGAGACCGCAGACTCTTCGGCTTGGGAGAGCGTGGTGAGGAAGCCGGTGAGGGAGGCGGTGTTTTCTGGGTGGAGGTCGGCGCAGAGAGCCTTGAGGAGGATTCCGGCTTCAGTTTCGTTTGCAAGTAGTTCGCTCCAAGGTTCTTCCAGAATCCATGCGCGTGCCCCGCTGTCGGTGAGCGCCACGAGGGTCAGAAGGCGGATGGTGGCGTCTTGAAGGACAACCTCCTGCGCCTCCTCCTGTTCATCCTTTGTTTGTTGGGTGGCCTCGTGATGGGGGCTCGTTCGGCGGATGGGCTTGATGAGGTTGGCGAATTCCTGCGTTGGGATCTCCAAGCGGACGGCGGCGCGTTGCATCTCTGCTTCGCGGAGGATGGAGTCAGTGATGAGGCTCAGCGATTCGGCGATTTTGCGTGCGGCGGAGGTTTTGCCCCTTGGGGTGGCAAATTCTGGCTGGGCTGCGAGGGTTTCTAGTTGGAATGCGAAATAGTCTCTGGCGGCGTTGATTCTGTCGCTGAAGGCGGCGGAACCTTCGCCCCGGATGAGCGAGTCGGGATCATGGCCTTGGGGCAACTGAGCGACGCGCACGGAGAGGTTTTCGGCGAGGAGTGAGGGGAGGGATCGCTCGGCGGCTTTCTGTCCGGCCGCATCGGAGTCGAAGCAGAGGATGACCTCGTCGACGAAGCGCCTAAGGATGTGGGCCTGTTTGGGGGTGAAGGCCGTGCCTTGGGGGGCGATGACGTTTTCGATACCGGCCTCGAAAGCCGTGATGAGGTCGAGCTGGCCCTCGCAGACGATGGCGGTTTTTTTGTCAGCAAGTGCGCGCTTGCTGCGGTCGAGCCCGAAGAGGACGGCGCCCTTGGTGAAAAGCATTGTCTCCGGGGAGTTTACGTACTTGGCGGTTTTGGCGAGGGGGTCGAGCACGCGTCCGCTGAAGGCGATGGTCTCGCCGGTTTCGTTGTTGATGGGGAACATCACACGGCTGCGGAAGGTGCCGTAGACGGGGCCGTCGGGCTGGTCCTCGAAGCGCGGCTTGGCGAGGCCGCCCCTGCGGAGTTCCTCTTCCGTGTAGCCCTCGTGGCGGGCGAATTGCAGGAGGGCGTCTCCCTCGGCTGGGGCGAAGCCGAGCTTCCACCGTTTAGCGGTGTCGGAGGTGATGCCGCGGCTCTTGAGATAATCGCGTGCGATTTGGGCGGCGGGTTTTTTTAGCAGCTGATGGTGGAAGAATTCGGCGGTGGCGGCGTGGAGGCCGAGGAGACGGCGCCGGAGTTGGAGCCTCGCGTTGTCCTCAGCGCTGAACTCGTTTTCCTGAAGGGGGATGCCAGCGCGTTCGGCGAGTTTTTTGACCGCGGGGATGAACTCGAGGTGCTCGTAGTTCATGACGAAGCGGAGAACGCCGCCTCCGACGCCGCATCCGAAGCACTTGAAGATCTGTCGCTGAGGGTTGACGGAGAAGGACGGGGTGCGTTCCTGGTGGAAGGGGCAGAGCGCTTTGTAGAGGCCACCAGCGCGCTTGAGTGGGAAATAGCCGCCGATGACCTCCACGATGTCGTTGGCGGCTTCGATCTGCTCAATAACCTCGGGAGGGATCAGTGCCACAGGGGTATGCTCGATACAGGCCCCGGGGCGGCGGAGCAAGCGGGCGGGTGGGGAATTTTACGGTCTTGCTCCAGTCCATGGCCGAATCGTTGGCTTGCCCAAGCCCGTTGAGTGCGCGCGATTGGGGGGGCGCCGTGGTCGTCTGCCGGGTGGCGGCTTTCGGGGGGCCGTATGTTCGTCCCCGAACCCCTCGCGCTGGGCTTCGGCGGCGGGCGCGCTTTTTTAAGTGGCGGCCGGGGAGAGTTCCCAGAAGGCGCGGCCGGCGGCGCTCCATGACCGGTTCTGCATGGAGGCCCTCGCATGCTGGGACATCTGGGTCAATTGGGCGGGGTCTGCGAGAAGGCGGCTGATGCCGTGGGCGAATGACTCTGCGTTGTTGGCGCGGGTGATGCGGCCTGTGAGTCCTTCAAGGACGAGGTCTTTTGGTCCGCCCTGATCGCTGACGACTGCGGGTAGTCCGCTTGAGAGAGCTTCGGCGACGACGTTGCCGAAGGTGTCTGTGGTGCTTGGGAAGACGAAGCAATCCGCGGAGGCGTAGGCAGTTGCGAGTTCGTCACCCTCGAGGCATCCGGTGAAAAGAGCCCCCGGCAGGAGCTCGCGAAGGCGGGGGAGATGGGGGCCGTCGCCCACGATGGCGAGTGCGAGCTGTGGGTTGCGGATCGCGGCCCATGCTGCTGCGAGGACCTCGAAGTTCTTCTCCTTGGAGATGCGCCCCGCGTAGAGGAGTACTTTCGAGTTTCCGGGGGCACCTCGACGCATCCAGAAGCCGGTGTCCCTGCGCGCGGGGTGGAACCTCTCAGTGTCCACGCCCCGTGGCAGAAGTTGGATTTTTCCCGGGGCGATGCCGCGCTCGATCCAGAGTTGGCGGTAGTGAGCGGAGTTGACGAGGAGCAAACCGCACCGGGAGTAGAACCAGCGCAGGTAGCGTGTGGTGAGGCTCTCAAGAAAAGCGCTTCCGGTCAGGATCCGGGCGTATTGAGGGAAGTCGGTGTGGTCGATGGCGGTGGCGGGCAGGCCGAGGCGGTTGGCGGCAGCAAGGGCAGCCAGACCCACCGGCCCCGGTGTGCTCAGGATCACCTCGGAGAAGTTTTCGCGTCTGAGGTAGTCGCGGATCCGGTGGGCTGGAGGAATGGAGAGGGTCTGTGAGCGGTAGGCTGGCATCGCGAACTCACCCAAGGGTTGGAAGTTTTTAATTGTGGAGGCGGGGCATCCGGTTGGCGGTTGGCCGGGATGGGAGAGACAGGTGACGATTCGCAGGTCGTGTCCGGCTGCGGCGCACGCGGCGGTGAGGTTGCGGATGGTTTTGGCCACGCCGTTGACGTCCTTGAAGGTGTCCGTGAACCATGCGCGTCTGCGGACTGGTCCTGACGCTGCGGGTTGGTCGGGGCCTGAGGTGGAAGGTGGTTCGCCGCTCATCGCTCAAGGGTGGTTCCCCGCGTTGCCTGAGGGAGTTCAGTGGCGGATTTTGCGGAGCGCGATGGCGAGGAGGCTGGCGCTTGCGCAGACCCATACCAACCAGTCGCCGGCGCGCGTGTAGAGGGTGAGCGGGCCGTCGGTGGGAACGCTCACCTCACGGGTGGCGAAGCCTTCGGCGAATGGATCCACCCAGCGGTCCACGCGTCCCAGAGGGGAGATGGCGCAGGTGACGCCGGTGTTGGCGCAGCGAACGAGCGGTCTGCGGTTTTCCACGGCCCTGAACACGGCGTTGGCCAGGTGCTGTTCAGCCGCCGGTGTGTGGAGAAACCATCCGTCGTTGGTGAGGTTGACGAGGAGTTGGGATCCCCGGAGGACGAATTGGCGTGTGAGGTCGCCGAGGGTGTCCTCGAAGCAGACGAGGGCGGAGAATTGGAGCGCAGGGCGCTCGAGATTGAAGAGCGCGGGTTCGGTGCCCGGGGTGAAGTCGCCGGGGACAAGTTCTCCCGCCACCATCTGCATGAGGGGCAGGGAGTGGCGCAGGGGCAGGTATTCGCCGAAGGGGACGAGGTGCATTTTGCGGTAGCCCTGTGCCGTCTGGCCTTTGTCGGTGAGGAGGGTGGCGGTGTTGAAGGCCTTGTGTTCCTGGGTGTCGATTTCCTCGGTGCCCAGGAGCAGGGGGGCGTCATTGTCCGCGAGGAGGTTCAGTACAAAGCGGTAGTTGGTTTCATCCGCGTAGATGCCGCGGGGCGTGGCAGCTTCCGGCCAGAGGATGAGGTCGGGACGCGTTGCCACGCTGAGGCGGTGGATGCGGCCGATTGCCGCGAGCACCTTGTCCTCCATCTCCGGCGAGAATTTCTCGCGCTGGGGAATATTGGGCTGGATCGCCGAGATTCTTACCGACGTGGCATCTGAAGGAGGCGGGGTCAGGAGGCGCTGGGCGCCGAAAGCGAACACACCGGCGATGAGGGCCATGCTGAGGCTGAACTCCCAGCGTACGCGCTTCAGAAAGGATGCGCCGAGTTCCGCGGAGAGCCTGCGAACGATGATGACGGCCATGAGGTTGGCGAACGCGACGAGGAAGGAGAGTCCCAGCACGCCGGTGAGCTCGCAGATCTGGATCATCGCGAGGTCGCGGTGCAGTGCGACGCCGAGGCCGTTCCATCCGAAGCCGCTGAAGAGCCAGCCGCGGATCCATTCGAGCACCACCCATACGGCGGCGCCCGCTAGGCCGGTGGCGAGGTTGGTGCCGGAGTGCAGGAAGGAATCGCGGCGGCCGTCGCAGAGGATTCCGACGATCCATGCCCAGACGGCCGGGTAGAGGCCCATGTAGAGGGCGAGCAGCAGCGGGATTCCCCGCAGCATGGGGTCGCCGTAAAGTTCCCCGAGTGCAGAGAGCCAGGAGAAGGTGAGGGTGAAGAAGGTGATGCCCGTGGTGTAGCCCAGCAGGAAGCGGCGGAGCGGGCTTGCCTGCGCTCCGAACCAGAGGGCGGCAAGCAGCGGGGTGAGCGCGAGCCAGCAGAGGCCGCCCCAGTTCCGCGGGGCGAAGCAGAGAGACAGGAGGACACCGCTGAACACGGCCGATGCCCAAGGCCAGAGTGCGAGCAGGCGAGCGACGGCGGGGTGCGTGCCGGCGATGGCTTCGGACACGGCGGGGGTGCCGGTCTGTGGTGGATGCGGATCGGCTGCCCCCATGGGTGGAATCAAGCGGAGGTTGAACTGAGGCGGGTTTGGACGTCGGCCTGGATCCACTGCCAGAGGGCCTCGAGGGACGATTGGACCTCGCCCTTCGCGGCAGCGAGTTGCTCTGGGGTGAAGTGCACGCCCTCCTGCGGGAGGCGTTTTGCGTAGAGGTAGAACTTGATCTTGGGTTCGGTGCCCGAGGGGCGCACGGCGAAGCGCCGACCGTCGGCGAGGTCCACCATGAGCATGTTTTCCTTCGGGATCGGATCGCCTTCGACGTCCACGAAATCTTCGCGCGCAAAGTTGCGCACACCTGAGACAGGGCTGTCCTCGGCGGTGGCGGGCGGGTGGGCGGCGTAGGAGTCCACGAGGCGCTGGATCTTTGCCGCGCCCTCGGCGCCCTCAAAGGTGAGGCTGCCGTTCTTTTCAGAGTAGTAGCCGTAGTCGGCGTAGACCTCGTCGAGCAACTCGCCAAGGGTGAGGCCGCGGGCTTTCGCGTGGGCCGCCACTTCTGCGAAGACGACAGCTGCGCCGTTGCCGTCCTTGTCGCGCACGAAGTCGGCGGCGGAATAGCCGTAGCTCTCCTCGCCGCCGCAGACGTAATAGCTGGAGTGGGCGAGGCGTGCGGTGCGGGTGTCTGCTTCCGGTAGGGTGCGGTAGGAGGCGCGGATGTTCTCCGGGAGTGCGGCTTCGTATTTGCCGAGTTTCTCGCCGATGTACTTGAAGCCGGTGAGTGTCTCCACGCAGCGCAGGCCATGGCGCTCAGCGATGGCTTTCTGAAGGTCGGTGGTGACGAGGGTTTTGATGACCACGCAGCGGGCTGCGTTGGCGGGGGTCAGCACGCCTTGTTCGGAGAGCTTGCCGATGCGGTACGCGGCCATGAGCGAGCCGATCTGGTTGCCGGTGAAGAGCTCCATTTTGCCGGAACGCGTCCGGACCGCCACGCCCATGCGATCGCAGTCCGGATCGGTGGCGATGACGAGATCGGCGCCGTCTGCTTGGGCGAGTGCGATGGCGCGGCTGAGGGCTTCGGCGTTCTCCGGGTTGGGAGATTGGACGGTGGGGAAGCGGCTGTCCTGTTCCTCCTGTTCGGGCACGGTGGTGAACGCGAAGCCGAGGCGCCGCAACATGGGTTGGATGATGGTGCCTCCGGTGCCGTGGATGGAGGTGAAGACGATGCGCAGATCCGAGGCGGCGCGGATGACGGCCGGGTCGAGCACAAGGGTGGCGAGTCTGTCCATGTAGGCCTCGTCGTTGTCGCCACCGAGAATGGTGATCTGGCCGCGCTGGTCGGCGGGCAGAGGCTCGTAGGCATCGGAGGTGATGGCGTTGACCCTCGCGATGATGCCACTGGCATGCGGTTCGACGACCTGTGCGCCATCGCCGAAGTAGACCTTGAACCCGTTGTCGTGCGGGGGATTGTGGCTGGCTGTGATGACGACGCCGCCTTGGGCGTTCTGCTCGCGCACGGAGAAGGAGAGTTGTGGTGTCGAGCGCGGGCCCTCAAAGAGGCAAACGTCGCATCCGTTTTCCGTGGCGACGCGGGCGGTGAGTTCCGCGAATTCGCGTGAGAAGAATCGGGTGTCGTGTGCGACGACGAGCTTCGGGCGGCCGGGGAGTCCTGAGGTCTTCATCCAGTCGCGCAGATGGGCGACGAGCCCCTGGGTGGCGCGGCTGATGTTGAAGGCGTTCATCGCGTTGGTGCCGACGCAGGAGAACTCGGGGCGCTCGAGGGCTTGGGGCGTGCCGCGCTCGGCGTTGGTGATGATCTTGCCGATGGTCCTGCCGCGCAGCCCGCCGGTGCCGAATGCGAGGGTCTTATAAAAGCGGTCGTCGAGTTCCGACCACGCGCCGGAGTTGACGAGTTCGGTGACGCTGGCATGGGCGACCGGATGGGGCCGTGCGCCGAGGAGAAGGGCGATGTTTTTTGCGCTGCTTTCGCGGAGCTTTCCTGCCTGCACGGCTTGCTGAATCTGGGCGCTGAGGTCGGTCATAAGGCGCGAGGATAGTAGATTCGGGCCGTGCGATTGCAAGCGGGGGACGGCCCGCCGCAGTCATCTGGCGTGTATCGGGAGTGTTCGATCCGGAAGCGGGCGGTGGCGCACGAATTCCCGATGCGTCACAGGGGTGGGGTGACCCGTGGGGCTGATTCCCGGGGCTCAGGCGAGGATGGGGCGCACGATGTTGCCGTGGACGTCCGTGAGACGGAAGTCGCGGCCCTGAAACTTGTAGGTGAGCCGGGTGTGGTCGATGCCGAGGAGGTGAAGGAGGGTGGCCTGAAAATCGTGGACGTGGACCGGGCTTTCGGTGGCGTTGATGCCGAGGTCGTCGGAGGCGCCGTGGGTGATGCCGGGTTTCACACCGCCGCCTGCCATCCACATGGTGAAGGCGTAGGGATGATGGTCGCGGCCCCAGCGTTTGCGGTCCTCGATGCTGCCTTGGATGAACGGTGTGCGTCCGAATTCACCGCCCCAGACGACGAGGGTGTCTTCGAGGAGGCCGAGGCGAGCGAGGTCTTTGACCAGTGCGGCGGCGGGTTGGTCGGTATCGCGGCACTGGTTGTAGAGCTCGGTGGTGAGGGAGTTGTGCTGGTCCCAGCCCGCGTGCATGAGCTGTACGCAACGCGAGCCGCGTTCCACGAGGCGGCGCGCCATGAGGCAGTTGTGGGCGAAGCTGCCCGGCTCGTTCACCAGAGGACCGTAGCTTTCGAGAACGGCGGGGGGTTCCTTGGAGAAGTCGGCGAGATCGGGGACGCTCGTCTGCATGCGGAAGGACATTTCGTACTGCGCGATCCGGGTGGCGATCTCCGGGTCGCCGAAATCGTGGAGCTTCATCTCGTTGAGCTTGGCGACGTCGTCGAGGAGGTCGCGCTTGGCTTCGGCATTGAGGCCCTGCGGGTTCTGGAGGTAGAGGACGGGTTCGTTGCCGCCGCGGAATTTGACTCCCTGGTAGCGGGTGGGAAGGAAGCCGGAACCCCAGTAGAATTCGTAGAAGATCTGTCCGCAGCTGGTGCCCTTGCTGATGCTCGTCATCACGACGAAGGCGGGGAGGTCGCTGGTTTGCGAGCCGAGGCCGTAACTGAGCCATGAGCCGAGGCTGGGGCGTCCCGGAAGTTGAGCGCCGCTGAGGAAGAAAGAGATGGCAGGCGCGTGGTTGACGGCGTCGGTGTGGAGGGATTTGACGTAGCAGAGTTGGTCGGAAATCGAAGCCGTGTGCGGCATGAGACTGCTGACCCATGCGCCGCTCTGACCGTGTTGGGAAAAGGGTTCGATGGGGGCGAGGAGCAGCTTGCCCTTGGGGTTGCCCGTCATGGTGGAGAAGCGCTTGTCGCCGAGGTATTCCTGCGGGACGGGTTGGCCGTGCATCTCCTTGAGCCGGGGTTTCCAGTCGAAGAGATCGACGTGGGTGGGGGCGCCATTCATGAAGAGGTAGATGACGCGCTTGGCCTTGGGGGCAAAGTGGGGCACGCCCTCGAGTCCGCCAACGCGCGCAGAACCCTGCGCTGGAGCGGTTGCTGCGGCGGCGGACGCCGGGGTCATTCCGTCCTGCGCGAGCAGGTGGGCGAGTGCAGCGGTGCCGATCCCCGAGGCCGAGCGGCCGAAGAACTCGCGGCGTGTGAGATGAAGTTGGTGGGAGAGGATCGGGTGCATGCGAGCGGTGGGCGTGCCGGTTATTCCTTGGTGAGCGTCTCGTCGAGGTTGAGGAGGGCGACGCAAAGCATGGTCCACGCGGCGTGGTCCGCGGGCGCGAGATTCTTGTCGCGCGGGTGTTCGCCAGTTTCGAGGAGACGCAGCGCGTCGTCAGGCTGGTTTGCGAAACGAGCGCGTTGCCGCTCGAGGCCGGCGAGAAGGACACGGGATTCAGCGGGATGGGGTTCGCGGATGAGGATGCGCTGGAATGCAGCGTGGAGGCGGGTCTCGGGATCCTGGTCTTTGATCATCACCTGTTCGGCGAGGATGCGTGCGGCTTCGACGTAGGTGGGGTCGTTGAGGGTGGAGAGGGCGTGGAGCGGGGTGTTGGTCCGCGTGGGTTTCACGGAGCACACGGATCGAGCCGGTGCGTCGAAGAATATGGTGGGGCCGACGATGCGGCGCCAGAAGGTGTAGAGACTGCGCCGGTGGAGATCGTCACCGTGGTCCTGCTGGTACTTCTTGTTACCGAAGGTTGCCTCCTCCCAGACGCCGGGTGGCTGGTAGGGCTTCACAGGAGGACCGCCAATGCGCGGGACGAGGAGGCCGCTGGCTGCAAGCGCCTGGTCGCGCACCATCCATGAGGGCATGCGGAAACGCGGGCCGCGGGCGAGGAGTCGGTTGTCGGGATCGCGCTCCGCCATGCCGGGGGCGATGCGCGAGGACTGGCGGTAGGTGCTGCTGGTGACGAGGGTGCGCAGGAAGTGTTTCACGTCCCAACCGGAGTCGCGGAGTTCGACGGCGAGCCAGTCGAGAAGCTCTGGGTGTTTGGGGAACTCGCTTTGGACGCCGAAATCCTCCGCTGTCTTGACGAGGCCGATGCCGAAGATCATCTGCCAGAGCCTGTTTGCGGCGACGCGCGCGGGGAGTGGATTCTCCCTCGCGATGAGCCAGCGAGCGAGTCCGAGGCGGTTGTGCGGGGCGTCGGCGGAGAGGGGAGGGAGATGGCCCGGGGTGTTGGCGGCTACCTCGGCGAGTGGCTTGTTGTAGAGGCCGTGGTCGAGGATGAAGGTCTGGCGCGGCTTGGCTTGGTCTTCCATGACCATGACTTTCGGAGACTCCTTGCGAAGCGCGGCGAGTTTGTCCTTCAGACTGGTGACCTTGGTCGTGAGCGCGATGAGTTCCGGCTGCGCTTCGAGAAAAGCGGTGCGCACGAGTTCGGATTCCTTGGAGGAACGTTCCGTGGCGGGTTTGAGCAGCAGGGCGGCTATCTCGCTTTGCGTAGAGCCGAGTTTGGCTTCTGGGTTGGCGGAGGCTGAGAGGCGGAAGTTTCCGAGGTTGTGGAGCGAGTGCGGCGAGTCGTGTTTGAGGCGCACGAGAAGGGAGTCGCCAGCCGCGAGCGTTGTGGTGGCAGAGAGGCGGAACACGGCCTCCTGATCGCGTTCGATGGATTTGCCATCCCAGACCGCCCAGCCCGATTTGGGATCCTTGTCGAAGGCTTTTGTGACTTTGAAATCGCCCTGCTCGAAGCTGGCAATGGCAGAGGCGATGGGCAGTTTCTCAGGCTGTTTTCCCGGACGTTGAAGGAGGATTTCAAAGTCCGTGAGCACGAAGTTTCCGGAGTCGGAGCGCGCGAATCCGCCGCGGGTCATGGAGGGGTGCCTGATCGCTTCGAGGCGGAATGAGGCGAGGGGGGCGGGCTCGGGTTGGAAGAGGAGTTCGTAGGAATCACTGGCGGGATTTTCGCCGGAGGCGAGAATGGAGGCGTCGTCTTGGATGGTGAGGGTTTGGTGGGTGGCTTTGGCGGAGGCCGGGTGGAGCACGCGCCAGGTGCTGGCAAGGGGTTTTACGTGCGCAGCCTGTTCCCATGCGGGTTGGGAGGCGATGAGTGTGGCGGTGGTTTCTCGCTTTTGCTTTTCAATGTCGGCGAGCGCTGACTCGGAATCGGAGATCCGCTTGCGAAGGGACTCGTCGGGGAGATCGAGTGCGGGCGGGGTTTGTGGGTTGCCGCCGCCGCCAGTGACAGGCGTTTGGTTGAAGAAGGCGAAGAGGCTGTAGTAGTCGCGGTTGGTGAGGGGGTCGAACTTGTGATCGTGGCACCTGCAGCAGTTGAAGGTGAGAGCGAGCCACGCGGTGCCCGTGGTCTCAGCCATGTCCATGACGTAGTCGACGCGGTTCTCTTCGGCGATGCGGCCGCCTTCGCCGTTGATGGGGTGGTTGCGGAGGAATCCTGTGGCGAGCTTTTGTTCCTCGGAAGGCGAGGGGAGGAGGTCGCCTGCGATCTGCCAGAGGGTGAACTGGTCGTAGGGAAGGTTGCGGTTGAAGGCGGAGACAACCCAGTCCCGCCATGGCCACATGGTGCGTTCGGAGTCGCCTTGGTAGCCGTTGGTGTCGGCGTAGCGCGCGACGTCCATCCAGTCCCATGCCATGCGTTCGCCGAAGGCGGGTGAGGCGAGGAGGGAGTCGACGAGTTTCTCGTACGCGTCCGCCGATGCGTCTGCGAGGAAGCGCTGGCGGGTTTCCTGAGAGGGCGGCAGGCCGGTGAGATCAAGGCTGACGCGGCGCAGGAGTGTGAGTTTGTCGGCCTGCGGTGCGGGTGAGATGCTTTCGGTTTCGAGACGCTGGCGGACGAAGGCGTCGACGGGATGCGCCGCGTCTGCGCGTGCGGGGACTGATGGGCGCTGAAGCTCGCTGAAGGCCCAGTGGACGCCCCATGGGGCTCCGCCTTGCACCCAGCGTTGGAGGATGTCGATCTGGGCGGGGGAGAGCTTCTTGTGGGATTTGGGCGGAGGCATGACCTCGTCCGGGTCCTTGGAGAGGACGCGGGCGATGAGGTCGCTTTTTTCAAGACTGCCAGGAACGATTGCGGTGGATCCGTCGCGTGAGGCTTTGGCTTCGGCCTCGAGGTCGAGACGGAGGTCTGCTTTGCGATGCTTGGCGTCTGGGCCGTGGCAGTAGAAGCAGTTGTCCGAGAGGATGGGGAGTACTTCGCGGCTGAAGCTGGGCAGGGGCGCGGCGGGGGAGGACGCGGCGAGTGCGCCAAGAAGTGTGCCCACAGCGAGGAGTGTGGGCGGGAGCGATGCGAGGGGTGGAAGTCGCATGGGGTACATGCGTAGAGAAACAGGGTGGCTTCGACAACCCCACGAAAGGGGAGTCGTGCTCCACGCAGTGTCTGGCGCAATCGGAAGTTGGTTGCGCGGGCTTCCGGGGCCGGGGATCAACGTGCGTCTGCGGAAACAGCGGCTGCCTTGAGAAAGCTCTCGGAGAGGATGACCTCGCGCAGAATGTCGCGGAGGCGGAAGCCGCCGGCTGCGGTGTTCTGGACGATGGCATCGATGGAGGGGGAGTCTGCCGGGGTGAGTTCGCGAGCGAGGGCGAAGCGGAGCAGGTGCGCGGTGAACGCTTTGGCGAAGCGCTTTTCCTCGCCGAGGAGGATGCTCTTGAACTGGACGACGTCCTTGAAGGGACTGCGTTTGAGAAGAGTGCCGCCGGGGTCCACGTCCCGTCCGTTTTCGTAGCGGCCGCGCCAGCGGCCCGTGCCGTCGAAGTTCTCGAGTGCGAACCCGAGGGGGTCGATGCGGGAATGGCAGCTGGCGCAGTCGGGGTTCTCGCGGTGCTTGGCGAACTGCTCGCGGATGGTGAGGTGTTTGTCGTCGTCGCTCTCGTTGAGCGGCGGGACGTTGTTCGGTGGCGGTGGAGGGGGATCGTTGAAGATGACCTCGATGATCCAGGATCCGCGCGCGATGGGGAGGGTGCGCTTGGGGCCGGAGGTCATCGTGAGGACAGCCGCGTTGGTGATGATGCCGCCGTAGCGGGGATCAGAGGTCGGGGTGCGGGTGAAGGTTCTGGAACGCTGGAGGGCGAGGACCTGTGCGTCGTAATCCTTCTGAGCCTGCTCGCGCGCTGCGCCGGGATCCTTGAATGGGGGAATGCTGCGGAGGGATTCCTGAATGCGCGCGAGTGCCTGTTGAAGCTCCGCCTGTTTCGCGAGTTCCTCAGCGGACATGCGCGCTGCGAGTGGTGCGGCGGCGGCTGCGGTGTCTTCGCCTGAGTAAGCGGATGCGACCTCCTGTGCGGTGAGCGCCCGATCGTAAAGGCGTGCCTTTTGGAGATGGAGTGCCGGGAGTTGGGCGGCTGTGTCTGCGGGGTCGCTGCGGCCAAAGAGAACGGTGGATTTGTTTTTGGGATGCCCGATGAGGCCCCGGTTGTAGGGGGCTCCGTACGGCACTCCGTTGCGGTAGAAAGTGGTGGAGCCGTTCTCGGTGTGGACGACGACGAGATGGAGCAGTGGGTCAGCGGCCTCTTCCGGTGCGCCACCGAAGTCCTTGGTGCGCGCGAGTTCCTCACTGCCGGCGACCCAGCGGTTGGGACCGCGCTGGCCGAAGGCGATCGAATCAAAGCGCTTGTCCGGTCCGCGGATGGTCATGACGGAGCCGGAAGCGCCCTTGGGATTGGGCAGGCGAATCCATGCCTCCATGGTTTTTGCCCTGAGGGCGATAGGGAGGTTCTTGCTCTCAAGATAGGAGCCGTTGAGAACCACCATGCCGTCTTGGAATTCGACGTTGCCGTGGGCCTCCAAGTCGAGGCCGTGCACAGAATCGCGGAGGTCGCCGTTGAAATCCCACGCAGCATACGGCTTCAGGCCGATGTTCTGTTCCTGCGCGGTAGTGGGCGGGGTGTCGGCGGTTCGAGCGTTGATTTGAACCAGGAGCGTGGTGCGTTGCGCGTGGATGGAGGCCAGTTCGCGGGAGACGAGCGAGCGTGCTTCATCGGAGGCGCGGTTGTCATCCGTGACCTTGCGCGGGTCGAATTTTAATTGGAAATCGGAGGCGTACCACTCCTTGAGAAACTCGCTGCGGTAGCTGAATGCGGGGGCGATGAAATCCTTCACGCCGCGGTTTTCGACGAAGACCGCATCGAAGAGCAGGAGCGGTTCGAGAACCATCTGGCTGCCCGCTGGACGGCCCGGGTCGAGGCTGTAGAAGCGGTGCTTCTGCGGGTCGGGTGCGGCGCCAAGGATGTTCTCAAGCTGCATCCACTGGGAGGGGAAGGAGTCGAGGAAACGCTCGATCTTTCGGTCGGCCATCATCCGCGTGACGGTGCGTTGGAGCACTTCGGCATGGAGGAGTTGGCCGGAGTCGGCGAGGGCCAGGAGTTCGTCGTCCGGTGCGCTCCCCCACAGGAAGAAGGAGAGTTTCGATGCGAGTGCGAACTGCGCGTGGTCGGCGGAGCGGTCGTGGCACTGGAACAGAAACAGCGGGGAGGAAAGCACGGCGGAACTCACCTTCTTCATGGCTTCTGTGAAGGAGGCGCCCTGTGCGATCTGCGCCATCGCGAAGTCGGTGTAACGCGTGACGGTCGCGTCGCTTCCCGCGCCCCGGAATGCCCTGTGGAGGAAGTGGCGCAGCCTTTGCGCGATCTCAGCGCGGTGATCGGAGCCGGCCGGAGGTTCGGCGAAGAACGACTTCCACACGCCGACGGTTTCGGGATGGAAGTCGGGACTCTCCAAGATCGAGACGCTGAGCTTGAGGTACGCGTCGAGCAGGAGCGGGGAGAGGGTGAGTTGGTTGGATTGGTTGTCGAATCCGTGGGCTGCGCGGAGGTCTTTTGGAAAGGCATCGATCCCGCGGAAGCCCGCGCCGTCTCCGAAAGACTGGCAGGAGACGGAGACCGTGTCGGGCATGGTGCCGCTGTTTTTCGCGAGGTGATCGCCATGCCGCGTCATCAATTTTTCCGGGAGGGCGAAGAGGTCGCGGTTGATGAGGAAGAGGTCTTTGACGGCGTTGTTGTATTGGAAGCGATTGAGACGGCGGATCCTGTCCTCCGGGATGGGGAGATTGGCGGTGGAGCTTGCGAGCAGGTGCTTCAGAGCAGCGAGGACGGAGGAGCGCTGTGTGTCGGTGAGAGGCGGTTTGTCCTCCGGGGGCATCTCGGCCGAGTCGATGACTTCGACGAGAGTCGCGAGGAGCTTGGGGTTGCTGAGAAACTGGGCGGATGAGGTGAGGGCGTGGAGATCGACCCTGCCCTTGGTCTTTTCGCGACCGTGACATTGGACGCAGTGCTTTTCGAGGACCGGGAGGAGGACGTCCTTGAAATCATCGGCTGCGGCGGATGAGTGCGGTGCAGCGGTGAGTGCCGCGAGGATGGCCGCCGCCGCGACGAGAACAATGGGTGAACGCGTCATGCGTGGATCCTGGGGTGTGAGGCTCAGGTCCAGAGTTGGGAGATGGTGCCGTCGCTGTCCGCGTAGGAAGGGAGTTCGAGGCCCATGAGGTTGGCGATGGTGAGCCACATGTTGGAGTTGAGCGTGCCCGGCTTGCACTGGATGGAGCGGCCCTGTTTGAGCGCGTTCTGCGAGGTGCCTGCGACAACGAGGGGAAGATCGAAGTACTGATGGGTGGCGCCATCACCGAGGCCTGCGCCGTAGGTGAAAATGGAGTTGTCGAGAAGGGAGGAGCCGTCGGCCTCGCGCACGCTCTTCATGCGGGAGATGAGGTAGGCGTACTGCTGCACGTGGAAGAGATCGATCTTCTGGAGTTCCTTGTATCCATCGCCCTTCTGGTTGTGGCTCATGCCGTGGTGTTGGACGGGTTGGCCGAAGACGCCCTCGTAGAGCATGGGTGCGTCCCAGCGTTCGGGGCCGACCATGAAAGTGCACACGTTGGTGAGGCCCATCTGGAGGGCAAGGATCATGAGGTCGCCCATGAGCCGGATGTATTCGCCGCGCGGGACGACCTCGTTGGCGGGGATCTCCATGCGGGTGGTGGAGACGATGGATTCCATGCGCTGCATGCGCACCTCGATGGCGCGGATCATCTCCATGAATTCCGAGACGGTCTCGCGGTCCTCGTGGTTGATGCGCAGTTGGAGATCGCGCGCATCGGCCATGACAAGGTCGGTGACGTTGCGCAGGTGCTGGCGCTGGCCGTCGGCCATGAACAGGCGCTCGTAGAGCTTGCGAGGGTCGCGGATGGAAGGCGCCTTCTTGTCGGTTCCGTACCATGAGATGTTGTCGAAGTACATGTCCTCCTTGTCGCCCTTGAAACCGTTGCAGGAGATTTCCAAAGAACGGAACGCGGTGCCGGGGCCCACCTTGTCGGCGATCACTTGGTCGAGCGAGCGACCCTGCGGGTAGCGCAGTCCGCGTACGGAAGCCTGTTCCGGAGAGACGCTGGTGAGATAGCAGGAGGCGCCTTGGGCATGGACGTCCTGACCGTTTTTGTAGGAGCGGTCGAGGCCGGTGACGAGGGTCACATCCTTCGCGTGCTCTGCGAGGGGGCGCAGAGTGGAGGTGAGCTCAAGGGGATAAATGCCAGGCGGCCTCTTGTTGCGCATCGCGTCCTTGAGTTTGTCGGCATTGAAGCCGCCGACAAAACCGGGGGACTCCCCATTCTCCTCACCGGGAAAGAAGCAGCGGCGGACGAGGCCGTTTGGCACGTACATCAGGACCAGCTTCTTGCTTGGCGCAGGAGGCTTTGTCGCGGCGCGTGCCTGGAGGGAGTGGAGGAAGGGGAGCGCGAGAAAAGCGCCGCCTGAGCGCAGGAAATTGCGTCGGTTGTAAAGCATGGGGGTGGCGCCGAGGTGCGGCGGACGAAAGGGAATGATAGCCGGAGAGCGGGTGAGGGGGGAAGCAAGCGCAATGCGGGCGGTGGGAAACCTGCTATTACAGCGGGTCTGCTTGTAAGGACAGGCTGGAGTACGTGAGCTAAACCGCCCTGGCCGCTGATTCGGATCGGCAACGTTCCGCTGAAGAGCGCCGCCAGAGGCTGCGTGGGGTGCAACGCTGGCTCCAGGCGATGTGGGATGCGGGGATGCTCCCGCGGATCCGTGCTGGGGGAGGGATTTTGGAAACAACCCGTCCCGAAAGGCACTGATTTAAAGGCATCGGTCGTGGCTTGATGAGGGAGGGCGATCCAGAAGCAGGTACTCCGAATGGAGGAACCCCGCCGTGCCTCCTGTATGCTGGCAGTGAGAGCGCCTGATTCGTGGTCGATTTTACCCCATCGAGGCATGGCCGATGGCCTTATTAATCCGGCCATGAAACACCAGAGGCCGAGCGGGTCGAATGGGTGGCGCTTGGGCAGTACGCATCCGCTTCATCTCTCTCTCGCCAGGCATCGGGACTGTGGATGCGCCTCATAATGACCGCGGGTATTGAATGCCCGGATTAATATCCATCGAGACTCGCGGAGCAGGGATTAACGCCACGCTCATTGGCTGAGCCCTCTTCGGGTGTCAGTGTGATGTGAGAGGCTCAATAAGTGCTGTTCGGTACAGGAGGTTGGTTGGGGCCATTGGGGCTAAGGGAATGGAGTTTGGCGGAATGTATGAGAGGCCCCCATGAAACCATTCTTCCTTCCCACCGCCGTCCTGTGCCTTACCTCACAAGCTGTTGCTGCTCCTGCGGAAACCGCGCCGGTTTTTGAATGGGCGGTGTCTGCGGGGGGGGGGAAGAACGACAAGACGCGCGCCATTCATGTGGATCGCGCGGGCAACGTGTTCCTCGCGGGGGAGGTGACGGACGAGGTGCGCTTTGGAGATGCGGTCATGAAGAGTGCCGGGGGGATGGATTTCTTCGTGGCGAAACTCGATCCGCAGGGGCACATCCTGTGGGCGCGCTTGGGGGGCGGGAGTCTTGTGGACCGCGGTTACGGAGTGGCGGCGGATGCGGCGGGCAATTGCTACGTGACGGGACATTATCAGAGCACGGATGCGGAGTTCAGCGGTGCGAGGTTGGTCAACCGCGGCGAATATGATGTCTTTGTTGCGAAGTATGATCCGTCCGGAAAGCTTGTGTGGATAAGCACTGCGGGTGGTACGGGGTACGATTACGGGCACGGGATCGCGGTGGATGCGCTTGGCGACGTGGTGGTGAGTGGCGCAGTGGTGGGCGACGCGCAGTTCGGGGCCGTGAGGATTCCGAACGAACCCGGCAGTCATATTTTCTGTGCGAAGTATCACGCGGATGGGGAGTTGGTGTGGGCGCGGGTGGCGGAGGGCAGGGCGAGTGGATCGGGGCACGGCGTGGCGGTGGACGGGCGGGGCGCCATTTACGTTGGTGGGCTGAGTTCGGGCAGCGGGGAGTTTGGAGGCAAGGCGCTGGTGACGTCGAAAGGGTCATCGGCGGTGGTGGCGAAGTTATCGCCGGAGGGGGATGTGCAGTGGATCGCGCAGCAGTTTGGGGAGCCGAGCTGCCTCTTTCACGAGATCACGTGCGACCGCGATGGGAGGGTGTGGGCGAGCGGGATGTTTAAGGGAAAGGCGGTGCTCGGTGCGGAGACTTTCACCACAAGCGGGGAGAAGGACAGCGATGCGTTCCTGAGTCACTTCGATACGGAAGGCCGGCTGCTGTGGAGCAGGGTGGGGCAGGGGCCGGGGATTGATTACGGGTTGGGGGTGGCGAGTGATGGGCTTGGGAACAGCTTCCTGACAGGCGAATTCACCGGGACCTTCCATCTGGGTGGCGAGGAATTGCACAGCCTCGGTGGCACCGATGTGTACGTGGCGAAGTTCGACAAGGACGGGGCGTTACGCTGGATCACGCAGGCGGGGGGAGACAAGGGGGACAACGCATACACGATGGTGTGCGATGAAAACGGGAATCTGTTTTTCGGGGGCTCCTTCGGCGGTGCCGCGAGATTCGGCGCCGCGGGAATCACCAGCGCGGGTGGCAATGATCTCTACGGAGCGAAGTTGAAGGTGAAGTGAAACGGCGCTTCACCGAGGGGGCAGTTTGTCAGATGGACTGGGATGCGTTGGTTCGGGAAAGTTCTTGGATGCTCGGTTGGCGAGCCGCGGTGGTGGGTTACCCGGCCGCGCTCAGAGACGCCGTGTTCTCAGAGCATGCCTGAGGCGCGGAGGACGGTCTCGTGGGTGGCGATGTCGTGTGCTGCATCCCATGCGAGGCGTTTCTCGCCGCGGATGACGCGGGCGAAGTCGATGAACTCCGCATCGTAACGCCCCGCGGTTCTTTCGAACGAGACGTCCTGATAACCAGCGGAAAACCTGTCGTGTGGTTTCTCGAGGGCGAGCCTTGCGAGGGGTTGGGGTTCGAGGGGGCGGATTTCGAGAGTGCCTTGGGTGCCTGTGATGGAGAACTGGCGGCGTGGTCCGCCGAAGGGGTCGATGAAGTTGGTGCGGATGGTGGCGGTTGCGTTGGGGTAGTCGAATACCGCGAGTTGGTTGTCGGCAAAGGAGTCCTTTTTGGAAAATGAGCGGCGGGTGTGGGCGGTGACTTTCTGTGGAGGGCCCATGAGGGAGACGACTTGGTCGATGAGATGGCAGCCGAGTTCGAACATTCCGCCGCCGGAGAATTCGGCGAGCTGCAGGCGGCCGGCGTCGTTGAGGGTTTTGCCCATCATGCCGGAGAGCTCGGTGACTTCGCCCAGCCAGCCTTCGCGTAGGATGCGGTGAGCGAATGCGAAGGCGGGATTGTAGCGGAGCATGTAGCCCATTTGGACCGTGAGCGCGCGTTTTTGGGCAAGAGCGTGGATGGCGCGGCATTGGTCGAGGGAACCACCGGCGGGCTTGTCGAGGTGGATGTGGATGCCGGCCGAAAGGCAGCGGAGGGCGGTGGGTGCGAGCTCGGCGACAGGTGTCTCGACGGCGACCGCCTTCAGGCCTGTGGTGGAGAGCAGGGCGTCTTCGTCCAGCCAGCAGATTCCCGCGTAGGGTGCCGTGTTTGCGATGGCGGCGCGGCGTTCCTTGTCGGGCTCCACCACACCGATCAATTCGTAGAGATCGGGGAATTTGAGGATGGTCTCGAGCTTGCCGGCGGCGTGTCCGTGCTTGGTGCCGATCTGGCCGATACGGATCCGAGGCGGGGTGATTTTGATGGCCGGCGTAGAGAAGGTGGATGCCGCGGGATCTTGCGCAGATGCGGTTGCTGCGTTGAGGGCGACACAGGCGGGAAGTGCAGCGAGAAAGCGGCGACGACTCAGGGGGCCGGGCAGGGGCGAGGGGAAGTCCATGGGGTGGGGTGATAGGGGAGGCGCTGGTGCCGTGAGGCTCACTGCTTCAGAGCGGATGTTTTCAACGGTTCGCGGGGTCATGAAAAGCGCAGAGCGTGTTGGAGGCCATGGATTAAAGAGCGGAACTCATTTGCCGGGCTCGAGCAACGCACTCGCAGGCGTATGCCAGAAAGTGGGTTCTTTTTGACGAGTGGAAGGACTACCCGGGAGTCGACGGGGATCTCCGAGCGCAACTCCTCGGAGGCGCATTGCAGCGCCAGAGCCCGTTCCGGAGCAAGGGGTCCGTTCCGTATGCAAGGTGTGAAGCCTTTGGTCGCTCCTTTCGGCATCCCGCGAATCGTGGAGCGTCCGTTCTAGGGTATTTACGGAATCACGCCACGGCGGCACTCCGTTGGATTGGCGCGCGGCGTAGATCTCGGACTGTGAAAAGCCACGGCATTTCCACTCGGCGCAGTTCCCTTGCACCGCTCTCCCGGCGACCCCCAAACCTGTCCCGGTTTCTTCCGAAGAACCCTTCGACAAATGACCGGCAACCCAGAACGCAACCGTCCGTGAAATACCGCACACGACACCGCATCGCCTCAAAGAAGCGCAACCGTCCACCTGCCTGGATCACCGCCTCCACCTCCCGTGCAGTCATTCCCCGTCGGTCTCGACGCTCGCAGAGTTCCGCAGTCCGTTCGATCCCGTTCTCGAAAACGTACATCCGGTACGCGGACAACAACCGGCGCGTCTCTTTGCGACTCTCACGGTCGTCGCAATTACCGCGACTCTTCCTGTGAGCGCGCGTGGGAACTTGGCCTATGGCTGATTGGGCTGATTGGGCTGATTGGGCTGATTGGGCTGATTGGGCTGATTGGGCGATCAGATCGTCCACCAGCACTCCGAGCACCACGCGCCGGAGTCTGCGACGCGCCAGTTGCCGGCCTGCCATCGCCTCGCCGTACCCGCTCCATCGGTAAAGGCCCGGTTCGCCCACGATCCCCGCGCGGACCGGGTTGAGATCAATATAGGCAGCCATGGTCGCAAGCGTCCGCCCGGTCCCCTCCACGAGCACGCTCTTGAAGCGTCCCTCCCAGAGCGTCCCGGCGCGCCCATCGCGTGTGTTCAACCACTGGCTGAAGCGCTGCTTCACCGCCTGCATGAACGCACTCAAGCTCCACATCCTTCGCAGGAACCGTTCCCGCAATTTTTCGGCTCCAGCATGATTGCCGATCGCGCGCATGACGCGCAGGCGCTCCTCGAGTTCGTCCGCGGGAAAGCACAGGTCCGCGCGACGCACCAGGCGCACGAGTGCTGCATCGTCGGGCAGGGAGTCCGGCGCGGGCCTTGGCGGCACGTGGACGAGTACATGGACGTGGTTGCTCATCACGCAGTAGGTGAGCACCTCCACCCCGCAGAACTCCTCGTACGCCCGCAGGATTTTTACGAACTTCTCCTTCTCCGGACCGCCCAGCGCAAAGCGCCGGTCCACCACCCTCGTGACGCAGTGGTAACACGCCCCCGGAGATCCCTCCTCAGCCAGCACCCTCCTCGACCTCATGGATTCACCAGTCGCTCACATCGAGCGAAGGGTCAACATGGGCTTTTGATAAACTGCCTGTCCCTTGAAGCCGCTTCCCGCTTCATCGATAAAGGCCCGGTTCGCCCACGATCCCCGCGCGGACCGGGTTGAGATCAATATAGGCCGCCATGGTCGCAAGCGTCCGCGCGGTCCCCTCCACGAGCACGCTCTTGAAGCGTCCCTCCCAGAGCGTCCCGGCGCGCCCATCGCGTGTGTTCAACCACTGGCTGAAGCGCTGCTTCACCGCCTGCATGAACGCACTCAAACTCCACATCCTCCGCAGGAACCGTTCCCGCAATTTTTCGGCTCCAGCATGATTGCCGATCGCGCGCATGACGCGCAGGCGCTCCTCGAAGCTTTGATAAACTGCCTGTCCCTTGAAGCCGCCCCTCCACGAGCACGCTCTTGAAGCGTCCCTCCCAGAGCGTCCCGGCGCGCCCATCGCGTGTGTTCAACCACAGGCTGAAGCGCTGCTTCACCGCCTGCATGAACGCACTCAAACTCCACATCCTCCGCAGGAACCGTTCCCGCAATTTTTCGGCTTCAGCATGATTGCCGATCGCGCGCATGACGCGCAGGCGCTCCTCGAAGCTTTAATAAACTGCCTGTCCCTTGAAGCCGCCCTTAAAGCCGCTTCCAGCGGCAGACGCAAACAGGGTGGCCAAGCGCGCAGCCAAGCCAAAGGAGGTGCTCCCTCAAGGAGGCACGATCGATGCCCTCCACTCGGTGGCCATTGATGGGATCTGTGCGGTCCTACCGTGATTATGCCTGTCCCTTGCAGGCGTTCTTGCAGGCGTTGACCGTGATTATGCCTGACCCTTGCAGGCGTTGGTCCCTTGCAGGCGTTGTGTCCCTTGCAGGCGTTGCAGGCGGCTTCCTTGCCGGCGTCTGCACGAGTTCAAGGGATTTGAAACATTGAGCGTGGGTTGTCACCGATGAAGCAGGTTCGCCGAGGCTTCCGGGTGGCCGATGAGATCTTTGAGGGACGCTCGGTCTGGGCGAGGACCACTTGCAGCGCTGCGGAGTGGGGGGATGTCTGCGAGGCTTTGAGGCTGGGTTTGTGGTTTTACGACTGCGGGGTGGCTTTTTTGGGAGAGCCGTTGGCGTCGTCGCGCAGAGCTTCGGGGGATGGACTTTTCGGCCGAGTTGCAAGCGGACCAGCCATGGGAGGGGTTTCGAAGAAGCGGCCGTCTTCGACCACGCGCGGATCGCCAGTGCGATGAAGTTCGTCCATGAGCCGCTTTTCGAGGGCTGCGCGTGTGGCGGTGTATGCGGGGTCTGCCGCGATGTTGTGGACCTGGTGCGGGTCTTTCTTGAGGTCGTAGAGTTCCTCTCGAGGACGTAGCGCGAAGACGCGGTCGTAATACGGGCTCCAGCGCGGGTCCTTGCGCATGGCGATGAGCCAGGCCTTGGTGGGGCTGGAATCCATGTCGCTGAGGGTCACGCGCGTGTCCTCGGTGAGTTCTTTGGCGGAGGGTGGATTGGGGCCGCCGAGTCGGTAGGGTTCGCCCATGGGCCAGCGTTCGGGATGGAAGTTGAGCACGTAAAGGAAGTCGTGGGTGCGGATGGCGCGCTGCGGGTAAGGCAGGAAACCGTCGCGGGCGTTTTCCACATGGCGTTCGCGTCCGGTGAAGACGGCATCGCGCTTGGGATCGACCTGGCCGGACTGGGCGCTTTGGAGGAGGGGCACAAGGCTGTGGGCGGTCATGTTTGCGGGAACGGCGACGCCCGCTGCCTCGAGGAAGGTGGGGGCGAGGTCGGGGATGGAGGCGAGGTCGTCGAGGACGCGGCCGCCTTTTGCGGAGCCCCAGCGCAGGGCGAGGGAGACGCCGGTGCCGAAGTCGTAGAGGTTGCATTTGCCATGGGGGAATCCGGGGGCGCCGTGATCGCCGCTCATGGCGACGAGGGTTTGGTCGAGTTCTCCGATGGCCTCGAGGCGTTTCATGAGGAGGCCGACGGCGGTGTCGAAGGCCATGGCTTCGCCGAGGTAATCAGCGAGGTCTTCGCGCACCTCGGGGACGTCGGGGAGGAAGGCGGGCATCTTTCCCTTGAGCTTGTCGGGGTCGAGTCCCCAGAGGGCTTTGCCGGAACCGCGCACCCATTTGCGGTGGGTGTTGGTGGGGCCGAACCAGAAGCAGAAGGGTTGGTCGGGTTTTCGAGCGGCGAGAAAGGCGTCGAAGTTGGCGGCGACTTCCGCGAGGATCTCGGCCTTGGCGGCGTCGAGTGCCACGCCCTTGGCGACGAGCGCGGTGACGTTCTCGGAGAAGTTGTTGAACCGGCGGCCAGCCTTTTCATAGGCGTGCTTCTGCCCACCGTAGGGGGCGTCGGCGGGTGTTCCAGGACTCCAGACCTTGTACATTTTTCCAAGGTGATAACCGGCCTGATCGAGCAGGAGCGGGTAGGCAGGGATGGCGGGATCCCACACTGCCCCTTGCAGAATGGCGCCGCGGCCGGCACGCCAGAAGTGCTGGCCAGAAAGAAGGGCGCTCCTGCATGGGGTGCAACTGGGAGAGGAAACAAAGGCGCGCCGGAAGAGGACGCCTTCGCGTGCGATGCGGTCGAAGGCGGGGGTTTGGACGAGGTCGTTGACGGTGCCCGGCCCGTCGAGAGCCGCATAGGCGCTGGCATGGCGGCCCCAGTCATCGGCGAATGCGAGGAGGATGTTGGGGCGCTTGGCATCCGCTGCACGTAGAAGGGTGAGCGGGAGCAGGAAAAGCAGGGGGGCGGCGACGCGGAGCAGGAGGGGGGGCATGGTGGGTGGGAAGGTTTGTCGAGGCGCTGGGAGATCAGGCAACGAACACCGATTGAAGGGTGAAGTTTCTGCGCCGGAGCGCAATCCCCAGAGATCCGCGACGGGGAATAAAGGTTGTGAAATGGCTCTGGCGCTGGCGTCGGCCGAGTGACGGCAGGGCGGTGAACAATTCAGGGAGTGAGGAGGGGAGTGAGGAAGGTGTCGAGGGCGGCGGTGGCGGTGTCGCTGGGTGTGCCAAGCAGGTTGTTGAGTTTCACGTGGTCGGTGTCTTTTCCAGCGAAGAGGGAAACGGGGACACTGGCGTCCTTGAGGCAGGAGGCGAGGCGCGCTGCCTGGGCGGAGTTATCGGGATGGTTCGCGACGTAAAGGATGAGGAAGGGCGGGATGTTCTTGCCCGCTTTGATGTGGGTGACAGCGGAGAAATCGGCGTGTTTCTCGGGGGTGTTGCCGAACTTCTCTCGGTGACCGAATTTGGGCTGGGGTTGTTGATGGACGCGCCGCCGGGTTTCCGCCGTTTCGATGATGGCGGGGATGTCGTAGGTGTCGCCGTCGACGGGGATGCAGCCGATGAGGTGTTTGAGCGAGACGCCTTCGGTTTCGGCATAGCGCTGGTCGGAGCAAAGGAGTGCGGCGAGTTGAGCTCCGGCGGAGTGTCCGCCGACGAGGATCCGGTCTGGGTTGCCGCCGTATTGGCGGATGTTTTTGTGGACCCAGCCGAGGGCCTTGGCGACATCGCGGGTGAGGGTCTCCATGTCCACTTCGGGGAGAAGTCGGTAATTGGTGGAGACGAAGACGAAGCCTTGAGATGCGAACCAGTCGGGCTTGGCCTGGACGTCGGATTTGTCGCCGCCCTGCCAGCCGCCGCCGTGAATCCAGAAGACGACGGGCTTGTTGGCACCGGGGTCGGCGGAGTGGTGGATGTCGAGGACGTGTCGGGTGTGGCCGTTGTCGACGTAGGCGATGTTGCTGCGGACGGACTGTGCGAAGGTGGTTTCCGGAAGGAGTGCGAGGGTGAGGGCGGTGAGGAGGAGGGGGGACAGGCGCATGGTTGTGGAGGGGTGGGGAGGTTGCTGAGGGGTGGGCTGCGGGTTCGTGCGAGGCGCATTTGTGGACGGAGTCCTTGGGCGAATGCGCGGGTGTTTGGTAGCAGAAGACCTCGTGGGTGTCGCGCTCAAGGCTGACTGGGAATGGGGGTGGGGGAGGGCGGTGGTATTGTCGCGGATAGAGCCAATAGGGACAGGCGTGCGCCGGTGAATGCGGTGCTCAAGCGGGTGAAAGTCCCGTCTGCCGAGTGGGCTGTATGCGGCACTGATGGGTCGGTAACTGCGTCGCCGTGAGGCGGGGTGGAGAGCAACCGATCCAAGACAGCCAGGCCGTAATGAAAATGAACCACAGATGAGCGTCGAAAACTTCCTCTCAGAGCCAGCCGAGCCGATGCCTGTCGGTGAGCCAACAAAGCATCGAGGAAGTTTGCCTGTCCCTATCGGCTATGAGGTCGCCCATGAGCCGGATGTATTCGCCGCGCGGGACGACCTCGTTGGCGGGGATCTCCATGCGGGTCATCGAGGAAGTTTGCCTGTCCCTATCGGCTTCACGTAGGGAGCGAAGCATCAACGCCAGCGAAGTCAGCCCAAGAGCAACTGTCCGGCTGACGCAACCCCTGACGGCGTATTCGTGGACGGCATGGTTGGAAATGGCACCGAGATCATCCGGGAGATCTGCTCGGGCGGGGGGCATAGGGGCAGATGCCTCAACCGCCGTTTCAAGCCTGTACGCAGGTGAGAGCGAACGGGCCGGAGCAGAAGTCGGAGCCGCTGGTAGGAGCGTTGATCTGTGGGACACTACAACCCACGAGGAGCGAAGCGGCAGTGCTTTTATTCTAGCGACAAAGCGAAGGATCTGGCGATGGCTCCGCGCAAGCGGAGATAGGAACGCCGAGTAAAATTCGAAAGCTTCAAATTGCGCTCTATCGGAAAGCAAAAGCGGAGCCGAAGTGGCGCTTCTACAGTTTCTATGGAGAGATTTATCGGGAAGAAATCCGGCGCTTTACCGTCTTCGCAGTGAAAAGAGATGGAGGCGGCAGCCTTCGTTGGGGGATTGGAGTGAATGCGAATCCAACTCCGACCCCTGTATGAAAGCGAAGGCTACCGCGTGGAGAGCGTGGAAGCGGTGCGCAAGGTCAGAGCCAACAAAGCATCGAGGAAGTTTGCCTGTCTCTATCGGCTTCACTGGTCGCAGGCGTGGTACCAAAAGTCACGGCGAAGCCTCCAATCTAAGTGCCATCCGAACCATCCCTTGCGACGGGCTGGGACGTGTGGCGCCCTGTGATACTTGTGCCTCTTAGGCGATGAGTTCCTTGAGGACTCCGGTGCTGTCGCCATGGCGTTCGGCTTTTACGCCGATGCCATGGAGAAGGGTGAGCCACGCATTGGAGAGCGGGGTGTCCTTGGCCGCGACGATGTTGTGGCCCAGTTTGATTCCGGCGCCGCCGCCGGTGAGAAGGGTGGGGCAGTTGTCGAGGTTGTGCTCTGTGCGGAGGTTGCTGCCGTAGGCCAGGGCGACGTGGTCGAACAGGCGCGAGCCGTCTGATTCCTTCGCGGCCTTGAGTTTGTCGATGAGGCCGGCGAGGAGTTCGCTTTGCACGAGGTCGCGTTGTTTTGAGGCGTCGAGTTTCTCCCCCAGAGTGGAGTGATAGTGGCTCATGTCGTGAGGGGCGACTTTGATGCCGATGCTGGTGAGTAACGTGCTCACGGGCTGCCTGTAAGTCAGGACGCGTGTGCTGTCGGTCTGGATGGCCGCGAGCAGGATGTCGTACATGATCTTGATCTCCTCCTTGCCGGCCAAGCCCTGTTGAGGCTCTGGAATGGGGGCATTGGGTTGTTGCACGCCGATCCATTTCTCGTCCTTGCTGAGGCGCGTCTCGATGTCGCGGATTCCCTGGAAATACTCCTCGAGCTTGGCGGCGTCCTCCCTGCCGATGCCTCGTTGCAGGTCCCTTGCGTTCTCGAGCACCGTGTCCAGCACGCTGCGCTTCTGCGCGAGCATGGCTTTCTGTTGCTCAATGGGGGTGGTGTCCTTGGAGAAAAGACGATGATACGCGGCCACCGGGCCGTTCTCGCCGGCGACAGGCTTTCCCGAGATGTTCCATGCCATGGAAAGTCCCGGGCCGTGTCCGGAGGATTCGGCGTTGGGCTCGCCGCCGTTGAGCTGGATGGAAGCGAAGCGCGTGTTCATGCCGAGCTGCGCTGCAGCGACTTGGTCAGCCGAGATGCTGTTGTGGGAGTTCTGTCCTGGCTCAGCAAAACGGTTCGCCCCGGTGAGCCAGTAGGTGCTGCCTGCGTGTCCTTGGTCGGAGTATTTATTCCAAAGCCCCTGCACGATGGAGAAGTCGGCCTTGTGGCGGGCAAGCGGTTGGAGGCCCTCCGGCAGGGTGTAGTCGGCGCCGGGATGCTTGATGTCCGGAAACCATGTTTCGGTGGTGATTCCCCATCCGAAGCCGAGAAAGATAAGACGCTTGGGCGGGGCAACCGCGGAGGCTGCCGAAGCGAAGCGGCGGAAGCCGAGGGACTCCAGAAAAGGCAATGCAATGAGGGCTGTGCTGGAGCGCAGGAATTGCCGGCGGGCGATTTGGTTTTGCATGAGCGTTGCTGAATCGGGGGTGGCTACTTTGTGTGGAACTCCCGGCTGCCGACGAGAGTGTGAATGAATTCGCGAACGGCGAAGTCCTTGGTCCGGGCTTTATCGAGCATTTGGTTCAGGAGGGGTTCGTCTTTGAAGCCGACCTGGCGGCCGAGGGCGTATTCGAGAAGAGCTTCGCTAAAGCCTCTGGAGAACGCGTCAGTTTTGGAGGCGATGATATCGCGCAGCTCGAAGTAGGTCTGGAAGGATGGCCCTTTGTGAAGAGTCGCCGCCGCTTCGATGGTCCACGTTTTTTTGGTCTTCGGATCAGGTTTGCCGTTCGCATCGATGGCTTGGTAACTGTCTTCGGTGCGCCACTGGCCGGCGCCGTCGAAGTTTTCCAAGCCGAATCCGATGGGGTCGATCTTGCGATGGCAGCTCGCGCACTGGGGCTCTTCTTGGTGCGCGCGGAGGCGCTCCTGAGTGGTGAGGACCTTTCCCGCAAGGCGCGTGATGGCTGGGATATTCGCGGGCGCGGGCGGCGGCGGGTCGTGAAGCAGTTTGCGCAGCACCCATGCTCCGCGCTCCACCGGGCTGGTGCGTTCGCCGTTGCCACCCATGAACTGGACGGCGGCCATTCCCAGCAAGCCGCCGCGCGGGGAATCCTTCGGGAGAGCGATCTTCTCATAGCCGTGGCCGTTTCCCGCCGGGAGGCCGTAGAAGTGGGCCAACACGCGATCGGCCATCACATAGTCTGACTTCAAGAGATCGCGCAGGCTCGCGTTCTGGCGGATGAGGTGTTTGACCGTTTCATAGACTTCACCCCGGGCGGAGTTTTTCGTGGCGAAGTCAAAGCGGGGATAAAGCGCCAGATTCACTTCAAAAAAGTCAAAGCGCTCCATGCCCAGCCACTGCTGCACGAATGCCTTGATGAAACCTTCGGCACGGGGATCGTCGAGGAGCCTTTCTACCTGGGCTTCGAGCATCCCGGGTTTCATGAGTTCTCCGCTGCGAGCGAGTTCGCGAAGGATGGAATCCGGGGGGGCGGACCACAGGAAATAAGAGAGGCGCGCGGCGAGCTCGGGAGCGGAAAGTAATCTGGACTCCCGGGCCGTGCTGGCTCCGGATTCATTATCGGCGGCGGGCGCGCTTTGCTCCGCAAGATAGAGGAACATCGGGGAGGCGAGAACAACGGACACGGTCTCCTTTAATGCGGCGCTGTGTTTGTCGCCCGCTTTTCTGCGGGTTTCATAAAGGGCCGTCAGCCTGTCGATGAGGCGCGCTGGTGGCGTGGAGCCCCTGAATGCCTCGGTGGCAAAGCGCTCCAGCGCGGTGCGCAGTCCGGCCGCATCGGGAGGTGGCGCGGCATCGTCCAAGGGAATGCCGAGTGCTGCAATGCCTGGGGGCTTGGGCTTGTCGGCATCGGGCTTGCGCTCGATTTCCATCCAGTCCACCCACAGGGCGAATTCCGGGCCGATGCCATTGCGTTTCAATGCTGCGGCACGCTTGCGGCCGCCCTCGTAATTATCGTCCCAGCTGCCCTTCTCTCGGATGAACAGGGTGCGGTTCTCGCGCACCGAGTTACCCCTTGTCATGCTGAGTTGGAATTCGATGATCTGAGGCGCGTCCATGGTGCCGGTGACCTCGCAGGTGTTCATCACCTTGGAGCGGGCGTTGATGCCGAAGTCCAGAAAGCGCCGATCGGGTGGCGCGTCGTTGGTTGCGGCGATGCGCACGCGCACGACGTATTCGCCCACCGGCCATGAGAAAGGCACGAGCATCTCGATGTAGTTGATGTTGATCACCGATGGATGCTGGGTCTGGGTGCCTAGATAGGCTCCCGTGTCTAATGCCGGCTGCCGCAGGTAATACTGATGGTAGGGGAGCCAGGACGCAGACAGTTCGGCGTTCGCAAGGTCGGCGTCATTTTCCCCCTTCTTGTCGAAGCCAAAGGAGCGCGGGGAGGGTGCGCCCGGAATCTTCTCCCACAGACGCCGGAAAATGGCGTCGTTTTTCGATGTCTTCTTCAGGGCCGCGACGATCTCGCTGTTCTCAGGCTTGGCCGCTGCCTCGTTTACGGCCTCCACCCAGCGCTGGGCCCGCTCCCGTGCATCGATTTGATAGGCGACGTATTTGGTGACCATGGGTGTCCACGCTTCCGCCTCGTAGCGCTGCTTCTTTTCCACGGCCGCTGCCGTCTGTCGCTCGAAAGACTCCGTCAGGGCCTCGCGTCCTAGGGACTGGTATTGTTCGAACTGGTTGCCGGACATGAAGAGATTTGCCCCGACCGTGTCGAACCCGCCCGAACTTGTGTCTGGGGGAAGTTCGCTGACATTGATCTCCACTCCGAGCAGTTCCCTGAGCGTGTTTCGGTACTCGCGCCGGTTGAGCCTGCGCATCGTGATCGCACCGCGTTGGTCACCGAGATTGCGTCTGGCCGCCACCATCACGGTGGAGAGTTCGTCCAGAAAATCCGCCTTTGAGTCCTTTGGCAGCTGTTTTGCGTCGTCCGGCGGCATGTCGCCGGAGTTCAATGCATTGAGAATTTTCTGCCATTTCTCAGCCGATCTTACTTCGGTCAGTGAGAAGGGCAGGGTGTCCACGCGGAACTTCCCCTTCTGCTTTTCCGCGCCGTGACAGTCGGTGCAATAAGTCTCGAGGAGCGCCTTGTGGCGCTCATGCATCAGCGCTGGTGGGGGAGCATCCGCTGCAAAAAGAAGCGTGGGACATAGGACAATGAGGGAGAGCAGCGGGCGGGGAAGGGTTTTAGACATGCTGGGTGATCCCGGGGTGGGAGGGACGTCCGATGCTGAGTAATAGGAAAGGCGTGGCGGGCGTGCGTCGGTGGAAGTGCTTCAGGGGCGGGTGTGATGAATGGTACGGTCCTGCAGGGTTTATCAGGACGATTGGAGAATGGTAGCGCGTGAGCTGCGCTCATCCCAGTGGAGTCATTAGCAAGCTGTACGAAGCTGCGCCGCACTAACGCGCGAGGAAGAGGGGAGCGATGCATCCCGCCGCGCGAAGCCGCTTACTTGGCCGGGCCGTTGAGCTTCAGGGCTTCATTCGTCTTAGCCACGATGGCGTCGGAGATGATCTGATAGGCGGGGCTGGACCAGTGGTATTCATCACCGGCGGCGAGCTCCAGTCTGGCGGCGAGCGGGGTGTACATGTCGATCACCTCCACCCCTTCCTCTTTCATCACCTTTTCAGCGAGGCGGTTGATGCGGAGCACCACCGGGTTCTTGTCGCCGAGCGCGTCCACCGGCTTGCCGGGTTCGCTGCGACGGGCGGTGTGTGGTGTCGTGGCGATCCAGAATAATTTCGCTTGGGGCGCACCGCTCTTGAAACCGCGGACAATGGCGCGCGTGGTGTCGATGACCTGCTGGTCGGTGGCTTTTTCCTCGGTCCACGAGAGCGAGTGGAGCCCGTTGTTGAAGAAGATGAGCTGGAAGTCGGCGATTGCGGCTCCTTGCTTGATGACCGAGTCCACCTTCGGATCGATGCCGCCGACGAAGCCCGTCCAGTGGTAGGCGTAGACGCGGCCCTCCATTGCCGGGAGGAGATGCTGGCGGTAACCGCCGGAGATGGAGTCGCCGTAGAAGAGGATCTTGGGGCGGCGGGAGTCGATGACGGTGGGAGCATCTATCATCCAGTTTTTGCCGGCGATGGCGCCGCGCGGTTCGGCGCTCAGTTTTTCCTTCGGCGACTTGTAGTGGAAGTCGGAGCCGTAGACTTTCAGCGCTGAGACATGGGCGGAGGTGAAAGGGACTTCACGTGGAAGAAGTTTTTTGCCCACCCACAATGGTTCGTCATTAGGTAGCAGCAGCGTGAAATACTGACCGCCCGGCGCATCGTTGAGGTAATAGGAGGGGCTGCCGTTGCGGACTGCGACGGTGAAGGTGTAGGGGGTGTTTGGTTGGAAATTCATGCGGAGTCCGCCGATGTGCATTCCGTTGATGATGGGTCGGTAGACCCTCCAGTTTGGGCTGTGGATGCAGGTGAGACCGAGGCCTGTGTCCTCACCGTCCGCGCGTTGTTTGAGGAGAACATTAAGACTCGTGCCGTCGGTGAGTTCAGGGAAGGAGACGGTGACCTGGACCGTGAAGTTTTTCTGGTCTGGGAAAGCCGAGGCCGGAACGCCGAAATAGTTATCGCCACCAATCGTCAGTGTGCCGTCGGTGGTGCGCGTGGCGCCGTGGTTGAGTTCTGCGGGGATGCTGTCTTTTGCGAGATCCCAGAGCGGCACCTGTGCTGAGAGAGAAACGGCTGCGCTGAGGATGCAGATACAGAACAGGAGTCGTCTCATAGGGCCGATTAAGGTCGGCATCGCGGAGACTGTCAAATGTGTGGGGACCCGCCCTGCGGGGATTTGTACTTATCGCGCTTGAATGGCAGGGGGCCCTCCCTGGAGCGGTGTTATTTCCACGCGTGGAGCTTCACCTCACAGCCGAGGCCGCCGATTTCTGTGAGGAACCGGCTGACTTCTTGATGGTAGGCGGTCATATCCGGTGTGGCCCTTGGGGAGGCGGTGCCCGGGAAGACGATATAGGTCACGCTGACCTTGTTGACCGGGCTCATGCGGCTCGATGCTTTGGGGTTGAGGGCCTGAGCTAGTTTCAGCGAACCCTCGCCTGTCTTGGTCGCCGGCCCGGCGTCGCCGATGATACAGGGATAGATCTTTCCCTCGTAGACCACTGCGGCGTAATCGCCGACGTGGATCTGATCGTCGACCCAAGTTTTGGGGACGACGATGAATGGATCGAGGCTGGCGACTAACGAGCGGCGCGTCTGCAGTGTGGGGCGATACTCGCTGGCCTTCTTTTCGAGCAGAGTGAACTTCTCATCGCAGTGATTCTTCATGCCCTGCCAGAAAGAAGCCTTGTCCGCCTCCGCCAACTCATCGACCTGCTTCTTGATGCCGCGCATGAGCCCGATCCTCTCATCCCAGTATTTGAGGAACGGATTTGGGGGCGTGTTCGTTTCTTTTTTGGCCCAGGAATAAGCGACGGTTGGCTGATAGGATCCCGAGCGGCGCGCCTCCGCGTAGTCGCTCAAGGTCGAAAGGCGCCCGGGGTCGGAGCCGTCCGTGCAGGTGTCCATATTGGACTCAAAGAGCACAGCGCTGCGGCCGGATTTTGGGTCTTTCAGGTTCAGAACCGTTGCGCAGTCGAAGAAGTCATTGGGCTCCATCACGTCGCCGCCTTTCACCTCTTCAATCTTCGCGTCGTAAAGCGCCTTGAACTTGGGAGAGACCGTCCCGTTGGTAATCAGATCTTTGAGACCCGGTAATGTTCCCATCAAACCGGGATTGAGTTTCTCCAGTGCGTCCGCGCTGGTGATGGGCTTGGGGCGTGTGATGGTCCCGGTTTTCGTGATTTCCAGATACCCTCCCGCGCTGGTCTTCTTGAATACGAGGGGTTCGCGTACCGGTTCCACCCAACTCGGAAGGTCATCGCTCCACGCCGATAGGCGGAGCATCCAGAGCGCGGAGATGAAGAACGCGGAGATGAACATGGGGGTGTTTGGCCGTGTTACGATGCGCATTAGATAAACGGTAAGTACCGGATGGATGATGTAAATGGTGATTTGGTGTGGTAGGGCGCTGTGGAGATGCTGCTGGATTGAGCAGGGCGACGAGGGGGCGAGGCGCTTTCACCCCCATCAGGACACGCTCCGTGCGGTGTTGGGGGAAAGGCGAACGAGCAGCGAAATAGATTCTTCCGGCGCACGCCCGTCGGATATAGACAACCCGACAGTCTATTCCACCCCTTATGAACCTCCGCTTCTCCGCTCTTATCACGCCTCTTTTTCTTCTCCCGCTGTTCTGCCCCGCCGCGGATAGCTCCCAGCAACCGGCGCTTCTGCCGAAGGACGCGCGACTGGCGATCGTTGGGGATTCGATCACGGAGCAGAAGATGTATTCGAAATACATTGAGACCTATCTTCTTGCGGTGGCTGCCCGGCCTGATGTGCACGTGTTTCAGTTCGGCTGGGGTGGCGAGACGGCAGGTGGCTTTGCCGTGCGAATGCAGAACGATCTGGCGACCTTCAATCCCACCGTCGCGACGCTCTGCTACGGAATGAACGATGGTGCCTATCACCCCTTCGATGCCGCCACTGGAAAGCGGTACGAGGACTCGATGCGCGCCGTCATCGGCAAGCTCGTGGAGGGGAAGGTTCACACGGTGGTAGGAACCCCGGGGGCGGTGGATTCCAAGTTCTTCGTGAAATCAAACTTTGGAACGCTGAACGCAGCGACGAGCTACAATGAAAGCCTCGCGAGCCTTGGCCAGATTGGGAAAAAGCTGTCCGCCGAATTCCAGCAGAGCTTCGCCGATGTCCACACCCCGATGATGGAGTCGATGGCGAAGGGCAAGGCAGCGCTTGGCGAAGACTACGACGTGTGCGGGCGGGACGGCGTTCATCCGGGAGCGAATGGGCAGCTCGCGATGGCGTATGCATTCCTCCGCGGCCTTGGCTGCGACGGGCAGGTGGGGGAGATTAATTTGGATTTTGCAGGCAAGGCGACGGCATCGGCGGGCCACAAGGTGCTGTCCACCGCAGCCGGGAAGGTGGAGCTGGAGAGTGCACGCTATCCCTTTTGTTTTGATGGCGACGCCAAGTCTTCGGGCGGAACGCGGAGCATCCTGCCGTTTCTTCCGTTCAACGCCGACCTCAACCGGTTTACTTTGAGGGTAAGTAATCTCGCGAGTGCGCGCGCGAAAGTGACATGGGGTGACGAGGTGCGTGAGTTCACCAAGGAGCAGCTTGCTGCGGGAATCAACCTCGCTGCTGAGTTCTCGAAGACTCCGTTTGACGAGCCTTTCAAGGCCGTGATGAGCGCGGTGGGCGCCAAGCAGGCTTACGAGACGAACATCATCAAGGGGATGATCAGTAATTTCAGGAGCCTGAGCGGGGATGTCCAAAAGGATCCGGAGCTTGGAGTGCTGCTTGATGGATTGCGCAAGAAACTCGCATCCACCCACTCGAAGTTGGACGCACAGGTCCGCGCGTCGCTGGTTCCGGTGAAGCACACCGTGGCAGTGACGCCGCTTTAAGTCAGCTAAAGGGCTGAGCGCTCTCAGAGCGGGGAGATTTCAAAGGCTCGCGCTCTTTGTGCGGGCACTTGGTGTTCTGACCTGTCGGCTAATGAAGGGAATGATTCCGCGCGGCGTGTTTGCCTTGGGATTTCTGAGGCTCCTGGGGATCCTTCTGGCTGTGGCGTTGGCTCCTGCCCGCGCTGCGGATGGGGAGTTGAGGGTGGAGACGGGTTTCGAAGGGGCCTCGGCCAGGGTGGTGTCGATTGATCAGGCAACAAGAAGCATTGGCTTTGAGCCCGGAGGCGATCCGCGTCATGGGTGGCCTTGCTGGTGGAGTTTCCGCATTCGCGGCGCGCAGGCGGGTGAGACTCTGACGCTTCGATTGCGTGCACTCAGCGCACCGATTCCGCAGTCGGCCTATGGCTGGCTCAAAGACAAACCGCTGTCTTTGGATTGGGCGAGTCCGAGTCGCGCGGCGTGGTCGGTGGATGGCGAGACGTGGCAGCAGACCGAGTCAGGCGTTCGGGAAGGGGATTGGATGAGTTACCGTCTCAAAGCCACGGCGGAGCAGGTTTTGGTGGCATGGGGGCCGCCTTACACGGCGTCGCGTTCCGCTGAGTTTGTCCGCGGTTGCGCGCAAAAAAATCCGGCGGTGGCGAAGGCGGAGTCGCTTTGCCAATCGCGGGATGGCAGGCCGGTGCCTCTCTTGCGGATGGCGGAGGGAGGGCGGCCCGGCTCGCAGCGAGGCACACTGTGGATTCAAGCGCGACAGCATGCGTGGGAATGCGGATCGAGTTGGATTGCGCAGGGGGTGGCCGAATGGATTCTGGCAGGATGTCCGGAGGCCGCGTGGCTGCGTCAGCAGTACGAGATCGTCGTTGTGCCTGTGATGGACGTGGACCATGTCGCCAGCGGACAGGGTGGCAAGGAGGCGCTTCCGCAGGATCAAAACAGGGATTGGAGTGCTCGTCCGCATTGGCCGGAGGTGGCGGCCGCGCAGGTGGCGCTCGGTGCGCTCATGGATGCGGGGCGGTTGAGTGCGTTCATCGACCTGCACAATCCCGGGCCGGGTGATCGTGCGGTTCATTTTCACACGCCGCCGGACGAAGCGAGCAAGCCTGGGCAGCGTGCGGCCATCGAGCGGTTCGAGGGGCTGGCGAAGATGCATTTCACGAAGGTGCTGCCGGTTCAGGAAAAGCTCGTGAAAAGCGGGGCGGTTTACAGTCCGACCTGGATGCAGATGAGCCATTGCTGGGTGGCGGCCCGCGCGCCGGAAAGCACGTTGGCGCTTTGCATTGAAACCCCGTGGAATACGGACCGGAGCAATCAGGAGGGATACCGGGAAATGGGCGCCGCCATTGGTTTGACGCTCTCCAAGTTCTTGCAGGAATCGGGCGTCATCTCTCCGAAACCGTGAGGGTGACAGGAGGGGCCGGTTCGTCTGTGCGGGCCCGATCTGCTTCCACACAGCGGCGCGATCCATCGGGGGCGCTCACGGGACTCGCGCTTCGGCTTTGGTGAAGCGGGTCGGGTGGGTGGAGTTGGGTTAGGAGTCGCCCGCAGATGCTGTGTGGATGCGGTTCTGGTGGCGCATGGCGTAGAGGATGACGGCGGTGGCGGCGTTGACGGAGAGGGAGTCGATGGCTTCGGACATCGGGATGGAGACGATGTGGTCCAGTTGGGCGCGCGTGTCGTGGGAGAGGCCCTCGCCTTCGTTGCCCATGAACAGGGCCTGATGGGTGGTTGGAAAATGCACGTCGGGCAGTTGGGTGCTCGCTTCAATGGCAGCGCCGATGGTGCATACGCGGTGCTGGCGAAGCAGGGTGAGGAGCTCGTCGGCTGTCTTTGTGCGGAAGACGGGGACGCGGAAGATGCTGCCCATCGAAGTGCGTGCGGATCTTGGGTGGAAGGGGTCGGAGCCGCCGATGGCGACGAGGGCATCGGCGCCCATGGCGTGGGCGGTGCGCAGGAGCGCGCCGACGTTGCCGGGATCCATCATTTGCTCGAGGACGAGCAGGGTGAGCGGGGCGGCTTGTGGGGCTTGTGGGGCTTGTGCGACGCGGGTCGCGAGCCACTCTGGAAATGGCAGGGAGACGGGGAGTGCGACGAGCGCTTGGACGGCGCCGAATGTGCGGCCCTCGGTGATGCGGTCCGCGACGGTGTCGGGTACCTGGACCACGGAGCATTGGCGGGATGCGAGTGCCTTGAGGAGTTTTTGCATGCGCTCGCAGGGCAGGTTCCATGCGGATTCGCCGACGAGGATGTGTTCGATGGCGGCGCCTGTGTTGAGAGCGCGTTCGACAAGGCGGAAGCCTTCGACGGTGAACCGGCCGGTTTGTCTGCGGCCTTCCGGGGATGAGGCCTCTTCAAACTTGGCGAGCACGGCGGTCCATGGCTGCGGTGTGGGGACGGACGACATGGGAGTGGATTGGGGCGGAGCCGACACAGTTTCACAGCGGCGGACGGATACCAACTCCGGGAGTGAGGAGGGCGTGAATGGCGCGGTGTGCGCGGTGTGCGCGGTGTGCGCGGTGTGCGCGGTGTGCGCGGCGGTTCTTTGTGAGCGTGAGCCGCGCGGGATGTCGGGAGCGCAAAGGCAGCAAAGACCGCGGAGCCAGCGCAGATAGTAAAGGGCCGCAAAGATGGCCGGACCGGCGGCGCATGGGCTCGCGCGGGCGCGGGCGCTCGGGCCTAGCTGACGAGTTCCCGGAGGGGTTGGCAGTTGTCGGCGACGAGATACTGGGGCCGGCCGGTGAGGTCGGGGATGGTGGTCTGGTTCACGTCGATGCCGAGGTTGTGGTAGAGGGTGGCGAAGACCTCGGCGAAACGCACGGGGCGTTCGCTGGGTTCTGCGCCCACGCGGTCGGTGGCGCCGATGACCTGGCCCATCTTCATGCCGCCGCCTGCGAGGAGTGCGAAGTTGGCCTTGGGCCAGTGATCGCGGCCGCCCTGCGGGTTGATCACGGGGGTGCGGCCGAACTCGCCCCAGACGATGACGCTGACGTCCTGGGAAAGGCCGCGTTCATTGAGGTCGACGAGGAGTGCGCTGAGCGCCTGGTCGAAGAGGGGCAGATCCTTGCGGGCGTTCTCGAAGTTCTTGCTGTGATAATCCCAGAAGCCGTAGGCGACGGTGACAAAGCGCACGCCAGCCTCCACGAGGCGGCGGGCGGCGAGGAACTGCTGGTTGAGCATGGGAGCGGCGTCGCCGTGGACCTTGGGGTCGCCTTGTCCGTAGCGTTCGCGGACGGCGATCGGTTCCTTTTCGAGGTTCAAGGCGTCGAGGAGCCTGCTGGAAGTGAGCATGCCGAAGGCGCTCTGGTTGAAGCTGTCCATGCCGGACATGAGGCCGAGGGAGTCGACTTCGCGGTGGAAGTTGTCGAGGGAGGAGAGGAGAGAGCGGCGGTCGGCGAGGCGGTCGGTGGAGATGCCGTTGAGGACCATGTCCTGTGCGGCTTCCTGGGCTGGACGGAAGGCGTCATTGGCGACGCCAGCGTAGCCGGAGGTGGCGGCATTGTAGGGGCGGTGCTTCATGCGGGGCTCGAGGCCGATGAATGCTGGGACGGCGGGTTCTGCGGGGCCGAGGACACGGGAGACACAGGAGCCGATGGAGGGCCAACCGCCCGGTGGTTGGTTGGCTTTGGGGCGGCCGGTTTGGCACATGAAATCGGAGTGGTCTCCGGCGGCATCGCTCAGCGAGCGGATGACGGAGTAGCGGTGGGCCTGGCGAGCGAGGAGAGGGAGGTGTTCGCAGATCTGGAGACCGGCGACGTTGGTGGAGATGGGTTTGAACTCGCCCCGGAGTTCGGAGGGTGCGTTGAGTTTGAGGTCGAAGGTGTCCTGGTGCGGAGGGCCGCCCGGGAGGTAGATCATGATGACGGACTTGGAGCCGGGACGCCGGCCGGCTGCGGCTTCTGCGCGCAGCAGTTGGGGAAGGGCGATGCCGCCCATGCCGAGGGCGCCGATGCGCAGGAAATTACGACGCGAAATGCCGTCGCAGAATTTCTGTGATGAGCCGGGGATAGTCAGCATGGGAGCTGCAGGGAGTGGGGGTGGGCTTTGATGTCCAGTGGATCGGAGTGCGGCGTCCGCGGGCGTGCCGCGGGTTTGTCAGCGGGAGCCGATGCAGTGGAGGGCTTCGGTGGTGCGGATGAAGAGGTTGCCGTCGGAGATGGCGATGGAGGCGCGTGTGCCATCGGCGCCGCCCATGGGGATGGTGGCGAGGATCTTGAACTCGTCGCCGGTGGAGCAGACGAAGACGGTGTTCTTTTCGTTGATGACGTAGAGCTTGTCGTCGGCGAGGGAGGGGGAGCTGCGGATGACGACTTTTTCGCCGAGGTTGCCCTGCCATTTTTTCTCGCCGGTTTTGGGGTCGAGGCAGGTGAGGGTTTGTTTGTCGCCGTTGAGGACGAAGAGTTTGCCTTTGTAGAAGGAGGGGGTGCAGACGTCCGGGGTTTGTTTTTCGTCGAAGGACCATGCGAGGCCCTTTTCGGAGATGTCGCCGCGCAGGTCGGTGCGGAAGGCGAGGACGGGCTCCTGCTTGGGTCCGCAGGCGATGGCGAGTCCGGCGGCGCTCACTGGTGTGGTGACGATGCGCATCCATTCGCCGTCCTTGCGGTTGAGGCCGAAGCCGCGCCAGAGCTCGGAGCCGTCGGCGGGATCGTGACCGGAGACGCAGTTGGCGCCGACGCACAGGAGCTGGAGCTTGCCATCGGTGCCGGTGTGGGGGACGAGGCTGGCGTAGCTCTCCATGGATTCGAGGCGCGCCTCGGTGGGGCGGTTTTTCTTCCAGAGCACTTTGCCGTCGGCGGCGTTGAGGGCGAGGAGGAAGCTTTCGCGATCGCCTCCGGAGCCTGCGACGCCGGGGTAATCCGCGGGTGCTGGCGAGCGCTGGATGATTTGGAGGTAGAGTTTGCCGTCGAGGAGGAGGGGGCTGGAGCCGTAGATCCACATCATGGCGAAGCGGCCGTAGTCGGCGGCGAGGCTGCGCTTCCAGAGTGGGTTGCCTTCGAAGTCGAAGGCAGCGATGTCGCCTGTGCCGAAGAGGGCGTAGACTGCTTTGCCATCGGTGACGGGTGAGGGCGAGGCCATGTTGCCCTTGCCCTTGTCGATGTTGCCGCCTTCAGAGACCTGGCGCTGCCAGCGCACCTTGCCGTCTTTGCGGCTGATGCAGAGCAGGAGGAGGTTTTTGTTGGAGTCCGGGCTGGTGACGAAGATGGAGTCGCCCCAGACGGCGGGTGTGGCGCCACTGGGTCCGGGGAGCGGGGTGCTCCATTGGATGCCCTTGGAGGCGCTCCATTCAGAAGGGAGGTTGGTTTCGGGGGAGGTGCCGTTGAACTCGGGTCCGCGCCATTGGGCCCATGGGGCGGCGTGCAGGGTGGATGCGGTGGCAGCGGCGAGGAGGAAGAGGGGGAGCGGTTTCATCGGAGGGGTGGGGTGGGACGCACGCGCGGGTGGGTACTTCAGGCGAACCCGTGCGAGCAGGGGTTTATTAGGTGGGCATTCCTCGCTTGGAAAGCCGGACGGTGTGAGTCGCCGACAGCGGTTAGTTGCTCTTGGCTTTGGTCTTGGCTGGAGCGGCGGGGGCGGCGACTTGGGAACCGGGGGCGGGGAGGGTGGGGCGGAGGCTTTCCCATGCGGGGTTGAGGGCGGCTTCGGTGAGCTTGAGGTTGCGGAAGTCGACGGACTGGCCGGCGACGGTGAGTCCCGGGCTGGTGCGTTCCTGTTTGAAGGAGTCGTGGGAGCCCCATGCGACGAGGTCGTCGACTTTGCCGAGCATGGTGTCGCCGACCATTTCCATGCGCACCTTGTGCCATGTGCCGGGCTTGAGGTCCGAGGGGAAGCGGGCGAAGACGACGGCCTTGTCGGGTCCCTCGTGGTCGCTGTCATCCTTTTGGATGGTGACGAACTGAGGGGTGATGAGGATGCGTGCGAGGTGTCCCTTCGCGGCATTGATGGAGAGGCTGGTGGACTTGGCGCCCTCGAACTTGAATTCGTATTCGAGAACGAAGTCGCCGAGTTTGTTGGGAATGCGCGCGACGGCGCCGTGTTTGTCCTCGGGTTTTTCGGAGCCGCGCAGTGATCCGGAAGCGCCATCCCATGCGCCTTTGGCGGCTTTCCATGGATCGGAGAGGCCGCTGCTGAGGGCGTTTTCGTAGATGAGTTTGCCTGGGATCGCGAGGAGTGCCTTTTCTTCCGCCTGCGTGGAATTGGCGGCGAGGGTGGAGAGGCAGGCGCCTGCGAGAAGGGAGCGGAGGAGGTGATGGGTTTTCATGCGGGGATGGTGTTGATGCCTTTCAACCCTTCGCAGGCGTGTGTGTTGCAAAAAAAGTGAGGGGGGGGATTGGCCGGGGTGACGCGGGGTGTTGCCTGCGCGAGGGTGGGGTTCCCTCCGGTGAATCTTTGCGGTTTGCCGGAGGGTTTGGACGCGACCTTCTGGCCCGATGGTGAGCGGTGCCGGCCGACGGTGCTGCAAGGGCTCCATTGTCCGATGGACCGGGGTCTTGGAGTGGGCGCTGGCGCTTTTGGCCAGCGTGGTCCCAGAGGTGCTGTCCCGTGGGCCCTTGCGCACGAGGACTCGGACTGCCTGTAGTTGGGGTAGGCGGCCGGAGATGCGGTGCGTGGCCGGTAGAAGGGGCCAATGTGCCGGCCCCCCTCTAAAATGTGACAGGGCCGGGCGGTTTGTTTGAAGTCTCCGCCGGAGGGTTCAGGAGGTTTTTTCCGAATCCTTCGCGGGTGTGGACGGGGAGCTCTCGCCGGGTTTCGGAGGGAGCTTCTTGTGCGATTTGGGAGAGACCTTGGGAGTGGGTTTTCCAGGGGTTTTGGGCGCGGGTTTGGGCGCGGCTTTGGGCGCGGCTTTGGGCGCGGGCTTGGATTGCGTTTTGGTGCCGGTCTTGCCCTTGGATTTTCCGGAGGACTTTGGGGTGGGTTTTGTTGACGGCTTGGTGATCGGTTTTTCCGGGGGGGTGGCCGCTGGCTGGCTCGAAGATTTGGGTGGTTCGGAGTTGGTCTTTTTTGTTGGTGCTGCCGAGGGTTTTTTCTGGGTTTTCTTGGCCGGGGTTGGCGCGTTGGGAGAAGGGGTTTCCGTGGGGTTCTGGGCTGGCTTTTTCTCGGCTGTTTTTGAGCGGGGTTGCTCGGTGACGGTCGTGGGTTGGGCCGGAGGGAAGAGCGTGTTCATACGCTGTTCAAGGGCGTCGCACTGTTGCTGCTGTTCCGAGGTGAGGTGTTCGACCGCGAACTCGTACTTTTTCTTCCAGAAGTCGACTTCGATGCGCGCTTCGCTGGCGTCCGCGTTGGTGAGCTTTCCTGACTGCGCTTTCTTTTCCCAACGTGAGACAATCTTGTCTGCTTCGCGGAGCGCGGCTTTGCCGTCGAGTTTGCAGCCGTGGAGAGCGAGCAGGAGGCAGAGGAAGGCAGCCTGCAGCAGGTGACGGAGGATGCGGGGCGTCGGGGTGGCCATGGCGTCAAGGAAAGGGGTGGGCGGCGGTGGTGTCAATAGGCACAGCCCGTTCCGGCAGGGGCTGTGGGGGAGTTTTGGGTGGCTGTGATGCGGGGGCGGGTTTTTGCGAGTGCGGCCAGGACGTGGTCGCCGCGTTCCAGTGCGCTGCAGTACTTGCTGTGGCTGCGCAGGAGGGCGCCGCTGCGGCCGATGAGTTGGCTGAGCCAGAGGGGTGCGTTGCCCGAGAGTTTGATTTCGAGGACGGCCGAGCCTTCGGGCAGCAGGTGGTGACTGAAGCGTTGGTCGTCGGGCTCTGGTGTGAGTTGGTCGAAACGGTAGGCGATGCGGGTGTCGAAGGTGACGCGCAGGTCGTTGTGGGGATCGCGTCCGGCGAAGGCTTGGCGGTCGTAGCGCATGCAGCAGGAGGGGGCGAAGGCGCGGTCGCGCACGAGTTGGTGGACTTCGGTGACGATGCGTTGTTCGGCGCGATCGAGGGGGCGGCAGGGTGGGCCGCCGGCTGCGACTGCGAGAGCTGAGGCGAGCGGGAGTTGGACCCGGCGTTTGAGGTTGCGGCCGTCGCACTTGTGTTTGACTTCAACGAAGCAGGTGGGCGGCAGCGCGCCGTCGAGGGTGCCGTAGACGCGGACCCGCAGTTTGCGGCGGCTGGTTTGGCCGAAGGCTTTCTCCCAGTAGCAGTCGCGCTGTGGGGAGTCGTAGTAGAGGCTCACCACCGGATAGTGAGCGCCGGAGGTTGCGTTCTCGTCGGCGCGCAAGTGCGGGTGCATGGCGTCCATGATGGTTTCGCGCTCGGTGCGGTTCAGCACGAGTTTGAGTTCCATTCGGTCGAGGGTGAGGCTCACGGAAAGTGGTGTGGGGTGGAGGCAGGCGGTTTGCGGCGACCGTGCGCATTTAGGTGGAGGGTAGAGGGGAATGCAATGGCGCGTGATGGTCTCGCGATTGCACGGGGTTGGGCATGCGGGCGGGTTGGTGGGAAGGAGGGCTGGACGTGCGAGGGCGGGCGGAGGCAGCATCCGGCTCGCATGAAAGTCACTTATTACGGCCACTCCTGCTTTGGTGTGGAGGTTGCGGGCAGGCATCTGCTTTTTGATCCGTTCATCAGCCCGAATGAGAAGGCTTCGGGGGTGCGCATGGAGGATGTGGCGGCGGATTACGTGCTGCTTTCGCACGGGCACTTTGACCACGTTGCGGATGTGGCTGCGGTGGCTCTGCGCACCGGGGCGATGGTGGTGGGGTGTTATGAGGTGATCGAGTGGGTGAAGAAGCAGGGGGTGTCCGCGGATCGGGTCCATGCGATGAATGCGGGCGGGGCGTTTGGGTTTGAGTTTGGGCGGGTGAAATTTGTGAGTGCGATCCATTCGAGCACGCTGCCGGATGGATCGCCGGGCGGCTGTCCCGGCGGGTTCGTGGTGGAGAGCGCGCGGGAGGAGGAGGGGAGCTTCTATTACTCGGGCGACACGGCGTTGACTCTGGACATGCAGCTCATTGGGGAGGCGAATCGGCTGCGCTTTGCTGCGCTGTGTATTGGGGATAATTTCACGATGGGCATCGCGGATGCGGTGCGTGCGGCGGGCTTGGTGCGGTGCGGGCGTGTGCTCGGGGTGCACTACGACACGTGGCCGATTTTGGAGATCGACCATGCGGCTGCGAAGGCGGCGTTCCATGCGGCTGGTTGCGAACTGCACCTGCCGCCGATCGGCGGGACGCTGGAGCTGTAGCGGTTCAGCGGGATTGCCGTCGCGGTGTGGGGGCGGAGATGAGTAGGGCGAGATTCTCTGTCTCTTCAACGGCGGTCCTGAGTAACGAGGTTGGCGGAGGGATCGGTGCCTAGCTGCGGGCCGAGTCGGAGGCGACCCAGATGCGCCATGGCATGGACCATGAAGTAACGCGCAACTTCGGGCGGCAGTGCCTGATGGCGCGGCGTTTTCTTGAGCGCGGCGTGCGCTTTGTGCACGTGACACACAGCGACGGCTCGGTGCATTGGGGCCACCACGGCGGGCTTTTCAAGGGACACGCCAAGAATGTCGCGGAGGTGGACTGGCCCATCGCCGGGTTTCTTGCGGATTTCAAAGCGGGTGGATTGTTGGAGGACACGCTGGTGCTTTGGGGTGGGGAGTTTTGGCGCACCCCGACGGCGCAGGGCGTGGACGGGCGTGACCACCATGCGCATGGGTTCGCGATGTGGAGGGCGGGCGGCGTGGTGAAGCCGGGGATGGCTTTTGGAGCCTCGGATGATTACGGATATATCGATCGGGAGGACAAGGTGCACGTCGACGACCTGCATGCGACGATCCTGCGCCTCTTGGGGCTCAACCATGAACAACTCACCCATCGCTATGCGGGCCGGGACTTCCGGCTTACGGACGTTGGCAGGTCACGTCGTGAAGGAGATCATTGCATGAAACTCGCTGAACTCACATGGCCCGATGTGGCCGCGCTGGACCGGGACACGCCGGTGATTTTTCCCGTGGCCGCGCTGGAGCAGCATGGACGCCACATGCCGGTGTTCACGGACTCGATGTTGATGGGGGAGATCGCGGCGCGCGCGGAGGTGGCGTTGGGATCGTGCGCGCTGTTTGCGCCGCTGCAGTGGCTTGGGAACTCGCATCATCACATGGATTTCCCGGGCACGCTGTCTGCGGAGCCGCGGGTGTATCTGGACCTGTTGTGCGGGTTGCTGGAGAACTTCGTCGCGCATGGGTTCAAGCGGCTGCTGATTCTCAACGGGCACGGTGGCAATGATGTGCCGGGCAGGCAGGCGGTGTTTGAGGTGCGTCAGCGGCATCGGGAACGCAAAGATCTGCTACTGCTTTTCTGCACCTACTGGAATCTGGATGTCGGAGCGCACAAGGCGCATCCGGGTCTTCAGCAGACGGAGATGGGGCATGCGTGCGAGTGGGAGACGTCGATGGTGCTGCGTCTCGCGCCGCATCTCGTGAAGGATCACCGCAGCGTGCCGCCGCAGGAGTTTGGGCGGGCGTTTGAGCCGGCAGCGCGTGGATGGACGATGCCGGACCGGAGTGTGGACGGGCATGTGGGCGATCCGCGCGATGCGAGCGCGGAGAAGGGGGAGGCTTTGTTTGAGGTATTCAGCAAAGGCGCGGTGAAGCTCGTGGATTCGATGCGGGCGTGGGACGGGAGGAGTTGGGAGCAGTGAAGAACCAGTCCGACCTTACCGACCCAGCCCGTCCTTGATTCAAAGCAGGACGCATCTGTTTTCTTTCTTCAGCAACAACCCTCCACCCGCACAAGAATCCCCACCCACCCCCGCATGAAAATCTCTCATTTTCTGACAGTGCTCACGCTGCTCGCGACGCCTGTTTTTGCTGAGCACAATACGCCGCCCGCTGGTTTCACCGCTCTCTTCAACGGCCGGGATCTCTCCGGTTGGTACGGGTGGGGGACGCAGGATCCGAACGATCTCTGGAAGATGACGGCCGTGCAGGCGGCCGAATACCGGAAGAAGTCGGTGGAGGGAGGGCTGGTGGATGGAGCGGGGAAGGACAAGGGCGACCACATCCAGGCGCACTGGAAGGTGGAGGGGGGCGAGTTGGTGAACGACGGCAAGGGGCTTTATCTCACGACGGAGAAGGACTACGGGGACTTCGAGTTGTGGGTGGACTACAAGATGCTCCCGCGGGGCGACAGCGGGATTTATCTGCGCGGGATTCCGCAGGTGCAGATCTGGGATTTCACGGAGGAGGCCAAGTTCAAGCTGGGCGCGGACAAGGGATCCGGTGGGCTTTGGAACAACAAGGGGGAGGAGGGCAAGTACCCTTCCAAGCTCATGGACAAGCCGTTTGGGGAATGGAACAGGTTTCACATCAGGATGATTGGTGAGCGGGTGACTGTGCGCTTCAACGGCGAGGTGGTGGTGGACCACGCGCCGCTTGAGAATTTTTTCGCGAACAAGAAGGCGGGCTTTCTGGCTTATGGAAAAAAGGACGCCGCTGCCGTTGCCGATGCGAAGGCGGCGCCGAAGATGGCGAATGGTTTCATTCCTGACCCCGCGTTCCCGAGGGGGCCCATTCAGTTGCAGACGCATGGGAGCGAGATCCGGTGGCGCAACGTGTTCATCCGCGAGATAGGGGCGGAGGAGGCGAACAAGGAATTGGCGGCGAGTGATTCCTCGGGGTTTGTGGAGCAGGTGAACGGGCGCGACCTGAGCAACTGGCAGGGCGCGGTGGACAGTTACCAGATGAAGGACGGGGCGATTGTGTGCAAGCCGGGCAAGGGCGGGGATCTTCTGACGAAGGAGGAGTTTGAGAACGGGATCATCCGTGTGGAGTTCAAGCTTCCGACGGCGGGCAACAACGGCATCGCGCTGCGCACACCGCTGGGTGGGCATTCTGCATCGGACGGTCTTGAGCTACAGATCATCGACAGCGATGGGTACAACGCGAGGCAGGCGGCCGCGGGGAAGAAGGGGTTGGAGCCTTATCAGTACCACGGGTCGCTCTATCACTGTGTGGGTGCCAAGCATGGGTATCTGCGGCCGGTGGGTGAGTGGAATTTTGAGGAGATCGAAGTGCGCGGTCAGAGGATCAAGGTGACGCTCAACGGGACGAAGATTCTGGATGTGGACATCGACAGTTTCGACCGCACACAGATTGGGCACCCGCCCAAGGGACTGGATCGCCGGCGGGGGTTCATTGGTTTTGCGGGGCACAGCGATCCGGTGGAGTTCCGCAGTTTCAAGGTGAAGCGCGTTGAGTGATGACCGCGTCCCGTGCGAATGCGCAGAAAATCCCGGGTGTGCTGGGGGTGTGAGTCTGTGCGGCACGCATCACCGCCAGTCTTTGTGTCGAGGCCCGTGCGAGAGCGCGTCCGCTTATGAGCAGTAATGCGACCAGTTCCCGTTTCGGTTCCGGGTCATGGAAGTGGTGGGTGACCGGATTGCTTCTGCTTGCGACGACGATCAACTACATGGATCGGGTGACGCTCGCGAGCGCCTCGGTGCGGGTGACGAAGGAGTTGGGTCTGAGCGATGCGCAGTACGGGCACCTTGAACTGGCTTTTGGCTGGGCGTTTGCAGCGGGGTCGCTGGTGTTCGGTTTTTTAGCGGACCGGTTCCGGGTTTACCTGCTGTACCCGGTGGTGCTTGGGGCGTGGTCGTTGATGGGGGTGGTGGCGGGTTGGAGCGAGGGGTTCTGGGGATTGATTGTGTGTCGCTCGCTGCTGGGATTTTTCGAGGCCGGACACTGGCCGTGCGCATTGAAGACGACGTTTGCGTTGCTGGATGAAAAGGACCGCACGATGGGCAATAGCGTGCTGCAGAGTGGCGCTTCGATCGGTGCGGTGATCACGCCGCAGATCATGAAGCTGATGATGACCGAGCAGCCTGGTTCCTGGCGCATGGCGTTTGTGGCGGTGGGCGGCGTGGGGTTTCTCTGGGTCGCTGCATGGCTGGTGTTCCTGCGTCCGGGCGGGTTGCGGGGTGCATCCATGACGCGTGGTGGCTGGGATGCGGCGGGTGTTGCGGGTGGGGTTGGGATGGGTGGCTTGGGGCAGAGCGGTCTTGGTGGGATTCTGCGCAGTGGACGTTTCTGGGCGGTGGCGCTGCTCATCTTGGGGGCGCAGGCGGTGTGGCATGTGTACCGGGTGTGGCTGATGAAGTTTCTGCAGACGGGGCGCGGATATCCGGAGAAGGGGGCGCTGGATTTCAACTCGCTGTATTTCCTGGCGACAGATGCGGGCTGCATCACGGCGGGGTTGGTGTCGCTGTGGTTGGTGCGGCGGTGGGCGGTTTCGGCGCATGACGCGCGGCGCACGGTGTATGCGGGCGCCTGCTTTCTCACCTCGTTCAGCGTGTGGATTCCGTGGCTGGGAAAAGGGTGGCCGCTGCTCGCGGTGCTGCTTGTGGTGGGGGCGGGTGCGTTGGCGCTCTTCCCGTGTTATTACAGTTTTGTACAGGAACTGTCGGCGGCGCATGTGGGGCGGCTCACCGGATTGCTGAGCCTGTGGGTGTGGGCGGTGACGTCGCCGATGCACAGTTTTTTTGGGATGCTGGTGGATCGCACTGGGAGCTATGACGCGGGGTTGGTGGTTGCCGGGTTGGCGCCGTGGCTGGGCGTGGTGGCGATGAAGCTTTTCTGGCGGAGGAACGAGCCGCCTGTGATGGTCTGAAGAACCTCCCCATGCTTACTGAGTCCACGCGTCTTCGCGACTTTCCCGCGCTTAGCGGGATCACCTATCTGAACACGGCTGCAGAGAGTATTCCGCCTCGTTGCACGGGCGAGGCGGTGGAGGCGTACTGGCGGGACAAGCTCTTGGGAATGAAGGGGAGAGACGGGCACTTTGGGGCGGTGGAGGCGTGCCGGGAGGTGTCGGCTCGGATGCTCGGTTTACAGGCCGCGGAGGTGTCGTTTTGCTCGTGCAGTTCGGAGGCTTACAACCTCCTTGCGAGTGCGCTGGAGCTTGATGAGAGGGATGAGGTGGTGGCATCGGATCTGGATTTCCCCGCGGGAGTGACGCCGTGGATGAGGGCGGCGAAAGCGCCGGTGCTGCGGCTTTGGCGGGCGGTGGAGGGGGCGCTTGATGCGGCCGCTCTGGCGCCGCTGCTCAACGAACGCACAAGGCTCGTGCAGGTGTCGCTGGTGAGTTTTTATAATGGGCATCGCATCGACTGGGCGCCGTTCCGGGACATGGTGCGGCGAATGGCACCGCACGCGATCATCGCGGTGGACATCACGCAGGCGCTGGGACGTGTGGTGCTGGACTGCGAGGGTGCGGACATCGTGATCTCAAGCACGCACAAGTGGACGCTTGGGATTCATGGGGGCTGCATTATCGGCATTCCCGCTGCAGGGGCGGGGAGACTGACCACGCGTGCGGGCGGATGGTTGCATCTGGAGAACGCGTTTGATGCGGACCGGTTCGAGCGCGCGGTGTCACGCAAGGGTGCGGCGAGCTTCTCCGTGGGGATGCCGAATTTCGTGGCGCTCTACGCGTTGAATGCGTCGTTGCGGTATCTGGAGGAGGTGGGCGTGGCGGCGATTGCGGCGCATGCCGATCCGCTGGTGAGGGAGGTGGATGCAGGATTGCGGGCGATGGGCGTGGAGCCGATGTGCCGGTGGAATGGGAGCGGGATTCTTTCCTTTCAGCATCCGCAGAGCGGGGAGTTGCAGGCGGGGTTGGTGCGGGAGGGGATCCATGCGATGCACAGTGCGGGGCGGATCCGGGTGTCGGTGCACGGTTACAACACGCGGGAGGATGTGGGGCGGTTTCTTGGGGTGCTGGCGGCGTTGCTGGGGAGAGGGTTAACGGTTCGCGTCGGTGGGCGGGGCTCGTTGTGAGCGCGGTGGCTAGTGGAAGCGGAGGATGAAGTTGCGGTAGAATTCGAGTGCTTTTTCGACCTCGTGGATTTCTACAAATTCCGTGGCTGCGTGTGCTTGGTCGATGCTGCCCGGACCGAAGACAAGGCTGGGGATGCCTTGCCTCGAGAGCTTGCTGGCATCGCTGCCGAAGGGGACGCCGGCGAGGGTTCCATCGAGCCCCATCTCGGAGAGCAGCATGCTTGCGAGCTTTGCGGGAGGGGAGTCGGCCGCGGTCTCGAGGGCTTCATCGGTGAGCATGGGTGGCTCCATCACGGCGTCGAGGGTGGGGTGCTCCGATTGGAGGGAATCGAGGAGGCTTTGGTAGTGAGCGAGGACTGCGGGCACGGTTTCTCCCGGGAGGAGGCGGCGGTCGATCTCGATGGTGCAGGAGTCGGGCACGAAGTTCACCTGCACGCCGCCGTGGATGACGCCGACGTTGAGGGTGGCCGGACCGAGGAGCGGGTGCGAGCGGGCGGGGTCGGCGAGTCGGCGGTGATCGTCTTCGAGAGCGGTGATGACGCGCGCCATGTGATGGATGGCGTTGATGCCGAGGTGCGGTTTGCCGCTGTGCGCGGCTTTCCCCCGGACGGTGATGCGCCAGCGCAGGACGCCCTTGCTTGCGATGACGGCGCGCAGGCCCGTGGGTTCGGCGACGATGGCGGCGTCGGCGTTGAGTCCCTCGCAAAGTTTGACGACCCCGCGGTAGGAGAATTCCTCGTCGACGACGGCTGCGAGCCAGACGTCGCAGGGCGGGGTGATGCGGTCTTCATGGAGGGAGGTGATGGCGTGTATCATGGCGGCGAGGCCGGCCTTGGTGTCGCAGCTGCCGCGGCCGTGGAGGCGCCCATTTTGGACAAGGGGTTCGAAGGGGGGGATGGTCATGCCTTGGACGGACACCGTGTCGGTGTGTGCCTCGAGGATGATGCGGCGCGAAGGATCGCGGCCAGGGATGCGGGCGATGATGTTGGGGCGTGCTGGGAAGACCTCCTGTTCCCAGACCTCGATGCCGCGCTGCTCGAAGAAGTGCCGGATCCATGAGGCGATCTCTGTTTCACCCGGGCCGCCGGGGTAGGCGGAGTTGACGCTGTTGATGCGTACGAGGCTGGCGAGGGTTTGGGCGACTGGGGGGAGGACCATTTGGGCTGGGGTCTGCGGTGTGGTGGGCAAGGGGGCCGCACTTGGGATGATCGTGAAGGGGAGTGGCTTGAAGTGGTGGCGCGTGGTGATGGAAAGGAGGGGTGGCCGGGGTGCGCAGATTACTCTGCAATAGGCGGGACGAAGGCCCAGATGGAGACGGCGGTGAGGGAGAGGAGCAGGAGGAGGTCGATCGCGAGCCGTCTTTGGTTGAAGCGGTTGCCGAGGGTTACGCGCAGAAGAGGGGCGAGCAGAGTGAGGGCGGTGAGCAGGAGTCCCTCGATGAGGTTGCCGAGGGATTTGCCCGAGCTTGAGCAAAGCATGAGGGTGCTCCAGACGACGATGGGAGCGATGAGGGTGGCTAGGAGCCTGTCGGACTTACGTATGCGTACTAAAATCAACGCTCTAAAATGCCCGTTAAGGCACCTCTAATTTTCAGGCAAGGTGATTTGATGGTAAAAAATTGGTGATTTCGCTCAAAAATGGCCTTAGTCCGACGGGCTGCTAGGTCGTAGAGTGTCCAATCGACGCGGTGCCGTGCGAAGAAGAGGAGGGGCGCGGCGATGAGGAGGAGGGCGCCGAGATGGAGGAGCCAGAGGGGGAGCAGGATGGCGGCTGCACCCAGAGCATAGTGGAGGCTGGTGGGGAGCTGCGTCATGAGTGGGGAGACTGGCGTGTCCCCGAGGAGTATTCTGCGATCAAAGCGCAGAGAGAGATTCTAATGCATCCGGGTGCGGCGGCCCGTGATGGTGGGTTTAGAACTTGATGGCGACGCTGAGGCCGAGGCCGGTGTCGCACTTGCGGTAATCGGGGATGAGAGGGTCGCTGGAATCGCGGGTCTCGTAGGTGGAGAAGGCGCGGATGCTGCTCCAGTCGTTGAGGATGAAGGAGAGGGAGAGGCCGAGGGTGTTGTAGAGGTCGTTGCGGTCGCTGTTTTTCCAGTAGTGGGAGTGTTGGATGCGGTAGAAGGGCTGGAGGACGAGGTTGTCGGAGAGTTGGTGAGCGGAGGCGAGGAGGAGGACGGAGTCTGTGCGGTCGTTGATGTTGGGGGAGGGGTTGGGGTCCGTGGAGGTGAGGTGCCACGCGCCGACGTAGGAGAGGGTGATGAAATTGCGTTCGTTGATCTCGATGACTTTTGCGAGGGCCCATTGCGGGAGCGCTTCGGTGTAGAATTCGGTGAAGCGGTTTTCTGCGCTGAGGTAGCGGTTGTAATCGATGCCGAGTGAAGCGCTCCAGTGGTTGGGGAGTTGGTAGGAGCCGCCGAGGAAGAGGGTGCTGACGGCGAAGTCGAGGTTGTTGAGTTGGTTCTCGGTGGAGCTGAGGCTGTAGTTGTAGAGCTGTTCGCGCAGGCCGGCCCGGAGCTCGAGGCTGGTGTCGCCGAAGGCAATGGGGGCCGGGGTGAAAGCGAAGGAGGCGGTGGAGAAGAGGATGTTGGTTTCGCGCCTGGCGTTCTCTGAGAGGAGGGCGTTGGAGGTGTGGAAGTATTGGACGTCGGCAACCGCCTCAAAGAGGGAGGAGCGTCGGACGGGAGCCATGATGAACTGGGGGCCGAGGTCCTTGGTTTCGTCGCGGAAGATTTCTGGGACGGCGGGTTCTGCGGTGTCTTCGGGAAGTGGTCGGAGTTTGAGTTTTTGTCGGGCGGCGACTGACTGGGCGATGTTGAGCGGGGCCTCGATTGGGGGACTGGCGTGGGTGGTCTGTGTGCAGGCCAGAAGGAGGGAAAGGAGGACCGATGTGGTCGGGAAGTGGGAGGGGAGGGGTGAGCGCATCGTGTGGTGCGGTTGAGGGATGGGTTAGCGCTTCAAGAGTTTGATGGGGCCGCTGAGGGAGCCGGTGATGGCCGATTGCGCGGGACTTCCGCCGTAGGTGACGTTGCGTACAAAATTAATGTCGCCCATGCGCACGGGGGCTCCGGTATTGGGGTTGGGAGCGAGTTTGCCGGAGTCGGAATAGAGGCTGACGATGGAGCCGGATTCGAAGCTGACATTTTCCAGCACGAGGGTGCGTGCGGAGAGGGCGATATTGCCGGATTGCGAGGGTGGAACGGCGAAGGTGGTGTCTGTGACGCTGAGGACGCCGCCGGAGGTGATGGATGTGGAGGTGGCTTGGAAGCTGGAGTTGAGGACGGAGACATTGCCATTGGAAGAGGCGGAGTAGCTGGAGATCTCGCCTTCGCCGACGAAGTTGACGTTGGCGATGACGAGTTGATCGCCCCCGTTTTCGATGAGGACTTCGCGTGAGGCTGGGTCGACGTGGTAGGCGGTGCCAGTCTCGCCGCCTGCGATGAAGCCGGTGTCCTTGAGGCGGCCGTTGGAGACGAGGATCTCCTGTTTTTGGATGGCTGCGTTGATTTTCGGCAGTGAGGGAAGCGGCTTCTTGAATCCACGGACAAGGGCGGAGGCGCTGGCCTGTGAGCTGAGGCGGAAGTTGATGGTCTGGCTGAGTTGGCCGCCCGGGAGAGCGTAGACCATCTGTCCGGCGGAGAGGGTGCGGGAGCGTCCGGTGTCAGTTTTGACGCGGCCGGTGCCTTCCATGACGAGGACTTTGAATCCGCCATCCGTGGTGGCGCCGACCATGAGGGTGGTGCCGATGACGCCGGCGGTGGCATCGGGTGTGCGGATGATGCCGCCGCCTTTGCCGGAAGGGGAATGGAAAAGAAGGGAGCCTTTGCGCAGCAGGAGTTCGCGGCTGTTGGGGCTGAAGGAGAAGACGGTGTTGGAGCCGACGCGTGTGACGGTCTGGTCGGGGGCGATCATTTCGGCGCGGGAATCGCTGCCGGTGCGCAGGATGTCGGGGCTTGTGAGCACTTCCTGAACGCGGGCGGGTTTTTTGGAGTTGGTTTGGGCCTTGGTGATGGAGACCTCGCGGACAATTTCCGTGAGGGTGGAGGAGCTGAGGTTTTCAGCGGCGCGAGAGAAGGCTGTTTGGAGTGCGAACGCCGAGGTGATGGCGAGGGCGGTGAGGAGTCGCTGGAAGGAGAGGATGCGTGGCATGGGTTCGAAGGAGAAAGGGAGGGCCTGTTGCGGATTTTACAGAAAATGATTATGTGCCAGTGTTGTGTAATTGCAACGGAGAGCTTTCGTTTTGTGGATTACACGGCCGGGATGGGGCGGGCCTGAGTTTGTGGGGATTGGTCCGTGAGCGTGTGGAGGCAGGCCCGGAAGGTGACAGCGGCTGGGGAGAGTCGCGGGGAGCCTGTTGGAGAGTGGATCCCGAGCGGGCGCGTCCGCGGGAGTTCAGGCGAGGCTGCCGAGAGGGGTGCCGACTTTGGCATAGACCTCCACGGCTTCCTCACCGGCGCGCACGAGGTCGTCTTGGAGACGGATGCGGCCGGGTTCAAAGAGGGTTGCGAGGAAGGAGCCGCCAAAACGGAAGTACCCCTTCTCGGCGCCCTTTTCCACAGGGATGCCGGGGGTGAAGGTGTTGACGATGGAGCCGACGTTGGTGGCGCCAATGGCGACGACGGTGACGAGACCGAAGGGGCCGGCGTCGATGGTGACGCGCTGCCTGCGGTTTTCCCAGAGGTAGGCGGCGCGCTGGCGTAGGGCGATGGGGTTGACGGAAAAGAGAGGGCCTTCGGCGAGGAAGGGGTCGGAGGGAACGCCTGCGACCGGGAAGTGGAAGCGGTGGTAGTCGACGGGGCAGAGGCGGGAGCAGACGACGGAGCCTTGGGCGTAGCGTTCGCCAAGGGAGCGGTCGGCGACGAGGGCTGGTATATCAAAGGTCTGTCCCTTGGCGAAGATGCCGGAGACGCGGGAGGCGTTTTGGAATCCGAGGTGACGGCCGTCTGCAGGGAGGACGGCCATGTCAGGGCGCGGGTCGACGGGACGGGCCTCCGGCTTGAGTTTGCGGTAGAAGAATTCGTTGAAGGTGGGGTAGGCGGCGGGGGTGGGGGCGGCGAATTCGGAGGGGTCGAGGCCGTAGGTGGCGATGAAGGGGGCGATGCGTGCGGCGCTGGAGGGGAGGTCCATGGCGCGGCCGTAGAGGCGGGAGAAGAGGGCGCGTTTGACGATGGCGTGGAGGGCGATGCGACCGAGGGGGTTGCCGTAGATGCGCCTCAGCCATGCTTCGCCGTAGACGCGCTCGATCTCCGTGTGGCCGGTGTGGCGGTTGCGGATGGAGATGGGGTGGTCTGGGGCCATCGGGGCAACGTTGCTGAAAAAGGGGGGGATGGGAATCCGTTTGTCGGGGAGGGAGGGAGGGCGTGGACGATGTGGACTGCGTGGACGAGATGGACTGGTGGTGATGGGCGGAGGGGTGGGGCGGGGAGGCACGCGCTTGCCAGTGAGGTGGGTGGTTTTCTAGTTTTGCGGACATGTTGCGTGTTGTTTTGGTGGTGCTGGTGGTGGGGTTCGCGGCGTGTGCGCGGGCCGGGTTCCATTGGGAGAAGGAGTTGTTGTGTTGTGCTGCTGCGCCGGGGACGGGGAAGGTGACGGCCCGTTTTGCTTTCACGAACACGGGGAAGACGGCGGTGAAGGTGTTGGATCTCAAGAGCACGTGCGGGTGCACGGTGGCGACGCTGGAGCGGCGGACATTTGCGCCCGGGGAGAGCGGGGAGGTGGTGGCGGTTTACAGCACGGCGGGACGCAAGGGGCTGCATGAGGCGGTGCTGACGGTGAAGACGGACGATCCCGTGGAGGAGGAAACGCGGCTTCGGTTGCGGGTGCTTGTCCAGGAGGCGGTGGTGGCGCAGCCCACGTTTTTGCTATGGGAGAAGGGGGAGGCGCGTGTTTCCAAGCGTGTGTCGGTGCAGGTGACGGATGGTTTTGGGGTGAAGGGGGTGGAGGCGGTGAGTGCGACGCCGGGTGTGGATGCGCGGTTGGTTGGGAGCAAGGGAGGCGGGGCTTATGAGTTGGTGGTGACACCCGGGACGGATGCGCCCTCGAAGGCGGTGGTGGAGTTGACGGCGCAGGTGCCCGGAGGGAAGCAGAAGCCGGTGCTGGTCCACGTACGAGTGCGCTGACGTTGAGCGATGCGTGGCTTTTCCCGAGAGATCCTTGTGCTGATGGGCGCGGCGCTGTTGCCGGCGGGTGCGGCAGCGTGGCTGCATCCGCGGAGTCCATCGTGGATTTCCGAGGAGGTGCGCTTGGAGGTGGCCGGGCAGATTGGGGGGAGGGTGCTATGGGTGGATGTGCGCGCTCCGGAGGACTACGCGGCGGGGCACATTCCCGGTGCGGTTGGTCTTCACGGGGAGGGGTGGGACGAGGGGCTTGGACAGTTGTTGGATCAGTGGACGGAGGGCCGCGTGGTGGTGGTGTACTGCAGTCGGCGTAGTTGTCAGACGAGCCATCTGGTGGCGCGAAGGCTGCGCGAGGAGGTGGGGCTCTCCGATGTGCGTGTGCTGGACGGGGGTTGGGAGGCATGGAAGGAGGCGCATCCATGAGGAGGGAGGTTTTTGAAAGAGGGGTGGCGCTGCTGCTCGGCGGATTGTTTGTGGCGGCGGGCGCGCTCAAGGCATGGGATCCGGCGGGGTTCGCGGCCGACATTTTTCATTATCGATTGGTGCCGTGGTCTGTGGCGGTGGGGCTGTCGCTGTATCTGCCGTGGTTGGAGGTGATCGCGGGCGGCGCGTTGTTGTTGGGCCGTGGACGACGGGCCGGGTTGTGGGTGGTGAGCGCGCTGATGGCGGTGTTTGCGGGCGCGGCGTTGTGGGCGGCGGTGCGTGGATTGGACATTGGGTGCGGTTGCTTTGGTGGAACGCAGGGTGGGGCGCAATGGCAGTGGGTGCTTGGGCGCGACGCGGTGATTTTTTGCGCGTGCGGGTTTCTTCATGTGCGCTGGCGGAGGCCGGGGGGGGTGAGGGCGGGGTTGATGCGGGGTTGATGCGGGGTGGCGGAGGAGGCAGGTTGGCCCGCGCATGGGAAGGACTACGCTTTTGATCTGGTGGCTTTCGGCAGCTCTGTGTCTTGCACAGGAGGCTGCTGGCGGGGCGGGTGCAGTGGCGGGGGGCGAGAGTAGGAGTACGAGTACGAGTAGGAGTAAAAGTACGAGTAAGAGTACGAGCACGACGGAGGTAGGGGGAGGGCAGGCGCAACCCGGGGGGGAGTGGAAGCAGGCGCTGCCGGGATGGGTTTATGAGTTTCCGCGCGATCACGGGCCGCATCCGGAGTTCAAGACGGAGTGGTGGTACACGACGGGGAATCTTGCGACAGCGGACGGGCAGCGGTTTGGTTATCAGCTCACGCTTTTTCGGCAGGGGTTGCGGCCGCCGGGGGTGCCGGCGGGTGGGCGGTCGCGGTTTCTTGTGGATGCGTTTGTGTTCGGCCACATGGCGGTGAGCGATCCCAAGCGTGGACGGTTTTATTTTAGTCAGAAGCTGAGCCGCGGTGCGTTTGGGGAGGCGGGTTTCTCAGCGGGGCCGCGTTTGGGCTGGGTGGAGGATTGGAGTGTGGAGTTGGTGGGGGCTGACGGGTTGAGGCTGCGGGGGCGTAGTGAGGAGGCGTCGCTGGACCTCGAACTGGAGCTTTCAAAGCCATGGGTGGCGCATGGGCGCGATGGGATCAGTCCGAAGGCGGAGGGGGACGGGCACGCGTCGCATTATTATTCCGGGACGCGGATGCGGACGCGCGGGGTGGTGCGTGTGGAGGGGCGTGAGGAGGCTGTGGAGGGGGAGAGTTGGTTTGACCACGAGTGGGCGAGCAATCAGTTGGCGCCCGGTCAGGTGGGGTGGAACTGGCTGAGCCTGCAGCTTTCCGACGGCAGCGAACTGATGCTCTATCAGATGCGGCGTGCGGATGGGTCCGTGGATCCTGGCAGTAACGGGACGCTCGTGGCACCGGATGGCAGCAGCCGGTTTTTAAAATTGGAGGCGTTTGACATGCAGCCCAGGCGCTATTGGACGAGTCCGCGCAACGGGGCGCGTTATCCGGTGGGCTGGAAGGTGCGGTTGCCGGAGTGGGATCTGGAGTTGGAGGTGAGTACGCCCCTGGAGAATCAGGAACTCGCGATTCCGCCGGTGTCGTACTGGGAGGGGATGGTGGAGGCGCGTGGCCGGCGGGCGGGGAAACCGCTGGAAGGGCGCGGTTATCTGGAGCTCACGGGTTATGCGGGTGCGCTGGTGGGGCTTTCCGAGCCGGGGGCGGGTGCGAAGTCGGAGCGGGTGCGCTGATTGCGTGAGAGGGCGGCGGTCGGGGCGTGATACGTGAGGGGTGCGCGTTTTGGATTCTCTCGCGGGTCGTGGGCTGGTATCGGCAACGGTCTATGGCAAGACGACCCCTGATTGCGTGCGTGGCATTTCTTCTGTTGTTCTCTTCGAGTTGGGGGTGGGCTGTGGAGCCGAAGCTGGTGGTGGCGATCCTCGTGGACCAACTGCGCTATGATTATCTGGAGCGTTTTGCCGGGCAGTTTTCCGACGGAGGGTTCCTGCGTCTTGGGGGGCAGGGGGCGTTCCTGACATCGGCATATTACGATTACCTGCCGACCGTGACTGCGCCGGGGCACGCGACGTTTCTGAGCGGTGCGCCGCCCTCGGTGCATGGGATCATTGGGAACGACTGGTGGGATAAGGCCACAGGCAAGTCGATGTACTGCTGCGCGGACCCGGACGTGGAGGGGGTGGGGACGAAGGGGCCGGGCGGGCGGATGTCGCCGCGCAATTTTGTGGGGTCGAACTTTGCCGATGAGTTCCGGCTGCGGTTTCGCGGGCGTGTGGTGGGGGTGTCGATGAAGGATCGTGGAGCGATCCTGCCGGCGGGGAAAAAGCCTGCGGGTGCGTACTGGTTTGAATCGGGGAGTGGTGCGTTTGTGACGAGCACCTATTATCGCGCGGAGTTGCCGGGTTGGGTGGAAGGCTTCAATGCGCGCGGGCTGGCGGCGGGTTACATCGGGAAGACGTGGAGTCGGTTGCTCAAGCCGGAGGCGTATCTGTGGGAAGATGCAGCGGCGGGCGAGGGCGCGCTCAAGGGTGAGGAGGCGCCGGTGTTCGATCACGTGATTCACCCTTCGACGAAGGAGGGGTTTGAATCGATCATGCCGACGCCCTTCGGCAATGAGCTGCTGCTGGAGTTTGCGAAGGCGGCGGTGGAGGGGGAGAAGCTCGGGCAGGGCGCTGTGCCGGATCTGTTGTGCGTGTCGTTCTCGTCGCTGGATTACTGCGGGCATCGGTTCGGTCCGTATTCGCAGGAGGTGCAGGATTTGACGCTGCGGCTGGACCGGCAGATTGGGGAGTTGCTGAGGTTTCTGGATGGGAAGGTGGGGGCTGGGAAATATGTGGTGGTGCTGACGGCTGATCACGGGGTCGCGCCGAATCCGGAGTTTGCAGCGGCGCAGGGGATGGATGGGCGGCGGGTGGATATGTTGGAGCTGACGGCTTCGCTCAAGGGGCGGTTGAGCGAGCATTTCGGGCCGGGTGATTATGTGCTTGGGAAGCGGCTTTCTGAGGAGCTGCACTTTAATCATGAGCTGCTGCGGGAGAAGAAGGTGGCTGCGGGTGAGCTTGCTGCCTTCATTCGCGAGTGGGCGTTGGGGACCGGGGTTTATCAGGCAGCCTACAGCCGGGAACAGTTGCTTGAGGGGCGTGCACCGGGGCGGCTCGGGGAGTTGGTTGTGAATGGATACAATGCGGAGCGCGGGGCGGACATGGTGCTGCTTTTCAAGCCGTACATGCTTCCGGGGATGCCGGTGGTGGAGGGGGTGGCGCCGTCCGGGACCACGCATGGAAGCGGGTACGCGTACGATACGCATGTGCCGGTGTTCTTCTACGGGCCGGGGTTCAAGGCGGGCCGCGTGACAGCCGGTGCGCGGGTGACGGACATCGTGCCGACGCTGAGCGCGGTGTTGCGCATGGATGTTCCGCCGGGATGTGTGGGCCGGGTTTTGAGCGAGGTGCTGGCGCCCGCCGCCGAGGTGCCGAAGCCTGCTTCGAAAAAGGCTGCGCGCTGACGGGCTGGAGTCGGCCCGCTCCAATCCTGACTGGCGGATGGCTCAGCGAGTTTTGTCCTGGTCGAGGCGGGGCGGTGCCTGCGCCTTGTATAGGAGCGGTGTCGCGAGGATGGCGTAGTTGCTCGCGGCGGGTGCGGTGCCTGCGCTTTGCACTTCGATGGAGAGTTCCTGCACGCGTCAGGATGAGGCCGTGAAGGGGTCTGTCCCTAAAAGCCGGTGCTGACGAGCTGGCGGATGGTTCAGCGGGTTTTGTCCTGGTCGAGGCGGGGAGGGGCCTGCGCTTTGTGCAGGAGCGGTGTTGCGAGGATGGCGTAGTTGCTCGCGGCGGGTGCGGTGCCTGCGCTCTGCACTTCGATGGAGAGTTCCTGCACGCGCCAGAGCGGGAGGTCGACGGAGCGCGCGGGGTCCGCGCCGGAAAGAGGGCCGCTTTCAAAAACGGGGACGCCGTCGGCGGAAATGCGGAAGTTGACGCGGCCTTCGCGGCCGAGTTCCGGGTGGAGGCCGAGGTGGCAGGTGAAGCGGTCGTAGACCTTTTCCGGCAGGGCGTAGGAGAGTCGGCAGGAGGTGCCGAGGCTCAGGCCCGAGGGGAAGGTGCGGGTGGCGACTGTCCCTTCATTGGCAAGGGAGAGGACAAGGGGGAGTCGTTCGCGGCCGTCCTTGAGCAGGGCGTTGCGCACGGGGAATCCGAAGTAGGGATTGGAGAAGTAGGCGAATTGGGGGAGGTAGGATTGGGCGAGTGTTTCGAGCGGGGTGAAGGGTGTGAGGTCGACTTGTGCGAGGGATTGGAGGGCTGCGGGTTCGAAGCGTTTGGAACCGATGGCGAGGATGGTGTGGAGGGCGTCGGCTGCGACCTGTGCGTCCATGAGGGCGGCGTTGCGGCGGGCGGCGTCGACGGCGGGTTGGTCGCCGCGGAAGACGCCTTGGAGGATGGGGACGAGTTGGTGGCGCGCGTTGCGGATGCTGGCGTTGAGGCGTTCGACGAGGTGGAAGACGGCTTCGTTCGTGGTGGAGCCCAGAAGAACGGGTTGGTAGGAAGCGAGGGAGAGGGGCAGGGAGCCTTCCTCGATGAGGCCGTGGAGGGGTCTGTCCCTAAAAGCCGGTGGCACTTCGAGGAGGTCCTGCATGAGGCCGTGCTGGTTGTCGCCGGGGATGGAATGAGCGGGGCTTCCGCAGTCTTCCAAGAAATGGAGCAGGCAACCGGCGTAACGGGAGGCTTCAGCGAGATCGCCCTTGGCGACGTGGTCCACGGCTTGCTGGAAGTAGTGGGTCATCTGGGCGGCGTTGTGGGCCCTGCTGTGAGGCTCGTGCGTGAAGGGATCGCCGTTGGGCAGGAGTGCGAAGCGGCCGAGGGTTTTGCGCTGGGCGGGTGCGCGTACGAGGTCGGGGATCATGCAATCGAACTCGATGAGTTGGGAGCGCTGATCGGCGAGGAGATGTTGCTGCCATTGGGGAAGGGCATTGAAAGCGGCCTCGGTGATGGCGGAATGCATGGGGCCCCATGCGTGGGCACTGGTGGGTGCGAGCAGCAGGACGAGCGCGGGGAGCAGGCAGAGGAGTGCGCGGAGGCGGTGCGTGAGGTGCGGCATGGGAGCGGGCGGGTATCGCCGAAAATGGGATGGTTCGGGTCAAAAGCCACAAAAATAACGGAATCGCATTGACCCTGCCGGGAGGTGGTGAGCAGAAGGGGGCATGAACCTCCCCCATGGTTGCGAACGTTCCCGACGTCAATTCCTCACCACGCTGGGCCTTGGTCTGGCATCAGCGCCTTTTGTGGGCACGGGCCTGCGGGCGCAGGCGGCTTCGGGGCGGGTGCGTCACGTGAGCTTCGGCACCTCGGGGATGGCGTGGGCGGATCTGACGGCGATCGCGTCGCATCCGGCGGTGGATGTGGTGGCGGGGTGCGACGTGGATGCGCGCAACACGGCGAAGTTCCGGGAGAAGTTTCCGCAGGCGCGCGTGTACAAGGATTACCGGGAGTTGCTGGCGCAGGAGAAGGACGTGCAGAGCGCGAATGTGTCGACGCCGGACCACATGCACGCGCCCATTGGTCTGGCGTGCATGGAGCGGGGATTGCATGTGTACGGGCAGAAGCCGCTGACGCACGACATTGCGGAGTCGCGGCAGATGGCGGAGTTGGCGCGTGCGCGCAATCTGCACACGCAGATGGGCATTCAGATTCACTCGAGCAAGGAGTATCGGACGGCGGTGCGTCTGATTCAGGAGGGAGCGGTGGGCAAGGTGCGCGAGGTGCACACGTGGAGTAACAAGAAGTGGGGGGATGGCGCGGCGATGCCGGCGGGTGGGGATGCGGTGCCCGAGACGTTGGACTGGAACCTGTGGGTGGGCGTGTGCGAGATGCGGCCTTTTATTGGGAACGGGTGGTATCATCCCGGCAACTGGCGCAAGCGGCTGGATTTTGGGACGGGGACGTTTGGGGACATGGGGTGTCACATTTACGATCCTGTGTTCAAGGCGCTGGCGCTGACTGCGCCGTTGAGCGTGCGCAGCGAGGGGGCGGCGCCTAATGCGCATTCGTGGGCGGTGGATGCGGTGTGCAAATACCGGTTTCCCGGCACTGCGTACACGGAGGGGAAGACGGTGGATGTGACGTGGTACGACGGGGATCAGAAGCCGCCGCGCGAGGTGCTCGAGTTGGTGGGCAAGGGAGCCGATGGCAAGTCGGCGGTGCCCGGGCAGGGCTCGATTTTCCTTGGGACCGAGGGTGTGCTGGTGCTGCCGCATGTGGGAATGCCACGCCTTGTGGGGCCGAAGGTGGAGGGCAAGCCGGTGATCGCGGTGGAGGGGGCGAATCACTGGCATGAGTTTGTGGATGCGGTGCTGGGCAAGGGGCGTTGCGGGGCGAATTTTGATTACGCCGGGCCGCTGACGGAGACCGTGTTGCTGGGCAGCGTGGCGAGCCGGTTTCCGAATCGGGAACTGCTGTGGGACGCGGCGGCGCTGAAGTTCAGCAACGAGGCGGCTGCGAACGCGCATGTGCGGCGCGCGTACCGGAAGGCCTGACGCGCGAGTGGAGTTGGGCTGCTTGTCAGCCGCCGGGATGCGTGGCTAGGGTTGCAACCCTTGCATGCGTGTCCTGTCCATTGATCCCTCGTTGCGTTCCAGCGGTTATGCGGTGCTGGAGCAGGAGGGGGGGCGCGTGCGTGCGCTGGAGTACGGGGTGATCAAGAATGCGCCAAAGCTGCTGGTGTCAGGGTGTCTGGTGGCGATTCACGAACGGGTGGGGGAGTTGGTGGCGCAGTACCAGCCGGAGTGCGCGGCTTTTGAGGCAGTGATCTTTGTGCAGAGTCACCGGACGGCGATCACGATGGGGGCGGCACGCGGGGCTGCGGTGCTGGCGGTGGCTGCGCGCGGGCTTCCCGTTTATGAGTACGCGCCGCGGCGGGTGAAGCAATCGGTGGTGGGCTATGGCGGTGCGCAGAAGGGGCAGGTGGGATTCATGGTGCGTGCGTTGCTGGGGCTCACGGAGACGCCAGTGGGAGACGCGGCGGATGCGATTGCGGTGGGGCTCACTCATTTTCAGATGGCGCAGTCGGCCCAGCGCGGGGTTGTGGAGGTGGAGCGGATATGAAGGTGCGCTGGCTGGGGCGGGTGAGTTACGAGGCCGGGTTGGCGATGCAGGAGGAGTTGGTGGCGGCCAAGGCGCTGGATCTGCAGCGGGAGGACGAGTTGCTGCTGCTGGAACACGAACCGGTGTACACGATGGGGCGCACGCCGGATGAATCGAGCCTTCGGGAGGCGCAGGCGCTGCCGCATCCGGTGGTGAAGGTGGGGCGGGGCGGACAGGCGACGTATCACGGGCCCGGGCAGTTGATTGGTTATCCGATCGTGGATCTGCGGCGGCGGGGTCAGGATTTGCACAAGCATCTGCGCGATCTGGAATCGGTGCTCATTGATGCGTTGGAGGAGATGGGGGTGAAGGCTGGGCGGCGCGATGGATTGACCGGGGTGTGGGTGGGGGGACGCAAGATTGCTTCGATTGGAGTGGGGGTGCGGCGCTGGATCAGCATGCACGGGTTTGCGCTGATCGTGGGGGGAAGCCTTGAGCCTTTTACTTGGATCACGCCGTGCGGGATTGCCGGGGTGGAGATGACGAGTCTTGAGCGGGAGGTGGGCCGCGAACTCAGCGTGGAGGCTGTTGGGGAGGTGGTGGCTGCGAAGTTTCTCGCGCGGTTTTGCTCCGTCGATAACGCGGACGTTTAGAGCGGATGTGGGAGGGGGCTTGCCCTTGGGTGGGGGTGGGGCGGAAGGTGAGTGGGGATGAGTTTACTTTCGGAGAGAATGCTGGCTGATGCGGGAGGCTGGCAGGTGATGAAGCAGGCGCGCTCGCTGCATCAGGCGGGGCGTGTGCTGGAGGCTGCGTATGCGCCGCCGCTTCTGCAGGGGCGTGTGCGCGAGGGGCAGACGGAGTTCCGGTGCGGGCTGCGGATCGAGTCCAAGAGCCGGGTGGAGAATCTGTGCACCTGCCGTGCATCGCGTCAGCACGGGGCGATTTGCGAGCATTCGCTGGCGGTGGGTTTGGAGGTGTTGCGTCCGCAGGTGAAGGTGGAGGCGGCTCCGGCGCCTGCGCCCAAGCCCGAAGCGGTGAAGCTTGCGGGCTTCGCGGTGGATGGGGCGGGAACCGCTTTGGTGCTGGAGATGGTGTTGGCTCCGAACCTTGTGCCGGCGTGGGATCGCAATGCGGTGCAGGTGGTTTTTGAGGTGGTGGTGGGTGGGAAGCGGACGCTGCTCGGGGCGTTGGATCGCAAGGTGGCTTATCGGTGCGCAGCCGAGGATTTGCGGGTGCTGGAGGTTGTTTCGGCGATGACTGGCGGGGAGTTGCCAGGGATGGCGATGATGAACCGCGAGCAGTTTGCGGGTTTGCTCGTGAGCCTGGCCGGGCATCCACGGGTGATGCTCGGCCGTCAGCGAAGGCTGGAGATTGCAAGTGAAGCGCTGCGGCCGCCGTTGACCGTGGAAAGGTTGTCCGACGGGCGTCTGCGCTTGAAGGCGGAGATGCCGGGCGATGGCAGTCTTTGGGAGGCTGGGCCAGGGGTGTGGTTGTTGAGGGGTGAGAAACTGGAGTCCGTGGCGCCCGGGTTGCCTGTGGCGTACCGGGATTTGCTGCGTCGGGAGGTGGTGCTTCCAGCGGATGGGGTGGAGGGATTTCTTTCGCGGGAACTGCCCTCGCTGGGGGCGTTCTTCACGCTGGGCGCTGAGTGGGCCGGGCGCGGTGGGGTGTCGGGTGTGATGGTCGGTGTTGGTGCGGGAGTGTCGGCGGGTGCGCAATCGGGTGCAGCTACGGGCGCGGGACAGAGGGTGCCGGCGAGCTTTGTTTTGAAACTGGAGGGGTCGCTCAACTTTCTGTCCGCAACCCTTGAGGCGCGGCGGGGAGAGCGGCGCACGAGTTTGGGTGGCGCGGGTTATCGGGCGGGGGATCCGGAGGAGGCGGAGGCGCTTGGGAGGTTGCGTGCAGCCGGGTTCAACGGGCCGGACGGGCGGGGCGAGTTTGCGCTCAAGGGTGAGACGGCCGTGCTCAGTTTCTTTGCGCGGGATCTCCCGCGTTTTCAGCGTGAGTGGACTGTGACCATCGGCGAGCGCTTCGAGCAGGTGACGGGTGGTGTGGAGCGTTTGGAGCCCCGCATGGAGGTGAGGGGGACCGGGGCGGACTGGTTCGATCTGCATCTCGAGTTGCGGGGTGGGCACGGGGAACGGATTTCGCCCGGTGAGATCCAGCGACTGCTGCAGAGCGGACGCAACGCGGTGAAGCGTCCGAACGGGAAGTGGGCGGTGTTCGACGCGGAGATGCTCGAGGAGTTCCAGCAGGTGCTCAAGGATTGCAATCCAAGGCAGGGACAACCGGGCGAGTACCGGATCGATGCGCGGCATGCGAGTTACCTTCAGGGGGTGGCCGGACAGCATGCGGTGGAGGTGCAGGGGCCTGCGGAATGGCGGGAGCGTGCGGAAGCGCCGCGGCATCCCGATCGGATGGAGGCTGTGGCTTTGGGAGATTTGGACGGGGTGCTGCGTCCGTACCAGAAGCAGGGGGTGTTCTGGATGAGCTTCCTTGCGCGCAACCGATGGGGCGGGGTGCTCGCGGATGAGATGGGTTTGGGAAAGACGCTGCAGGCGCTGGCGTTGATCCGGCATCTGGGCGGGCGGGCGCTTGTGGTGTGTCCCACTTCGCTGCTGGTGAACTGGCAGCGGGAGGCGGGACGTTTCGCGCCGGAACTGCGGGTGTTGGTTCTCTCTGGCGGGCGGCGGCAGGAGCTTTTCTCGGAGATAGGGTCCGCGGATTTGGTGCTGACGAGTTATCCGCTTTTGCGGCGGGATGCCGATCGGTATCGGGGGGTGGAGTTCCGCGTGATGATCTTGGACGAGGCGCAGCACATTAAGAATCCCGAGAGCCTGAACGCGCAGTCGGCGCAGAGTGTGAGGGCGGAGCATCGGTTCGTGCTGACGGGTACGCCGGTGGAGAATTCGGTGCGGGATTTGTGGTCGATCATGCACTTCCTGATGCCTGGATTTTTGGGGACGCGCGCGGATTTCAAGGAGCGCTTTGAAGTGCCGATTCAAGCGAAGCCCGGGGGCGGTGAGCAGAGGCGTTTGGTGGAAAGGGTGCGGCCGTTCATCCTGCGCCGGAAGAAGGCGGAAGTGGCCAAGGAGATTCCGGAAAAGCTGGAGCAGGTGGCTTATTGCGAGATGAGCGCGGAGCAGGCGGAGGTGTACGGGGCGCTGCTTTCGGCGACCCGTGTGAAGGTGGGGGAACTCGTCGGGGGGGCCGCGCAGGGACAGGCCCGGATGGTGATGTTGACTGCGTTGTTGCGGCTGCGTCAGGCGTGTTGCGATCTGCGTTTGCTGGGCGATGCGATGGAGGGTGGGCCCGAGGGTTCAGCGAAGCTGGAGCTTTTGGAGGAATTGCTTCAGCAGGCGATGGATGGCGGGCATCGGGTGCTGGTTTTCAGCCAGTTCGTGGCGATGCTGCAGTTGATGCGTGAGCGCCTGGAGGCGCTGGGGGTGGATTACTGTTATTTGGATGGCTCCACGAAGGACCGTCAGCAGGTGGTGGATCGGTTCCAGACGGGGCAGGTGCCCGTGTTTCTCATCAGCCTGAAGGCGGGCGGTGTGGGGTTGAATCTGACGGCAGCGGATACGGTGATCCATTTTGACCCGTGGTGGAATCCGGCGGTGGAGGCGCAGGCGACAGATCGTGCGCACCGGATCGGGCAGCAGAAGGTGGTGACGGTCTACAAGCTGATCGTGCGCAACACCGTGGAGGAGAAGATTCTGACGTTGCAGGCGCGCAAGCGGGAATTGGTGGAAGCGACTCTGGAGAGCGAGCAACCGCTGATGGAGGGGCTCAGCAGCGAGGAGATTCTCGGGTTGCTGGATTAAAACGGGCGCTGGAAAAGGGGTGGTGTCTTAAGGAGTCGCAAAGGTTTTGGGGCGAGTCCCGAGTGGCGCTGATTGAGCGTCGCATATTACAGTGGAACCGGGACGGGGTTTAGCGTCCCGGCGCGGCTTGTGAGCCCTATTGAGCGGTCTTCAATAGATCATCAGAGGCTGACCAATCTCCTCTGCCTTTCCGGTTTCCTGCATGAAGATGGACTGCTCTGCATCGTGGAAGCTCTTGAGTTTCTGCTCGGCACTTCTCAACAATCACGGCTGCGATGCACCGCTCCTCCAGATCTCCCCGCGGGTACGCCTCCCGATTGCTTGGCGTCTTTGCGCTGATCCTGTTTTTCCTCACCCACTCAGGTGCTGCGCAAACTGCGGCCCGTCCCAAAGGTTTTGTCCAGATCCCATGGGGATCGAGTGTGAGCGACGTTTTGCGGACACTGGCTGACCGCCATAAAATCGTGTTGCCGGAGGAACTTCCCACAGGCGACAAAATCGAAATCGAGGGGGGCTTTTTTTCTGAGGAACCTGTTGTGCGCTGGACCTTGGAGTTTCGAAAAGGTGGCCTGGTGTCGGGTTCCATCCTGATTCGCCCCCGGGCCAACCCGGTTGGCACCTACCGGGCGTTTCGCGAATTGATCATCCAGAACTACGGACGGCCGAATTCCGATGGACGCCCGGGGCGGAGCCGGACCCGGGTGGAGCCCAACCATCTCGGGAATGTGGCGATCTGGAAATTCGACCCCGGTTTATCGGACAAGGAATCCAAATCGATCCTCTGTCAGTTGGCCACCGAGTCGGGCACGACGACGGCAGATCCTGCTGCACTGTTGATCCTGCTCCGCTATACGAACGAGACCCTGATGGATTCCCGCAAAGGTCCACAGGAGGCGCCCAAAGCCACTCGCAAGTTTGATTTTTGAGAGAGAGAACATCCCAGGACTGGCAGGCCTCGGAATGACTGCAGTGGCCACTTGGCGTGTGAGTCTATTGTGCGATTCTCCATGAGTTCTATCTGCGACTGGTGGAAGACGCGTAGATCGCAGTTGTCAGTGCTCTGTGCGCTTTGAAGCGCGGCAGCCTAAGAGCCCCGGGGGGGCTACTCCTGACGACGGGCGCGAGGTTCGCGATCCTTGGTGGTGGCGCAGGAAGGGACGGTGACGAAGGGACCGGCTTCAAGGGGTGCCTTGTTGGTGAAGGCCACGTCGGGCATGTCGTTGGGGCGACCTGCGAGAGGAATGTCCTTGCGCAGGGGATAAAAGGGGTGGCCGTCCCACATGAGGATACGGCGCAGATCGGGATGATCGGCGAAGCGGATGCCCATCATGTCGAAGACTTCGCGTTCGTGCCAGTTGGCGTTGGGCCAGAGGTCGGAGACGGTGGGCCCTCCGAGGTGACCTTCGGAGACGCGGAGTTTGAGGCGGAGGTGATCGCCGCATTCAAACGGGTAGCGCATTCGTCGATTAGGGACAGGCGTGCGGCGGAGAATGCGGTGATCAAGCGGGTGAAAGTCCCGTCTGCCGAGTGGGCTGTATGCGGCAGTGATGGGTCGGTAACTGCGTCGCCGTGAGGCGTTGCTATCCGTTGGTTCCCTGCATCCGCTTTGCGGACTGCAGTCACCGACTGGCTCCCATGCTTCCGGCATGGGGCTGTTTGGGGCAATGCGCGTGCCTGATCCTCGGTCGGGACGCCCACCGTGTCGTGGTCGAGGCCATCAACCGTCGAGCCTCGCATCTTACGGTGAGACTTGGAGGGGGCTTAGCTTCGGGCGGTGGTGCATCGCCCTATTGCGCAGCACTCAAGAAGTGGCATTCGGGTCTGGTGGCTCAGGCGTTGGGTGTCGCCGACTCAGTGGCGAGCATGTCCTTGAGTCGGCCGGTGGGATCGTTTGCGCGCGTGGACAACCAACCCCATGCGGGCCAGCGTGCAGGGATGCGGGAGAGGAGCCATGAGGCGAGGAAGCCGCCCAGCAGGGCGCCTGCGACGACGTCGGAGAGGTGATGGGCTCCAGCGCGCATGCGAGCCCATGCCATCAGGAGGATGAGAGTGCAGGCAGGGACGGTGGACCAGGGCACGAGAAGTGCGGTGGCGACGGCAGCTCCGGCCACCACAGCGGTGTGGGCCGAAGGGAAGGAGTTGAGCTTGTGGCGCCCTGAATGCGGGCCGTGCCAGCCCGGCGCGATCTTTGCCATGGGGCGCGCGCGGCCAGTGAACATGCGCAGGGCAGAGGCGGTGGAACCGGCGAGGGAGGCGGCGAGGAGGATCACGAGCGCGCCGCGGGCGATGGCTTGTGCGCGGCAGGCGGCGGCTGTGAAGAGGATGGCGCCGATACCTGCAGCCAGAGGTGGCCAGTCTCCCCAGCGTGAGATGGCGGTGGCGGAGTGGGCCATTTCGCGGGTGAGGTCTTTGGAGAACCATGCGAGCACAGGGGTGTCGAAATGGAAGGCGGTTGCGAGCACGACGGCTGCCAGTGCGGTTGCCCAGAGTATGTGGAAGCGGCCTTTGAGTGCGGAGGAAGGGAAGGAGTGTTGCGGCACGAGGATCTTTTAGGCACGGATTTGTGAATGACGGGTGGCGGCGATGTCATTTTTACGTCGCATACGGCTCATGCCATTGATGTGTGCATGTGAAACGGGTTAAGGCAGTTGGCGATGGATCGAATACGGATTGCACGCATGGCGCTGCTGGCTCTGGCGATCTGCCTGCTGCACTGCGCTGGCAACAGCAGTCTGCCGCTCGTAGACCGTGATGAACCACGCTTTGCGGAGGCAACGCGGGAGATGGTGCAGGGTGGGGACTGGGTGGTGCCGCACTTCAACGGCGGGTACCGCTTTGACAAGCCACCGCTGGTGTACTGGATGCAGGCCGCCAGCATGCGGGTGTTCGGCGGGAATGAGTTTGCTGTGCGTTTTCCCAGCGCTCTCTGCGCTGCGTTGACTGCTCTGGTCCTGCTGTTGTGGGGGGCGCGCTGGCGCGGCGTTGCCACGGGCGAGCGTGCGGCGCTGGTGTTCAGCCTCTGTGTGCAGGTTTTCCAGCACGGGCGCGGAGCGGTGGCGGACATGACGATGGTGCTGTGCTTCACCGTCGCGGCATGGTGCGCTTGGCTGTTGGGGCAGGAGTCCCGGCGGGTGCGTTGGGCGGGTGCGTGTTTCTGGGTGGCGTTGGGGCTGGGCTTTTTGGCAAAGGGGCCCGTTGCATGGCTGCCGCTCGTTGCTCTTCCATGGGCGCCGAAGGAGGCTCGACGCGCGCTTTTGGGGCCGTGGTGGAAGCCGGTGCTTGGGGTGGTGGTGATGCTCGGGATGGTGGCCGCGTGGGGTGTTCCTGCGCTCCTGCGCACCGGTGGTGAGTTCGCAGCGGTGGGCCTCGGCAAGCATGTGGTGGCGCGCAGCGTGGGCGTCATGGAGGGACACGGATTGCGCGGTGTGGCGGGTTATTTGGCAGGCCTTCCCTTTTACTTCGTGGCGGTGTTTGTGAGTTTGTTTCCTTGGAGTTTCTGGCTGCCGGGTGTGGCTGGAAAGTGGTGGCGCCGGGATCGATTCGATCCGACGGCGTGTTACCTTGGGGCGGTCGTGCTCGTGGTGTTTGGTGCGTTCACGCTGGTGAGCACGAAGCTGATTCATTACACGCTGCCGGCCCTGCCAGCGCTCGCCCTGCTGATGGCGAGTGCATGGCCCGCGCGAGGCGCTTCCTCCGCGCCGGATGGAGGGGCGTTCATGGGCGGGAAGGCGTTGGGCGGTGATCGGATGTTCGAGCGGGTGGCGCTGGGATGGGCCGTGTTCGTTGCGGTTATTGCACTGGTGCTCTTTCCTCTGGCAGCGAGGCACACGCCGTCGGAAGTGCTGTGGGCGCGGATCAAGGATCGCCTGGCGGCAGATACTGCGGTGGCGACGCTGCGGTTTCAGGAACCGAGCCTCGTGTGGACGCTACGGCGGCGTGTTGCGGGTTACCTTGAGATTTTGTCCAAGGGGGACGCGGTGCGGTGGATCGCGCAGCCCGGGCCGCGCTTGCTGGTGTGCGAGGAGGCGGAGGTGGCGGGGATATTTGGAGCGGGAACCCCCGAGGGCGTGGAGGCGCTGCCGGTGGAGGGTTTCCAGATTGCGCGAGGCAGGCGGGTGAGGCTGGTGGTGCTTTGGAAGCCGGGCCAGAGGGCGTCCGTCGGGGACTGAGAAGCGGGGCTCAACAGGAGTAGCCGCGCGCAGTTGTTATGGAGGCGGACGCTGTCGGGCGGAGCGGCGTTGCAGTGGTGGTGCGCCGGGGGGGAGGGAATGACAGGACACATCTGTGGTTTTAACACAGGAGCCGATGCGCCCGAAAGCGACCGACCACGGCATGTGAGCCGTGGTCGGTTTGATGAGCTGCAGCAAGGTGGTCTTAAAGCCAGATTAGGGAGCCATCCTCGAGGTTATAGATGGCGCCGACGACTTTGAGTTTGCCTGCTTGGACCTGCTTGCGGATGACGGGGCTTCCCATGAGGTGCCGGATTTCTGTGCGCACCTGTTCGCGGGTGGCGGCAGCGAGCAGGGTGCTGGAATCGGCGTGCGGGTTGGCTGCCCCGGCCTTTTCGACCGCAGGACGGATCTGGGAAACGAGTTTCGGGAGTGAGCCCGGGAGGGGTTTGTTGGCGATGGCCGCCTTCATGGCGCCGCAGTTGGTGTGGCCCATGACGACGATGAGCGGAGCGCCGAGCACGGCAGTGCCATATTCGAGGCTGGCATCGTCGTTGACGCCGGATGCCACTCCGGCCACACGGCAGACAAAGAGTTCCCCGACGCCGAGGTCAAAGATCGCTTCCGGGGAAGTGCGGCTGTCAGCGCAGGTGAATGCGCAGGCGACGGGATATTGATGGGCGGCGGATGCGGCTGCTTTGCCGATGGAGTCGTGGTGTCCAGTGCTCTTGCCTGCGCGAAAGCGCTGGTTGCCAGCCTTGAGTGCAGCAAGTGCGGCTTCGGGTGAGGATCGGCGGGGATCGGCTGAGCCTGAAACGGACGCCGTGGTTTCCTTGGTGCTGAATGTGATGCGGGCGCAGGCTGGCAAAAGCGCGGCGATGAGCAGGGAGAAGGCAAGGGAGGCGGTGCGTGTGGACGGGTTCATGAGGGAAGTATGTGGAGATTGAGGGGAGGGATCGAGTTCTTGATGTGGTTGGGAAGGGGTGGTGCGTAACCCAATGGCTGTTCCGAGGGGCGTTTAGGGGCGCTTAGATAATAGGCTCCGCCGTGGTTTTTGGGGACGACGGCGGCAAGGACACTAACAAGGCGGAGTCGTCGTCCTCCTTCTTGGGACGCCTGCGAAGAGTTGAGCCAATAGTTGAGCCAATAGTGGTGGAGCCAATAGGGAGAGGCTCAGGCAATGCCGGGGGAGCAGAGCCAATAGTGGAGCCAGAAGGGACAGGCTGCGCCGGTGAATGCGGTGCTCAAGCGGGTGAAAGTCCCGTCTGCCGAGTTGGCTGTATGCGGCAGTGATGGGTCGGTAACTGCGTCGCCGTGAGGCGGGGTGGGGAGCAACCGATCCAAGACAGCCAGGCCGTAATGAAAATGAACCACAG
>CAMAUX010000014.1 GCA_945861435.1 Chthoniobacter flavus | reverse complement strand
GGTTGTTGCCCCGGTTGTTGCCCCGGTTGTTGCCCCGGTTGTTGCCCCGGTTGTTGCCCCGGTTGTTGCCCCGGTTGTTGCCCCGGTTGTTGCCCCGGTTGTTGCCCCGGTTGTTGCCCCGGTTGCTGCCCCGGTTGTTGCCCCGGTTGCTGTCCCGGTTGTTGTCCCGGTTGTTGTCCCGGTTGTTGTCCCGGCTGCTGTCCCGGTTGTTGTCCCGGTTGTTGTCCCGGTTGCGGTTCACGGTTCCCGCCCGCCTCCCGAGCAAGCGCGTCCACAGCCGCCAGCGCCTGCCTCAACGCCTTCGCATCATCACCAAAAACCTCATCCGCAGCCTTCTCCACGGCCGACGCAAGCGCCTCGAGATCCTTCGCCACCGACTCCTCCGCGCGGCGTGCCACGGTGGGCTGCCGGAACTGAAGCGCCTTCGAAGCCACCTCCAGCTTTGCATCCGTTTGGTTCTGCACCGAGAGGCGGTGTGCCTCCTGAAGAGCCTTGGAAAAAAGCGGTTCCGAGGACTCCGTGCCCTCCGCCACCCGCTGCAACTCATTCTGCAGCGTCCCGAGCCGCTGCCGTTGCTCATCCACGCCCGCCTGCACCTTCGGATCCTCGATCCGCTTCTTCCCATCGCCCTCAAGCGCCTTCGCGATCTCACGCTCCTTTTCCATCAACTGCTGCGCCTGCTCCTGCAGCATCCGAGCCGCCTCCCGATTCGATCCGGAAAGCTGCTGCCTCAACGACTCGCTGCCCTCCCTCACCTTCTCCGCAGCCTTCGCCGCGGCTGCCCTCGCCTCGTCCACGGCCCCGCGTTCTGCGGCAGACGCGGCACGCTGCGAAGCCTCACGCGCCGCATCAAGCTGCTCCTTCTGGGCGGCTAGATTTTCGCCCGCCTGCGCGGCCTTCTGCTGCGCCTCCTCGAGTTCCTGCGCCAGTGCCTTCTGTTCCTCCGCGAGGCGCTTGAGCTCACGCTTGGCCGCCTCGCGCTCACTCTCGCTGGCTCCATCGCGGATCCGCGCCTCGAGTTCCCGCATCCGCTCCGAGACCTCCTCCTGCCGCCGCGCCAGCGCCCGGAGCTGCGCCAGCAACTCCTCCATCTCCTTCTGTTCCTTGGTTTGCTGCTCAGTCTTGGCCTCGCTCTTGGACTCGTAACGGTCCTCCTGCTTGGCGAACTCCAGATCGCTCATCTGCCGCGTGTTCTCCTGCGCACTCGAACCCTTCCCCTTGGTCATCTCATGCTCGCTCGGCGCAAGACGCGTCAACGCAGCATACGCCGCGCGCTCCTCGGAAACTGCCGGGTCCAGCTTGCGCTCCCTCACCGCGTCGTCCCCGAGCGCATCCACCGCCTTGCGCAGATGCTCGATGGCTTCCCCAAAACTCAGCTTCGCAAGAAAATCATCCGTCTTCGCCTCCGCCGCCTCCGCCATTTCCAGCACCCGCTTCTCCGAAGAGCGCACCGTCTGCAATCCCTTCTGCAATCCCTCCTCACCGCCCTCCACCTCCTTGCGCCTCAGATTCCACGTGGCCTCCAGCACCTGCTTCTGAAGTTCCAAAAGCTGCGGCGAAACCTGCCCGCCACCTTCCGCGTCCGCATCTCCCCCCTGCCTGTAGACCTCCTCAAACGGACGAATCCGTCCCAGCATCAGATTGCTCTCCACACGCCGCACCCTGCCGCCGGACACCGTGTCCTCGGCCCAGAAAAACCAACTCAACGCGTCGCCCACCTTCAACCCTCGAGCCTCCAGTGCCTCGAAACGCCCCATGCGCACCTTGGCGCTGCGCGCATTCTCGCCGAGCACATACTCCTCCGGCTCTCCCGTGCCCACCTGGAGCGTCAACCCCCAGCGGCGCAACTGCGCGTCGTCCCATGCCTCCGCCTCAAACTCCACCTCCTCGATCGCTGTGAACCGCCCGCCCGCCTTCGGTGAAAACACCCGCAGCTTCGGCGGTTGATTGGGCAGCACCTGAAGCTGCAACTCCACCATCTCCCGCGCACCCCGTCCCTCCCCGTCCACCAACTCCAAACGCGCGCTCACTGAGGTCATCAACCCACTCTGCTGCCATGGAATCAAGGCCCGGCCGGCCTCCACGGGCAACTCCTCCACACGCCCGTCCTTGAAGCGAAGCCGCGCCGTCTTCACAGGCTTGTTGAGCTGCAACTGCCAGTCCACCCCCGAACCCTCCGGCACTGCAAGTTTGCGCGCGTTCTCAAACAGCCGCTCCGCGGGCTCCACCCCCTCGGGATAACGCACGGTGGCGTCCGAACGCTCGAGCTTCGGATACTCAAAAACGCGCGCCGTAAACTTCGGCGACTCCAGCGCGGACGCCTCCACCCAATACCGCACGTCCGTCTCCACCGCCTCCACCGTGGCTCCGTACAAAGCCTCAGAAAGCCCCTGCTGCATCGGCACACTCGACACCTCGCCGCCGCCCACCGACTGCCAGCACAGACGCACTCCGAGCATCCGCTCCGGCAAACTCGCAGTCACCGAAAGCCGCGTCCCCTTCTCCAACTCGGTGTCCCCTGGCTGCACACGCAGTTCCCCCCGCGCCTCCACTTCCGCCACAACCCCGCCACGTGCTGCCGGAGCCGGCAGACGCCACCACCCCATGAGCGCAGCCACCGCAGCCACCACAGCCAACACTCGCACCCCACGCGCACAAACCAATCGCCACACCGGCAGGCTCTCCTCCCACCGCCCACTGCTCGCTTTGAGCGCCACCTCCGAAAACAAACGCCACTGCAGGAAATTCCACTGCCCGCTGCCCCCTTGTTGCAACGCCGTCGTCAACCGCCCCTCCAGAGCCGGATCGAAACGTTCCACCATTGCCGCAATGGCTGCAGGCGACGGCTTCCAACGCCCCCACCGCCCACGCAACAGGCGCGCCGCAACCAGCCAGCACACAAGGACCGCCAAGCGCCACATCCCCGCCACCTCCGAGCGCCAAAGCAGCAGGAAAACCCCCGCCATCCCCACCGCAAGAACCACCCCGCTCCAATACACCCTCTCCCGCCGCATCCGCTCCACCAGCGGCCCCAGATGCATGTCCCACTCCACCTCATGCATCTTTGGCACAGGCTCAGACTTGGCGCCTGCGCTTGCTCCATCGCCAGACAATGCACTCGGCAACGGAGGCGGTTTCAGATGCCCATCCTCGCTCCCTCCATTGTCGGACTGTGCACTCGGTAGCGGCGGCGGTTTCATACAGTGGCTCCCTTCAAACGTGTCACGCGAGCAGCCCACAGCGTCTCGACCATCAGCAGCGCCAGCACCGCCCCGAGAACAAACCGCCACCCTCCCTGCTTCGCCTCCAATTCCCGCACCGCCAAAATCTCCTGCGGACGCCCACCCGCCTCCGAAGGCACCTCCGCATCCGGTGCCACGGACACTCCGGGAACGCCCATGGCCGCGAGTGCTTCCATCGACACCGGCTCCACCCGGCCCTCCTCACGCGCCACGTTCACCACCACCACACCGCCCGTCGGCTCCATCTGATAGACGCCGGGTTGATCAATCACCACACGCCCCGCAGACACCGGCAGCGTCCGACCGTCCACCGCGCGCATCTCCGTCACCGATCCAGGAACACTCAGAATCTCCCCGGGAACAGCCACCACAAAAGGACTCCGGCCGCCTCCGGCCAGCTCCACACAAGCCGCAAGGAACGGCACGCACCGGGAGGAAAGCACCCACTGCCCGTCCGCCGGCTTCCAACCGCTCGCCCACACCAGCACCCGTCCAGCCCCCACCGGAAACTCCACAAGCGCAGGGTCCCCTCCATCAAAGCGCGCCAGCACACGGGCCTGCGAAGCCGATGCCAGCTCCACCCGCCGGCTTTTCCAAAACCGAATCCCGGTGAAGTCCGAGAACTGCGGGGAATTGAAAGGCGCGAACAGCGCATGCTGGCGTTCAATAGCTCCGAGCACCGTGAACCCCTCCAGCGCCTTCTCGCCCAAGCCCACCGCCTCCCCCGTGAGAAGCGACAGCGCGGCTGCATCCCTCTCCGATTCCAATGCCACAAGCGCCGTCGCACCCGCCTGCACAGAAGCACGGATGCGCTCCGTCCCCTCCCATCCGCCGCACAGCAACCACAACGCCACCTGCGCATCCCGCTCCAAAGGCAGCGTCGCCGCCGGGACCACATCCACCCGCGCATCTCCCAGCGCACGCGCCGCATTCCCGGCAAAATAAAGCGCCCCGCCGCGGTCTCCCGGATCGCCCGCACCCCCGATGGCCACAAGCGCCCGCCGCTGCGGCACCCGCGACACCCACGCGAATCCTGCGAAGTCCTCGGAACCCGCCACCGAAATTCTCGCAGCCGCGTTTCCCACGGAAGGCACAGTCACCAAACGCGGCTTCCCAACAACAACAGGAACGGTGATCTCCGAGTTCGCCACACCCTCCACGCGCAGGCGCACACGCTCCCCCCGGAACTCCGGCCCTGCCTGCAGATGCAGCTTGTACGGGGCTTCAGGAGCGCTGTTCTCGGGATCCGGCGGCTGCCACTGCAACGCCACCCGCGCCCCGGCAGGTGCGCTCACCGGCACCGCCTGCACGCGGACATGAGCCGGCCACTCAAGCCCCTGCAGCCCTGCCAGACTCGCGCCCTGCTGGAAATCCGAGATGAGCACCACGTCCGTGGGCGATGCTGCGCCGCGTCCTGCCTGCTCCTCCACCACCTCGCGCAAAGCCATGTCGATGCGCGTCTGCCCCCATCCCGGCTGCACGCCCGCCAGCACGCTGCGCACCAGCGCCTCGCGTCCGCCCACCGGAGTCTGCCGCCACTGCTCCGCGTCCAACACCGTGCGCACCGTGCGATCAAACGTCCGCAATTCCAGCTCATCCGCCGGCCCCACCCCTCCCGCCGCCCCCGCAGCCTTCTCCACCGCCTGCCCGAACAACCCCTCACGCCGCATGCTCGCGCTCGTGTCCAGCAGCACCACACGCCGCCGCACCACACTTCCCCCACTCACTCCAGAAACCGCGTCTGGCAGATACGGGCGCGCAAACGCGAGGCAGAAGAGCGCCAGCGCAGCGATGCGCGCCACAAGCAACGCCACGTCCTCCCACCGACTGCGCGCCGTCTGCGGAGGACGCGGACTCAGAAACTCCACCGCACTGAACGCCACACGCCTCTGCACGCTGAGCCGGCGCAGATGCGCGGCGATGGGACCCGCCACCGCCAGCAACCCGACCAAAAACCATGGCGCTAGAAAACCCATCCTCAGCCTCGGCTCCCAAGGTTGTGGCGCGTTCCCGAAAGCGGGCGCAGCCGTTCGATCTCTCCCAGTGCCGCACGCAACACGGGCTCCAGCGGTTTATCCGTGCGCGCACACAACAGCGGCGCAGACTCCCTTGCACACTGTGCGCGCACAGCGGTCCGGTGCTCGGCAAGCCTTTGCAGATAAGCTTCCCGCGCCCTGCCGGCGTCGACATCCATCGCACGCGGCTCCTCCAGATTCTCAAAGCGCGTGTCTCCGCCAAAAGGAAACTCGAGCTCCTGCGCATCGAGCACCTCAAAGAACACCACCTCATGCCGCGCCGCGCGCAGCAACCGCAACGGCTCCGCCCACGAAGCCGGACCCGTGAGCAGATCACTCACCACCACCACCAACCCCGGCCGCTTCAACAGCCGCAGAGCACCATCCATCGCCTTCGCCAGCCCGGTCCCGCGCCCCGCAGGCTCCGCCGCCAGCAACGACCACCACCGCGCCAACTGCCGCGGCCCATGCCGCACAGGCACCACGTCGCCCGGATCCACAGAGAAACGCAGCAACCCCACCGGATCCCCCTGATTGTGCAAAAACATCCCCAGCGTCCCAGCCAGCGTGCGCCCGTAGTCCGCCTTGGACGGGGTTCCCAAGGCCATCGACGCACTCAAATCCATCACCACAAGACAGCCCCATTCCGACTCCTCCTCGTACTGCCGCACATACGGACGGTCCGTGCGCGCCAACCGCCTCCAGTCCATGTGCCGCAGATCATCCCCGGGCGTGTAGGGCCGGTACTCCGTGAACTCCGTCGAATACCCGCGGCGCACGCTGCGATGAATCCCACGGCTGAGCCCCTCCACGAGACGCCGCACCCGAAGCTCCAGCGAATGGATCGCCATCAGCGCCGGAACATCCATCCATGGCCCCACCCCTCCGACTCCGCCCACCACTGCACCACCTCCAGCCGTCGGCTCCACCCCGTCCACAGAGTCCACCGACGCCCCTGCAGCGGACGCGCGCCGTCGTCCCCAACCAAACACCCTCTGGATCCACCCCTCGCTCATCCTCAGCGGACTTCCTCCAGAAGCTTTTTCACAAACCCCTCCACCGTCACGCCCTCCGCCTCCGCCTTGTAATTGAGCTGGATGCGGTGCCGCAGGACTGGCGCGGCCAAGGCGCGGACATCCTCCTCGACCACATGCGAGCGCCCCGCCCACAAGGCGAAGACCTTCGCTCCAAGGATCAAACACTGGGCGGCACGCGTGCCTGCGCCCCAGTTCACAAAGCGCCGCGCAAACTCCGACGCCCCCGCCTGCTGGGGCCGCGACGCCGCCGCGAGCCGCACCGCATACCGCACCACCTCTTCAGACACAGGCACCGTGCGCACCAACCGCTGGAACGCCAGCACATCCTCGCTCGTGAACAGCCTCTGGAGCACCTCGCTCGCGGGCGCTGTCGTGCGCTGGATCACCTCCACCTCCTCATCCTCCGGCAGGTAATCAATGATGACGTTGAACATGAACCGATCGAGCTGCGCCTCCGGCAACTGGTAGGTCCCCTCCATCTCCACCGGATTCTGCGTCGCCAGCACAAAGAACGGCCGAGGCAGCTCGTACCGACGCCCAGCCACCGTCACCTGCTTCTCCTGCATCGCCTCCAGCAACGCCGCCTGCGTCTTGGGCGGCGTGCGATTGATCTCATCGGCCAGCAGCATCTGCCCGAAGATCGGCCCCGGCACAAACGTGAGCGCCCTTCCGGAGGGGCCATCCTGCAGGATGTCCATCCCGGTGATATCCGCCGGCATCAGGTCCGGCGTGAACTGGATGCGCGTGAACTGCATCGCAAAAACCTCCGCCAGCGAGCGCACCAGCAGCGTCTTCGCAAGACCCGGCGCACCCGTGATCAGACAGTTGCCCCCGGTCAGCATCGCCACAAGGATCTGCTCCACCACCGCCTTCTGGCCGACGATGACCTTGCCAAGTTCTGCATGGATCCTCGCGCGTGCGCCGACGAGGGCTTCAAAGGTGGCTGCGTCATTCATGAGTGGATGGGATGGATGTGAAATGGAAACGGGGTCGCGGGCGGAAACCTCAGTGGCTCATCACCCAGAACACGATGTTGATCATCAGCGGATAGGCTTTCTTCTCCGAAAACTCCCGGAAGTAGTACTCGTTCTCACCCTCCCGCTCCCAGCCGTCCCCGTTGTCGGTGTTGTGGGTGGCAATCGCGCAGAGCCTCCCCCGGTCGTCATACCAGCCGCGCACGTGCATCTCCACAGCATCAGGCCGCTCCCATGTCACCCCAGTGAACTGGCTCAGCGTCCCCGTGCGGACGTTGGGACATTGCAAGTTGAGCGTCTCAGGAAGATCAAACACACAGTGGAAAAGCGGGTCCGAGCGCGGGATGTCCTTCCATGTGCGGTCCGGAAAAATCCGCTTCATCTCACTCTCAAACCCCTCCCACTCGTTCTCACCCCAGAAGTCGTCCACCATCAGAAACCCGCCGTTGAGCAGGTAGCGTCGCATCGCCTGCACCTCCCGCTCGCTCAGCAGCCAGTCCCCCGGCTCAACCGCATACACAAAGGGGTAGCGGAACAATTCCGGATCGCTCATGCGCAGGATGCGCGCATCGGGATCCACCTTCATCGAGGTCATCTGCTGGAGCCGATACGAGAGATTCAGGTCCGCGTCCGGATAATCAATCGCCCACCGGTACGGATTGTGCCGCCCCGTGCGCCCGCCCACCTCGTAGTGCAGCCGCACAAACGTGAAGACGTCCTTCTTGAATCCAGGAGGATTCTTCCAATTAAACACCTCGTTCGGATCTGAAAGCGCCTCGCGCGCCGTCTTCGCTCCCGGCGGCGGGATCCCATCCGCCAGCGCAGACTGGAACCCAACGCCCATCAGAACCGCCAGCAGCGGGAAAAGCGCACGCCTCACGGCCGGCCCTCCTTCGCTCCACGCGCAGTGGAAAGCCGCGCAAACGCCTGCAGCGCCGCACGGTCCCGAGGATTGCTCTCCAGCGCCTCCGCAAGATGTTTGCGCGCCTCCTCTGGCTGCCCCGTCTCCAGCAACAACCCCAGCCGCGAATGCCAGCGCGCGGCATGCGCCGGATCCAGTCGCAAAGCGCGCCGGCACGCATCCGCTGCATCACTCTTCCTCCCAAGCGCCACCCCCGCTTTCCAGAGCGACTCCACCGTGCGCAGGTTCATCGGATTCACCCCCAGACTGCGCTGCGCAGTCCTCGCCACCCCGCCCCAATCTTCCGCGCGCACATAAATCTCCGTGAGCCTCTCATGCGCCGCAGGCAGATCCGCACAGCGTTCCAATGCCTTCTCCCAAAGCTGCGCCTCCTCTTTTCCCAACCCCAGCATCCGGTAAACCTCCGCCAGCACCGGATACGGACCAGACCCATCCGCCATCTGCGGCGCGCCCTCCACCACCTCCTCAAGCAGCCTGCGCGCGGTCTCCAGATCCTTGCCCTTGAACGCCTTCCCTGCCTCCGCCATCACCTCGCCGTAGACGCGCGGCGCGGCCTTGCCCGTACCCGCCACCTCCGCAGCCGCCTCCTTGCTCCATGCAAAGCTGCCGACGAGCCCCTGCGCCCACTGCGCTGCGTGCCGATGAAAGTCAGCATTGAGCTTCTCAAAGGATCCACACCGGCGGGTCAGCGACGCGTTCGTGTCCGCACCACCCGCAATATCCGTGAGCACGCTCTTGAGCACAGGCATCCCGAACTTCTGCACGATCCATTCCACCACCAGCCCCGCCTGCAGATACGCAAAGTCGATCTCCGCCGGATCGCCCGTGCGAAACGCCCCGGCCATCTCCTCAATGGGCGTCAGACCGCCTCCCGTGATCCGCGCCGCATGCCGCGGCTTGAATCGGCGACCCCAGCCCGGATTCGCCTGCTGCTCCTCGTATACCGAGATCCCTTCGCTGAGCCAACGCGGCATCCGGTTCTTCGTCAGCCCAAGGGTGACCGTGTGCGCGAACTCGTGCCAGAGCGTTGCCTCCCAACTGTGCCCCACCGCGCGCGGCGATGCCGGACTCGGCGCCGTGATCACAGGCCCGAAACACACCCCAAGAAACCCGTCGCCACCAGGCACCCCAAACGTCCGCACCGCAAAATCCTTCTGCTCGGGAAAAATCTCCACCGTCGTCCGCACGCGCTCCCGCATCCCATACTTGGCGGTGAGCGTCTTGTGTGCGCGCTCCAGCAGATCGCGCACCCGGTCCCCGTAGACCGCCGCCTCGCCCGGCTCCATCCAGATGTCGAAATGCTCGGAGCTCACCTTCGTGAACTTCGCGATCCGGTCCCGCAGCTCGAGCAGGTTGAACGCCGAAACGTCGTAACCATCCAGTCGGTGCACATCCTCGAGGATCGACCACGCCTCCCCCGCGTGTCCGGTGCGCAGCAGATCCTCGGCCAGCGCACGCCGAGCCACCGCCAGATGCTGATCGAGCACCAGCGCCGCACGCTGCAACGCCGCCCCCTCCTCAAAACGGTAACGCCCGGAAAGCAGCACCCCCGCGCGATGCAGAACCAGCGCGTTCTTTGAAAAGCTCTCGCGCAACTTGCGCGCCGCCGTCGCATCACCTCCGGCCATCGCCGTGGCCAGCCGCAGCGCATTGCCGTCGACATCCCATGCGGGCAGCGCCTCCAGCTCCCGCGCAAGCAGCACACCATCCTCCATCTGGAACGCCACCCGCCCCAGCGCCGCACACGCAATGGGTTCGTTGGGATGGAGCTCCAGTGCACGGTTCCAACTCACCATCGCCTCCTTGCGCGCAGTGTCCCCAAGCGCCAGCCCCAACATCGCGTGCAACCGAGGGTTCTTCGGAAATTTCTTCAAACCCGCACGCGCCTTCTCCGATGCGAGCCCCGCGTCCCCGCGCTCAAGCGCCAGATCCGCCATCGCCTCGAACGCCTCCTCGCAGGCGGGATCATCCTTGAGGGCGCGCTCAAAGCACGTCTGCATCACCGCCTTCGCATCATCGCCCACCGCAAGACGCAGCCGCCCGTACAAAACCCAGTCGATGGGCTGACGCCCCCAGCCGTACCCCGCCGCATCCGGCCTCGTCAACCGATCGGAAGCCGCCGCACGCGCCGCCGCGGAATCCCCGCGCAACAGCGCCTCGCGATAGCGAAGGAATCCACCCGCCATGCTGCGCGAGAGTTCCTGATCGAGCTTGGCAGCAAGCTGGAGAGCCTCGCCGCCCTGATTGAGTGAGAGCAAAGCCTCACCCGCGATCCAGCCCTTGAGCGCGTCGCGCGGCGGCTCGTCTTTCAAGTGCGAAAGACCCGCGGCGGCCAGCTCCTCCACGCGGCCCGCGTCGCGGTACTCGCGCCATTCCGCCGCTGAGTCCAACCCCTCGGCTCGCGCATTAGCGCTGCCTGTAAAAAACAACGCCCATCCCGCAAGCAGGGGCAATGCTTGCGCGCAGCTCATGTGTCGCAGGGGGTGGTGATTCACAGGGGCACACGGAACACGACCGCCGCAGGCCGGCTAGCAGCTCCATGGACCTGAACCCTATCCCCAACTGCCAAGCGAACTCCAGCTTTCCCACAGCTTTCGGAACCACGCCGGATCGCTCAGCACCTTGCGCAAAGACGGGGCCTAGCGGTAGCTCTGCTTGAACTCCGTCAGCGCAGCCTTCAGGTCCGCCGCGATCTTGTCCTTGATGTCCGCCTTGCTTCGGATCTGCCCCAGATGCGCACCCTCCGGGGTCCCAAAAAAAGCCTGCAGCTTGACGTGGACGTCGCGCACTTTGTCCACCGGCACATCGTCCAGGAGCCCGTTCTCAATGGCCCACAGCGCAGCCACTTGGACAACCGGCGGAAACCACCGCTGTTGATTCTGCATGGAGAATTCCGCCATGCGCGCTTCGCGATCCAGCATCCCCTTCGTCTTTACAACAGGGGCGCCTTCGTGGGCGACTTTGTTCCGGCTCGCAGCCGGTTCGCGCAGCCACTTGTCGTACTTGGGCCAGAACCTCTCCCTCGGGATCGACTCATAGAGCGATTCCATCCCCACCCTCTGCAACGAAGGGTGGAAACGCAGCAAATTGGGCACTCGCCGGCAGAAAGGAAGATACACGTACTCAAGATCCGGCATCCGGGTGAGATGTAGCACCTGCTTCTCCGTCGCCAGCGCATCGCACTCGGCGAATGCAAAGCTTTTGATGCGGGAACCCTCCAGAAACGAGATGTCCCGCACCGGCGTGGAAGAAATATTAAGGCTCTCGAGCGGCTTGTCCTTGAGCACCGCAATGTCCCGCACCTGCGTGCGCCTGATATCCAACACACCGTCCAACGGCGCATCCGCAAGGAATGCCAGATCTTGAACCTCCCCGTTGCCCGCAATTTCCAAATGATGCAGCGGCATGCCCGCAAGAACCGAGCAATCCCAGGAGCCAGCCCAGTTCGCCTGAAGCCGTTCCAATTTCATGCCTGCGAGAAACGAGAAGTCCGCAGCTTGCACACCGGTCATCCGCAGGCGCAAAAGGGGCATCCCCCGTAGCGGGCTGAGATCCGTGGCCTTCACATTCGCGATCAACAGCTGCGTGATCGGGAGCCCCTTCAAGGCCTCCACGCTGGAAACCACGCGCCCAACCCGATTGCCGACCACGACCAAACCACGGTCGTCGAGCCTCGCGAAAAAATCCCCCCCGGCGCCGCGCCGTTCCAACTCGGCTAGAACTTGTTCGAGGAGTCCGGCTCCCGCGGCCTGAAACTGGGAAATGAGGCTTTGCCTTTCACCAGAAAATCCGCGCGTCTCCATCGAACTGAGGAGGGCGGCCTTGTCCACGGGAGACCACTCGCCCAAAGGCACGGCGGCCAGTTTCTCCATCAGCGGCATCATCTCCGTGGGCACAGCCTCTGCCTGCCCCTCCTGCTCCGCCCGCCGAAAGGCACCAACAGCATGCTCCATCCAGCCGAGACCCGCATAAATCCATGCCCGGCGGATCGTGGATTGGCCGCCCATCGGGAGGATGGTCTCCGCCGTCTCCAGCTTCTGCAGGGCTTCCTCCATGTCGCGAAACCTCACATCCTCCTCCGCCACCGCACGGAGCGCGACCGCAGTGGCTCGCAGGTCGACCAGTGCACGCTCAGCCTTCCTTCCATCGAGAACCATTCGCACGCTGGCCGGCAGCACGACCGCCACCAGCACAAGGGCAGCCACAAAGAAGACCCGATGGCGCCGCACAAAAAAACCAACGTTCCTCCAAGCTCCCCGCGTCTCAGCGCCTGTCATTAATCCGCTCTGAAAACGCACAAGATCATCCCGCATCTCCGTCGCCGACCCATAGCGGTCCTCCGCCCGCAGAGCCATGGCCTTGGCCACCACAGCAGCAAGGGACGAGGGGATCTTTCCCCCCGGCAGATGCCTGCCCGCAGGTGGTGTGGGCTCCGTCAACGGCCGCAGCTCCCCCCGCCCCACCCGGCCAAGCACCTCAAGGACCGCCCCCTGCTCCACAGCGGAACGCAGGCTGAGCATCTGATAAAGAATCGCCCCCAACGCATAAACGTCGCTGCGCTCATCCACCGCATAATTCTCCGCACGCGCCTGCTCCGGACTCATGAAATGGGGAGTGCCCACCACCTCCCCGTCGATCGTCGAAAACGAGGCCTCCACGCCGTCTCCCTTCTGAAGCGGCTCCGGAAGACTGACTGCTTCCGCCCGCTCCGCCCCTCCCACCCGCTTGGCCACGCCCCAATCCATGAGCATGACCTCGCCGAATTCCCCCACCATGATGTTCTCGGGTTTGATATCCCGATGGATCCATGAACGGCTGTGGGCGTAGGAAACCACATCACACACCTTCTCAAGGACGGTGAGAAGAACCGGAAGCGGATGCTTGGCAAGCGCCTCCTGCCCCCCCGCGGCAATCAAATCAAGGATCTGCTTGAGCGTAGCGCCCCCCACCAACTTCATCGAGTAGAAGGGCCTGCCCGCCCGATCCGTCCCGAGCCCATAGATGGGAACCACCCCGGGATGTTCCAAGCGCGCAGTGAGCCTCGCCTCAGCCACAAAGCGCCCGTGGTCCCCCTTACCCCGACGCCCCTCCGAAAGCACCTTCATCGCCACCGTGCGCCCCGTGCTCTTTTCCAAAGCCCGATGCACAGCCCCCATCCCACCACGGGCCACCACCTCGCCCACCTCGTAGTTCTCATCCGGCCCGCTGGACTCGCTCCCGGGCTCCCCCAAAACCTCCAGCACCGCAGAGCCGATCTGCGCCCTCTGCCCGGCTAGCAGCAGCACGGCTCCCTCCACAATCTGTCCTTCCACGCGCACCGCGCAGCCTTCGCGCACGCCTTCCAAAGTCACCCCAAACTCGCTCACGGCCAGCCACGCGTGCTCCGGGAGCACCCCCAACGCAATGACACGCAAACCCGCCTCCACGCTGCTTCCCACCAAGTAAACACCCGGCTCCACGAGGACGCGCAGCAACTCCCCGCCGCCCATCGCACGCACCAGCACCTCCACAATCCCGGCGCTCATCGCACGCCACCTCCGGCCCTGATGGGCGGCACCAATTTTCGCTCCACCTCCCACGCCTGAAGGAGTGCGGAATTCTCGGAGAGGCTCTCCAAGGGCCGCCGACTACCCCATTCACTGAAGGCAGGATGCGCAGCCAAATCCCGGATTACCTCAGGCAGCTCGCTCTTTTGGCTCAGTGGGGTTCGTTGGCTTGTTTGAATCCGCACCCGCTTCAGGTTGGGCATCGACTTCAGCACCCGATCGATGCCGCTGACCGCATCCACCCTGCCAAGCGTCAGATACTCAATCTTCGCATTTTCCAGCGGGCTGAGATCCAGCACCTCATTGTCCCAAAGCACCAGCATCCGCAACGGCTTTCCCTGAAGCTCGGAGATGTACGTCAGACCAAGCCCCTCCGCCCCAAGAAACACCAGCGGAGCATCCTTGAGCCACAGCAGGTTCAGCTCTCCAGGATTGCGCCCCGCAGCGAGTTCCCGAAGGGGCAACCCCTTCAAAGGACTGAAGTCGAGCACCCGGCACCCAGAGGCATCCAGACTGACCAACGGCATTCCCCTCAGCGGCTCCAGACTGCTCACCGGAGCCCCACTCATCCACAGAACCTCCAGTGGCATCCCCTTCAGCGGCGAAAGATCCGATACGGCCGTACCGGTCATCTTCAGTCTCCTGAGACGCATCCCGCGCAATGGCCCGAGATCCGACACCCCGGGCCCCGATATTTCGAGTTGGTCAATGGGCAGCCCTCGCAGCGCTTCGGTATCAAAATTTCCTGCGCCCCGCGCAATTTGGACGACCACCTGCTGCGGATCTTCGGGCGCCTTGAACACCTGAGCCCCCTGAAGCCCCAGAGCGTCCTTCAGGCAAAAATCCACCAACTCCATCTTCTCATCCACATCCAGATCCAGGCCCCGGGCGAGGGCCCGCATCTCGCCCGAGAATCCCTGCAAACGCAGCAACTCAAAAAGCGCACTGCGCTCCTCCTGGAGCCACTGTTGGGGTGTTGGCCTCCGCGCCAGCTTCTCAAGGACAGGAAGGGCTTTCGCCGCCATCGCATGCCCGGGATTCCGCTTCAACACCGTGCGCATCTGCCTCACTGCCGCCCCCATGCGCCCACTCGCCACATCAACCCATGCACGACGCATCTGCGTCTCCACTTCATTCGGACCAAGACTTGCGGACACCTCCAAATGTTTGATCGCCTCCTCCATGCGCCCCATCCGCGCAGTGCTCGCCGCCAAGTCCCTGATCGAGGGCGCCAGCCCGGCAAGGCGCGCCACCGCACGCTCGGCTCTCAAACCTCCGGCAATCATCTGCGCCGCAAATCCCCCACCCACCAACACCACCAGCACCGCGGCCAAGCCCGCCACTCGGGTGCGCCAAAGGAACAACGCAGCCCGCTTCCATGGGCCGCCCTTTTCAGCACCCGTCAGGAACCCGTTTTGGTAACGCTCCACCTCCCGGCGCAGCTTCAACGCGCCTCGATAACGCCGCGCCGGATCAATGGCCATCGCCTTGGAAACCACCGCAGCCAGCGAACTCGGAATCTTACCGCCCGGCAGGTGGGTAAGCCGCCCTCCCGCCCCCGCTGGCGCTTCGATCGGCAGCAACTCCCCACGCTCCACCCGCCCCAGCATCTCCAGCACGGGCCCCTTCTGCACCGGGGCTCGCAGGGTGAGAATCCGATAAAGCATGGCTCCCAGCGCGTACACGTCGCTGCGCTCGTTCACCGCATCGATTTGACCGCGCGCCTGCTCCGGACTCATGTACTCGGGAGTCCCCACCACCTCCACCCCCTCCGCATCCCCACCGCCACCACCACCACCTGCCTGCACATCCAGCAGCATGGCCGCGCCCCAGTTCATCACGAACACCTCGCCAAAATCCCCGAGGGTCACGTTCTCCGGCTTCAGGTTGCGGTGCACCACCCCGCGACTGTGCGCGTACGCCACCACATCGCACACCTTCCGAAACATCGTCAGCAGCACCCCGAGCGGATACTTGCGCACCGTGGCCGCCACCCCCTCCTCCATCAACCCTAGCACCATGCGCAGGGAGATCCCCCGCACCAATTTCGTCGCGTAATAGGCCCTTCCAAGCTCATCACTGCCCACCGCATACACCGGCATGACCCCGGGATGCTCCAACTGTGCCGTGATGCAGGCCTCGTTCAAAAACCGTTCCCGATCCATCGCAGAAACACCCTCCCCGTCCAGCACCCGCAGGCACACGATGCGCCCGGTGCTCTCCTCCTCCGCATGGTACGTGGCCACCAACCCCTTCCTCCCCTGGACAGCCCCGAGTTGATAACCCGCGATCCTACCCACAGCGCCACCCCCCTCCATCACCGTCGACCCCATCAACAATCGCGCGTGCAGCCTCCGCACACAAAGCCAAGCTCCGCCTGCCCTGCATAAGCAGAGCAATCAAAACGCAAAAATACGGCGAACAACCATCGCACCGCTGATATTGCGAATCACGATCTCCGGGGGGGCAAGACATCGATTAGTTAACACCTAAACACCACCCTGCAAAAAATTGCAAGATACGAATAGATATACTTCAGCGCGCCAGCGACCTCCCGCGACAACACATCACTCCTGGAGACTGTTAATTCCAGCATCCCCAGCCGCAACAGCACCCCGCCCCCGTTCCGTTGACTCCACTCGCTCGGGGCCCCCATGATACACTAACTAAAACCATGATATCCATCGACTATACGGCGGAAGGCATCTCCCAGACGGGCCACTGCGTGTACGTCGCCGTCGGAGCGCCGGGACACGTGGGCAGCGCTGTCGTCCCCTTCGGCCAAGGCCTCGAGGGATCCACTCTCTTCCTCCCCTTCCGGGCCACCCAACTCTTTCTCTTCCACCTCACCGAATCCGGTGTGCAGTGCACCACCCGCCACTTCATCCAGACCGTCTGGGGCACAGCGCGCCCCAGCACCGCGACCGCGACCGTTTCCATCGACTGTTTCCAACTCCAGATCCCGCTCGAAGAAATCCCGGAGTCCACACGCATCCAGATGGTCATCTACGCCAAGGACCTCCGCGCAAACGACGGCTGGGGACGCCTCATCACCAACCGCCGCGACGGCATCCCGGGCGGCTTCGGCGACCAATGCATCCGCCGTTTCCAAGAAGTCGACCTCACCGCCGGCACCAGCACGCCGCGCTCTCGCTTTGAGCAGAGGCCCCGCATCTATCAACTCCTCCCCCGCCTCTTCAGCAACCTCAACCAGACCCGCAAACCCAACGGCACACTCGCCGAGAACGGGACGGGCAAGTTCAACGACCTCAACAACGAGGCGCTCTCAAGCCTGCGTTCCATGGGTTTCACCCACCTCTGGCTCACGGGCGTCCAACGCCAGGCCACCGCCACCGCACATCCGGGCCTGCCCGCTGACGACCCCGACCTCCTCAAAGGCCTCGCCGGCAGCCCCTACGCAGTGAAGGACTACCTCGACCTCTGCCCCGACTACGCCAGCACTGCGGAAAAACGCCACGAGGAATTCAACAGCCTCCTCGTCCGCATGCGCGAGCACGGCCTCGGCGCCATCATGGACCTCGTCGCCAACCATGTGTCCCGGTCCTACCCACCGGAAAACGCCCCCCACTTCGGAGCCGAGGACCAGAAGGACGCCTTCTTCGCCCCGCACAACAGTTTCTTCCACCTGCACGGCCAGCCCCTCCGCCTCCCCACATGGTCCGAGGGACGTGCTCTGAGCCCCACCTGCGAAGTCCTCGGAACCTGCGACGGCCTCTTCGCCCCGGAGGAAAAAAGCGCACGCGTGAGCGGCAACAACGTCACCAGCCCCCACCCCTCCCTCGGCGACTGGTACGAAACCGTGAAGCTCAACTACGGCTTCGACTTCACCACCGGCTCCCGCGCCTTCCCCCATGCAGGCCAGCCCGGCGTGCTCCCGCAGACATGGCTCAAGGTCGACTCCGTCATCGCCCACTGGCAGCAACGCGGTGTCGCAGGATTCCGCTGCGACATGGCACACATGGTCCCGCCAGAATTCTGGTCATGGGCAATCGCTCGCGCCCGCGCCCGCGACCCCGAAGTGCTCTTCCTTGCCGAAGCCTACGAGGACCCCATGCGCGCACGCTCCGCAAGCCCCCTGCTCGCCGCCCTCAACAACCACGCCGGCCACGTGATGCTTGACCTCATCGACGCAGGATTCGACGCCGTCTACGACCATCCCACCTACCAGGGCCTCAAACGCATCTACGATGGCCCCGCGTGGGCCAACGACCTCGACTCCGTCATCCCCCACGCCTTCCTGAGCGAACACTCCGTGCGCTATGGCGAAAACCACGACGAGGTGCGCATCCACTCCCCGGGCCACTGGGCCAACATCGGCCCCGCGGTCGGCAAACCCGTGAGCGCCCTCCTCTACGCACTCTCCACCGGCCCCATCCTCCTCTACAGCGGACAGGAAGTCGGCGAAAGCGGCAGCGGTCACGCGGGCTTCTGCAACGACCCCACCCGCACCACCCTCTTCGACTACTGGTCGCAGCCCGAACTGCTCAAGTGGGTCAACCAGCACCGGTACGACGGCGGACAACTCTCCCCGGCCCAGCGCGAACTGCGCGCCTTCTACTCGCGCATCCTCAAGCTCAACGCCCAGCCCGCCTTCGCTCACGGAGAGTTCCTCCCCCTCAACGGCCCCAATCTCGCCAACCCAGACTTCGGCCGGCTCCCCGGCGAAACCGCCAGCGGCCACTGGATCCACGCCTTCCTTCGCTACGACGCGCGCAGCGAACAGCGCATCCTCGTTGTCGTGAACCTCCACCCCTCGCACTCCTTCGATCACGTCCGCATCTGGCTCCCCGCCGAGGCACTCGCATTCCTCGAACTTCCCCCCGAACAACCCCTCCACGCCGCGGAACAGATCGGGGGAACACAAACCGCCACGTCCCCAAGAGCCGATGAAGGACTGCAGATCCACGGACTCGCGCCGCTGAGCGCTGGCTACTGGGAACTCCTCACCGTTGCGGGTGAGTAGCCCGGAAAGCCCTGAATCCATCAGCATCGGGAAGCATCCCCGCAAGGAATGCGCGTGTCGAAAACGGTCCCTGAAGAAATCCGGACCAGCGGTCAAACCGCTCTGCCGGGCTCAAGTCACCACCCCAGCAACTGCGCCAACCGCATTCCGAAATAGCTCATGAAAGCGGTGGCAGGGATGGTCAGCACCCAAGCCCAAAGAATCCGGCGCACCACCGGAAATTTGAGGGCATTCCAGCGCCTCGCGCAGCCCACCCCCATGATGCTCGTAGTAATAGCGTGGGTCGTGGAAACGGTCATCCCAAAATGACCCGTCAGAAAGAGCACCGATGCCGCCGTGGTCTCAGCCGCAAAGCCGTGCACAGGCTGCAAGCGCACCATCTGGTGCCCCATGGTCTTGATGATGCGCCACCCACCAGCGGCAGTGCCCGCAGCCATCACCACCGCGCAAAGTCCCTTGATCCAGAAAGGGATCGTCTCCGTCGTCTGCCGCAAAAACGCCATCGACTCCGGGATCCCTTCAAGCTTGCCCGCCTTGGTTGCGGCCACAAGCGCGAGGGTGATGATCCCCATCGTCTTCTGCGCATCAACCAACCCATGACTCCACCCCATGTATGCGGCGCTCACCAACTGCAACCTGCCAAAAACCTTGTTCACCTTGCTCGGCTTCCAGTTCTCCAGAAGCAGATAGAGCAGCGACATCATGATCAACCCCACCGCAAACCCCACCAACGGCGAGGTCAGCATCGGAATGATCACCTTGTAGAGCACCCCGCCGTACTTCCACCACGGTGCATCCGCCACCGGCTTGGACCAAATAATCGAGGCCCACTGCCCGTGGGAGGTCGCAAAAGTCGCTCCACAGAGTCCGCCCACCAAGGCGTGCGTGGAACTCGAGGGCAGACCGAACCACCACGTGAGCAGGTTCCAGACAATCGCGCCCAGCAGCGCGCACACAATGGTGTGGGAATTCACGAACTCCGCATTCACCAATCCGGAGGTGACCGTCTTCGCCACCGCAGTCCCCATCAATGCCCCCACAAGGTTGGTCATGGTGGCCAGGACGATCGCCAGCCTCGGAGGCAGCACCTTGGTGGAAACCACCGTGGCAATCGAGTTGGCAGTGTCGTGGAACCCGTTGATGTATTCAAACACCACGGCCACCAGAATCACCGTCAGCAATAGCGTCATGGCTACGCGTTCTTGAGCACGATCTCAAAGATGATCGCCCCCGCATCACGACACCGGTCCACGCCCTTTTCCAGAAGCTCGTAGATGTCCTTCCAGAACACCACCATACGCGCATCCGTCTCGCTCCGGTAAATGCCGCTCAGCAACTCCGTCATCACCCGGTCCGCCTCCCCCTCGATCACCTGCAGCCGCTCGTAATCGTCCCTCAGCACATCGTGCTCCCGCGTGTGCAACTCCCTCACCATCTTCTCCACAATCGCCGCACCCTGATCCAGCATCGAGATCTGCCTCACAATGGTCTCCATCTTCGCACCCAGAGGCGCAATCGTAAGCCGATCCCCGATCTTCTCCACGTTCTTCGAAATCTTGTAGAGCGCAGAGGCCAGCGCCGCGATGTCCTCACGGTCCAGCGGAGTCACAAACTTCTCGCACAACTGCTCGGAGATCTCCTGCGTCACCCTCTTGTGCTTGCGCCGGCACTGGGCAAGATCCCCCATCGCCTCGTCGACAGGACGCTCCCCAAGCAGCGCCACCACCTTGTCCAAATAGGACGTGGCCGCCTTTGCCTCTGAAGCACTGCTTTCCAGCAGGGTGAAGAACCGGTCTTCCCGGCCAAGCAAACGTTGGATGACAGACATATGGGGTGGTTGACTCCGTCAGACTAGAATTCCGACCAAGCCCAGCAAAGCATTTCCTTGGAAGACGTGCCGCCGCTCCAAACCCTCCTTCATTCGCCCACTGAGTGATGGCCCCGCGCCTTCCACCAAAACCACAAACAGTTCCCACCCAGATCACCATTGACACCCCGCACCCCGCCGCTCCAATCCCCACCCATGCGCTTTCCTCCCCTCGATTTCTCCAAGATCCGCACCTACCCGGTCGCCGATCGCTCCAACAAGGTCTCTGCGCAATCCTTCGCACAACCCCACCAACCCGGCGCCCCGCTGCGCGATTTCCTCGCAGGCCTCCCCCATTTCCTCGCCGCCGACGACCTCCGCCACGTCGTCGACGCATGGGCCGCCGCCGTGCGCAACGGCCGCCCAGTCGTCCTCATGATGGGCGCCCACGCCATCAAGGTCGGCCTCAACCCCCTCTTCACAGACGCCATGCGCACGGGCCTCCTCCACGCCGTCGCTTTCAACGGCGCCGCCGCCATCCACGATTTCGAACTCTGCTGCCAGGGCGAAACCAGCGAGGACGTCCAGCGCGGCCTCAACGACGGCAGCTTCGGCATGGTCGAGGAAACCGGCGCACGCATGAACGCCGCACTCGCCTCCGGAGTCGCCGCAGGCCACGGCGCGGGATACGCCCTCGGCCTCGCCGCACTCACCCATCCCAACCGCCAACTCAGCATCCTCGCCACGGGCGCGGAACTCGACCTGCCCGTCACCGTCCACATCGCCATCGGCACCGACATCATCCACCAGCACCCCTCCACCAACGGCGCCGTGCTCGGAGAGGCCAGTTACCGCGACTTCCAGCGCTTCGCCGCCGTCCTCGCCCAACTCGAGGGCGGCCTCGTCCTCAACGTCGGCAGCGCCGTCATCATGCCGGAAGTCTTCCTCAAGGCATTGACCATCGCACGCAACCTCGGCCACAAGGTCGAGCGCTTCACCACCGCCACCTTCGACATGACCCGCCACTACCGCCCCAGCGAAAACGTCCAGCGCAGACCCACCGCACTCGGCGGACGCGGCCTCTACCTCATCGGCCATCACGAACTCATGCTCCCCCTCCTCTTCGCCGCCGTGAAAGAAGCCCTCGCTTAAATCCTCCACCCCGCACCGCATCCAGCCCCTCTCCTTCCGCTCATGAACCGCTCCCGCGTCGAGGCCCTGCTCTCCGAATTCAAATCCAAGCGCATCCTCGTCATCGGCGATCTCATCCTCGACCAGTTCATCTGGGGCAAAGTCTCGCGCATCTCCCCAGAGGCCCCCGTGCCGGTCGTCGAAGTCTCCAGCGAATCGTTCTTCCCAGGAGGCGCGGCCAACGTCGCGCGCAACCTCTGCGCTTTCGCAGGCTCCGTCTCTGTCATGGGCGTCACCGGCCAGTGCTCCCACGCCCAACACCTCCGCAACCTCCTCGAGCAGGACGGCATCCGCACCGACGCCGTCCAGTCCGCCGACTGCTACCAGACCATCGTCAAAAGCCGCATCATCGCCCGCCAGCAGCACGTCGTGCGCTTTGACCGCGAACGCCCCACACCCCTGCGCGAAGAGCACGCCCAGATCGCCCTCCAGCAACTCACCCAGATGCTCCCGCACCTCGACGCCGTCATCGTCGAAGACTACGGCAAGGGCCTCCTCTCCCAATCCTTCGCCAGCGCTCTCTGCACCCTCGTCCACGACGCTGGCAAAGTGCTCGCCGTCGATCCCAATCCCAAAAACCCCCTGCACTGGGAACACCTCTCCGTCATCAAACCCAACCGCTCCGAAGCCTTCACCATCGCAGGCCGCCCGTGGAGCGAACCCCTCGACCCACCCGCCGCAGACACCGCACTCCTTGAAGTAGGCCGCGAACTCCACAGCCGCTGGAACGCGGACAACCTGCTCATCACCCTCGGTGAACACGGCATGCTCCTCTTCCCAAAAGACGCCGCCCCCTACCACTCCCCCACCAAGGCCCGCGAAGTCTTCGACGTCAGCGGCGCCGGCGACACCGTCATCGCCCTCTTCACCCTCGGCCTTTGCTCCGGCACTTCCGCACGCGAAGCCGCGGAGATCGCCAACCATGCAAGCGGCGTGGTCGTTGGAAAACTCGGCACGGCCACCGTCAGTCCTGAGGAACTCCTCGCCAGCTTCGCCGACTAACCGGCGCGCCCAGCACCCGCCACCCGCCACCCGCCACCCGTGCCCCATGCATGGACGCCGCCCCGGCGTTGTGCTTACATCCGCGCCCCTTTCCTATGCTGCACTTCACCAAGATGAACGGCGCGGGCAACGACTTCGTCCTGCTCGACAACCGCGACGCCACCCTCCACCTCAGCCCATCCGCCATCGCCAAGCTCTGCGACCGCCACCGCGGCATCGGCGCCGACGGCCTGCTGATGGTCGAACCCGCCCGCGAGGGAGCCGACTACCGCATGCGCTACTTCAACGCCGACGGCGGCGAAGCCGAGATGTGCGGCAACGGCGCCCGCTGCTTCGGCAGGTTCGCGGCCCTCATCGGCAACAAGACAGGCTCCGTGAGCTTCGAGACCATGGCCGGCCGGATCACCGCCCACCTGCGCGGCAGCCAAGTGCAGATCGCCATGAGCAAGCCCCACTCCCTTGCACCCGCCGCCACGCTCGATGTGGCCGGCTCCCAACTCGACGTCCACTTCGTCAACACCGGCGTCCCTCACGCCGTCGTCTGGGTCGACGACCTCGAGGCCACCAATGTGCGCGCACTCGGCGCAGGCCTCCGCTACCACCCGCACTTCGCCCCCAAGGGCACCAACGCCAACTTCGCCAAAGTGCTCGGACCCGGCAGTATCGCCATCCGCACCTACGAACGCGGAGTCGAAGACGAGACACTGGCCTGCGGCACCGGCATGGTGGCCTCCGCTCTCATCGCCCACCAGTGCTTCAGCACCACATCCCCCGTCTCCGTCCTCGTGCGCGGCGGCGATACTCTTGAGGTCGCCTTCGAACACTCCGCGCAAGGCTACGACAACGTCCAACTCACCGGCCCCGCCGACTTCGTCTTCGAAGGATCCGTCGAACTTCCTGCCTGAAACTAAGGCTATCCAACTCCCACCCGCCGCCTTAAAACCTTCCCCCTTATGTTCCAAGGGACCTTCACCGCGCTGGTGACCCCGTTCGCCCATGGCCGGGTGGACGAGGCCGCCTTCGAGCGCCTCATCGAATCGCAAATCCACGCCGGCATCACCGGCATCGTCGCCGTCGGCACCACGGGGGAAAGCCCCACCCTCGACCACGAGGAACACCGCCGGGTCATCGAACTCGCGGTCCAGTTCGCAAAGGGACGCTGCATGGTCATCGCCGGAACAGGCTCCAATTCCACCGCCGAAGCCATCGACCTCACCCAGGAATCCGAAAGGCTCGGCGCACAGGCTGCACTCGTCGTGGCGCCTTATTACAACAAGCCGTCCCAAGAAGGGCTCTTCCGCCATTACAAGGCGATCGCCAACGCCACCACCCTTCCCATCGTCCTTTACAGCGTCCCCGGTCGCTGCGGCATCGAGATCGGCGTCGACACCTGCGTGCGCCTCGCCCGCGAGTGCAGCAACATCGTCGCAATCAAGGAAGCCGGCGGCTCCTCCGAACGCGTCAACGCCCTGCGCTCCGCGCTCCCACCAACCTTCGAAGTCATCTCCGGCGACGACTCCCTCACCCTCCCCTTCATCGCTGCAGGCGCCGTGGGCGTCATCAGCGTGGCCTCCAACGTGATTCCAAAGCAGGTGTGCGAACTCGTCGACGCCGCACTCGCCGGCAAAAACGAAGAAGCCCGCCGCCGCCACTACGAACTCTACCACCTCTTCCGGGACCTCTTCATCGAGGCCAATCCCGTGCCATCCAAGCACGCCCTCGCACTCATGGGCCAGATGACACCGGACGTACGTCTGCCCCTCTGCGAACTCAGCACGGCCAGCGCTGCCAAACTCGAAGCCACCCTGCGCCAACTGCGCCTCATCGCCTGACCCCCATGCCTCCCCTGCGCCTCCTCATCAACGGTTCCCGCGGCCGCATGGGCCAGTCCCTCGTCGCCTGCGCAGCCGAGGATCCCCAACTCAAAGTCACCGCACAAGTCGACGCCGGCGACGACTTCACCGAAGCACTCGCCACCTGCGATGCGGTCATCGACTTCAGCCACCACAGCATCCTCCAATCCGTGCTCGACGGCTGCGCCCAGTCCGCCAAGACCCTCGTCATCGGCACCACCGGACATTCGGACGCCCAAGTCGCCGCCATCCGCGCCACCGCCGCGCGCATCCCCGTGGTCTACGCCCCCAACTTCTCCGTCGGCGTCAACACCCTGTTCTGGCTCACCCGCAAGGCCGCCGAGATCCTCGGTCCAGAATTCGACCTCGAAGTGGTCGAGATGCATCACCGCCTCAAAAAGGACGCACCCAGCGGCACCGCCAAACGCCTCGCTGAGATCCTCGCCGAAGTCCGCAACCTGAGTTATAACAACGATACCCGCCACGGCCGCCACGGCATCGTCGGCGAACGCACCCAGGCCGAAATCGGCGTCCACGCCATCCGCGGCGGCGATGTCGTCGGCGACCACACCGTCATCTACGCCACTGGCGGCGAACGCGTCGAACTCACCCACAAGGCCTCCAACCGCGAGACCTTCGCACGCGGCGCACTCCGCGCGGCGCTCTGGGCCCACGGAAAGCCCGCCGGTGTCTACGACATGCAGGACGTGCTCGGACTCAAGTAGTCCCTTCGCCTGCACAGTTGCACCGGCCCAACGCCCCCAACGCCCCCAACGCCCCCCAGTCCCACACCACCCGCCCCATGCGCACCGGCATCGCCTTGGGATCCAACCTCGGGGATCGACTGGAGAACCTGCGCAGCGGCCGTCTCGCAATGCTCGCCATTCCCGGAGTGAAAGCCCATCGCGCCTCCTCCAGGATTTACGAGACCGATCCCGTCGACTGCACGCCCGATTCCAAGGCCTACCTCAACGCCGTCGTGGAGGTGGAATTTGAAGGCGATCCCATGGAACTTCTTCGCGCACTCCAATCCCTCGAATCAAACGCAGGCCGCCCCGCGCAACGCGCACAGAACTCACCGCGCCCTCTGGACCTCGATATCCTCTACATCGGCGCGCTCACCCTCCACACCGAGGTCCTCACCATCCCACACCCGCGTCTCCACCAACGCCGCTTCGTGCTCGCTCCGCTCCAAGACATCGCACCCGATCTCCTCCTGCCGGGATTCACACAAAACGTTGCCTCCCTGCTCGAACGCCTCGAGGATCCCGCGCAAGCCGCACCCGTCCAATTCTCATGGGCCCCATGATCTCCCTCGCCTCCCACATGCACGCCATGAAGGCGCGCAGCGAGAAAGTCGCGATGCTCACCGCCTACGACTATCCCACAGCGCGCCTTCTGGAAGAGAGCGGTGTCGACGTGCTGCTCGTGGGCGACTCTCTGGGAATGGTCGTCCTCGGATTCCCGGACACCACCCACGTCACCCTCGATCACATGGCCCACCACACACGGGCCGTCGCTCGCGGGCGTTCCACCATCCACGTCCTCGCAGACCTGCCCTACGCCACCTACTCCACCCCGCACACTGCGGTCGCCAGCGCAAAGGTTCTCATCGATGCGGGAGCCGATGCGGTCAAACTCGAGGGCGGCCGCTCCCATGTCCCACAGATCGAAGCGCTCACCGCGGCCGGCATCCCCGTCATGGCTCATATCGGAATGATGCCCCAGAGCGTCCTCACCGAAGGCGGCTACCGGATCAAGGGCAAGACTCAGGAGGAAGCCGACCGTCTTCTTGAAGACGCCGCAGCAGTGCAAAAAGCAGGCGCGTTCGGACTGCTCCTCGAACTGGTGGTCCCCGCCGTGACCGCGCAGATCACGCGCAGCAGCGCGATCCCCACCATCGGCATCGGCTCAGGTCCGGACTGCGATGGGCAGGTGCTCGTCACCCACGACCTCATTGGGATGTTCCCGTGGTTCACCCCGCGCTTTGTGCGGCCTCAGGCGCAAACCGCATCCGACATCAAGCGGGCCGCGACTCTCTACGTGTCGCAGACCAAGACCTCGCCAGGCAGCGCAGAATAAAACACGGCCCGGATTCGTTGGAACGACCCGGGCCGTGCAAAAACTGCGTTGAGAAAGCGGAGCTCAGCGCCGCTGCCTGCTCCTCAATACACGTCGCGCTTGTAGCGCTTGGACTTCTTGAGCGCCTCGACGTATTCCTTCGCCTGCTCAGGCGTCTTTCCACCCTCGGTCTCGATGATGCGGTGCAGTTCGTTGTCGACGTCCGTCGCCATCCGCTGCTTGTCGCCGCACACGAAGAACTCCGCTCCTTTCTCGATCCACGCCCAGATATCCCGCGCCTGCTCATGCATCCGCGTCTGCACATAGATCTTCTGCTCCTGATCGCGCGAAAACGCCGTGTCCATCCGAAGAAAACCATCGTTCACCCAAGCTTCAAACTGGCTGCGGTAGAAGAAATCCTCCGTGCTGCGTTGCTCTCCGAAAAACAGCCAGTTCGGCCCGCCATGTCCAAGCGCCTGACGCTCCTCAAGGAACGCACGGAACGGAGCCACCCCGGTCCCGGGTCCCACCATGATCATCGGCGTCGCTGCATCGGCCGGAAGAAAGAAGTGCTTCTGCTGCGATTGCAGGAACACGCCCGCCGTCGTCTCTCCGGACCAGCGCTCGGCAAGAAAGGTGGAAGCCACGCCTTGGCGCTGCCGCCCGTTGATCTTATAACGAACGGTGGCCACGGTCAGGTGCACCGACTCCGGATGCGCCAGCAGGCTCGAAGCAATCGAGTAAAGCCGCGGCGCCATCTTGCGCAGCAGCTTCACGAACTCCTCCGGCGTGAAGTTCAACTGCGGATATTTTAAAAGCAGATCCACGTAATCCGCGCAGGCGTCCTTCCCGGAAAGCAACGCCTTCAAATCCGCAGCGCGCTCCGGCGCCATCAACTCCTTCAGCTCCGTCGCACCCCGCTCACCAGCCGCCTCCACAAATTTCTTCTCCACAAAAGTAATCGCGTAGTCGCTGAAAAGCGCATCGCGCAGCGGCTTCGGTGTGCCATCGCGCCCGGTCACCATTTCATCCCCCTTGGCGCGCAACGCCGAAATCAACTCTTCCACCAACGCAGGGCAGTTCGTCACCACGAGCCCCATCGCATCACCGGCCTTGTAGCTCAATCCCGAGCCAGCCAGCGAAATCTCATGATGCCGCGTGTCCTTCTGGGATCCCCCGCCGGTCAACTTCACATTGGTGGTGTGCTTTGCCGGAAAAGGATTTTTGTTCGAGTAAATAGAGGCCGCAGCGGGTTCGGATTCGGTGGACATATCGGGGCGAAACCTTAGGCGGTCATCGCCAGAGATCAAGCCAAGCCCTAGGGGTGCTTCAATGTGTTCTTATGGAAATTTCCGATGAATGGGAAACTGGCAAAATTTACCTCCAGCCAACCCGCCAAAAATCACCCCAATAAACCAACCCAATCCTTCATGCTTTCAATCTACTGACAGAAGCTTTTACAGACAAAAACTTGCGAGGCCATTCAACTGCCTCCCCAAGCTGAAGAATTAACCGCGTTTGCTCCAAATGAAACCCTGATGCACAGCCATCCGCCCCAGACAGAGTCCCCCTGCACCTCCCATTCTTTCAAGAAAACGGCCTCATTCCGAAAAAGATTTTGCGCCTCTGCCCACTGCCGAATCCGGCTCGCGAAAGCTGCAATTGCCTCCCCTTAAGTTTCGCCGCCGTCTCTCTTTAAAAGTGCCCTCAGAACCTCGGTTTCCTCTTGCTACGGGATGCCTTTGGTTAGCTTTTTGACAAGCCCGCTCTTTTTCATATCGGGAATCCTATCAAGCAGGTCAGAGACACATTCATGGTCGTGGCAAGGTGATGATGGCCACTCCCCCACGGGTCTGGGCGGCGATGATTTCCTGGCGGCCGTCGCCGTCGAGATCGCCGGACGCAACCACGCCAGTCATCTGGGGGATGGCGACGCGCGGGCAGGCTGCGAGGCTATCAGCGGTAAATGGTTTGTCTTTCTGCTGATACCAGAGAGCGATGCTGGACTCATTCGTCGGATGGAAGGCCACATCGCAGAGCCTGTCGCCATTCAGATCGGTGACGAGCAGTGGCATCGCGTCTTTCAGGGCCACGGTGGGGTTGGCGTTTTCAATGAAACCGGTGGGGCTGTTCTGAAGATACACCAGGGTTTGTCCCGCAGCGGGCACGACCAGATCGAGCTGCGAATCGTCATTCAAGTCTCCCGCCAGCACCTGGCCGAGGAGCGGCTTGTCGCTGTTCATGAAAGGAGAGTTCAGGGTCACGACCTGGGCGGCGTCGGCGGGCTGAAGAATCTGCATCTTCAGAAATGGCCCGTAGTAGATGCGGATGCGGTTGTTCGCCGGCACGTCCAGCTTGCCCGACCAGTAGGTGGTGAAGATAACGTCATCCGTGCCGTTGCGATCCATGTCGGCCAGGGTGGAGCGCCCGTTGTCGTTGCGTTCCGGTCCAGCGAAATACGCCTCGCCAAAGCGGTCCCCGCCCTGCCACTGCCGCCACGCCGCACCGGTGAGAAAGTCCGCCAGGCCGCTCTTGTTGACGCGGCCAATGGAAAGGCTGCCGCCGCCGGTGTCATTCCCGTAGCGGGAGCGGTGCTCCCTCTCAAAACGCTCGGAGCCGAGAAAAAGGGAAAGGCTTCGCTCCACACGGAGCCCGACGGCAAGGTCGTTGCGTCCGTCCCCATCGAAGTCGCCGATAGCGAGTCCAGATGGCATGGTCGCACCGAGGACGATGGTCTTGTCCGCCGGCATCGCGAACTTCCCGTCTTTCTGGTAAAGCAGATGCAGTCGGAATGCTGGAGCGCTCGTTGGCGGTTTCGCTGGGGGCGCTTCGACGAGCGCCATGTCGGCGCGACTGTCGCCATTGAGATCACCCACAGCGATGAACACAGCCGACGGTGCGTCTGTGATGGTCACGATCTGTTCTTTTCCTGGACCGAATGCGGAGAGCGTGAGAGGCCTCACCAAGAGAAGCACGCAGCCTGTCATCCTGATAGGACACGACTTTTTCCGCAGAGCAGCCAGCGGTGCCAGCATCAGGGCTGCGATAAGGGTCAGTGTTGATTTCACGCTTTCGCTCTCTTGTCCGCGTTTCAAGGGGTTTGCTTGCCGCCGCTTCCAAGACCCTACTTCACCACCTCCACAGCAATGTCATACACGGTGTTCCGCGCTTGGAACCAACGGGCGGGGTCCTGCGGGTAGCCGTAGCGGTAGGGCGCAACGGATTCGATGGCGGCGTCGAGGCGTTGCTCGAGCTGTTTGGCGCGGTCAGGGCGCGTGGGCTTGAGAGCTTCGAGACGGTGGCGGACCCAGGTGATAAGCTTAACGTCGCGGATGCCGTCGCCTTCGAGTTCGCGGCGGGTGGTGTCGAGCAGGCGGCCGTTTTTTTCGTGCGCCATGCGGTGGTCCATGCCGTGCTCGTAGCGGAAGGCCAGGGGCATGCTGCTGCCTTTGTTGGCGTGCAGCGCGGCGTAGTTCATGGCACCGTCCATCCGCCACTTCGCGGTGAGCCAGTAGAAAGGCATGTTATCGATGGGCGTGCCGGTGATGCGTGTGCTGGGAATGCCGCATTCATACCACCAGACTTTGTCGCCCTGCTTGCGGCGCTCATGGAAGAAAGGTTTCCACACTTCGTGCTCGTAGTTTGGGCACCAGGGATTGATGAGCCCGCTGCCGACATTCATGTCGGGATACGAGGTGTTGTGCGCGGTCATGGTCTGCAAGCCGCCGTCGCGATAGGGCTGCGCGGATTGCGCCCAGCGGACGAGGTCGCGCGGTTCGTCACCGACCTTGGCGATGAAACGCTTGGCGCGTCCGGTCTTGCCGAGGCGCTCGACCATCATCTCGGCAAACCAAGACGCCGTGTCGCCCACGGCACCGATCCCGAACAATTCGTTGCTCATGCGCAGGAGTGCGTCGGAGTGGATTTGACTGAGAAAAACGGGCAACGGACGCTGCTGCGCGCGGTATTCCCCCTCGTAGATGTCCATCTGCTCGTCGAAGTGAGTGAAGTCGGCGGTGAAGGGCCAGGGGCCATCTTCCCCCGTGAGGGCGAGGGCGCTGTGCGCAGCGAAGGCACCGGTGTTCTGCGAAGTGATGCGCCAGACTGCTGCGTTCATTGTGCCGGGCTTTACTCTGAAACGCAGCACCTCCGGTTGGGCTTGTGAACGCGCACGATTGCGCTCGTCCCAGGTGGCGCAGAGCTGGCGGGTGGGCTCGGAGGCGGAGGTCCATTCACCGCTTGCGGAAGCGGCGGCGAGGATGAAGCGCGCGTCTTCCGCTGGCTTCAAAACGGCGGCGATGTCCCGCATCTGCACCGATTTGGCAAAGCGCAGAAACAACGCGCCTCCAGCGGCGATGTCCTTCGCATCGGCGCTGTGCGGCTGCCACTTCAACGAGTCCGCGCGGCTGTCTGCGGGACCGACGGCCATCTCAAGGGGCACGGTGTGACGCGCGGGCTTCAGCTCGACATGAAAAACCGGACTCACGGTGTTCACGTCCTGCGCGGCCTCATTGGCAGCCAGTTCACGCAGCGACCGTTTCCAAATCTCCGTGCCCTGATGAAACCAATACGGCACGGAGGCGAAGCTGTAGGTGCCAACTTCCGAACTGTTCGGCAGCGCCACGGGCTCCACGACGACGCGCACGGGCACGTCCTGCGACTTGCCAGCGGCGGTGACTTTCAAGGTGCCGCGATACTCGCCCGCGAGCGTCGCGGCATCGGTAATGGCAGTGAGCCACACGCCGATGGAGCTGTGCGCGGGCAGGCTGAAAGGAGCATTCGGCACGAGCAGATTCGGCAGACGCAGGTCACCGAAAAACGGCACCCACTCGTAGTTGCCCACAGTCTGCACCAGCACTTTGGGAATCGTTTTGCCAGCGGCGGAAGTGAGCGCGCTGCACTCGATGGCCACCGCATCAAGCGGTACTTCGGCGGCGATGCCAAACTGCGCGGAACGGCGGTCCTGAATGCCGAGTCGCACCTCCAGCAGCGCCGGCGGCGTGCCCTGGCCACGCAACTGCCACGGATAAATCATCTCCAACGTGTGTGAGGCGAAGGTGCGGAACGGTCGCGGCGCCTCGATGCGCGGTGGCATTTTCGCCAGGAGTCGCTCTACCGCCTTCACGACGGCTTCTGGTGTTTCGCCAGTGATATAAAAGGTTGCGGGTCGGCCTTGTTCATCGCGCTCGATGCCGATGACGCCATCCTCGTCATTGAGATATGCCGCATCATTCCAGAGCCCCGCCGTGGCGAGCAATTGGCGGCAATAGCGATGCCGCAACGGCGTGCCCACCGCGATGACGGGCGAGGAATACCTATTCAAACCGATGTCGTCGGAGACAAGGTAAAGGCCCGCCCGCTCCGCCAGCGCCTTGGCGGCAGCGTGTTCGCGCGAGGTGCCGGTCTTGGCATAAACGACGACAGCCTCGCGTGCCCTCACCCCGGCGAGCACGGCATCGAGTTGCTCGGGTAAAGCGGATGGCGCGTGACTCGTGAAGTCGTCGGCGGGTGCGGCGGCAGTCTTTTCAAAGGCCAGTTTCATGCCGCGAACGGTCGCCGTCGCCGTGCCTGCCGCACCGCGTGAATCAAAGAACGCGGCGACTTGCACACGCGTCGTTTTTTCACCCCTCACCTTCTCCGGCACGGCAGCAGAGCCCTCCTCCGTCGGTTGCTGCCAGTCGCCCGATTCGCCTTTGGCATTGATGAATCGTAGCAGCGGCCGCACCGCCGCGCGGCCCTTCACGCTGAGGTGATGCAGCTTCAAGTCGTTGTAGCCGCCTTCATCGTGCGCGGCAGGCAGGTTCGTGCTTTGCAGGCGCAGCAGGTGCCGTCCGCCCGTCTGGCCACCGATAGGCAACTCGCGCGTAACGGCGCCCGTTACTTTGACCGGCGCCGACTCCTGCACCGCCTGCCCATCCAGCGACCAGCGTGCGCCGCCCGTGCCGCCGATAGTCGCCAGCGCGCTGTCACCCCAGAACTCGATGGAGATATTCTCATTCAGCGTCCTCAAAGTGACAGGCTGCGCGGACCGCGTCCACGGCTTCAGCCAGCGCATGATGGGAAAGCCCCGCGTGGACTCCTTGTCCGCATGAATCGTCGTCGTGACTTCCGGTTGCACGGCATCGAGTGTCACCCGCACTCGCTTCGCTCCGGCCTCGATGTCCTGCGCGGCGAAGTCATGCCGTGTGGTGGCTGGATACAGCGATGAGAAGGCCTCCAGTTCGACCAAACCGACCTCGCCGATGCCGTCAAACACCTGCACCTCGATCGCGGCCACGTCGGGCACTGGCATGATGTTCAACGTCGTGTCCGCGTTGGGCCAGTGAATGGTATTGCGCATGTGCTCCCAGAATCCCCAGTCGCGCTCGACCTTCGACAGCGCCTGTCCCTTTGCATCGCGCAGCGTGATGACGAAATACGCGGGCGCGGTGAACTGAACGCGAATCCGCTCCACAGTGGCTGTCTGGCGCAGCGGCACCAAGAGCGCCGCCGGCATCTTCGCGGGCCGCCAGAGCGTCGTTGCATCGCCATCCGTGACGGCGTTGGTGGCGGCAGCACTATCGCTGAGCGTTGCAGGCTGACCCGCGATGAAGTTTTGTTTCACATCCGCCTTCGCCATTTCCACGGCGTCACCCTGCGTCACGCAGGATGAAGGAGCCGCCGGCAGTTTCGGCAGCGTCAGCACCGGCAGCGGCGCATCCGCATTCAACGCGGGCTTGAACTCACGTGGCAGCGCACCCTGCACGACGCCGAGTTTGCCTTCGAGAAACGCCAAGAACCATCCCGCCTGCGCTGCTGCGGGGATGCGCGGCCAATAGCGCGCCGCACTTTGCAGCGCCTCTTTCGCTGCCGTCTCATCACGGTCCCAGATGAGCTGCGCAAACTCGGTGAGATATTCCACCTCGCGGTCTGTCACGCCGAGCTTCCGCGCCATCGACGCGCCGGCATGATACGTCTCGCGCAGCAGTTCCTCGTCCTTGGCATCGCGCACGAAACGCTGGAGCACGCCAAACTGCGCGAACGCCTGCTGCGCATCGTTTGTATTGGCCAGCAGATGCTTCACCACCGCCTTCAATGCCGCCGGCTGAGAGCGGCCGAGATTTACGCCGACAGAAATCGCCGAAGCCTGGGCAGCACCCGCCTGCGTGTGTTCAAAGAGCGACTCCATCAGCACCAGACGCGCCGCCAAGGGTGCCGCGGCAAACTCCTTCGACTGCACCAGCGTGCTCCACGTCGCCTCAACCGCATACGCGGGCTGAATTGCCGCCAGCGGAGCCAGCGCGGAGTTCACTTCGGCAGCAACGCCTCTTGCCAAAGCCTGCTGAATCGCTTCCAGCGCGGCCTTCAATTGAGCGGCGAGTTCCTTGTCCTCCTTCGCCATGTCCGCGAGCCGCTTTTTGGCCTCCGGCGTCTTTTCCAACGTCAGCAGCAGCCGCTCCGCCGAGCGCCCTTCCGTGTGTTCCGTGCCGTAACGCTTTGAAAAAGCCTCGCACGCCGCCCGCACCACTTCAGGAGACGCCGCCCGCGCCAGCAGTTCCACCATGCGCCAGCGAAACCCTCTCATGCCTGGCGAGGTCCCGCAGCTTTCCTCCAGCGCGCAGCCGAGGCGATAGCGTTCATCGTCCGGCAGGCTCAGCTTCGTGAGCGCCGCCAGACAAGCCCGCACCACGAGTACGCGCTGCTTCACCAGCGGCACCAGAGTCCGCAGCGCTTTTAGCCGCAGCGCCTCCGGCACCTCCGTCTTCGTCACGACACGTTCGAGCGCCGTAATCGCGACGTTGTGCGTGCTCGGATAATCCGGATAGCGCCGCACCAAGTCCGGCACCGCCGTGAGCAATTCCTCCCAGCGCTGCGCCTCCGCCAACTCCGCACACCGAGACGCCGCCAGCTTCGCCGTCGAGGCGCTCGTCGGAAACTGCGCCGCGAGGAAATCCCAGCGCTTCCGCGCCTCTGCCGGATCAGGCCGTTGCAGCGCCTCCCAAAGCCCCACCATCTCCGCCTGCCCCTTTGCCTGCATGTAGTCCGCCAGCGCTCCCTCCCAGTCAGTATCGGGCTTTGGCTGAGTGTGCTGTGCAGAGGCGCAGGTGATGAACAAAGTCAACATGAGGTAGCTGTATTTCATGAAGTGGGGTGAGGGGGGTGAGGGCTGCATATTTTCGTTTTGGTTTAAGTTCGCTCACTTCGCGGGCCGCAGCACGGCGTAGCTCAGCATGAACCACGGTGCGCCGGTCATGCTGTCGGAGGCTTCGAGATTTTCTATGCGCAGGGTGTTTGGCACGCCGTCGCGCAGCATCGCCCCCTTCACGGGAAAGCGCTGGGTGCTCCAGCGGTCGGGGGCGAAGGGATTTTCGCCCTCGAAGACGGTGCTGCCATTCATCTGGATGCGGAGGCGGCACTTGGCCGGCGCATTGTCGTCGAGACCAGCGATGATTAACTCCGAGTCTCCGCTCAAGGGGTAGGCTAACTGGAAGGTCGCTTGCAGCGTCGGAGCCTTGGACTGGGCGCCGTTGATCCAGATGACATGCCGGCGGGGAACGTCCTGCCAACTGTAAAACCGTGCCTCGCGGCCCGCTGTGAACTGGTTCGGCGTCAGCACTACGCTGGCTTTGGCGTCGGTTTCTGTTTCCTTCAACGCCAACTCTTGGACACGGGCATCCACTTGGGTCGCTTCCTTCAGGTTGGGGTTCTGCAGCAGCGCCTGGAAATACTTCTGCCGGTAGCCGACGAAGGTCCCGAGCATAAGCCAGCGGCTTTTTAGCGCGGGCGGTGCGGCTTCGTAGAGCGCGGTCAGCTTCTCGGTCTGCTCGCGGACGAGATCGACATTCCGCGCGGCGAGGGCGCTCGGCTCGAACCAGCCATAGTCGTCCATGACTTCGAGTGCTTTGAAGGCCTCGACCAGCTTCGGGTGGTTCTCGGGGCCCACGAGTTTTTTCGCCGCCATCTCGCCCGAGGCCGCTGGGTCGTAACCGCGATGGTTCCAGAGGGCATCGGCGATCGTCAGGTTGATATACGGGTCCTCGCCATTGTAGGCGTAGAAGGCAATGCCGCGGAGGAAGGCGTCGTCATACCAGTCGCGCCACGCCTTCATCGGCTCGCCAGGGTACGCGTAGTAAGGGCTGCCGTGATAGGTGCCGCATGCGTTTTGCCAGAAGACTGGCTTGCGCTGCGTCAGACCCGCGAACCATCCGATCTGGTCTGGCGTCACCTGGGTGGATTTCACCCGCGGCCCGCTCCAGTAGATGTCGATGGCCTTGGGCAGCTTGCCGATCGCGGCGAGATACGCGTCTCTGGACTCGCCGTAAGTCGTCGTGTCATCCGGCCCTGCCGCACCAAAGTAGAACGGCGGGCAGAAGAGCATGCGGAAGTGCGGATGCTTCGCCGAAATGGCCGCATAGACTTTGTTCAGAAAATACACATCGGCCTCGCGCGCCGTGCCAAAGTCCCGCACATCCTCCGGACTCAGAAAGAACCGGTAGTCATCGTAGAGCAGGCAAAGACTGCCTCCGGCCTCCGCCAGCGCCAGGCCCGCCTTTACTACCAATTGAAAATCCTCTTCCGATTTCGATTTCACCTGCCCCAGTCCCACGTGCCCGCTAAAGGGGAGGATGGAGTCATACCAAGTAATCTTCAGCGGCGTCAGTTGGGCGCCGATCTTCTGAATGTGCGCCTTCCACGCACTCAATTGCACCTCATCGCGCAACGGCAGCCGCCAGTCCGCCGGTTTGCGAAGCTGGCGGTAGATGACCGCGTTTGCTCGGAGGAGGTTGACGCCGAACCACGCCGCCGAGGCGTGGTCATCATCTTTGAAGGGCGTGAAGGCGCGAATTCCCGGGAACTCGGGGAAGTCCTGAATGCTTGCCGCACGCGCCACGGGCCGCCCGTTTTGCGCCGTGACGAGTTGGTTGAAGGAGGTGATGGCCCACAGCAGCCCGTGGAAGTCATGGCCTTTCAGGAACACGACATTTTGCGCGCCGCTCTTGGCGCAGTGCAGCAGGTAGCCCTCCGGCTTATCGGGAACGGCCAGTTTCCCAAGCTGCGCCTCATGCGCACCCGTCTCCCCGACAAGAATCAACGTCTCGCTCTGGTCCTCCGCCGACGCAATGACATGCGGCTGCGCGCCATTTCTCCGGAGGCGTTCGACGAGCACGGCCACACGCGGGTCCTCCGCAGCCACATCCTTTCCCAGCAGCAGCCCCACACTTGCCAGCGGCAGAAAATCGGCGCGGTATTGTGCTTGCTGCGGCTTGGGATAGACGGTGCCGGTGTAGTAAGGAATGGCGCGCTCAGCAGGAGCCGCGTCAGCAGCGGAAGCCGCATGCGGCGTGGACGAGAAAGCGAAGAATGCGAGCAGTGGCAAGAGTCGCTGGAAGGTCACGGATCTGGGAGAGGGGCGGAGTTGATCGAACCCAAGGCGAGAAGGCAGACCAAGTCCTGTTAATCTAGGCGCCGACTGGAAAATGCCTGATTGCTGCCGATTTGAAAGCTCACGTTTTCTGGCTTTTCGGCAGAATCTGTAAAGGGAAACAGAAAGAATCGCGTAGGCCCCCGGCGCGTTTCTAAACCAATGACCTCACGAGCGGTTTATTTACACTGCAAGGGAGGCGGTCATCGTGCGGTTGTTTGTTTTGAGATTTGGGTTTTTTGTCTTCTGTTTTCTTCCAACCGCCGGCGCCGACGGGCTGCCATGGGCGGAAGATCAACGCAATCGAGCCCCAGGGGCCTGATCCAGAGGACGTCCGAGGCGGACCCCACGAGAGAGGCGTGTAGAAAGCCGGCGTTTTTGCGGTAAGTGGCTGAAAACCGGTCCGCGCAGCGAAACGTCGGACTTCGGGATGGGCATCTATGGTGGTCGCCGGGACGCTCCGTTCTGCTAATCCAATGCCGCCATTCAGAATCCCGTCCTTTCGGACAGGCTCGAATGGCACATAGGCAATGGGCCTCGCCGTGGAATTTGAGGGGGCCGTCCATTCACGTTTTTAGGCTTAACAAAGTGCGATTCATGCCTGTCCCCATCGTGCTTCCGGGCCTTGGGGTGATGTCGGGTGCCGAGGGCTTGATTGTGAGGCGGTGTCTACTTTTTTAGGAATTGGACGACGTAATCGGTCGCCGAAGAAGATGGCCATCTCCTGATACGGCCGCACCTTCTTCTGGGTGATCTGGTCAATGTGCCACGGCTGCTCGAAAGCCGGGCGCCACTTGTTCCAGTCAATCGTCCAGCCGAGGCGTTGGAGAATGTCGCCCGGTGTTGGTGGTGTGGTGAAGGTTTCGGACGCTCCGGTCTTCCGGTCGGTCAGAATGTATTCGTGGCCGTTCGACGCGATGGAGAATCGGAGCCCGAGTCGCTCCGCGTAGCGCTGGCCCTGCTGAATGCCATCGGCCGCCGCCTCGTCCTCCGCCTTTGCTTCCAGGATGGCGAGTGGAAGACGGGAAAGCCGCAGAACATAATCCGGAACGATTCGATGCGTGGCGTCATACATCGTTCCGCCAGAGATGTTGACCCGCCCCGGCCCAAGATGGAGATGCCGGTCCCACGCCCAACCAGCGCTTTTCAGCGCTGGCTCGATCACCTCTCGCCATGTCTTGTCTTCGTTGCGGTTCATTTGACTGCCCGAGAGTGCGCTCGCGCAGCTTTCTGCCATGCTAAAAACAGCCGATGGCCTGACTTTATAGTCAGGTCCAATTGAACTCGCATGACCATCCACCTCTTCGCGAAAACCGGACTCTCGCTCGAACGTCTGAAGACGTTCTGCGACGTAGTGGCGGCTGCGGGGATCAGCAATGCCGCACCGGGCGATTCGAATAAGCAAAGCCAATTCAGCCGGCAGTTGTCGCAGATCGAAGAGTTCTTTGGTGCGGAACTTTTGCGCCGCGGGCGTGGCCGTTTTGAACTCACTCCCGCCGGGCGCGAGCTTTTCCAAATCGTGCAATCGCACTTCACCGCGATGGCTGATCTCGCGGACCGCTGTGCGAATCAAAATGTCGAGGTGACGATCGGCGCTGGCGAGAGCCTGCTCCACTGGCTGCTGCTGCCGACTTTCGCGACGTTTCGAGCACGGCACCCCGCGACCACGCTCGTTCTCCAGAATTTGCAGACCGATGAGATCACGGCTCGACTTATCGACGGACGAATGGAAATCGGGCTGCTGCGTCAGGATGCGGTGCGACCACCGCTGAAGTCTTCGCGGTTGGGCTCCATCCAGTATCGCTTTGTCGTGCCGCGCAACTCGGCGAAATCGGTGAGTGAGAAGACGGCATGGTCTGCGCTCGGCCAGCGTCCAGTGGCTCTCCTCGCCGGCAGCGAGATCGCCGCAGCAATCGAGGCAGAGGCCGAGAAGAAAGGCGTCAGGCTCGACGTCTGCCTGCGGGGAAGCTCCTACGCGCAACTTATCGAGGTAGTTCGCCAGATCGGTTGCGCCACGGTGTTGCCGACCTTCGCGACGCAACCGCTCGAGTCCACGAGCGACATCATCGCCCTTCCTGCGCTGCGCGCATTCACGCGCCCGATGGTGTTGGCGTGGAATCCACGGTCCCGCGCGCTCCGCCCAGCCGTGGAAAAGGCCATCGAGTCTCTCACCGCCTTGCTACGCGAGAAACTCGCGACCGCGATATGAAGGACACAGCGGCTACGAATGGAGATGCTGTTCAGCAGCGCTGACTCGGGAAACTCACGCGGCTCAATTCGGCATCAGGCCGCGGTGAGTGTCGACGCAAAGCGCCGCACAAGCCGCTGATGCTTCTCGCGCTGCTGGATTTGGCGGAATCCGGCGAATTGCCGTCGCGCGCTTTCCCCCGCAGTCCTGGGCTGGCGCTGCGCTTCCGGAGCTACGGATCAATTGTCGCCGACCGCTGGCCCGCGCGCCTCGATTTGCGGATGCCGTTCTTTCACCTGAGCACGCAAGGGTTCTGGGAGCCGCTGACTAACGAGATGCACCGCGCCGGATCGCCTGAGTCTTGCGCGGTCTGTGAGATGCATCCCGAATTCTTCGCGCTGCTCGCGGATGCGACCTTCCGGCTGAAGGCGCGGATGATTCTCGTTTCGCGATACTTTGCACCGGAGGAAAAGATCGCGCTTTTCGAGACGCTCGGGCTGCAAACGGGCGGGCGCGATGAAACTACGACCGCGCGTGTGCTCGAAGAAGCGGAAGAGGTCGCGAAACGCAAAGGTCGGTGCGCGCGCTTCGCAGTGCGCGTCGTCAGCGAATACCGATTCACCGGCGCCCTCACCTGCTATCGCTGCATGACTACCGACAGCGCGACAATCGTCGATGCGGCGCACATTGAGAAATGGGCGACGACTCAGAATGATAATCCCGATAACGGCCTCGCGCTTTCCAAGAATGCGCACTGGATGTTCGACGAAGGACTGTGGTCGGTGGATGAAGATTTCCGCATCGTCGTGGCGTCGAATCGGTTCACAGAAAACGGCCCCGAGACGCTGAAGCTCGCGTCATTCGCAGGGCGGCATTTGCAGTTCGATCCAAGCGCGAAGCTGCGCCCTGCGCCCGAACTGCTGAAACGTCACCGCCACTATCACGGCATTCGCAGTCGCTAGACGGCGTGTTCACGAAAACCGCCATGTTCACGGAGCCGTGAACACAGTGCAGATCGTGAACATTGCCGATGCGAGTTGTATTTTTGTCAGAAATATAGCGCGTTTTTCTGTCAAAACTGAGGCGGTGAACTTGCGTAAATGGACCGACCTGACCCGTGGAGTAAGTTTACGGCACCGCGGGCTCTGAGACGGTCATCCTCGCGTGCTCACGCGGAAAGCGGGCATCGCGTGCGGATGAACACCAAATCCAAAACTCCAAAATCACCGCGCTCCGTGAAGGCCGGCTCGGTGACCGTGAAAATCTACTACAGCCACAGCTACAAATACCCGACGTTCACCGTCACGTGGCGCATCGGGCTCCACCGGCATCGGAAGACTTTTCCCAATGAAGAGCGCGCGATCAGCTTCGCGCAGGAGACAGCTGAGAATCTCTCCAAGGGCCACGTTGTCGCGACGACGATCACGATCGCCGAGGCGGCGATCCTTCGGGAAGCGGAGCGGCTTCTTGCTGGGAGCGTGCCCGTTCACATCGCGGTGTCGGAGTATGTAACCGCGTTGCTGCGCTTGAACGGCCACGGCTCGCTCCCGGAAGCCGTTGATCATTTCGTCCGCTTCGTCGCGCGGCGGGAAACGGTGCGCACGGTCGCTGAGGTGGTGGAGGATTCATCACGGCGAAAGCCGACGACGGGCTCAGCGGCGTCTATGTGAACGATCTGACGTGGCGATTGCGGCGATTTGCGGAGGCATTTCCGAAAACCATCGGCACCATCACCAGCGCGGAGATTGATCACTGGCTGCGGGATCTCAGCACGAGCCATCGAACGCGAAATAACTACCGCAACCTCATCATCAGCCTGTTCAACTTTGCAGAGCGTCGTGCGCATGTGCCGCGGGACCGCGAAACGGAGGCGCAATACACCGAGCGCCCGAAGGCGAAGCAGGGGCCAATCGACATTTTCACGCCGACCGAACTGGCCGAAATGCTGAGCGTCGCCGACGGGCAACCGAAACTCGGTCTCGTGCTCGGTGCCTTCACGGGCATCCGCTCGGCCGAGTTGCTCCGGCTGCATTGGGAGAATTTCAATTGGGAAGAAGCGGTGATCGATCTCGGCACGGACCAGACCAATACCGCTTCGTGTCGGCTCGTGCCGATCCTGCCGACGCTGACGGAGTGGATTGCGCCCTTCGTGCGGCGGGAAGGTCGGGTGTTCAGCTACAGCCTGCCAGTCTGCCTCGCGGAGGCATTTGGGAACATCGCGAAGAAGGTCACACAGGCTCGCGGCAATGGTGCGCCCGTTTTCAAATGGAAGACGAACGCGCTGCGCCACAGTTTCGCCAGCTATCGAGTGGCGATGACGCTCGACGTGCCGAGCGTCGCCCTGGAACTCGGGAACTCGCCGCAGAAGGTCTTCAGCAACTACCGCAAGGTCGTCACGCGCTCGCAGGCTGAAGCCTGGTTTGCGGTCAGGCCCGCGTAGCTTGAATCGCTGCGCGCAGATCACGCCATGCTTGAACCACATCGAATGATTCAAGCAAACCACACCAACGGAGCCGCGAAATTCACCGAGCAATCAGCCCGGCGTAGAACTCGCGCACTCGCTCAAACTGATGCGCAATGTCCGGGTCGATGCCGCACTCCGCCGCCAGCTTCTCAAAGGTTGGTCGCCAGAAATCCGGCGGCGGCTCCAGCGCGGGCGGCAGCGGGTGAGTCGGGCGATGGGCAAACGTATCCGCCACATCGCGCTTCAATCGCTCGTGATCCATGCCGCCTCGCTCGATCAGCAACACGAGGTCCACCAAGTCTTTCACCCGCGTGTTCGGGTGATCCGTGCGCGCGAAGGTGTAGGTGTGGAGTTTCTGCGCGAAGTGCTCCTCGGTGGCGATGGATCGAAAGACGGGTGCCGCGATGCCGGCGAAACCAAGCCAGTCGCGCGCCTGCACCGACTCGACTGGCTCGCGCTGCACGTCGCCTGCCGCGACATCGATCTGAAACTTTGCAAACGTGCGGCCATCCAGAAGCGCCTCCACCGGATACCGCGCGCCGCTGTAGGGCGCGGCTTCGAGTTCCAACGTCGGCTCGCCGATGAGGAAGGTGAAAAAGTCGCCGAGATCGAGCGCCGCTTGCTCTTGCAGCACCAAGAGCAGAGCGACGGCCCGCTCATCCCATCCGCCGCCCGATCCAGGCAGACGGTCGAGACCGAGATCAATGTCTTTGGTAGTGTCTTTGGTAGTGCGCGCCGTCGCGAGTTTCAGTTCGAGTGCGTAGCCGCCCTTCAGCACCCACGGCGGGTTTCCTTCCACAAACAGGCGGGACAGCAGGCGATCGAACGCCACATGCCGACGGATGCGCTGCAAATCCACGCCCTCGGCTTTCGTCACGGCGGCAAGTCGGTCTTCCAAGGCTCGCCGGAAAGCTGTCGCGGTCGCGTAGGTCTTGGCCTTCACGCGAAGTCCTACAGGAGACGCCGGAGCCTGGTCGGCAGATCATCGCGTGCGTTGGCCGCTGTGATTTGCTTCCGCGTGATGAGACCGCGGCTCTGCCCTTCGCGGAGCGCCTGCTTGATGATGTCTCGGTCCGCTTCTCCCGACACGGCGAGGTCCACGATGGCCCGCATCGGCGTCGTCACCGCATAGCCGCGCTCGCGGGTGATTTCGCCCGGTGCCAGTTTCGCCTTATGCAGCACGAGAATCGACGGCACCTCGCCGTTCCGGCGAAAGTCGGGCGGCACGGTCATGTGGAGCCGCGAAGGATTCGCATCGGAGAGGTCTTTGATCCGCAGTGCCGTCAGATGCGAATACACGCCTTCCGGCTCCCCCGCACGATCCCGCGACCACAGCGACCACAGCACGAGCTGGCCGTCGTCGCTCTGCGGATAGCGCCGCAGCCGGTAAATGCCCCGGCATTCCCGCATCCAGTTTCCGGCTTCCACATGGTAGCTGTGCGTGCTTCGGGCATATCCAGCCTCGACCGCCTGTCCAGCGGTGAAGTAACCCTGCTGCGCTTCTACGATCTCGAAGAGCTGCTCAGAATCGGGTTTGGCGACGGCTGCACGCATATTCAGGAATCCTGAACATATAAGCATAGAGCGCCCCATTGGGAACAGTGAAATTCGCGCGTCGGAGTGCGAAGTTTCTCACTCATCGGGTCATCACCCGCAGCAAATGGCCGGGCTTTGAGCTCCACTCTGGAGAACTGCTGATCCGCACAAAATCAAATCATCATCCAGCAATCATGCACAGTGGCAGTAAGCCTCGCGCATCCACGCGAAACACTTGGTATCCAAACCACAACATGCTACACATATTAAACAGACATTCCACAGACTTGGGAAACCAGGGTTCTGAAGTGGCTTTTACAGGGAGACGGCGGCGGAATTTGAGCGGAGGCAATTAAAGCTTTTACGAGCGGGATTTTCTTTCCCGGGTGGATGCTGTCCCATGAGGACTACGCTGTTGCTGCGGTGTTTTGTGCCGCCGGAGGTGCCATCCCCCAGAGCCAGAGCTGTTGCCAGGCTTCATGAAGCGCACCGACAAATCGTATTCGCCCCGATGCTGTCCCATAGCTTTTCAAGAGGCCGAGCAGGTCGAGCCGTTCCCAGACCGCGGATCGCACCACCGCAAAGAGGCGCGTAAAGCTGTGCGCCCAGGCGCTCAACTTTGTCTCCATGCCCAACACACCCAGTCGCCCTACGGACTCCTTCCAGAGGACCATTATCGCTCCAAACCCCAGCCCCCTCCGGTGTCACGAGTTATGAGGCAACGTATCGTCATTTTCTGCCTCCCCGGTGTCATTTTGACTTGAGGCAACACGCGGATTTCCCCGGGGAAGAGGCATGTGCCACTAGGCGCTGAATCAACCCCTCCCACGTCACCACCCCCAGAGGCTTCGCCCCCGGCCCCACCACCGCCGCCATCGTTGTTCGCGCCGCCCTCATCTTCCGAAGCACAGAGGGGGCAAACTCATCCGGCGCCACCTTCACCATCCGCCGCTGGAAGGACTCCACCCGCCCGCGTTCGCGCCCGGAAAGCGCCACCTCGGAAAGCATCACCAGTCCCGCAACTTCGCCCATCTCACTGATCACAGGCCAGCATTCCACACGCTGCGAACGGCCACGGTTGAGCAATTCTCCGATGGAGGCGTCGCACGCAATCGTTGGCACCTCCTCCATGGGCCGCATCACATCGCGGGCCGTCACCGTACGAAAATCGACGACATTATGGATCATCTGCCTCTCGTCACGACCCAGCGCCCCGGTGCGCTCACTTTCAAAAGTCAGGTACTTGAACTCTTCACGGCCCGCAAACAGCTTGTGCTCCTCGTCCCCACCACCCTGCGCAACCCAACGCGAAACCGTCCCACCCACCCAGTGCACCGGCCCCAACAGACGGTCGACGATCCACAGAGGCTGCGCCAGCGTGGCGAGCGCCCGGTACGGGAAACGCCGGAAAAGCGCCTTCGGTAGCAACTCGAGCCCAAAGAGGTAAAGCGGCGCAGCCACCGCAATGGTCAGCACATAGCCGGCGCGCCCGAAGACCGCGGATAGCTGCTCAGTGAGCACGGCCAGCGCGAAGATGTTCATCAGATTCGTGAGCATCAGCACCGTCACCAACAACCGGTCCGGCTGCTGCAAAAGACGATCCAGTTTCACCGCCGCAGCGTCCCCCATTTTCACACGGTGCCGCAGACTCACCCGGTTCACGGAAAAAATCCCGGCCTCAACCCCCGAAAACACGAAGGACACCACAAGGCATGCGAAAAAAGCCCACCACACCATCATGACGCACCTCCTTTCTCTTCCTCGGCACACACACCTCTCGCCTCCAGCAGCACTTCCTCCACCCGCTTCGCCGTGGCTCGCCGCACCGTGGCCAGCGCCCCTCCAATCTCCAGCTGCGCTCCACTCCGGGGAACCGCTCCGAGGCGGTTGAAAATCAGCCCTCCGATCGTGTCGATGCCCTCCTCCCGCAACTCCACTCCCAGAAGCTCGTCAAGGTCCTCCAATCGGGCGCGTCCGCTGGCAAGCACCTTCCCTCCCTGCAACGGCTCGATGTAGAGCGCGTAGTCGGACACCGGCACCGCGTCGCTGATGATCTCCTCCACCAGATCGTCCAGAGTGATCACCCCCTCCACACCCCCATGCTCGTCGACCACCACCGCAAGCCCCTGAGGACGCGTGAGAAAACTGCGCAGCAAGTCCACCGCCCCCATCGTCTCCGACACGAAGGAGGGCGGCACCAAGTGCTCCATGTACGCATCCTCCGCACGCAGCAAAAAACCCGTCACATCCAGCAACCCCACAATCTCATCCGGCGTCTCCCCGTACACCGGAACAAGCGAGTGACGCCGCCTGCGCAGCAGTTCAATGAGCTCCTCATTGGTGAGGTCGTCGGGCACCATGAACGCATCCACGCGCGGCGTCATACAATCCCGCGCCGTCCGGTCTCCCAGACGGATGATCTCCTGAATCATCTCAGTCTCGCTCTCGTGAAGAGCCCCGGTCTCCGCGCTGAGCTCCACGAGCGTCTCCATCTCCTCCTCCCCCAGGATCGGGGTCTTCTGCACCCATGCCGGCGTGCACGCATCCGCAGCGCGCTCACTCCAGCGCTGGAGCACCCGCACCACCGGATCAAACACAGGCAGCAACGCCCCCATCACCAGCACCCCAAGACGCGAAACCCGCACAGGACGCGCCAAGGCCAATAACTTCGGAACGAGGTCGCAGGCAAACACCACCAGCGCAAAAACCAACAGCGCTCCCGCCACAAACGAAAGTCGCGAACGCATCCCCTCTCGCAGCATCCACAGGCACACCACCATCAGCGGCAGGTTCACAAGCGCATCCGCCAAAAGAATCCCCCCCAGCAGACGACGCGGGTTCTCCATCAACCGCCCAAGGGCCGCAGCAAACTCCGGACGCCGCTCCTTCAAACGCTCAATCTGAAATCCCTTCAGCGAGAAAAGCGCGGTCTCAATCGCAGAAAAAATCGCCGACAAAACCGCCAACCCCAGCGCCCCAACCCCGATTAGAAATACCCACCCACTCATCGCAAAAAAACCGCATAAGACCGCCACCCCACGGAGGTGAGCGACAGGAAAAAACGTCCGGATTGCACCGGATCAAAAACCGCAGACCAACCACTGACTGGTACCTTGTCTCGCACGGCACCCTCCACAATAGTTTGCCACGGGCTGCGTGCCATGAAAAAAACGGCGCCCATCGCCTTGGACTCACCCCCTGAAATCCACAAGAAACACAGGGTGACCGCCTTGCTTGAGTCCCTGAGCCCCGGCGGCGCATGTTCCCCGCCCTCCCCTTTCGAGGCCTTCTTCCTCTGCTTCAACCGACAGGCCTACTACGAGGCACACGACGTCCTCGAACAGCTCTGGCTTCAAGAAAGGGACTCCACTTTCTACAAGGGTCTTATCCAGCTGGCGGGCGCCTACGTCCACCTGCAGAAACAGTTCCAACACCCCTCCCACCCCAAACACGGCAGGCGCCTGCGCCCGGCGGCACGCCTCTTTCAACTCGCAATACGCAACCTCGCTCCGCACGGCCCCTTCTGCAGCGGAGTCCCACTCCACGCCGTGCTCAAGGAATGCAACCGCCTCGTCGCCCTCCTTGAAGCATCCCAGTTCACACTCAACCCCTGGAGCCCAGCATCCGCCCCCACCCTCCCGGTGCCCGGCGAATCACCCGCCGCCGACAAACCCACACCACCTGCATCCACCGCACGCCATGCATAACCAAAACCCATTCCTCTACGACGTCCTCGTTCTGGGCGCGGGCGGCGCGGGACTCATGTGCGCCAGCGAGGCGGGACGCCGCGGCCGCCGCGTCCTCGTCCTCGAACATCAGGAGCGCGTCGGCAAGAAAATCGCCATCTCCGGAGGCGGCCGTTGCAACTTCACCAACCTCGGCGCGAGCCCTTCCAACTACCTCTCCGAGCAGCCTGAGTTCTGCAAGTCGGCCCTCGCACGCTACCGCCCCAGCGATTTCATCGCCCTCGTGGAAAAACACGGCATCGCCTACCACGAAAAAAAACTCGGCCAACAATTCTGCACCCAGAGCGCCCGCGAAATCATCCAGATGCTCCTTGAGGAATGCGCCGCCGCGCATGCAGAGATCCGCCTCAACTGCCAGATCCACCAAGTCTCGCGCACCGATCGCTTCGTGGTCGAAACCAGCCAGGGCCGCTTCGAAAGCCAATCCCTTGTCATCGCCACCGGCGGCCTCTCCTTCCCCAAACTCGGCGCCACCGGCCTCGGCTACCAAATCGCCCAGCGCTTCGGACTCAAACTCACCGAACGCCGCCCAGGCCTCGTCCCCCTCACCCTCGGGGCGGATCTCGCGCGCTGGGAAAACCTCAGCGGCGTCTCCCTCCCCGTGCGGGTCCGGTTCGGCAAGCACGCCTTCGAGGAAAACATCCTCTTCACCCACCGCGGCCTCAGCGGCCCCGCCATCCTCCAGATCTCGTCCTACTGGCAACCGGGCGCCCCCCTCCAATTCAACCTCCTTCCGGACATCGCCTCCTCCGCCGCCTTCCTTCAAGAACTGCGCAGCAAGGGAGGCGACCTCCTCCATGCCCTCGGCTCCCGATGGCCTCGCCGCTTCACCGATGCATGGTGCGCCCTCCATGGCCCACGCCGCCCGCTGGCGCAATCGAGCGCAACCGAACTCCAAAGCATCGCCTCGCAACTGGCGGCATGGCCCCTCGAGTTCTCAGGCACCGAAGGCTACCCCAAGGCTGAGGTCACCCTCGGCGGAGTCGACACCACCGAACTCTCCTCCAAAACCATGGAAGCACGCCGGGTCCAAGGCCTCTACTTCATCGGCGAAGTGGTCGACGTCACCGGCTGGCTGGGCGGCTACAACTTCCAGTGGGCATGGGCCTCCGGACACGCCGCAGGCCAGTTCGCCTGAACCCCTGCGTTCACAGTCCATCGCGCCCACTGCTCCGGCCCTTGGAAAAGTCCCGTAGGCTGCTATCCTCTGCGCTTCACGCCCGCTATCGCCCATGCGCACCCCTTCCCTTCTCCACCTCCATCTCCTAGTCCTTCCCGTACTGACGGCCGTCTGTGTCCTCCTCACACAGCACACCGCCCGAGCCCAAGCCGCCTACGTCATCCAAGACAGCGACAGCGGCCAGATTCTCGAAAGCCTCAACCCCAACAAAAAACTCCAGATCGCGAGCCTCACCAAAATCGCCACCGCCATGGTGACCCTCGACTGGGCCGTAAGCCACAGCGCAGACCTCGCCCAACTCACCACCGTCCCCCCCTCCATCCGCCACCTCGACGCCCAGGGAATCGGCCTCCGCCCGGGCGACCGCATCTCCCTTCGCGACCTGCTCTACGCCGCAATCATGCAGTCGGACAACGCATCCGCCGAGACCCTCGCCACCCACGTCGGCCGCTCCCTCGCCGAAGGCTCCGAACTCGAGCCCACCGTCGCCTTCGTCTCCCAAATGAACGCGCTCGCACGCAAGCTCTCCATGAAAAACACGCGCTTCCTCAACGCGCACGGCTTGGACTCCACCGAGTTTCTCAAACCCCACTCCACCGCAGCGGACATGGCAAAACTCGCGTGCTATGCCATGAACAACTCAGCCTTCCGCTTCTACGCCTCCCAAAAAAACCGCCGGATCGCCATCGTCTCCGCCTCCAACGGCCCCAGCGGCTACATGCTGCACAACACCAACGAACTCCTCGGCGTGGACTCCATCGACGGCGTCAAAACCGGCACCACCCAGCGCGCAGGCCCCTGCCTCATCGTCTCCGCTGCTCGCCCCCCGGAAAGCCGCAAGGAAGGCGACGAACACTTCATCACACCACGCCGCCTCATCGTCGTCGTGCTCAACGCAGAGGACCGCTTCCCCGTCGCAAGAAAACTCCTCAACCAAGGCTGGGAACTCCACGAAGCCTGGGTCTCCGCAGGACGCCCCGCACCTCAATCCTCCCGCCTCAAACTATGACCCCCCACCGGCGGCTCGGCGTGCTCACAAGCGGCGGCGACTGCCCCGGGCTCAATGCCGTCCTGCGCGGCCTCACCTGCAGAGCCACTCAACTCGAATGGGAGGTCGTCGGATTTCACCAAGGTTTCGAAGGCCTTCTCGAAGGAGGCTCCCACGAAATTCTCACCCTTGAGCGCACCTCAGGAATCCTGCCACTCGGCGGCACCCTCCTCGGCACCACCAGCAAGGGCCATTTCATCGCCAAAGTCGGCGGCGGCTCCCGCACCATGGTGCCCCAACACGTCATGGCTCAGGCGCGCGCCACCCTCGACTCCCTCGGAATCAGCGCCCTGATCACCATCGGCGGCGACGGCTCACTCACCACCGCCCAACAACTCCACGAAGCGGGCTTCCGCGTCGTAGGCGTCCCCAAGACCATCGACAACGATCTGGAGGCCACCTCCATGACGTTCGGCTTCGATTCCGCGGTCGCCTGCGTATCCGAAGCCCTCGACCGCCTTCGCACCACCGCCACCAGCCACAGCCGCGTCTTGGTCATCGAAGTCATGGGCCGCCATGCGGGATGGATCGCACTCCACGGCGGCCTCGCAGGCGGAGCCGATATCATTCTCCTCCCAGAAATCCCCTTCGACTTCGCAAAAATCGCCGACGCCATCCAAAAGCGCGACGCCTCAGCACAGACCAGCTCCCTCGTCGTCGTCGCCGAGGGCGCAAGACCAGTGCACGGCTCCGAATACGTGCTCGGAAAAGGAGCCGGCGAATACAAACTCGGCGGCGCAGGCCACGCCGTCGCCAGCGAAATCGCCCAGCGCACCGGAAAAGAAACCCGCACGTGCGTCCTCGGTCATCTGCAACGAGGCGGCACCCCCACCCACCTCGACCGCATCCTCGGACTCCGCTTCGGAGTCAAGGCAGCCGAACTCGTCGAACACGCAGAATTCGGCCAGATGGTCAGCTGCCAGAACGACGAAATCACCTCCGTCCCCATCGCGGACGCCGTCAGCCGCCTCCACCTCGTCTCGCCCCAGAGTCAGATGGTCCAAACCGCCCGCGCCATCGGCATCAGCTTCGGCGACTAGCAGTTTCCAACTACGCGCCCTCGTCCCCTCCGGCGGCCCTTTCGCACCACGCCGCCCAAGCCGCCTCCAGCACCTCCCCCGCGCTCAGCAAAGCCAGATTGTGGAGCGGCGCCTCCAACACCCGCACATCGGCGTTGGCTGGCGCCCACACCACCGGATCCGTGGGCCCAAAGATCAGCACAGCCGCGGCTCCCACCGCACCCGCCAGATGCGAAATCCCGCTGTCGTGCCCCAGAAAAAGACGGCACCGCGCCAGAACCGCGCCCAATTGCGGCAGCGGCAGGTTTTCAGCCAGAAGCATCCTCTTCCCAAACGTCCGCTCCAAAGCGCGCAACTGCCCTCCATCGGCCTCGCCTCCCACCACCAGAAGACGCGCATCCGGGCTGCGATCCACCAGCCCACTCACCACCGAAACCCAGCGATCCAGCGGCCAGTTCTTCCGCACACTTCCACTCCCCGGGTGCAAGGCCAGCCAACTCCCAGCCCCCACAAGAAAAGCATCCGCAAAGCTCCGATCCGCCGCACTCAAATGCACGCGCGGTGCGCGATCCTCCAAAAACAACGCCAGCCTTTGCAAAGGCCGCGCCAACTGCACCGCCGCGTGCTCCCCATCGTGCAACCGCTCATACGCACAGAGCAAATTGCGCACCCCCGCCCGGCGCAGGTTCGCCTCAAAAAACCCCTCCGGATCGTACAGATAACTCACCACCTGTGAGAACCCGCTGAAATACTCGATCAAGTCAGGCGCCAGTTCCCCGCCGGGCACAAAAAACGCCGCCATCGGCCCGTACTCGATTGAACGGCTCGCATCCGCGTAATGCCTGCCCTCAGCCAGACTCACGATATGCCGGTACCCCATGATCTCGATCCGGCTTTCGGGAAACGCCTCCCGAAGCAGCCCCAACGCAGGAAGCGTCAGTAAAAAATCCCCGATCGCCCCGCCGCGGATCACCAAGATACTTCCTGCCATTCCCCCCCTCCAACTTCCTTTGTCCACCCCCGCCCGGAGGACAATTCTCAGCTAACGCCCAGGCTGGCCAAACGCCCCCATCGGCCCCTGCCCCTCCCAACGCTCAGGCCGGCTCCACGGAATGGAACTCACACGCTCAGGATCCGGCGCCGCACACCCACCAAGGCCCCCAGCCACAACGATCGCGAGCAAAGAGAGCAACGAAACAACACGCAGGATTCTCATGGGAATGGGTGGGATCAGCAGCCTTCAGTAAGATTTAAGAATCCACCATTAAAGCTTCGACTCCACGACGACGCGATCGCCCTGAGCAAGCTGGCTCCGCATCCCCGGGAGCACGTCAGCAAACGATGTCACCGGCCCCACCTTTGTCACCCTGAGCTTACCGATCACCTGCCCCCCACGCATAACCAAAAGCGTCGCGTCAGACTTCAAACCCTGTTTGTCACCCAAATCCAGCACCGCGAAGCCCCAACTCTTGTCAAAACCAACCACACTCCCCTTCAACCCGACCTTCGAGACTCCATCCTTGTACTCCTTCACCTGCTTCTCTGCGGCAACCAACTTCTCGTCGGCGGCCTTCTTCAGCAGCTCGAGAGCCTCCTTCTCCTGAATGGTTTCCGCCACCTTCTTCTTCGCTTCATCCACATCCGCTTCCAGGCCCTTCACCTTCGCCAGCAGAACCTCGGGATCCCCGGATCCCAGCTTCTGCTTGAGCGAGTCCAAATCCGTATTGACCTTGGCAAGATCCATCGTCTTTTGCTCGAGATTCTTGGCGGCCTCCGCGAGCTCCTTATCAACCTTCTCTTTCTCCGCCTTCTGGGCCACCAAATCCTTGTCCCTCTCGTCAATGGTCGCCTTCGCCGCAGTCAGGTTCTCCGCAGTCGTCTTCAACTCCCCCTCCGTTTTGACCAGCGTATCTGTCGTCGTCGAAAGCGTCCCCTTCGTCGTACTCAAGTCCTCTTGAAGAGCAATCACCTTCGGTTTGGTCTGCAAGGTCAGGAGACATGTGCCCGCAGAAATCAGCAGCGAAAGCACGAGAAGGATTTTGGCCATAAGAAAAGGACGTGGGGGGAGTCGTTGTCGCTCGATGCTCAGGGAGGGCGACCCGAGACTTTCCAAGGGGACAACGACCCTCCCCTTAAACCTCCGAATCCTTCCCCATGGCAAGTGCTTTCCGAAGGCACCTGATAAAACCGTTGTCTTCCCCTGATTCCGCGCCATAGTCTGAGGTCCCGTCAGGGACTACGGATGGGAGGCTGACCAACCCCGCCAGGACCGGAAGGTAGCAACGGTCGTCTGACCTCCCTTGTCGTAGCTCTCTGGCGGCTTTTTTCGACCCTTTCCGCCCCTTGTCGCACCTGCTCCGCTCCAACCTCCCATCTGGTTGTCTCACGCCCGGGAATTGACGCCCCATCCCCACCGCCCAACGGCTCACCACCCACCTCTCCAGCCACCCCTTCCACCCTCCTCCTGCAATGCCACGGGCCCGCCTGCAATTCGCCTTCCTCATGCTCGTTCTGGGAGCAGTCCTCGTTCGCGAGGCTCAGCAGGACCCGCTTCAGGAATTCGACGCCCGCTTCGCAACTCTCCTCGCACGACTCCACCCAACCCAACTCCCCCCCCCGCCGCTCACGTTGGTGGAAATCAACGACGATTCCCTGCGCCAGCACCCATGGCCGTGGAGCCCACTGGACTTCGCCCTGTTTTTTCAGGCAGCAAGTGCATTCCACCCCACCGTGATCGCCACCGACGAGGTGTTCTCATGGCATCAGGACCACTCCGCCCCGCAACCCAAACTCCCCCAATACAAAAAAATCCTCCGCGACCACCTCCTCAAGAGCCCTAAAGTCCTCCTTGGCACCCAACTCGGCATCCCGGAAGACCCACAAGTCGTCCCGCCACTCCAAGAAATGCCCCTGGTGCGCAACGTCCACGGCGACACAAGGCTGATCCCGGAATTCACCGCCATCGGTTCCCAACCAGAAGATGACTTCCGACTTTCGAGCGAAATCGGCGTCACCAACGTTCCCGAACACAAAGCCGCCCACCGCCGCATCCCCCTCCTTCTGCGCTATCGCGGCCAGGTCGTCCCCACACTCCCCCTCCAACTCGTCGCCATCCACGAGCGCATCAGCCTCGACGAACTCACCGTTGAACTCGGCTCCCGCATCCGGGTGGCAGACCGCTTCGCTATTCCCATCAACGCGCTCGGCGAAATGCCTTTGGATCCCTCCGCATCCCTTACGCGCCAAAGCTTCGACGACCTCCTGCTCGCCAGCAGCCAAATCGACTCCAAGTCCCCCTCATCCATTGCCACGGAAAATCTGGAGGGAAGAATGCTCCTGCTCACCCGCACGGACTCCTCCTCACGCACCCTCCAAACACCGGCTTCAGGAAAGTTCTCCGCCGGCGAGCTGATGGCCGCAGGCGTCACCACCATCCTGACCCGCTCATTCCCCCCAGAGCGCCCCGCTTGGAGCGACTGGGCGATCGTCGCAGCCGCCGTCCTCCTCGCCGCCGCGGCATCTCACGCACCACCCCGCTCCTGCGTCACCATCTCCCTCAGCGCCCTCGCCGCCTACTGCGGAATCGCCACACTCCTCTTCGCCTCGACTCGCATCGCCATGCCCGCAGCGCTTCCTCTCGGCCTCATGGCGTTCCTCGTCTGCTTCCGTCCGCTGCTTCAAGCGGCACCTGCGCCATCCCTGCAAACGACCACTCCAGCCTCCCCACAAGCAGCCGACACCCAAACGCAGGCGCCTGAAACCAAAAGCGCCCCCGAGCAACCCCAGCCTCCCGCCACGCGCTCCCAACCGTTCACCCTGCTTTCCTCTCTTAACAAAGCGCTGGAGCCCACGCCGCAGCCTAAGCTTGCGGAGCCCTCCCCAAACGAAGCCCCCAAGCTCTAAGCCCTCCCTCGCGAGGAGCCGGGCTCGGCCCACGGCCCACCAACCCACTCCGCTCCTCCTCTCTCCCTCATGGCTCAGGATCAAACCATCGAAGCGGCGCGCTCCCGCATCCAGCGCCTCATCGATGAAATTGCTGCCCTGAGCAAGAAGGACATCCGCAGCGAGGAATACTTCGCCCAGTTCCTCACCCGTGCAGTGAAGGCTGTCGATGCACGCGGAGGCGCCGTTTGGCTGGTTGGCCGCAACGCGGGAGAGGCAAAAAACGAGTTCCAACTCGCAGCGGAAGTCGCCTTCGACTCCAGCCTCTTCCAGCGCGACGAACACCAGCGGGCAACCATCCTGCGCGTCCTCAGCGAGGTCGTCGAACAGCGACGCAACGCGGTCCTCCCCCCCTCCAGCGCTCCGGAACCCGGCTCGCTCGAAGAACAACTCCAACAACTGCGCGGCACCCCAGCCACACAGTCCCCCAACCGCACCCCTTTCCCCTTCCTTCACGCCCCCCTTCTCCTCAACGAACAGGTCATCGGCGTCCTCCAAGTATGGCTGCCCCCGCAGACCCAAACCCAGAACTACCCCGAATTCCTCACCTTCCTCACTTCGCTCGCAGTCTACGTCGAGCAACACCTGCAATCGCGCAGACTCGGCTCCCTCGTCCTTGAAACCCAGCGCCTCCAGCACCTGCTCCGCTTCTCCACCGATATCGCGGGCTCCCTCGAACCCTTGGAAGTCGCACGCCTCACCGCCAACTACAGCCGCGACCTCCTCGGCTGCGAACGCTGCTCGGTCGCTTTCCTCCACCACGGCTCATGGCGCATGCTCGCCATCTCAGGCCAGGAAACCGTCGAGCAGAAAAGCTCCACAGTGAAGGCCATGCTCGATTTCGCCGAGGCCCACACAGGCACCGAACTCGTCCTCATCAGCAAAAACGAACTCCTCGCCCAGAACGCTCAGGCAGCACAAACCAACGCACCGCTGCCACCGACCACCGACCCATCTCCCACCGACCACCCAGACCGCCCCCCAGCAATCCGCACCGACGCCGTGGACCTCGCCTACTTCGAAGTCTCCCACGTGCTCAGCGCCGCCCTTGCCCCACTGCTCAACGAGCAAAAACAAATCGTCGGCGTCCTCTTCTGCGAAAGCACCACCGAGAGCCTCTTCGCCCCTCCGGCACCGGGCAAGGAACAGCCCTCCACCACACGACTCGCCGAATGGATCGCCGCGCACAGCACACGCAGCCTCCTCAGCGCCTACGAACACCATTCCCTGCCCCTGCTCCCCATCAGCCGCAGCATCCGCAATGCACAGCGCCTGCTCCTCGGCGACGGCGGCCGCCGCTCCCGACTCAAGGCCTACACACTCGCCGCCGCCATCCTCATCACCTGCCTCTACCCCAAGCTCGAACGCATCGATGGCAACTGCTCCCTGCTCCCCAGCAAACGTGCAGCCATCGTGCCTGAGATCGCCGGACGCATCGAAAAAGTCCTCGTCCGCGAAGGTCAGCATGTCGAAAAGGGAACCCCAGTCGCCCAACTCGAAACCCGCCGCATCGAAACCGAACTCGCGGCCAATGAACAGGAACGCCAGCGCCTCCTCGCAGATGCCGAGCGCTACCGCAGCCTCGGCGACGAAGCCAGCGCACAGGTCTCCCTCCTCCAATCACGCGTCACCGAACAGAACGAAAAAAAACTGCGCACAGACATCGACGCCGCCACCCTCCGCTCCCCCATCACAGGCGCCATCCTCACCAAGGACCTCGAACTGCGCGCCGGCGAATTCATCCAACCCGGATCCCCCTTCGCAGAAGTCGCCGCCCTCGACCACTGGGACCTGATCGTCGACGTCAACGAGAAGGCCATCGGCCGCGTCGAAAAAGCCCTCCCCAAAACCGGCGCGCCCCCAAAGGACATCCATTTCATCCTCTACAGCCAGAGCGCTCACAATCTCCGTGCCTTCCTGCAAGACCACCGCCAGATCAGTTCCTCCGCATTCCCTCGCGAAAGTGAAAACGTGTTTCTCATCACGGCCAACGACGTCCCCATCCCTCAGGAACTCCAAAACGCCATGCGCCCCGGACTCACCGGCCGCGCAAGAATCGACCTCGGTCGCAAACCTCTCCTCTGGCTCTACCTCGAACGCATCTGGGACTGGATGCGCCTGCGCATGATCGGCTAGGCCCAAAGCGTCGCCCATGCATCGCCAGGGCAGCCCCGAAAGGACCAAGGCGCAAACTCACACACAAGAACCACCCCTTATGAAGCGCATCCTCCTCCCCGCACTCGCCCTCCTGACGATCTGCTCAGCGGCCAGCGCTGAGGACGTCCAAGGCATCGTGCTTCCCGTCAAACAGGTCAGCATCAGCTCCCCTGTCTTTCAGGACACCATCACCGCCGTACTCGTCGAAGAAGGCGACACCGTCACCGAAGGACAGGAACTCCTCAAACTCCGCTCCGAAAAGGAGGAGCTCGAAGTCCGACGCACACAGAAGGTCGTCGAACTCAGCGAGTTCAAAGCCAGAGGCGCCCAGTCCCTCTTCGACGACAAAATGGGCAGCCGCGAGAAAGCCCTCGAAGAACAAGCCCAACTCGAAGTCCAACGCCTCGTCCACCAACTCGCCCAAGTCGCCCTCCGCGAAAAAACCATCCGCTCCCCCCTTTCAGGCATCGTCGTCAAAAAATACAAGGAAACCGGCGAGGGCGTCGAACGCGTCGAAAAACTCTTCGACATCGTCAACATCGACCAAATCTACATCCAGTTCTACCTCGACCCAAAACTCATGGGCTCTCTCAAGGAAGGCCAGAAAGTCCAGGTCCGCTTCCCAGCCCTCGGCCCCACACCCTCCACCGCCTCAATCACCTTCATCGACCCCCGCATCGACGCCGCGAGCGGCCTCTTCCGCCTCAAGCTCCAGATGGAAAATCCCGGCCACCGCATCAAGGCTGGCACCCGTGGCGCCGCCGATTTCAGCACCATCCAGCCCGCTCCACCGGGCCGTTAACCCCCGGCCGAGCCCGCGCCCCACCCCTGCATGAGCGCCGACGCCGCACGCCCCTCCCCCGCCCCCTCCCAGCAGGAGAACGTCGTCCTCCCCGCACTCCGCACGGACCTCTGCGTCAGCCGCCAGATCTACGAGGACCGCACCTACTACATCGTCAAGGACCCCATCTCCCTCCAGTACTTCCGGATGACCGCCGAGGACCACTTCCTCGCCTCCCTCTTCGACGGCAAACGCACCTTCAGCCAGATCCGCGAAGCCTACGCCGCGCACTTCCCCCACATCCGCCTCGAGTACGCACCGGAGGAACTCGACGACCGCGTGCTGCGCTTTGCCAACGACCTCGCCCTGCTCCAGTTCCTCAGCGTCCAAGGCGCACGGATCAAGGCTCGCATGGAAGCCTCCAAAAAACAAAAGCGCTCCAAGGGCTTCCTCTACAACCTCGCAAACAACATCTTCTTCTTTCGCTTCTCCCTCTTTGACCCGGACAAACTCTTCGCCCGCATGGCGCGCCCCGTCGCTTGGGTTTGGACCAAACAGGCGCTCTGGATCTCAGTCGCCCTCATCCTCGCCGCCACCGTGGTGTTCGTGCGCAACGCCAGCCACCTCGATCAGGCCCTCGCAAACCTCTTCCAATGGGAGAACCTCCTCCTCATGTGGGGCACCACCATCGTGGTCAAATCCGTCCACGAACTCGGCCATGGGCTCACCTGCAAACACTTCGGCGGTGAAGTCCACGAGGTCGGTTTCATGTCCATGGTCTTCACCCCCTACTTCTTCGTCAACGTCAGCGACACGTGGACCATGCCAGACCGCAAACACCGCATCCTCGTCTCCGCCGCAGGCATCTACGTCGAACTCATCTTCGCCGCCTTCGCCACCTTCCTCTGGGCCGCCATCCAGCCAGGCTGGCTCCAGAATTTCCTCTTCAACCTCATCATCATCACCTCCGTCTCCACCATCCTCTTCAATGCCAACCCGCTCATGCGCTTCGACGGGTACTACATCCTCACCGACCTCATCGAAGTCCCCAACCTCCAGGGCAAGGCACGCGCTCTCATCCAAGCCCAGTTCACCAAACTCCTCTTCGGCCACAACTCCAACGATGCCTCCCTCTCCCGCCTCCCTCTCCCAAAACGCCGCTTCGCTTTCTTCTACACCTACGCCATCCTCTCTTGGCTCTACGGCTACTGGGTCATCTATCAACTCGTCGTCTTCATGGAACCCCACCTCAAGCCACTCGGCCTTGAGGCTCTCTCCAATTGGTTCAGCGTCCTCGCCTTGACCTCCTGGATCCTCCTCCCCATCGTCGGCTTCTTCAAATCCATGCAGCTCTCCCGGGAAGACTGGCACCCCACCGGCCGCCTGCGCCGACTCTCCCTCCTCGGCACCGCCTCCCTCCTCCTCTTCCTCCTCGCCTGCCTCCTCCCCGTCCAGCACACCATCAAACGCACGGGCGCAGTCCAACTCGCTGAAACAGAACAAATCCGCCCGGAGGTGTCAGGTTTCCTCGCCGAAATCCTCGTCCACGAAGGCCAGCAAGTCAAAGCAGGCCAGCCTCTCGCACGCCTCGAAAATCGCGAACTCTCCCAAAACCTCGTCCTCGTCGAAAACCGTCTCCGCGTCGCAGAGGCCACCGTCGCACGCGCCATCGGCCTCGAGCGCCCTGCCGAACAAAAGCAGGCCGAAACATCCCGGCTCGCCTACCAGGCCCGCTTCGACGAAGCCACCCAGGACGCCAGCCACCTCGTGCTCCGCGCAAACAACGCAGGCACCGTCCTCACTCGCGACCTCGACAAAAAGCTCGGCCACCTCCTCCGCAGCAACGAACTCTTCTGCGAAATCGCCCCGCTCAACCCCATGCGCATCAAGGTCGCCCTCAACGAACAGGAAGTCCGCCACATCGAGGCCGGCCAGCGCGTCGTCCTCCGCGCCAACGCCTACCCGGGCCGCTCCTTCAAAGGCACCATCGCCGGCAAACCCATCGCCTTCTTCGGAGAATCCATCCCCGCTGCATTCTCCGCACGCCGCTCCGGCGACGTGCCCGTCTACGTCGACTCCAAAGGCCGCGACATCCCCACCGAACGCACCTACGAAGCTGTCGTCGTCGTCGACAACCACGAAGGCCTCCTGCGCCCGGGCATGACCAGCCGCGGCAAAATCTACGCCGGCACACACCTCTGGGGATCCCTCCTCCTCCAAGACCTCCGCGACTCCATCAGCCTCGACTTCCGCTTCTGACCACACTGCGTTGACAGCCCCCATTCCCCGCTGAACACTCGCCCCCCTGCCCCACCCCGGCACCGCCCCACCGGCACCACCCCTTTCACCGCCCGCATGCCCCTGCCACGCCCCATCCTCCTTCTGGTGGCCTTCTCGGCATCGCTCCTCTGCACGGCATCGGCGGCTGACACCCAGCCCCACGAGACATCCCCTCTAAAAAAAACCGCGACCACCCGCAAGCCAGCCCCCAAAAAAATTCCTGCGGAAAAAACCACCCTCACCCCAGCCCCCACACCTCCGGGACCACTGCCTGAAAAAGTTCGCGAGTGGTTCGATGCCTCCACCCTCCAACGCCTCTCACTCGAAGAAGCCATCGGCCTCGCCCTCACCAACAACCTCGACGCCAAGATCGAAAAAACCACCGTCGCCGCCGAACGCGCACGCGTTCAATTCGAAGTCGGCGCCTTCGACCCCGTGTTCAGCGCGCAAGCCACCCGCGAATCCAACCGCCGCCCGGAAAACATCAACGACCTCTCCACCAGCCAGCAGGCCCTCGAACGCGACCGCATCCGCGCCATCAGAGAAAACACAAACGAACTGCTCGCAATCCAAGGCCTGCCCCGCCTCAGCATAGAGGACACCGCCATCGGCATCCGCTCCGTCAACTTCGACCAGCAAAACGAGCGCTTCTCCACCAGCCTCATCCAACGCACCCCGTGGGGCATGCGTGTCGGCCTTTTCGCTGAAGCCAACCGCCTCTACAGCACCTTCTCCACCAACACCGCTCCCGTCACCGCCGAGTACCAGACCGTCGCCCAAATCCAACTCGTCCAACCCCTCCTCAAGGACTTCGGCCCCTCCGCCAATCTCGCGAACCTGCGCACCGCCCGCATCGCGAAGCGTGTTTCCATCCTCAACTGGAAAAAACAGGTGATGAGCAGCCTCCAAGCCGTCATCACCTCCTACTTCGACATGGTCTACGGCGTCGCCAACGTCCAAGTCCGCCAGGACGCCATCGCCGCCGACGAAAAACTCGTCCAGTACAACCAGCGCAGACTCGAAGTCGGCTTCAGCCAACCCTTCGACGTCCAGCAGGCACTCGCCCAAGTCTCCCTCGACAAAGAACAACTCCTCGCAACCAAAAACGTCCTCCTCGAACGCCAGTTCGCCCTCAAACGCCTCATCCTCCCAGCATTCCAAGCCTCCGATCCCCGGGTCTTCCTCCCCGCAAAATCACGCCCCCTCCCATTGCCGCCACTCGATCGATCCTTGTGGCTCCAACTCGCCTTCGCCAACCGCCCCGACTTCCAGTCCGCTCTCGCCGATGCCGAGGCCCAGGACGTCCGCCTGCGCTTCGCCAAAAACCAACTCCTCCCACAGCTCGACCTCGTCGCCAGCTACGGACTCAACGGCCTATCCACCACCTACTCCGAGGGCTTCAACCAATCACTCACAGGCCATACCCCCTCATGGTCCGTAGGCCTCACCTTCCGCGTCCCCCTCGGCAATATCCAAGCACGCGCCCAGCGCGATCTCGCACTCGCACAGAAAGAACAGGCCCTCCTCCGCATCAAACAAACCGAACTCGCCATCGGCGTCGATATCGACACCGTCCTCAGCCGCATCGAAACCAACCGCCAGAGCCAGGAAACCGCCCGCAACACACGCCGCCTCTTCGAAGAAGCCGTCCGCATCGGCACCAGACGCCTCGAGGAAGGCCAGGTCTCCAACTTCGAACTCGTCGAACAACTCCGCCGCCTCTACGACGCCAAAAGCCGGGAACTCGCCGCAGAAGCCGAACTCAACCGCTCCATCTCCCAACTCTGGCTCGCCTCAGGCACCATCCTCGAAAAGCTTGGCATCCAGCTTCCCGAGGAAAAATAGCCCCCCCACCCACCTCAGGCATTCAAGCCTGAAGAGGCCCGCAACGGATCCCGGGCGGCCACACGCTCAACCCAGAGGCGTCGACCGATCACTTGCCGCCTCCGATCCGCTCTGTGCCTCACGGCGTCCGCAGATAGGCGACAATGTCAGCAATGGCCTGCGCATTGAGCCCCAACTGCGAGGGCTCATACATCAGCGAACGTCCCAGCGGCGCCACACTCGCCACCCGGCTGCGCGGCACCGTCTGAACCATATTCCCCATGCACTTCACCAGCAGCGGATCCCCGTCGCTCAACACCATCCCCGTGATGTTCAGGCCATCCGTCGTCTTCACCAAACTACCCTCGTATCCATGGGAGATGTCCTGCGACGGCTTCAGGATCGCCTGAATCACCACCTCCGCCGTTTGCTGCCGTGCGAACGTTGTGAGATCCGGCCCGTACTCCACACCCTGCCCGCCGATCTTGTGGCACGCATGGCACACCGCCACCGCCGCCTTCCCGCGCACCGCATCCCCAGCCAGCTTCGCAATCTCCGGCGCACCCGGAAGCTGCGGCGCATCCTTGGGCACGGGCGGCATCTCCACCGCCATCAGCTTCACCTTCGCGGGATCATACATTCCCAAAGCCTGCATGCTCTGCTCCACCCCGTACTCCTTCCAAAGGTTCCCCTTCCGGTTCATCAACCACCAGTCGGCCTGATCCTTCAGCGGGAAACCCTTCGCACGCGCCAGCTCGATCATCGCACCCACCGCGCTCGGGTGCCCCACAAACGCCAACCCGTCCACCATCAGCTTGCGCGCCTCCCTGCTCAATTCCCCGGAAAGCGCTCGCTCCCGGAATGCCGCCACCGCACCCGCAGGATGCAACCTCCATGCAACCCATGCCGCCGCATCCCCCCACTGCCCAGGCGCACCGAAGCCGCCTCGCAATGCCTCATAAACCGCAGCCTCCTTCCCCTCACTCCCAAGCCCCAGCGCCTCCAGATAAGCACGGTCCTTCCCATCGAACTTTCCCGCAAGCCCCTTAAGGATCGGCACCGCCTTCCCCGCCTCCACCTCCCGCAAAGTCAACGCCACCTCGCGCCGGACCGCCGCCGATTTGTCCTCCGCCATCCGGCCCGCCATCCCCAGCACATCCGCCCCGGCACGCCGCAGCGCCCGATACGCCACCACCCGCTTCCACTCCTCTCCCGCCTCCAGCCACGGACGCACCTTCGCCGCACCCGCATCCCCCATCTGCGCGAGCAGCCACGCCGCGCGCGCCGCAATGTACGGATTCCCATCCGCCAGCAACCCACTCACCGCAGGCACCGCAGCCGCCCCCTGCGCCTTGAGCCGCACAAAACCGCTATAGCGCACATTCACCGCGGGACTCCTCAACGCCGCGATCTGACCCTCCTGCGTCCCCAGATCCAGCTTCGGCACCTGGGAACGAAAACCCTTCGGCGCAATCCGATAGATCGTCCCCGTATACCGATCATCCATCGTCCCATGCCCGCCCACCCGTGCATCAAACCAGTCCGCCACGTACAGCGCTCCATCCGGCCCCACCGCCACATCGCTCGGACGAAACTTCGTCTTCAACTCCCCACTCGCCTTACCCCCCAGGAAATCCGAACCCGCAAACTCCTTCTCCTTGTTCGATGTGAGAAAATCGAACCGCTCCATCCTCCACCCCGCCCCCTCGGGCTTCGGCAGATAACCGAACACCACGTTCTTCCCAGCCTCACACGCCAGCAGCAAACCGTTCCACTTCTCCCCAAGCGCACCGTTCTCGTAAAACGCCACGCCCGTCGGCGACCCGCCCCCGTACACATCGCCCGCGGGCATCGTCCCCGGATCCTCCTGACGCCACTCCGCCACCGGTGTCTCCTGCCCGGGCCGCCTGTCCGCACCCCACGCGCGCTTGCCGTCCACGGACGCGAACCCAGCGTTGCCGCCCTCCATCACCGGCGTCACACGGCACGCTGGCGGATCATCATTGTCGCTCTGAAACACATCCCCAAAGGACGTCACCGCCTGCTCATAACTGTTGCGGAAATTATGCCCCAATACCGTCACCCCCGTGCCGTCCGGGTTCATCCGCGCAAGAAACCCGCCGATCCACACATGCCCGTCCCCGCTCTTCCTCCCTGCAATCTCCTGCATCATGTACGGACTGCCCATGAAGAATTCACGCCCGGACCTGTCGGTGAAATGCGCACCCGTGTTCCCTTGGTTCCAATACCACTGCCCGTCAGGACCCGCCGTCACACTGTGCAAACTGTGATCGTGCTGATTCCCGCCAAACCCCGTCAGCAACACCTCGCGCTTCTCCGCCCCAGCCTCAAAAACACCGTTCCCGTTCGTGTCGCTGTAAACCAGCAAGTCCGGCGGTTGCGACACCACCACCTTGTCCTCAAAAACCGCCACCCCCAACGGCGACGCCAGCCCCGCCTCCTGCACAAACACCGTGCTGCGGTCCGCCTTCCCCGCCCCTGTGCTGTCCTCAAGCACCACGATCCGGTCCCCTTCAGGACGCCGCCCGCGCTTGCCCCGGTAATTCACACCCTCAGCCACCCAGAGCCGCCCGCGCTCGTCGAAAGCGATGTTCGTCGGATTGTAAAGCATCGGCGATGTCGCCCACACACTCACCTCCAAACCTTCCGGCACCGTGAACAGATTCGCCGGCACCAGCGTCTCCCCATCGTCCTTCACCACCACCGGTGCAGCCGCAGCAGCCGTGGGCGGCTTCTGCGTGAACACCTGGAACTTCACGCACGCATCGCTCGGCTTTCCGCCGCGCTCCATCCCCCCATCGTCAATCCCTGCCTGCGCCTCAAATCCCACCACCCCTTCTGGCAACTCATACGCAATCACCGACGGCGCGTGCGTCCCGATTCCACCGTAGCCCTTCCCCTCCACCAACAGCGGCCCGCCCATACTATTCTTGCCCACCATCGCCCGCCCGCTTCCAGCCGTCGCTGACTTCCACTTCACATCCGTCAGCGGAAGCTTCCGCCCATCGGCCATCACCAACCGGGGCTCGATCCAGTCCGCCCAATCACAGCTGATCGACCCCTCATCGGACACCACAAGGTAAAGCTCCCGCGGTTTGTCCAAAGCCACCTTCACGTCCACAAACCGCGGACGCGTCCCGCTCTTGATCTGCGGTGAGCCGTACACAGGCTTCGCCACACCCTTTTCCTCAGGCTTCGCGCTCGACTGCACACTCACAGCCGCCTTCCCACTGACCGCGATCGTCTTCGCCTCACCACCCTCCACCTTCGCCCCAAACCCCTTCTCCCGCTCCACCGGCACGGGCGCCGTCGGGATCGCCTTAAACTCCCCGGGCTGCGGCACCGTCAGCCGCGCCTTGCTCGGCCCCTTGTCATCCAAATTCTCATTGAGCTGCTCCTCACCCACGGGAAGCGAACGCACCCCGTCCGCCGGCACCTCCATCCCCGCCGCCCACACCACCGCGTTCAGCACCAGCGTGCGAAACCCGTCCACCGCCCAGTTGCGATGATAATGCCCCCCGGTGAACCCCACACCACGCCCCCCACCCTGCCGCTCAATCCCCCACATCAGCGCCTGCGGTTTTTCCAGCTCCGACACCCCATGCTCGTTCCAAAGATTAATGTACCGCTTGATGCGCTCCCGCGTCGGCGTCGCAGTCACCAAATCCAGCACCCGCCCACGCTCCGCCGGAAACCGCATGTGATAGTAAAACTCATCATACGCCTCCACCAACCCCTTCACCCCGCGCGAAACAGCATGATTGGGCAACCCCTTCAAATCCGCCACCCAATGCGGATTCACCGACCACCCTGTCTCGAACGCCCCGCCAATCCACGGCCGGAAATACTTCTCCCCCTGCTCGGCCGAGGGATGCACAGCGTAATGCATGAACATGATCCCCACACCCTTGCCAGCCAGCGCGTCCATCTTCTCCCACCCCTTGCCCACCACACTGCTACCGTCTGCGTAAATCACCACGGCCTTCGCCCCATCCAGCACCCCTTCATCCGCCGGCCACCCGTTCACCACCGTCGCCTGCACAGCCAGCCCGCTCTGCTCGTTGAGCGCCTTTGCCAGAATCCGGCACCCCGCGTTGAACTCATGCTCCCCGGGCCCGTGACTGCGCCCCCCCGCAAGAAACACAATCCGCTGGGCAGCGAAAACCGGCACCACGCTGCCAAAAAAACCTGCCGCCAGAAGCGCGGAACAACGCAGAAAACGAAGGGGACTCATCGGAATCAGTCAATCAACCATCAGCCCTAATCTTAGGGAATCCTTCCCAGCACGCTCCCCCCGATCGCGCTTTCCTCCCAACCACCAACCCGGCACACTCCTTCAGCGTCTGCGCCCCCATCGCCGCCCCCATCGCCGCCCCCATCGCCGCCCCCATGCCAGCCCCTCTCCGCATCCTCCTGCCCCTCGCTGCACTGCTCTTCCTATGCGCACTCTCGAGCGCAGCAACCCCCGCAGATGCCGCGGATAAACCCGGCATCCACGATCCACGCATCGGCTACCACACCGCCACCCCTCGCGACCCTTTCTCCCTCCTCCTCCAACAACTGCGCGCCGGCCAGAGACAACTCCGCACCGACTCGGAACAGGACCTCCTTGAAAGCCTCTTGGAAACCCTCCGCATCCCCGCCTCCTCGCAGATGCTCGTCTTTTCGGCCACCAGCTTCCAGACCGGCCTCATCTCCGTACGCAACCCTCGCGCCCTCTACTTCAACGAAGACACCTACGTCGGCTACGTCCCGGGAGGCCGTCTCGAAATCGTCTCTGTCGACCCCCAAATCGGCTCCGTCTTCCACCTCCTCGATCGCTGGGCCCCAGGCCAGATCCCACGCTCCGAACGCTCCGAGCGCTGCATGAACTGCCATGCCCCACGCAAAACCGGCGCCATCCCCCTCCTCCTCGTCGAGTCCATGATCCCAAGCCCCACCGGCGGCGGCGAAAAATCTTACCGCGGCGAAGTCGACGGCCACTCCATCCCCCACCCCGACCGCATGGGCGGATGGGTCGTCACCGGCGCACCCCAAGACTACCCGCACCAAGGCAATGCCATCATCAAAACCGCCGACCGCACCTCGCAGCGCATCCCGGTGGAGCCGGGCTCCCTCTTTGACTGGAACCATTACCCCGTGCGTACCAGCGACGTGCTCGCCCACCTCCTCCACGAACACCAAGTCGGCTTCATCAACCGCTGCACCAGCGCCGCTTACAAGGCACGAACCCTCGGCACACAAACCCCCGGCCCGGAAACCCAGCGCCTCGCCGCCGACCTCGTCCGCTACCTCCTCTTCACAGACGAAGCCCCACTCCCACAAGGCGGCGTCCCGGGCGACCCTTCCTTCAAGGCCGCCTTCCTGTCCTCCCGCCGCCCCACCAAGGACGGCGCGTCTCTCAAAGACCTCGATCTCCAAACCCACCTGCTCCGCCACCGCTGCAGCTACATGATCTACTCCCAGTCCTTCACAGGACTCCCCCGCCCACTCAAACAAACCGTCTACATCCTGCTCGACCGCGCCCTGCGCGAACCCGGCCGCGATTCCGCCCACCTCCCCCTTGCAGAACGCGCCGCCATCCGCACCATCCTCCGCGAAACCGTCACGGACCTTCCCCAAGGCTGGGGGACAGCGCCCATGGCCGCACGCTAACCAGCGGCAAATCCAGCATCCCACAGCAGCGCCACACACGCCGCAACGAGCACCACCACCAGCCCCGCGAGAATCCAGAACCCCAGCTTGTAGAACTTCAGCGGGTCACGCTCCAGCAACGGCGCATCCGCCGCAAAAAAGGGCTCCACCTTCGACGGATTCCCCAACTCGTACACCGCCTCCGAGTAATGCGTGTACCGGCGCTCCGGATCCACTGCGATCGCCCTCAGCACCACCGCCTCCAACCACAACGGCACATTCGGATTCAACTTCCGCAGATCCCGCGGCGCACCAAACTGGGGGATCTGGAAACGCTCCACTTTTCCATAAGGCAGCTCGCCTGTCAGCGCCTCGAAGAGCGTCACACCAACCGCAAAAATCTCCGTGCGCTCCGTCACTGCCGCACCGCGAAAACGCTCCGGAGCCATGGAACTCTCCGTCGCCGGGCGGCCCGCCACCGAGAACACCTCCACCGCCCCACCCACACCGATCAAGCGGAACTGCAGACGGTCGTAATCGGTCTGCACCAGCACATTCTCCGGCTTCACGTCCCCATGCGCCAAGTCGTGCCGGAGCAGGTGCGCCTGCGCATCAAAAAGAAACCGCCCCAACTCCACCGCCTCGTCCACCGACAACCGCCGCGATCCCAGCAGCACACGCAAACTCGGCGTCTCCAAAAACTCCATCCCGTAAAAACGGAACCGCGCTGCGGGCGGAACGAATGCCTCCACAAAAAACGGCGCCTTCAGCCGCGTCGCATTCCACATCTCCCTCACGAACTCCTGCAGCAATGCATCATCGCCTGCAGCCCCCTCCGGAGCAAAACGCAACACCCACCGCCGGCCATCCTTCTGCGCAAGCCAACCCTGCCCATCCCCGCTCAGCGGACGCACCAACTCGTACCCATCCACCACCCGCCCCTTCGCAAGCGACTCCGGCAGCGCCAGCGCAGACTCCGCGCCTGACTCCGCACGCCCAGCCTCCGCCACATCAATCACCACTGCGCTCCAATCTCCCTGCCCACGCTCCCGCGCCTGCGCGCAAGCCTTCTGCACAACCGCACGAGCCGCAGCACGGCTTCCCATCAGCCCGCACACCCCGCCCTCGCCCAGCGCCCCAGCGACTCCACCCGAGCACAACAACACCATGTCTCCGTCCTCCAACCCCTGCTCAAACCACCATGGCTCCACCGTCTCCCGCAAACCCACGGCCTGCTCGAGCACATTGCTGAACGCAGCAGCCTCCAACACATGCTCGCGCGACAACTGCGTGAGCTCGGCCCCCCGCCACAGATAGACCCGCGAATCGCCCAGATTCAATCCACACAACCGACCGCCCTCCACCACCACGGCACACAGCGTCGACACCAACTCAGGCCCGCCCCAGCGCTCCACTCCCTCCCGGTACAACGCCTGATTCAAAATCCGCACAAACTCTCCAAGCGCCTTCTGCGACGACCACGCCTTCGGCCGCTGCGCATCATTCTGCAAAAGGGTCTCCACCACACGCCGCGTAGCCTCACCACCTCCCGCAGCCCCAGACACCGCATCCGCAAGCACACCAACCAGCCGTCCCCCACGCTGCCGCGTCCCAAACACACCCCTCACAACCCCTCCGGGCTGAGGGCCAACGCCAAAGCTGGTGACCTGCGCCTTCATGTCTGGCCCCGATGCTTTCACAGCACGCACCCCACCGTCCATTAGTTCCACGTCGGCACAACGCCCGCGCAGCGGTTATGCCCCCTGTTGCACCAGCGCTCTACTCTCCACGCAGATGCCGCAGCGCCTCAAGAATCGCTGGCATCACCAACGGCAGACACTCGCCAATCGCCCTCGGATTACCCGGCAAATTCACGATCAAACTCCCTCCACGCGTCCCGGCCGTCGCACGCGACAGGATCGCCGTTGGCACCTTCGCAAAGGACTGCATCCGCATCACCTCACCGAAGCCGGGCAGCTCACGCTCAATCACCTCCCGCGTCGCCTCAGGAGTCACATCCCGGGGTGACGGGCCCGTCCCGCCCGTGGTCACCACCAGCTCGCATCCCTCCACGTCGCACAACTCCCGCAGCGCCTGCGCGATCGCCGGCCGCTCATCCGGCATCAATCGCACCACCCACTCCAACGGCCCCGCATACAACTCGCCCAGCACCCGCCCAATCTCCGGCCCGCTCCGATCCGCATACACCCCCGCACTCGCGCGGTCGCTCAATGTCACACGCCCCACCTTCATCGCCTCACTCCTTGTGCTTCTCCAGAAGGCGCACCCCGCCGATCACCATCGCCGGGTCCACCGCCTTGCACATGTCGTAGATCGCAAGCGCGGCGATACTCACCGCCGTCAACGCCTCCATCTCCACACCGGTCCTCGCGGAAGTCGCGACCTCGGCACGAATCTCAATCACCCCCTCACCCACCACAAAACGCACATCCACCGCATCCAACGGAAGCGAGTGACAGAGCGGGATGAGCTCATCCGTGCGCTTGGCCGCTTGGATGCCCGCAAGCTTCGCAACCGTCAGCACATCCCCCTTCGGCAACGCCTGCGCACGCAAAGCCTCAATCGTCTCCGGCCGGCATCGCACCTCCCCAACAGCCACCGCACGCCTCCGCTGCACCACCTTGTGCCCCACGTCCACCATCCTCGCACGCCCCTCCGCATCCAGATGTGAAAAAGCCGGTTCCATTCCCTCAATCCAAAGGGAGAGCGCCCCCCTCCATCAACACGCAATTCACAATCGCTCCCGCATCCAATGGCAGCGCCCCCGGCGGAAGATGGATGAGCGCATTCGCTCGCGCGATCGCACACAGATCCCCGGAACTCCGCCATGCCACAGGATCCACACGCAATCCCCCACCGCCAGCCACCACCCTCCCAGGCCAGAACGTCTCCCTCCGGTCCGCCCCACCCTCAAGCGCCGCACCAAGCGCAAGCGGCAGCATTCCGCCGATCCGCCAACCCTCCCCATCACCTTCACCATCCGCACCCACCCCCTGCATCCGCTCCAGCGCAAGACGCACCGCCACCGCAAACACCACCCAATGAGAGACTGGATTGCCCGGCAGCAAAAACGCCGCCTGCCTCCCTCGCGTCGCAAATGCCAGCGGCTTCCCAGGCCTCAGATTCACCCCGTGAAACCTCATCTCAAACCCCAACTCAGCAAGCGCACGCGCCCCAAAATCATAGTCCCCCACACTCGCCCCGCCGCTGATCAGCAGCACATCCCATCCTTCCTCCCCTGGCGCCCGCAACCGATCGAGAAACTGCCCAAGCTCATCGGGCGCGTGCCCCTGCCACGCCATCTCCGCTCCTGCACCCTCCACCAGTCCACGAACCAGCGTGGAATTCGAATCCCGGATCTGCCCCTCTCCCGGCACCTGCGCGGGCGGCACCAATTCGCCACCAGTCACCAGATGCACCACACGGGGCCGCGCCGCCACCAACGGGTCCACCATCCCGACCTGCGCAAGCAACGAAGCCTGCACAGCCCCCAACCGCACGCCAACCCCAAGTAAAAGCGCCCCGGCCCGCGCGTCCTCACCACGACGCCGCACATGCAACACCGACGAACGCTTCCTCACGACAACCCGATCCCCAATCCGCTCCACATCCTCCTGCATGATCACCTGCGAAGCCCCCTCCGGCATTACGGCACCAGTGAAAATGCGCACACACTGCCCCGGCCCCACGCGCACCCCACACCGGGCACCGGGCTGCGCCTCACCCATCACCACAAACTCTCCCGAGAGGTCCTCGTGCATCACCGCATAACCATCCATCGCCGCACGGTCAAACCCCGGAAAGTCCTCCGGCGCAATCACCGCCTCCCTCAGGATCCGCCCATGCGCCAGCGCTAGTTCCACGCGTTCAGGGGCAAGGGCCTTCACCTCCCGAAAGATGCGCTCACGGGCTTCAGCAAGAGAAATCATCCCCCACACCCTACCCAACCCGATGTACGCCCTTCGAGCACGGACCACAGACGATTGGCAGCCAGCCCAGACTCTGGCTTCTCGCTGTGGCCCCCGGTGAAAAGGGAAGGGCCGAACTTCGCGCCCGTTCCCAATATCAAGGGGCCGCCGCTCTGTTGCCCAGCGACTATGGATCAAAATCAAAGTCCCTCAGGCAATGAAGCACCGCCTTTTGCCTTCCCTTGGTTTCCCCGTTTTTGTTCACTCGCACCTTAATGCCCAAAGCCCCCGCACGCCCCAAGAAGCCCGCAAACAAGCCACGGCCCAAGTACAAACGCATCGTCCTGAAAGTCAGCGGCGAGGCCCTTCGCGAAGACACCAGCCGAGACAACATCTCCCCGCAGATCGTCCAGAGAATTGCGGCGCAGATCAAGGAGGTGCACGAGATGGGAGTGGAACTCGCCATCGTGATCGGCGGCGGCAACATCTGGCGCGGACTTTCCGCAAGCCACCGCGGCATGGAACGCACCACGGCCGACTACATGGGAATGCTGGCCACCGTCATCAACGGCCTCGCCCTCCAGAGCCAACTCGAGCAACTCGGAGTCCCAACCCGAGTACAAACAGCCATTCCCATCCAGAGCGTCGCCGAGCCGTTCATCCGCCGCAGAGCCATGCGCCACTTGGAACTGGGCCGCGTCGTGATTTTTGTCGCGGGCACGGGCAACCCGTTTTTCTCCACAGACACGACGGCCGCCCTGCGCGCCAGCGAAGTCTGCGCTGAGGTCATCCTCAAGGCCACCAAAGTCGACGGCATCTACACCGCCGATCCTTTCAAGGACCCGACAGCAACAAGATACCGGCACATCACTTACTCAGAGGCGCTCTCCAAGCGGCTCTCAGTAATGGACTCCACAGCCTTCACCCTGTGCATGGACAACAAGGTCCCCATCATCGTCTTCGATCTGATGGCCCCCAACAACATCCGTAACGTCGTCCTGGGCCGCAACGTCGGCACCATCGTCTCAGAGTAAACACAACGCCCCCCTCCCTTACCCCTCTTTATGGACCCTGATGAAATCCTCTTGGAAACCGAGGCCGCCATGGAAAAAGGCTTCGAGTACACCGTGCACGAATTCGCATCCGTGCGCACCGGAAAGGCATCCCCCGCCCTCGTCGAAAACATCGATGTGGAGGCCTATGGTGCTGCAATGAAGCTCAAGCAGCTTGCCCTCATCACCACGCCCGAACCACGACTGCTCGTCATCCAACCCTTCGACGCCTCCACCATGCGCGATATCGAAAAGGCACTCAGGGAGTCCAAACTCGGCATCAACCCCGCCGTGGACGGAAAAATCATCCGCCTCCCCATCCCCCAGCTCTCCGAAGAACGCCGCAAGGACCTCGTAAAGTCCATCAAACAGATGGCCGAGGAATCCAAGGTCCGCATCCGCTCCGCCAGACGAGACGGACTCGACGTCCTCAAGAAAGCAGAGAAAGAGGGCGGCCTCACGGAAGACGCCGTCGAGTCCTACGAAAAGGAAATCCAGAAGCTCACCGACGCCTACACCAAGAAGGTCGACGATTCCTTGGCAGTCAAGGAAGCGGAGATTATGAAGGTCTGACACCTCCCATGAAACCCCTCGCCTTGCTTCTCGCCATGGCCTTGTCCGCCCCCCTCTTCGCCGAGGTGGCCCGGCCCGCCAGTGACTTCACATTCCCCGCCGCCGGCGGCAAGGACGGCTCCCTCAAGAATCTCCGAGGACAACCCGTCGTTCTCGTCATCGCAGACAACGCCCAGCGCAAAGAACTCCTCAAGCAACTCCGCCTCCTCGAGGAACTCTATCCAAAGTTCGCCAACAAACACGTCGTCTTCGCCGCCGCACTCACCGGCGCTTCCGAAACCGTCCAATCCAGCATCCCCTTCGCTCCTGTCAACAACCCGAGCGCGGTCGCTGCCGCCTATCAGTTCGCCGGCAAATTCCAGCTCGTCATCATTGGGCGCGATGGAAACATCGACTACCAGACCGAAAAAGTCTGCCTGGGAGAACGCGTCCGCGACGTGATCCAGAACTCCTTCGTCCCCCAGAACGCCGCCCGCCGTTAAAGCCAAACAACCTTGGCTCTCATGCGGTTCGCAGTTCTGGCAGACACCCACAACCGCCTGCCACAGCATCTCGGCACAGCCCTCGCCAAGGCCGATGAAATCTGGCACCTCGGGGATGTTTGCGATCACAGCATTCTCGACCAACTCGCCGCCCTCGGACCACCTCTCCTATGGGTGCGCGGAAACTGCGACTCCGCGCCAGACTGGCCGCAACAACTCAACCTCGTCCGCGCTGGGCTCCGAATCCGCTTGGTGCACATCCCGCCCACAAAGGCTGCGGACACGGACATCCTTCTGCACGGACACACCCACGTGCCACGTCACGAGAGAATCGGCAACACCCTCTTTCTCAACCCCGGTTGCATCACGAGACCCAACCAAGGCGCCCCAGCCAGTTATGCATGGCTGGAACTTTGCGAAGACAGGCCCCCTCAGTGGAGCCTCGTGAAAGTCTAACCCTAAAAAAAGACCCGAGGTCGAACCGCACCCGGATCTCTAGCGCGGCGATCCGTCTTCGATGATTTCCAGCACCGCCTTCTCTCCTGAACGCTCGGCAGCAACAGAAAGAAGGCTTCTCAAAGCAGCGATGGTGCACCCCTGCTTGCCTATCACCTTGCCCACATCGCTCTGACGCAGGCGCAGTTTGTAAATGGTCCTCCGCCCCTCCCCCTTGCTACTCTCCAATACCATCTCCTCCGGGTGATCAATCAACTGACTGATCACGTACGAGAGGAACTCCTGGATCTCAGCTTGGACCATGAGAAAAATCCCGCCCTTCGGAAGGGGCGGGGAATAAGCCAGAGGCGGCGGAAAACGGCTTACTTCGCCGTCTTGCGCACCTTCCGGATCAGACTGCGGACGGTGTCGCTCGGCTGGGCTCCCTTGCTCACCCAGTAATCTGCGCGAGAAACGTCGATGTTCGCATTGTCTCCCTGCTTGCGCGGGTCGTAGTTGCCAATGATTTCGATGAACTTCCCATCCCGAGGACTGCGCTTGTCGGCGACGACAACCTTGTAATAGGGACGCTTGGTGGTTCCTTCCCGGCGGAGACGAATGCTGACGGACATGATGCTAGTTTTTCTGCTGGTTGATTTGGTTTGCTGCACTAAACGACCGAATTGACTGGGTCAGCCCGGGTTCGAACCGTCCACCCTATGCTTCCACCACCCCCCGTGGCAAGCCACTCCGCAAGGCTATTTACCCCCGCGGCATCCGAAAGCGCTGCTGCGCACCCGGCCGCGACATGAGCTTTTTGAACTGCCCAAAGTTCTTCATCATCTTGCGCATCTGATCAAAGCGCTGGATGAGGTCATTCACATCGGCAACCGAGACCCCGCTTCCACGCGCGATCCGCTGGCGTCGCCGCGCATTCAAGATCTCCGGCCTGCCCCGCTCTTCCAAAGTCATGGACAGCACGATCGCCTCCACCCTCTTCATCTGCTTCTCGTCCACTGAAAATCCCTTCAGATTTCCCATCCCCGGCAGCATTCCAAGAATACTTTCCAGCGGGCCAAGTTTGCGAATCATCTTAAACTGCTCGAGAAAATCGTTCAGGTCGAATGTCGCGGTCCGCAACTTCTCCTCCATCCGGCGCGCATCCTCCTCGTCAATGGCTGCCGCCGCCTTCTCCACCAACCCGACAATATCCCCCATCCCCAAGATCCGCCCGGCCAGACGGTCTGGATGAAACGGCTCGAAGTTCTCAATCTTCTCCCCAATCCCGGCAAACTTGATCGGCCGCTGGGTGACCTCCCTCATCGAAAGAGCCGCGCCGCCGCGGGCATCGCCGTCCAGTTTCGTAAGAACCAGTCCGCTGATGTCGAGCGCCTTGTGGAAATGGGTCGCCACACTCACTGCCTGCTGCCCGGTGGCTGCATCCGCCACCAAAAGAACCTCCCGAGGCTGCAGAAACTCCTTCAACCGCTTGATCTCGTCCACCAGCGCCTCATCGATCTCCTGACGGCCCGCCGTGTCGAAAATGAACACATCGCCCCGCTGCGTCTTCGCCCACTCAAGCGCCTCGCGCGCCACAGCGAGCACATCGGTCTGCCCGGCCGCGGGAGTGTAGACGGGCACCCCAATCTGGCGGCCCAACGAAGCCAGCTGCTCGATCGCCGCTGGCCTGTGCAAGTCGCAGGCAATGAGCAACGGCGCTCTCCCTTGCTTCTTCAAATAACTGGCCAGCTTCGCTGAGGAGGTCGTCTTGCCTGCTCCATTCAGACCCACCATCAAAATCCGCGCCGGTTCCTCGAGGTTCAACGGCGCCTGATCGCCCCCAAGAAGAGCGGTAAGCTCATCATGGAAAATCTTAACGATCTGCTGGCCGGGCGTAACACTCCTCAAGACATCCTCGCCAAGCGCCTTCTCCCGCACCCGTGCGATGAACCCCTTCGCCACATTGAAGTCCACATCCGCTTCCAACAACGCCATGCGCACCGCACGCAGCGCATCGGAAACGTTAGTCTCGGAGATCTTCCCATGACCGCGAAGGTCTTTGAAGATATCCTGCAGTTTGTCGGCAAGGAGGGAAAACATGAGGCGGGATCGGGAATGCTAGCTCAGTTTGGCGCCGCGTAAAGAAACCCATTCCGCCCGGCAAATTGCCGCGCAATGGTCAGCGGGACCAGCGGGATCAGCGACGCAGGCAGGGAACCTAGGATTTCGGCTTCTTTCCCTTCACCGAAGCTCCTGCAGGGGCCGTGGGTGCGACAGGAGTTGCTGGTTCCGGAGGAGGCGCAGCCCCTTCCTTCTGATAGCTGAAGCTCCAGCGTGTCTCGATCTTTCGGCCGCCGACCTTGGCCGAGAGAATGACCGTGTAGTTCGGCTCGCGCAGATCCTCCTTGAGAACCGCCTCCACCAGCTTGTTTTCCGCATCAAACTTCACGGGCACCATACCGACGCCACTGATGCGCATCTCGATGCTCGCTGGATCCACAGCCCCCAATGTCGCCACGTTCGCCTTGATCACAGGCCGAGCCTCCGTGACAACTTCGCCCTCCATCGGCTGGGTCAGCATCGAGGACGCCGCCGTATGCCCCACAGCAGACCCCTCGTCTGCGCTCACTCCGCCGCCAATCATCTTGAGGGCGGACTGGAAGATCTGCGGCTTTGTCCCCTCCACCGCATACCTCCCAAGCATATCCGCCGGACTGTGGTAACTCAGACGCTGCCCGTAAACCGTGAAGGCCGCCTCGTACCCTGCTTCAATGGCCACCTTGCGAGCTTCCGCGTTGTGATTGCCATACGGGTAAGCCACGCACTTCACCAAAATCCCCAGCTTCTGTTCGATCAGCTTCTTGGAGCCCGCGAGCTCATCCCTAAGCCACTTCTCGTACTGCTCCGGAGTGCGGCCTCTTTTAGCAGCACGAAAGTCGGAATGGGAAACCGTATGCGACTCGATGTCGACTCCGGCATCCCGCATCTGGGCCAGCTCCTCCCAGCTCATGGACTGCCCACCCGCCATCCGCTGGCCCTTCATGAAGTCCGTGTAGACAAACATGGTGAACGGGTAGCCAAACTTCTTCAGGATCGGCCACGCCACCTCGTACCCCGAGCGGTAGCCGTCATCGATGGAGATCACGCAGCTCTTTTCCGGGATGTCCTTTTCTCCGCGACGCCACGCAAGGAAGTCCGCCATCGGGATCACGGAGAACCCTGCTTTCTGCAGTTCCCCGAGTTGCCGCTCGAACTCCTCAGGCTGGATCGCCATCGAGTTCTTCGGCCGATTCTCAAATCGGTGATAACACAACACCATCACCGATCCCCGCGTACTGTGCTCCGCCTTCTGCTGCACTGGCGCCGGAGCAGGCACGGCTGGAGGTTGTGGTGCAGACGGCTCTGGATCAGCCGACGCCACCACTGGCGAAACTACCTCCACCGCAGGCTCAGGATGAATCAAACGGGAGAGCCCGGGCACCCAGCCAAGTTTGTGAGCACCAAAGGCGGCGGCGCCGCCAATCGCGAGCAGGAGAACGAATTTTCGGATCATAAAAGGGTGGCAGAAAAGACCCCCAACCATACCGCAAGCACGCGCCCGGGAAAGTCCCAAGCGGGAGATGCTGCAGTTTTCCACGCACCACCAACGCGACCCTCTCGCTGGGAGGCATCCTCGCCGCTCAACCCACGCCCGCACGCGGCCAGAAGAAACATTGCCAAAGCACTGCATCCCGCTTTTCTGTTGCCCACCCCTGCATGTCGATCTACCGCCGCACCCTGGTTTACTACCGGCCGTACCTAGTCCCGACGGTGGGGGCCACCCTGCTCGGCATGGCGTCCATCGCAGTCGGCCTGCTCAAGCCGTGGCCGCTCTCCGCCGTAGTCGGCGAGGTGCTGCCGGGCTTCCTCGCCGGCAAAACCAGCGTGCAACTCTGGGGGCACGAGGTGGCCGTGGAAGTGGCTCCCATCCTCCTCTGCGGCCTGCTCGTAGGCGTGCACCTGGTGGCCGGCTGGCTCCAACTGCTCAGCAGCATGCTCTACATCAAGGTGGGCATCCACGCACTGCTGCGCCTGCGCACCGAACTCTACGCCTACCTCCATTCCCTGCCCCTGCAGTTCCACGATGCCCGCCGCAGCGCAGACTCCAGCTTCCGCGTGGCCTACGATTCCATGGCCGTGCAGACCTTCTACGCAAAGGGCAGCTTCATCTTCGGCTCGCTTGTGAGCATCGCTTCGACCTTCTACGTCATCTGGCGCTTGGACTGGCAAATCGCCCTGCTCTCCCTGCTCATCCTCCCCCTCCTCATCCTCACCATCCGGCTTTATTCAAACCGGATCCGCAACGAATCCAACGCCATCCAAGAACGCGAGAGCGCTTTGCTCACCCACGCGCAGGAGGGCCTCAGCTCAGTGAAGATGATCCAGGCCTTCGGCCGCGAGGACCACGAAGTTTCCCAGTTCACCGGACGCGCAAGGGAGAGCCAGGAGGCCTACCTCCGCCAGATGTACACCTCAATGAAAAGCTCTCTCGCGGTGAGCACCATCATGGCCGCAAGCACCGCAGCCATGCTCTACTTCGGCGCGCGCCACGTGATGGACGCCACCCTCACCCTCGCCGCCCTCTTCGCCATCTCCCAATACCTCGTCATGCTCTACCAGCCCGTCGAAGCCCTCACCAATCTCGGCTGGGCACTCGAAGGCGCCACCGCCGGCGCCAAGCGCTGCTTCGAAATCCTCGACCGCCCGGACGAAGTGCCCGACGCCCCAAACGCCCCGGCGATCGATACGGCAAGGGGCGCAGTCAGCTTCGAAGACGTGAGCTTCGGCTACTCCGCGGACCGCCCCATCCTGCGCGGCGTCAGCCTTCAAATCGCCCCCGGCGAAACCGTGGCCTTCGTCGGCGGCACCGGCGCAGGCAAAAGCACGCTGCTCAGCCTCGTGCCTCGCTTCTACGACCCCACCGGCGGCCGCGTGCTGCTCGATGGACACGACCTCCGCTCCGTGAGCAAGAGGTCGCTTCGCAACCAGATCAGCATCGTCCTCCAAGACACGCTGCTCTTCTCCACCACCATCCGTGAAAACATCGCCTATGGACGGCCCGGCGCCACCGAGGAGGAGATCATCGAGGCTGCAAAGAAGGCTCAGGCGCACGAATTCATCTCGGCTCTTCCCGAGGGTTACGCGTCCCAAGTGGGTGAGCGCGGCAACCACCTCAGCGTTGGTCAGCGCCAGCGCATCGGCATCGCACGCGCCTTTCTCAAGGACGCGCCCCTCCTCCTTCTGGACGAGCCCACAAGCGCGCTCGACCCAAAAACCGAGGCCGCCATCATGACCACGATGGAGGAACTCATGCGCGGACGCACCACCCTCATCATCACCCATCGCATCCCCACCGTTCACCAACTCGGCCACATCGTGGTACTCGGACAGGGCGGGGTTTTGGAAACAGGATCCGGTCCGGAACTTCTGGCCCGCGGAGGCGCCTACGCGCAGCTTTACCACGCAGCCCACGTCGGCCTCACGCAAACCACCACACCATGAGCAACATCACTCCAGAACGCCGCGTCCAAGAGGATTGGTGGCAGCACCCCATCCCCGCCAACGTCGTCTGGGGAGAGGGCGTGTACCTTGAGACCGCGCAGATCTTCCGCTTTATGAAAAGCCGGCGCGAGCGCGCGGTGGTCCTCGGAAAACACGTCTCCTGCTACGCGGGCGTCTCGTTTTCCCTCGGAGAACATGGCACCTGCAGCGTTGGCGATTTCACGCTGCTCAACGGCGCCCTCATCATGGCCAGCGAACGCATCGAGATCGGCTCCCACTGCCTGATCTCGTGGAATGTCGGCATCGCAGACTCCGACTTCCACCCAGTCGACGCCGCCCAGCGCCGCATCGACACGATGGCTCTGGCCCCCTTCTTCGAGGGACGTCCCCCCCGCCCGGAAATCAAAACGGCCCCCGTCAAAATCCACGACAACGTGTGGATCGGCATGAACGCAGTCATCCTCAAGGGAGTGACCATCGGCGAGAACTCCGTGGTCGCGGCGGGTTCCGTCGTCAGCCGCAGCGTCCCCGCCAACGTGGTGGTCGCCGGCAACCCCGCGACCATCGTCAAGGAACTGAAGTAAGGCGACTGGTCAACGCCCACCCCCGCGCGCCTCTCTCGCGAAACCTGCAGCAATCAGCGCCGCGGGGTCCGACGCAGAAACGCGGGCACATCGAGGTCCTCGCCATCCACGATCGTCGGTTCGCTCTTGTCGAAACGCCCCCTGCTCGCAGGCTCAAACTGCATCTGCTCCTGACGCGCCTCGCGCCGCCCACCCGCCATCTCCGTTCCAGGCCTGCGCCCCATTCGCGCGTCCGGACGAGGCCTCGGTGCCGGCGCCTCCGACACCACGGCATCCGGGGACCGAACCGGAAGATCCGTCCCCCCCACAGCAGCGACACTCGTTTCTGACTCTTCAGATTCGGAAACCTCTTCGCGAGGAGGGGAAGCCGGGCGCGGCGTGCTCACTCGCGCGGTCCGCTGGAGAGGCACGGCAGGCCGGCGCACCTCGGCGGCGACCGATGAGCGGACAGGCAGCGGTGCGGCGATCTCCGTACTGCTGAGGATCGTGACGGACAGACTCTCCCCCATCGTGGGATCCACAGCCGCGCCGAAAAGCACCTGCGTGTCCTGGCTGACGTGGCGGTTGAATTCCCCCATCAACGTCTGGACCTCGTCGAGCCTCAGACCCGTTCCACCAGCGACACTGATGAGCACACTGGCCGACTGAGAGAGCGCGTCGCCGCCTCCGAGTAACGGACACTTGAGGGCGAGTTCGAGCGCGTCGTGGGCCCGGTTGTCGCCAGCGGCCTCACCGTAACCAAAGAGGCAGCGGGCATCCCTGCTGCGCAGCACGGTGGTGAGTTCGTCGAGCCCCGCGTGAACGAGACCGCGACGGTGAAGGAGCGTCACAACGGCACGCAGACTCTGGCTCACCGTCTGATCGACCGCTGCGAAGGCCTCCTGCACAGCGCTCTGAGGCTCCACGAGCGAGGCCATGCGGTCGTTCTCAAAACACACCACCACATCGGCGGACTGTCGCAGCGCCTCCAACGCCTCCTCAGCCTGAGCCTGCCTGCGGCGGCCCTCAAAACCAAAGGGCATCGTCGCAAACACCACCACCAACGCCTCCCGCTCACCCGCCAGCGAAGCAAGCAGCGGCGCGGCTCCCGAACCCGTGCCACCTCCGAGTCCCACACAGAGAAAAACCGCAGCCGCACCCTCAAGCGCCTGACGAAGGTCTTCCACCGATTCCTGCGCGGCTTGGGCACCCATCTCCGGATCACCTCCTGCCCCAAGCCCGCGAGTCACCCCGCTGCCAGCCTGAATCTTCACCGGAGCCGCAGAAACGGCGAGCGCCTGCGAGTCGGTGTTCACCGCCACAAGCTCCCATGGCCCCTGGCCATCGCGATGGAGTCGGTCGAGGACGTTGCATCCCGCCCCCCCAAGTCCGACAACTTTGATGAGAAACTCGCCGGTCTCGGCGCTTTGCAGGCGGGGCAGTGGGATCATGTCTTTTAGATGAGAGGGTTTGAAAGGGACGATTTAGCCGCCGAAGCTTTTGAACCGCCGCAGGGTCGACTTGAGCCAGCCCTCCTGCTTCGGGGCGTGCACGGATTGCGCGTACTTGGTCACGCCAATGGCCGTGGAAAGCGTGGGATCCTCAAAGTGCGATGTGATGCCGCTCACCGTCTCGGGACGGGTCAGGCGCACGGGCAACCCGAAGACCTCCGATGCAAGCTGGTCGATGCCCCTGATCAGCGAACCACCACCAGTAAGCATGACGCCCGCACCGAGGTAGGAAAGGATCCTGCCCTCATCCAAGTCGCGCTTCACGAGCTCGAATGTCTCCCGCAAACGGCAGTAAATGATGTTGTTGAGATGCTCGCGCTCCACTTCACAACCGACGAATCCCGCCTCGTCCTTGAGGGTGATGTACGGCACGTCCTCGGACCCGTCGAACAGGACCCCGCCCTCCTCCACCTTCAGCCGCTCGGCTCTGGCCATGGGCAGGCGAAGACCAAGCGAAATGTCGTTGGTCACATGGTCGCCACCCACCGCAATGCAGCCGCTACGCTTGATCGCGCCCTCGGTGAAAACCGAATACCCCGTGGTGCCGCCACCGAGATCAATGACCAGACCACCCAATTCGCGCTGCGACGGGTCAATGATCACCTCCGCCGCAGCCACGGGCGCGAACACCACATCGTCCACGCCAATGTTGAGCTCGCGCACGCACCGGATGTTGTTCTGAATCCGTGTGCGGACGCCATGGACGATGTGGTAATCGGCCTCCAGCTTGCTTCCCATCATCCCCTCCGGGTTGAGCACGCCATCCTGGCCGTCGATGTAGTAGTGCTGGAGAAGCGTGTGCACGAAGGTGTTGGCTTGGGGCAGACTCACCTCCCCGGCCACCGTGCGCACCTCCTCGAGATCCGCATACCGGATCTCCTCCTGATCAGGCGAAATGTCGATCGCCCCGCGCTTGTTGAAGCTCTTGATGTGCGATCCCGTGACCGAGAGGAAAACTTGGTGAATCTCCACATCGCTCTTCTCCTCGGCGTCCGCAAGCGCCTCGCGCACGCACTTTCCAGCAGTGTCAAAGTCCACAATCTCCCCCTTTCGCACACCGCAGGATTGGGCCACGCCGACCCCGAGGATCTTCATCGTGGAGTCGCGTCTTGCCTCCGCGACCACGGCGCAAACCTTGCTGGTTCCAATCTCCAGCCCAACGAGGATGTCTTCTCTGGCCATGAGGATTTAGGGACGAAAGGGGTTTTTGGTAAGAGGCGTTGGCGTTGCAGCTCGCACCTTCGCTTGCGCGGGGCCCGGAGTGGACGCTGAGGGGGGCTTCGACACCGGCGCCGCACTGGACGCCCTCGAAAGACCGTCGCCAGACACAGGCACGACGTCGGAAGACGGACTGGGTGTGCTGAAGAAACGCCGCACCGAATCCGGCGTCACAGCAGCCGGAGCTGCGGGCACTGGAGTCTGCATCAACCTCGCCTGCACCATGCCCGACTGGCCGGTGGAAGGCGTGGAAGGCTTGGCCTTCGCCGTCTTGAGCGGAGGGGCTTCCTTGGATGTCTGGGACTTCACCCCCACGTTCGATACCTGAGATTTCGTCGCTGCGTTGGGCGTCTGAGACTTCGCTCCTGCGTTGGGCGCCTGAGACTTTGCGGCTGCGTTGGATGCTTGAAGCTTTGCGGCTGCGGACCCGCCACCCGCCGCGGACGCCCCCGGTTCCGTGGACGCCACAGGCGCCGGGGACTGTGCGGGTGCCTTGCTCGCAAAAGTAACGGCGAGGTTGCGCTCCAGCAGAAGATTCACGGTCTGGATCTCGCGCCGGGAGGGCTCAAGGTGATCAAGCAGAAGGTTGAGTCGGGCAAGCTGGTCGGCAATACGGTCGAGACCAAAGGTGACTTTCACTCGGGTGCGATCGGTCACCACCAGGCAGTAGTGCTTGGAAATGTCGATCGTGCGCACGTCGTAGCGCGTACTCTGGAAGGTGAGACGCACAAGCTCGAGCGCAGCCTGCACATCAAGGTCCGGAACACGCTGACCCGGCGCCACATTCTCAAGGTTCACGCCGCAGATGATCGGCAAATGCAGGTACTCGGGCAAAATCGTCCATGTCCGGATGGCGATGCCCCGCGCATCGATGAGGCAGGCGGTTGTCGAGGTGGCGGGATCCTCCTCCGCGGTCGCGCACAACCAAGCCACCGGCCGCCTTTCGCTCACATCAATGGTGATCCGATGCGGAAGATGCCGCTGCACGAGGACGTCCTCGACCTGAGGCAGTTCCCGAAGCGACTTCTTGGCCTCGCCAAGGTCGAACGTGAAGATGTTGCGCCCCTCGACCAACCCCACCGTCTGGATGATCTGCTCGCGTGTCAGGGCCCCATTGGTCGACACACGGATCTCGTTGAGAAAGAGGTCGGGATTCTCCAGGAAAAACCGGAGATAAGCCTTCCTTCCGCCCACGTACCCACCGGCCAGCACCATGGCCGCAAGCAGCAGCTTGCAGCAGAGCAGGAAAAGCGCCCGGTTGCGCTGGGCCTGTGCAAGGTCCTGTCGCACACTCACCTCAAGGAGGTGCTGTGGACGGCGGCTGCGCGATGACACACGCTGGTTGCGGCTGGATTTCATGGTTGGTGATGTCGGCGAAGGAGCGAGAGTTCGATGATTCGGGCGCAGAGGGCCGCATATCCCATTCCCATGGCAGCCGCCGCCTCGGGCAGCAGGCTGGAGGGTGTCATTCCGGGGATCGTGTTGATCTCGAGCACAAACGGCTCGTCCTCCCTCGTGAGAAGCAGGTCCACGCGGGAGTAAACCCGCAGACTCAGCGCGCGATGCGCTGCCATGGCGATCCCTCGCACCAACTCCGCCACTTTCTCAGAAAGCTGCGCAGGGCACACGTGGTCGGCTCCGGCCGCCTTCGGATTCAGGAACGGGTACTTGTTCTCGAAATTATAAAAGTCCTGCCGCGGGATGATCTCGATCACCGGAAGGGACTCTTCGCCCACGATCCCCACCGTCAACTCGCGCCCCGCGATGAATTTCTCCACAAGGATTTCCTCCCCGTGCTGACGCGCGCGATCAAGGCTGGAAGCCACCTCAGCCGCTTCTCGCACAATATAGATGCCCACGCTGGAACCCTCGCGCGGCGCCTTCAACACATAGGGCAGCGGCATCGACGGCGCGGCACCACCCCGCAACACCTCGAAGGGCGCAGTCGGCACCCCATGCTCAAGCAGCCGCCGCTTGGTCGCGATCTTGTCGATCGCCAACTCGCTGCCCGCCACCCCCTCGCCCGTGTACGCCACCCCACGCGCATCGAGCAACCGCTGAAGCTGCCCATCCTCGCCAAAGGTCCCGTGGATCGCGTTGAAGGCCACATCGACACCTTCAGGAAGCACAAAGTCCGGCCCGTCCACCACGACCGGCGTCACGTGAGCACCGAGTTCGCGCAGGGCCTGCGTCACCCCTTCGCCACTCTTGAGCGATACCTGCCGCTCCGATCCCGGCCCGCCCATCAGGACGGCGATGTGTCTCTGGTTCATTTCACGCATGGAAAGACTCCTCCTGGCCGACGATCTGCACCTCCGTCTCCAGCGCGATCCCGCGCTCACGCAGCGCCTTGTCGCGCACCTGCTCGATGAGGCTGAGCACGTCCGCCGCCGATGCCCCACCCTCGTTGACGATGAAGTTCCCGTGAATCTCAGAAACCCGGGCCGCCCCCACACGCGCCCCCTTGAGACCGAGCTCGTCCACCAACCTGCCTGCAGGAATGGCTGCCGGGTTCTTGAAAATGCAGCCCGCACTGGACTCACGCGGCTGGCTGCTGCGGCGCTTGTTCTGCGAAGCCTGCAGCAACTCCTCGATCCGGGCAGCGTCCCCGGCCGGCCCGTGCAGGATCGCGGACACCGCGTAGTTGCGCTCCAAGCGCGCCGCGTGGCGGTAATGCACGTCCAGCTCGCAAGGCACCGCCGTGTGAAACTCGCCATGCACGTCCACAAAACGCACACGCACCACCTGGTCAAAGGTCTCCACACCCATCGCCCCCGCATTCATGCGCAGCCCGCCGCCGAGGTTCCCTGGAATCCCCTCCATCCACTCGAACCCCCCCAGACGCGCCTCGCGGGCTGCATAGGCCAGTTCCTTGAGCTTCACCCCCACACCAGCCGTGATCGTTTCGCCCTCCACCTTGATCCGCGCGAATTCTCCACGAACAAGCCGCACCACGACACCGGCAATCCCCCCATCGCGCACAAGCAGATTGGACCCGCGCCCCATCACAAACAGCGGCACCGCGCGCTCAGTGCAGAAACGCACCAACCGCGCGAATCCCTCCTCGGTCTCCGGCTCCGCCCAGAACTGCGCGGGCCCGCCGATGCGCATCGTGGTGTGCTTGGCGAGAGACTCGTAGAGGCGGATGCAACCGGGCCCCATCACGGCCTGCAATTCCTCCATGAATGCCACGTCGCGCGCCAGATGGGTGAGTGCCTCGTGAATATTGCCCGCACCAAGGCTTACCACGCAGTCGCCGGGCTGAAGCCCACGCCCAGCCTCGAGTGTGAGCCGTCGCAGATCGGTTTCGTAAGAGGCCGCGCGATGTCCGGCGGCAACCACCTCGTCCACAATCGTCTGTCCGCTCACCCCGGGAATCGGCGGCTCGCTGGCCGCGTACACATCAGCCACCAGCACCGTGTCAGCATCCGAAAAGGCCCGCCCGAATTCGCGGCGCAGCGCTTGGGTGCGCGTGTAACGATGCGGCTGGAAGAGCACCGTGACACGCCGCCGCCCCGTCCCGCGCGCAGTCGCCAGCGTCGCCCTCACCTCGGTCGGGTGATGCCCGTAATCATCCACCAGCAGATACTGATCGCTCCGATACTTGATCTCAAAGCGCCGGCGCGCTCCGCGGAAACTCTCCAACGCCGCCACCACACGATCGAAAGGCACCCCAAGCTCCGTCGCCAACGCAAGCGCAGCAACCGCGTTGCTCACGTTGTGTCGCCCGGGCACGTTGAGCGTAATATCCCCCATCTCCACCCCGCCGCGCAGCACCCGGAAGGAGGTCTGAAAATCCTGCGCCCGGACAGCTTCGAAGCGGTAATCAGCACCCGCCGACTCCCCATACGAGACCGCCCCCGGATGCGCCGCGCACAGACGTGCCGCATGCGGGTCGTCAGCGCAGTAGAAAACCTTGCCAGTCGTCTGCGCAAGCAACTGGTTGAAGACGGCCTCGATCGCAGCAAGATCCCGGTAGTGGTCGAGGTGCTCCTCCTCCACATTCAGAATCACCGCGTGCTCAGGACGGTAAAGCGCCAGCGTGCCGTCGCTCTCGTCCCCCTCCGCCACCAGATACTCACCCGCCGGGTCCCAATGCGCATTCGTACCGAGGATCGGGATCTCGGCTCCCACATAATGCGACGGATGCAGCCCGCCGCACCGCAGCAAATGCGCGCTCATCGCCGAAGTGGTGGTCTTCCCATGCATGCCCGCCACCACAATGCCCCGCTTGCATCCCAACAACGCCGCCAACGCATCCGCGCGCCTCACCAACAGCTTCCCCTGCACCCGCGCCGCCTCGAAGTCCGGATGCCCGGGCTTGATTGCCGAGGAATAAATCACCAACTCCGCCGGCGTCACCGCCGCAGGATCCGCCGGGGAATGAAACGCCAGCCCAAGCTTCTGCAGGCGCTGGATCTCCACCGTGCTCACCTTGTCCGATCCGCTCACATGGTGCCCCAGCGCCAGCAACAGCGCGGCAATGCCGCTCATCCCCGAACCCGCCACCCCGATCAAGTGAACCCGCGCGCCCCCGCGCACCAGCATCTCCACAAGCCTATCTTGCATAAGACCCCCTTCCCCCCACTCCTGCATGAGCACCGGAACAAGCTTCCAAAAGAATGTCCGCCACCGCCTCCGCCGCATCCGGACTCGCCAGCGAGGCGCTCCGCTCAGACATCGCAGCCAGCTTCTTTGGACTGCGAACAAGCGCCAGCAGGTGCGCAGCCAACCCTCCCCCAACCAGACCCGCCTCCGGAAGAAGCAGGGCGGCACCCGCAGATTCAAAAATCCGCGCGTTGTGCGTCTGATGATCTTCCGCCGCATGCGGGTACGGAATCAACACGCCGGGGAGTGCGAAGTGGGCCAGTTCCGTCAAGCTGGCCGCACCACTGCGGGCCACGCAGATGTCCGCAGCGCTGTAAGCCTCTTCCATGCGATGGTGGAAGGCCGCAACAAACGCGGGAACACCAGCCGCTGCATAGGCGGCGCGCGCGCTCTCCTCACCCTCGCGGCCGGCGAGATGCACCACCTGGAGCCCCGCCCCCGCAAGCGCCGGAAGCGACTCGAGCACCGCCCGGTTGATCCCCTGCGCGCCCTGACTCCCCCCCATCACGAGCAGCGTCTTGCGCTCCGGATCCAAGCCGAATGCGGCTGCCGCAGCCACCCTTGCCATGCGCGTCCGCAGCGAGGAGCGCACAGGCGTGCCTGTCGTGATGCAACGCGCGCCGGGAAAGTGGCGGGCGCATTCCTCAAAACCCACGAGCACGCCACCCGCCATGCGCGCGTTGAGTCTGTTGGCCTTCCCAGGAATCGCATTGGACTCGTGGACAAAGGTCGGCACTCGCAGCCGACGCCCCGCAAGAATGGGCCCGGTCGAGGTGAATCCTCCCATCCCAAGGACAGCGTCGGGCTTGAAGTCCGCATACAACGCGCGGCACTGGCGCAACCCGGCTCGGAACCCGCGCAGGAACTTAAAGATCGCAGGTGAAAACAGCTTCGGAAGCCCCACGCCAGGAATCTTCTCAAAGCGGAACTCCGAACGCCCGCGCGTGGCCAGCGCATCGATCTCCTTCTCCGAGATGAGCACCATCACCGCATGCCCGCGCGCACGGAGCACCTCTCCCACGGCTAGTCCCGGGAAGAGATGACCTCCTGTTCCTCCTGCGGCGATCACGATGTTCATGCGCGATTTCGGAGATGGTCTAGAACGGACTGCGCCCCGGCCGCGTGCGGGCCCAGAGCCGGACGCCCTCCGGCGCCACGTTCTCATCAAGGCCCTGCCGGTAAATATTGATGAGAATGCCGACGCAGAGCAGGCAGAGCGCAAGGTTGGAGCCCCCGTAGCTGATGAACGGCAGGGGAAGCCCCTTGTTGGGCAGCACCGCCGTCGTCACTCCAATGTTGAGCGCCGCCTGCAGCGCGATCAGCACCACAATGCCCGTCGCCAGAAGCATCCCAAATCGGTCCCTCGCGCGCGTCGCGATCACCGACCCACAAAGAATGAAGAGCAGATAGCACAGCACCACCAGCAGCGTGCAGCGCAGCCCCAACTCCTCCCCGATCATCGGAAAAATGAAGTCCGTGTGCGCAAAGGGCAGGTACGCCATCTTCTGCCTTCCGTTGCCCAGCCCCATCCCGCTCACGCCGCCGGATCCGAATGCCACCAGCGCTTGGTACTGCTGCAGCCCGGCCCCTTCGCGGTAACGCTCAAGATCCATAAACGCCATGAGCCGGCCCAGACGCTCAGGCAGATGCATGGCGACGAAGATCATGCCCGCGAGCCCCCCGACAAGGGGACCCACCACATAGAACACAGAGGCTCCCGCCACAAACATCATCGAGAACATGGTCGATGTGATGAGCGCGCTCGTCCCCATGTCCACCTCCAGCGCAATCAAACACACCAGCATCCCCGTGCCTGCGCAGGGAATCAGGAAGCCATGCGTAAACTTGGAAGCGCAAATCGTCTGCCGCGAAAACCACCACGCCATGCCAGTCACCGCCGCCAGCTTCGCCAACTCCGAGGGCTGGAAAGACACCACCACAAAGTTCACCCAACGCGCCGACCCATTGATGCGCTGTCCGATCGGCGGCACAAAACACAGCAGCAGCAGCACCATCGACAAACCAAACCACCACGTCCACGTCCTCTCCCAAAAATGATAGTCCAGAACCGCTCCCAGCCAGCACAGCCCCAACCCCACCGCCAGCCAGAAGCCCTGCCGACGAATAAAGAAGGTCGGGTTTCCGTGGCTGTCTTGGGCAAACGCCCCCGTGCTGCACAACATGACGAAGCCCGTGACGATCAGGACCGCCACCGCCGCCAGCAACACATAGACACTCTTGCGATGCATGAACTTTGCCTCCGGAATCAGCAGCCTCTCACTTGGCAGGGATCTTCAACACCTGCCCGGGCCGGAGCTTCTTCGGGTCGTCGATCCCGTTGAGCTTGAGCATCTCATTGTAATTCACTCCAAGACGCCGGGCGATCGCCACGGGATTGTCGCCCTTGGCTACCGTGTACGTCTTTCCCCCGCTACCCGCCACCGGCGCCGTCTTGCTGATCGCCGTCACCTTCGGAGCCTCCTCCTTCTTTGCCGCCGCCACCTTCGAAGCCTCCTCTTTCTTTACCGCTGCACTCCGCGACCTCGGAATGTTCAGCGTCTGGCCGGGCCTGAGGATCGTCACATTCTTGGCACCGTTCGCCTCCTCGATCTCCTCAACGCTCACCCCGTACTGCGCCGCCACCTTCGCCAAACTGTCCCCCGTCTTCACGTGATGGAGCCGCGCACCAGAAATGGGCGCCACCACCGGCGCAACTGGGGCGGAACCCGCCACCGGCGCTCCCGCAACGGGATGCGCTTCCGACGATGCAGGCTTGGAGGAGGAAGCAGCAGGCGGCACCGCCTTTGCGGAGGCCGTCGCCGCGGGCTTCGCACCCTTTGCTGAGGCCGCAGCCTCGGCCTCCGAAGCGCCCCGCTTGCCGTTAATGCTGTTAAACATCCAGATCCCCACCACGGCGACCGCGTGCAGAACCAGCACCACGATGAACGCACCTGCAAGGTTGGTTTGCGGCTCCTCATCAAACTCCTCGACCTGCGCGCCACGTCGCAGCGCGGTGGCAGCGTTGAGGCGCTTCTTCTGGGGCAGTTTCAGGAAGCGGGTTACTTGGCTGAGTTTGGGTGCTTTCATGGGTGGCGTCAGGATGTGTGGAGTGGGTGGAGTGTGGGGAGGGCTTGAACCAACGCACGGAACTGGTTCCCGCGGTCGGCGTAATTCTTGAACATGTCAAAGGAGGACGTCCCGGGGCTGAACAAAACCACGTCGCCGGGCAGCGCACTGCTCTGCGCCAGCGTCACCGCCCTCTCCAGGGACCGCCCCGCGTTGTGACAGGGCAGCCGTGCCCCCCAAAGCGCTTCAATGCGACCGGCCATCTCCCCCAAAACCACCGCCGCACGACAGCGCTCAGCCACCAAGTCCGTGAGCGCATCGTACTCAAAACCCTTGTCCTTACCCCCCGCAATCAGAACCACCCGCCGCGTCTCAGAGAGAAGCGCCTTCTCCACAGAGTCCGGATTGGTGCCCTTCGAATCGTTGACCCACTCCACTCCATCCACAGTGCGCACCGGCTCGCAGCGGTGAGGAAGAGCGCGGTAGTCGCACAGGCTCCGGGCCGCGGCACCGAGGTCGAGACCCCACGCCGCTGCCACACCAAGTGCAGCCATCAGATTCTCCACATTGTGAAGGCCGCGCAGTTGGGTGTCCGCCATCCGCAGCAGCGGCTCCCCACGAAAATGAATGCACCCATCGCGCAGCTCAAAATCGCCGCCAGCCTCGTACGCGCTGAAACGCAGCGTGCGTGCCTTCAAGGCGGGCAGAGCCGTGCGCAGGTTGACCACCGCCCAGTCCTCCTCCGTCTGCCGTTCAAAAACGCGCAGCTTGGCTGCGAAGTATTCCTCCATCGTGGCGTACCGATCCAGATGGTCCGCCGCAAAGCCCAGCCACACCGCAATGCGGGGACGAAAGGTCTCCACAGCCTCAAGCTGAAAGGAACTCACCTCCAGCGTCATCACGTCGAGCTTCCCACTCTCCCCCACCCGCCCGGAAAACGCCGGCCCGATATTGCCCGCCGCCACCGTGCGCACCCCGCACTCAGTGAACATCCGCTCCACGAGCTGAGTGGTCGTCGTCTTGCCATTGGTGCCCGTGATCGCCACCACCGGGCAGCAGCACTCGCGTACCGCAAGCTCAAGCTCACCCAGCAAAGGGATGCCCCTGCGGACAAACCCCTGAACGAGTTCCACCGCCGGATCGATCCCAGGACTCAACACCGCCATGTCGCATGTCTCCCCTGGACTCCCGGCCTCCGGACCCGCGAGCAGCCGGATGCCATCCACCGCAAGCGCAGAACACACGGCATCAAGTTGATCCGCTGACGCGCCATCGTGGACAGTCACCTCGGCACCGAGACGGCGCAAGAGACGGGCAGCGGACTGACCGCTCTCGCCCGCCCCCAGCACTGCAATGGATTTTCCCGTGTAAGTCATCTTCAACGCAGCTTAAGAGTCGCAAGACCGAGGAGCGCGCACATCACCGAAAGGATCCAAAAACGGACGATCACCGTGTTCTCCTTCCAGCCCTTGAGTTCGAAATGGTGATGGATGGGGGACATCAGAAAGACGCGCCGTCCCTCGCCGTACATTTTCCGGGTGAACTTAAACCAGGAGCGCTGGATCAGCACGGACAAGGCCTCCAGCACGAACACACCGCCCACCACCACGAGCAGCAGCTCCTGCTTGCAGCAGATCGCCACCACTCCGAAGAAACCGCCGATGGCCAGCGAGCCCGTGTCGCCCATGAAGACCTTCGCGGGATGGCAGTTGAACCATAGAAAACCGAAAGACGCGCCCACCAAGGCCATGCACACCACACTCAACTCGCCCGCGAAGTCATAGTACGGAAGCTGCAGGTACTGGGCGATCTTCTCGTTGCCAGCCACATAGGTGAGCACCGAGTAAGCAAGCGCTGTGGTAATCGTGCAACCCGCCGCCAGACCATCCAGCCCGTCGGTGAGGTTCACCGCATTCGAGGAACCAATGATCACCAGAGCAAAGAAGCCCGCCGCCCCCCAACCCATGTTGATCAGCAGCGGCCCCTTCATAAAGGGCACATACAAAGCCCGGGCCTGCACCTGCAACGCCGGGTTCGTCAGGAAAAAGCCCGCCACCACCAACGCCACCGCCGCCTGCCCCACCAACTTCGTACGTTCGCTGATGCCGGCCGCGTTCTTCTTGCTCACCTTCAGATAGTCGTCCCAGAACCCCAGCAAACCGCAGGCCGTCAGCGCGAAGAGCAGCAGCCACACCACTGAATTGTCCGGCCGTGCCCACAGAAGACTGGCAACCAGCACCGTGCCAAGGATCAGCACGCCCCCCATGGTCGGCGTTCCCGCCTTGCCTCCATGCAACTCCGAAAGCTTGTGCACTTCTTCAGCGGTGCGGATCGGCTGCCCCAGCTTCAACGAGATCAAGCGCCGGATCACCCGCCCACCAAGCAGCAGCGAAAGAAGGAAGGCCGTCAGCGCCGCCGCCACAGCGCGGAAACTGATGTACTGAAACACGTTGAAGGCCCTCCAGAACTCGGACCCGGCGCCAATACTCAGGCTGTGCAGGTAGTACATCATGGCGCCAGAAGTCCCTCCACGACACGTTCCATCCTCGCTGAGCGACTGCCCTTCACGAGCACAAGATCGCCCGCAACCACACGGTGACGAAGCACGCTCACCGCCTCCTCCACCGTCGCCGCATGCAAGGCACCCGTCATCCCACCAGCCCTCGCCGCCTCCACAGCCAATGCGGGTTCCTCGCCCACACCCAATAGAAGATCCAACCCCAACTCCGCCGCCACAAGCCCCACACTGCTGTGCCCCTGCGCGGAATGCGACCCCAGTTCCCCCATGCGCCCGAGCACCGCCACCCGACGCCCAACGGTCGGCAGTGCCGCAAGCGTATGCAGGGCTGCCGCCACGGAGTCCGGATTCGCGTTGTACGTGTCATCGAGCACCTCGATGCCCCGTGCACCCTTGCGCTCAAGCCGCCCCTTCGTGAGTTCCAAACGCGCCAGCCCCGCAACGCACTGCTCAAGGCTCAAGCCGAGCACGGATCCCGCCGCGACCGCCATCAAAGCATTGCGCACCATGTGCACACCACTCACAGGCACCGCGGCTTCCACCTCCCGCCCCAACGCACGAATCACGAACCGGCTCCCCCCAAGATCCTGCCGCAGGTCCCGCGCCTGAAAATCACCGCAGCCGATGCCGCAGTACACCGCAGTCGCACCGGTGCGCCCGGCAATCCCACTCGAGAACTCATCCTCAGCGCTCAGGATCACCGTGCCTGCTGGCCGGAGTGCCTCTGCCAGCATCCCCTTCTCCTTCGCGATCGCTTCCCGACTTCCCATGAACTCGATGTGCGCCGTACCAATGCCAGTAATGATCGCCACGTCCGGAGCGGCCAACGCAGCCAGCGGCGCAATCTCCCCGGGATGGTTCATCCCTATTTCAAAAACACCAGCGCCGTCGCCGCTCCCGGCCCGCAAAAGCGAAAGCGGAAGTCCGATGTGGTTGTTGAGGTTCCCCTGCGTACGGCAAACCTGAAAACGCTCGGAGAGCACGGCTGCAGCAAGATCCTTGGTGCTCGTCTTTCCGTTGCTCCCCGTCACCGCCACCACCCGCATCGGCAGACTGGCCCGGTGCGCGCCGGCCATGCGCTGCAGCGCCGCCAGCGTGTCCTCCACCTGCAGCACCCCAAATTGCACAGGCAGCCCCGGCGCCACCTGCTCGACAAGCGCCCCCGCGGCCCCCAGCGCAGCGGCCGACTCCACAAACCCGTGCCCGTCGAAATGCTCGCCGCGCAACGCGACAAAAAGCTGCCCCGGACGCAGGGATCGCGAATCGGTGCAGACCCCCTCCACGAGAGCTTCCGGCAAGCCCGCGCACAGTCGCGCACCGGCCCACTGGCTGAGTTGGAGGAGGGAGGTGGCGTCCATGCTTATAACTCCACGTGCTTGCCCTCCAAGGCACTCTTCGCCACGAGCACGTCATCAAAGGGCAGCGCCGTGTCGCCCACCTGCTGGTAGTTCTCATGGCCCTTGCCCGCGATCAGCACAATGTCGCGCGGCTGCGCCATCGCGATCGCCTTGAAAATCGCCTCGCGCCGATCCGCAATCACCTCATGCCGCCCGCGCCGCATTCCCGCAGTGATGTCCGCCATGATGGCCTGCGGATCCTCACTGCGCGGGTTGTCGGAGGTGACAATCGCGTGGTCCGCATACTGGTCCACCACCGCGCCCATCAACGGACGCTTCGCACGGTCCCGGTCCCCACCGCAGCCGAAGACAACGATGATCCGGCCAGGCTGCAACTCGCGGCAGGCGCGGATCACGTTGAACAGCGCATCGTCCGTGTGCGCATAATCCACGAACACCCGGAACTGGCGCTGTCCGGTGACGCTCTCAAGGCGGCCGGGGACCGTGCGCGCCTTGGCGAGGGCGAGCACGGATGAACGCACATCGGCACCCATCGCCTGCGCCGCCGCAATGGCCGCAAGCGAGTTGTACACGTTGAAGGTGCCGATGAGGGGCAGACGCACCAGATAGCTGCGTCCAAGCGCGTCGAGTTGGTAGCTGGTACCCTGAAAATCCGTGCGCACGTTGCTCGCGCGAAAGTCAGCGTGCACACCGAGCCCGTAAGTGATCAAAGGCAACTCGCCCCGGAGGCGGCTCGCCAAGATGTTTCCGAAGCGGTCGTCGAGGTTCACCACCGCACGCCCCTTCTTGTGTTCCTGCGCAGCGATCTGAGTGAACAGCCGCACCTTGGCCTCGAAGTACTCGTCCATGCTCCCGTGGTAGTCGAGGTGGTCCTGGGTGAGGTTGGTGAAAACGCCCAAGTCGAACTCCACCCCGCGCACCCGACCCTGGCTGAGCGCATGGGAGGAAACCTCCATGGCCGCCGTCTTGCACCCGGCCGAGTACATCTGCCAGAGCAGGTCCTGCACATCCAGAGACTCGGGCGTCGTACGCGTGGCAGGCAGGATCCGATCACCCACCTCGTAGCGCACCGTCCCGATGAGCCCGCAGCGTCGCAGCGCCTCGTCGCAGAGATGCTTGATGAGGAACGCCGTCGTGGTCTTGCCGTTGGTGCCCGTCACACCCGCCACCTTCAACTGCCGCGAAGGATGCCGGTAGAAACTCGCGGCCATGTCGGCCATCGCCGCACGCGCATCAGGCACCACCACGTTCGTGGCACGCGCCCTCAACTGCCCTTGCTCACTGACCACCGCCTCCGCCCCGCGCTCCACCGCCTGAGCCACATACTGGGCGCCGTCCACCTTCTCACCCTTCAGCGCAAAAAAAAGCCCCCCGGGCTGCACCCGGCGAGAGTCATACGCAAGCGAGGTGATGTCGCGCTCCTGGGCGCCGTCCACACTCGTCACCGCCGCACTGGAAAGAAGGGTCTTGAGCTGCATGCTATTTGCGAATGGGTTCGGAATGCGCCATCGAGGGGCCGCTTCCGGAGGACTCCGAACTGGGCGTCAGGTTGAGGTAACGGGCCGCCTTATCGGCGATCTTCGAGAAGATAGGGGCACACACACCGCCGCCGGTGTTGGTGTTGCTCGGGATTCCCTGCGCATCGTCAATCATCACCAATCCCACAAACTGCGGATCCTCAGCCGGCATGAACCCGACGAAAGACACCACGTACTTGTGCTCGTAGGTCCCGTTCGCCCCGAGTTTCTGCGCCGTGCCAGTCTTGCCCGCCACCGTAAACCCCTTCACGGCTGCCGCCTTGGCAGTCCCGCGCTTGACCACGTCCACCAGCGCACCACGCACGGTGGCAGACACCTGCGGGGTGATCGCCTGGCGCACCTCGGTTGGCTCAAACCCACGCACAACGTTCCCCTCGGAATCCGTCACCTCCCGCACAATCTGCGGCATCATGAGCTTGCCCCCGTTGGCCACCGCCGCCATCGCCGCCACCACCTGCAGCGGCGTCGCCGTGACCTCGTGCCCCATCGGAACATGGGTCACCGAAATCTTCGTCCACCGATGCGGCGGATGCACCGTCGCCGCAATCTCCCCGGGAAGGTTGATCCCCGTGCGCTCCCCAAATCCAAACCGGCGGATATACTCGTAAAGCCGATGGTCCCCCAGTTGCAGCCCCAGCTTCGCCACCCCGATGTTGCTGGACTTCACAAGGATGTCCCCCACCGAAAGATCCCCGTAGTTGTGATGATCCTTCAGCATCGTTCCCGCGTACAGAAAGTGCCCGTTCTCGCAGAAAATCGTCGTGTCGATGTTCACCAACTTCTGCTGCAGCGCCGCCGCCGTCGTCACAATCTTGAACGTCGACCCCGGCTCCACCATGTCCGTGATCGCCCGGTTGCGGCGCGCATCCATCGGACTCTTCTCGATGTCCCCGGGATCAAAGCCCGGCCGGTTGGCCATCGCGAGCACCTCCCCCGTCTGCGGCCTCATAAACACCGCCACCGCCATCTTCGGCTTATAATACTTGCAGGCATCCTCCAGCTCCCGCTCCACAATCTGCTGAAACCCGAGGTCGACCGTCAGCCGCACATTGTCGCCGTTGTGCGCCGGACGCTCCTGTCGCCGGAACATCATCAACTCCGCACCCCGCCGGTCACGCTCGATGAAACGAAAGCCGTCCTGCCCCTTCAGGAACATTTCAAAGTTGCGCTCGATCCCCTCCACCCCCTTGCCCTCGCCATTCACATAACCCACCACATGGCAGAGCAACTGCCCGTTGGGATACACCCGATCGCTATCGGGCTCGAAGCGGACCCCCCGCAACCGGCCCTGCGAAAGACGCGCCTCGATGCGGCCGGCGACATCCTCAGGCACCTTGCGGTGGATCACAATGTAGCGCGACGGATCAGCCTCCACCCCCTTCTCCTTGGAAACACGCCGCGTCTTCAACTTCGCCAGCACGGAGCCCCTGTCCATGGCCAACTCGGAGGAAAGCACCTCCGCGACCGCCTCGTGATTCTGAAGGAGCGACCCATCCGCCACCACCACCTTCATCGGCTCATCCTGCGCCAGCACCTCCCCGTTGACATCCTGGATCATCCCACGCCGCGCATGGATCGGCTTGCGCGCCACGTGCTTCTCCTCCGCCTTCGCAAGATAGTACTCGTGCCGCCCCACCTGCAGGTAGATCAGCCGCCAGGAAAACCCGGTGAAGGCCAGCCCCAGAAGAAGGCTGACCACAAAAATTCTCTTGGAGGCCCCGCCGCTCACTCAGCAGTCCTCTTGTTGGAAACCGGCCGCAGCCCCTCTCCACTCCCCTCCACACGCACAAACTGAAGGTCCTTGATCGGCACCAGACTCACCATCCCCTCGTCGAGCTTCTTCTGAAGGCTGTTGCGCGAGGAAAGCTGGTTGATCTTCGCCCGCAACGCCGCATCCTGCGTCTCCAACTCCGCCAACTCACGCTCCATGCGCGTGATCTGCTCGCCCGCCTCGTGATTCTTTCTTTTGATCCCAAGGTAGTTCACCCCCGCAATCCCCAAAAAGAGCATGATCCCGAAAATGATCGCAACCGGCTTCAGCCCGACATGATTTCCACTGCGACGACGATTATGTGACATATATCAGGGGTGATTTTTATAAAATAACGGCCATCAAATCTTCTCAACAACCCGCAGCTTCGCACTCCGCGCACGCGGGTTCGCCTCCTGCTCCAGGGCTCCAGCAGCCGCCGCCTTCCGCGTCACCCTCCGGAACCCATACTCCGGATTCGGCCGCGGCGCGGGCCACTCGGGACGATCCAGCTCCGGCGCGCTCCAGCGCGTGAAGCACTGCTTCACAATCCGATCCTCAAGGGAGTGAAAGCTGATCACCGCAAGCCGCCCCCCCACGCTCAGCCTCGCAGCAAACGCACCGAGCGCCGCCTCCAAAACCTCCAGCTCCCGGTTCACCACAAGCCGCAGCGCCTGAAAAACACGCGTCGCAGGATGCGTCCTCCCCGTGCGCGGCACCACACGCTCCACAGCACGCGCAAGCTGCAGCGTCGTCACAAAAGATCCACCCTCACGGTCCTCCACCAACCGCGCCGCAATGCGCCTCGCCGAGGGCTCCTCCCCGTACACACGGAAAATCCGCTCCAACTCCGCCGCCGGAAGCGTGTTCACCAAATCGGCCGCCGTCCGCCCGCCCCGCACATCCATGCGCATGTCCAAGGGACCGTCCTGCTGGAAGGAGAACCCGCGTCCAGCTTCGTCGAGCTGGTGGGAGGAAACCCCGAGGTCCAGCAACACCCCATCCAACGAACCCACCCCAAGCCCGTCCAACACCCCGCAGGCCTCGGCAAAATTGCTGCGCACCGCGGTAAATTGCCCGCCCCACCCCGCAAGCCGGGTCGACGCATACGCGATCGCATCCCCGTCCTGATCCAACCCAATCACCCGCGCCCCACCCCTCAGAAGCGCTTCGGAATGTCCGCCCCCTCCGAGCGTCCCGTCCACGAAGACGCGCCCGGGAGCCGGGGCCAATGCAGCCACCGCCTCCGCCAGCAACACCGAGTCATGGTATTCGTGTCGCACCACAGGAAAAGAAAAGGAGCGGCCCAACGCGCAGGCCGGGCGGCGTCGGCACGCTGCCGTCGCCCACCCAGCGCTCTCGTGCAAGGAGATCATACGCCAAACTCGGCCAGATGCGCACCCGCCACGGACTCAGTCTTCGCCCGGACGGCATGCCACGCTTGCACATTCCAAACCTCGAAACTCTCAAGGGCACCCGCGAGGGTCACATCCCCTGCTAGTTGGAGGCTTCTGCAAAAATCTTCCGGCAGCACCAACCGCCCCGCCTTGTCCAAACGCGCCTGACGCGTCCCCGCCCCAAGCTCGCGCAGCACATGCATCCGCTGGGGCCCCGGCAACTGCGCCACCGCCGCACGGATGCGCTCCATTTCCGCCAGGGGCATCACCTTCAGACACTGCCCGTCGCTGCTGGGGCGCAGGAAGAACTCAGCCTCATCCTCGTGACGCCACGCGGAGGGGATGGTGATCCGGCTCTTCCCATCGATGGCGTGGCAGAACTCGCCCATGAAAATAGGCGCGGCGGAGCTCTGTTGCGTGGTGGCCATGACGGGTGGTTGTTTTGGGCGAACGTCCCATTTCGTCCCAAATCGACCCTTGTTATCCCCCGATGCCCCAAAAAGGTCAACGCCATTTCAGCCGTTTTTTTCACCCGCTCCCCCTCGAAAAACCCACCCCTCCCAAAGCCCCGGAAGCCCCCTAAATCGCCCCCAAATCACCGCCCAAACGCTAGGACAACGCCCCGCCCATCAAGATTCCACCAGCACTCCAGCACCACCCTCGCTCTGCCGACAGAGATGCGCATACACCCCCTCCTGCCCAATCAACTCCTCGTGCGTCCCCCTCTCCACGATCCTGCCGCGTTCCAAAACAAGAATCTGCGAAGCACGCCGCACCGTCGAAAGCCGGTGCGCGATCACAAAGCAGGTGCGCCCAGCCATCAACCTCTCCAGCGCCTGCTGGATGAGATGCTCCGTGTGCGTGTCCACGCTCGCTGTCGCCTCGTCGAGAATGAGCACCGGCGGATCTTTGAGCAGCGCGCGCGCGATGGAAATACGCTGCTTTTCACCCACGCTCAGCTTCACGCCGCGCTCGCCCACGACTGCATCCAAGCCCTCCGGAAGGCGGCGCACAAACTCGTCCGCATTCGCATCGCGCAACGCCTGCCACAGCGCGTCATCGCCGGCCTTGGAACTGCCAAGGCGCAAATTCTCGCGCACCGTTCCATTGAAGAGAAAGCTCTCCTGCGTCACCACCCCGATGGCTGAGCGCATCGCGCCCTTCGGATAGTCCCCAAGCGGCTTCCCATCGAGGAGGATTTCGCCCGAATCAAACTCGTAAAAGCGCGTGAGCAGGTTCACGAGCGTCGACTTCCCCGCACCGGTGCGCCCCACCAACGCCACGCTCTGCCCGGGCTGCGCATGCAGCGAAACCTCGTGCAACACCGGAAGCTTCTTGTCGTATGCGAAACTCACCGCCTTGAAGCGCACGTCACCCCGGATGTCCACCGGGAGATCCTGCTCCAAAAACCCGGACTCCACGGGCTCATCCAAGATCTCAAACACCCGCTCCCCCGCCGCGCGTCCTGACTGCAGGAGCTGGTTGAGGCTGTGTAGTTTTCCAATCGGCTCGTAAAGAAACCCCGTCAAAAGCAGGAACCCCACAAGGTCTCCCACGCTCATCCGCCCCGCGATCACACAGTGACCGCCGTAGCAGATCACCAGCACCAGCCCACACGCGTTCAGAAAACCCATCGACGGATTGTAGAGCGCCCAAACCCGCATGATCACAAGGTTCGCACGGCGCAGCTGGTCGCTCGCGGCGTCAAAACGGCGGTGCTCCTCCTCCTCGCGCACATACGCCTTGATCTGCCGGATGCCGGCAAGGTTGTCGTGCAAAAGCGAGTTCATCGCAGACGCCGCCTTGCTCCGCGCCCGGTAGCGCAGATGCGCCGTGGACGTGTACGCCACCGCACCCACAATCAACAACGGGACCGGCGCGAGCGACAGCGCGGCCAGGCGCGCATCGGCAGTGAAAAGCAGCGCCAGCACCACCACCAGTTGCAGCAGCGCCACAGCCCCCTGCTCGATCCCATCAATGATCACCCGCTCCACCGCGTTCACGTCCTCGAGGATCCTCGTCATGATGTCCCCCGTCGCGCGGTTATCGAACCAGCGCAGCGGCAACCGCTGCAGGTGACCGTACAGGTCGCTGCGCAGATCGAAGATCACCTGCTGCTCAAAAGTGTTGTTGAGCAGAATCCGCAGCGCATCAAAACCGTGCCGCAGCAGGAACGCGCCAAACCCCACCAGCGCGTAAATCCAGAGGTTTTCCCCGCGCCCCTCGCGCACCTCGTCGATCACCCGCTGGCTCACCTTTGGAAACACCGCCACCATCAGCGTCATCAGCACCGCGCACGACAGCGTGCCAGCCGCCATCCATGGATAACGCCGCACGTAGGTGAACACTCGCAAGATCGCTCGCATGCAAAAAGGCGCGCAGTCTCTGCCCCGCGGGCCGCCGTGGCAAGAGCGCCGCCGCATTCACTCCCATCCCTCGCTCCCATCTCTAGCTCAAACGCCCCCGCGCTGGCGCTTGAGCTCAGAGCGCCGCCGCTTGGAATCCAAGATGCGCTGCTGCACACCCCACGGCCTCTTCGAATTCTGCCGCTTCTTCTTCGCACGCTCCGCACGCACCGCTGCCTCTGCCTCCCGGCGCTCCAACTCGATCGCATCCAAAAGCCGCTCCCACGCAAGCTGCCGGTTCCATGATTGGGAGCGGGTGTCCTGCACGGTCACCGACTTTCCACTCGGCCGATGGCAGAGCGTCACCGCTGTGGAAACCTTGTTCACGTGCTGCCCCCCGGGCCCCGAGGAACGACTGAAGCGTTCCTCAAAATCCGCAAGCTCAAGCCGCAGCTTGCGCAGCCGCGCCTCACGCCGCACATGAAATTCACCAGCACCAGCCATCCCCTCACTCTCACAGCTTCCGAACTCCGAGGCGAGCCCGATGCCTCCGTGTTGCGCCGCCCCACCCCGAATCCACATCCCAAATCCGCTTGCCACCCCGAAGCGCCCTGCGCGATAGTGGGCCCCCTTTTTTTCTCCACCCCGCATGCAGCAATTTGGAATTGGTCTGGCCGGAATGGGCAACGTTGGCGCAGGTGTCTACAAGCACCTGCTACGCAACCGTGCCCTGCTCCGGGAACGTCTCGGATACGAGATGAACGTGCAGCGCATCGCCGTCCGCGACATCACCAAGCCCCGCGGCTGCGATGTCCCCGCCGAATTGCTCACCACCGACTGGCGCAGCCTTCTGGAGGATCCCTCCATCCACATCATCGTCGAACTCATGGGCTGCAAGGAGGAGAGCCTCGCCCTCATCCTCGGCGCCATCGAACGCCGCAAAATGGTCGTCACCGGCAACAAGGCCCTCCTCGCCGAACACGGCAAGGAAATCTTCGAAGCCGCCCTTCGCCACAAGGTTCCCGTTTTCTTCGAGGCAGCAGTAGGCGGCGGCATCCCCATCATCAAGGCCCTCCGCGAAGCCTTCGTCGCAAACCACATCCAGTCCATCCACGGGATCGTCAACGGCACCAGCAACTTCATCCTCACCATGATGACCGAGAACGGACTCGGCTTCGCGGACGCTCTGCGCCAGGCGCAGGATGCAGGCTACGCCGAGGCCGATCCCTCGCTCGACGTCAACGGAGGCGACGCCGCCCACAAGGCCATCATCCTCGCCTCTCTTGCCTACGGCTTCTGGGTCCCTCCGGAAAAAGTCTTCGTCGAAGGCATCGAGCATCTCACCGCCAACGACATCACCTTCACCCGCAAACTCGGCTACCGCATCAAGCTGCTCGCAATCATCAAGGCGGAGGCCGGTGAGATCGAAGTCCGCGTTCATCCCACCCTCATCCCCGAGGCCCACGTCCTCGCCAGCGTCAACCATGTCTTCAACGCCATGGCCGTCCGCGGCGACATCGTCGGCGAATCCCTCTTCTACGGACGCGGCGCAGGCCAGGACGCCACCTCCAGCGCCGTCATCAGCGATTTGGTGGAAGCCGCCGACGCCCTCGAATCCCCACGCCGTCACCTCGGCTTCATGCCGCACGGCCTCTACGGCACCTGCAAGCCCATCGACCAGATCTGCTCCGAATACTACCTGCGCCTCACCGTCGAGGACCGTCCCGGCGTCATCGCCGAAGTCGCAGGCATCCTCGGCTCACTCCAGATCGGCATCTCCTCCATCCTCCAGCCCGAAGCGGCGGAGGGCGATGTGGCCTCGCTCGCACTGATGCTCCACACGGCTTCCAACGCCCAGATCTCCACCGCCCTCACTCGGCTGAGCGCACTGTCCTGCGTGAAGAAACCGCCCCGCATGATCCGCGTCGAACACTTCTCATGAGCATCCGCACGCTCAACGACCGCGGCGTCCTCGCTCGCTGGAAACAATACCTGCCCGTCACCGAACGCACCCCGTTCATCTCTCTCAACGAGGGATCCACCCCGCTCATCCACTCGCCAAAACTCAGCGCGATCATCGGCCGCGACTGTCAGGTGTTCATCAAGTACGAGGGCCTCAACCCCACCGGTTCCTTCAAGGACCGTGGCATGACCGTCGCCCTCTCCAAGGCCGTCGAAGACGGCGCACAGGCCGTCATCTGCGCCTCCACCGGCAACACCTCCGCCGCAGCCGCCGCCTACGCCGCACGCGCCGGAATCACCTGCGCCGTCCTCCTCCCCGCGGGCAAGATCGCCTTCGGAAAACTCGCCCAAGCCTTCATCTACGGCGCCAAGGTCGTCGCCATCGAGGGCAACTTCGACGACGCACTGCGCCTCGTCCGCGAGATCGGCGAGACCGAACCCATCGCCATCGTCAACTCCATCAACCCCCACCGACTCCAAGGCCAGAAGACCGCCTCCTTCGAGATCATCGAGGAGTTGGGCGACGCGCCCGAATTCCATCTTCTCCCCGTCGGCAACGCCGGCAACATCAGCGCCTACTGGCTCGGTTACGACGAGTTCCACCGCCTCGGCAAGTCCACGCACCGCCCCAAAATGGTCGGCTTCCAAGCCGCCGGATCCGCCCCCATCTTTCACAATCGTATCGTCGAAAAACCCGAGACCATCGCCAGCGCCATCCGCATCGGCAACCCGGCCAGCTGGGAACTCGCCAACACCGCAATCCATGAAAGCGGCGGCGCCATCGACATCGTCACCGACGAGGAAATCCTCCGCGCACAAGCATGGCTCGCCTCCCACGAGGGCATCTTCGTTGAACCCGCCAGCGCCGCGGGCATCGCTGGCATCTTCAAGTCCCTCGACCCGCAGCGCGCACACGAGCGCCGCCTGCCCCACATCCCCGATGGTTCCCGCATCGTCTGCACCGTCACGGGCCACGGCCTCAAAGATCCCGACGTGGCCAAGGAACAGTGCGGCTCAGTGATCCCCGCGAAAGCCGACAAGAGCGAGATCGTCCGTCTCCTCTCCAAGTAAGCGCCCTCGCGCACCCCTCCCAACCGGAGCACCGCTTCGCTCACCCCCGCAAATTCCGGGGCGTTGACTTCACCCACACACGCCTCGATGCTCCCCGTCCTTTTCTCATGAACCCCTCTGCTGTTTGGATTGATTGCGCCTCTTGGGAACTCGACTTCTTCGGCCTCCCCCACCACATCCCGTGGCCGTCTGATGTCGACGCGGCCACCGCTTCCAAGGAACCCTTCGAAGTCGAACACCTCATCCGCGCCATCGACCTTCTCGGCACCGATGCCGGCCAGCCATGGACCTCCTTCCGCAAGGCCGCCGAACACTTCGACGCCCTCAGCGAAGCGCTCGAGGACGGCGAGATCCAGGATGCACGCGCATTCCTCGATCAGATCGAAACCGCGCATCCCGGCACCTCCTTCCGTCTCTTCCACCTCGCCTCCATCACGCGCAACCAAGGCGATCTCGCCAAGGCCGCCACCCTCTTCCAACAGGCCGCGGACGCCACCCCGCAAATCGCCGAGATCTGGAACCAGATCGGCCTCACCCTCGCACTCGCCCAGCGCCGCGACGAAGCCGTTGCCGCCTACAGAAAGGCACTCTCCATCAATCCCCAGAACCCGCCCGCTCTCGAAGGCCTCGCGCAGTTGCGTGAATTCGTGAAGCTCATGCGCGACCCGAAGGATCCCAAGAGCGCCGTCTACATGGAGATCGCCGAGTTCAGCCGCATGGCCTCCAAGCAGATCGTCGACATGGGCTCCAATCATGAGCAACTCCTCAAGTACGGCGAGGAACTCTGCCGCGCAGGCATCGTCCCCGAAATCGGCCTGACCGCGATCGAAAAGGCGCACGCCCTTCAACCCGATGATCCACGCACCCTGCTCACGCTCGCAGGCGCCTATCACGACGGCGAACGCGCTGCAGACGCCAAACCCCTCATCACCCGCCTCACCGAACTTTTCCCCGACAAACCGGAAGCATTCCTGCACCTCGCACAGACCTGCAACGCGCTCGGACAATCCGACGAGGAGCGGGCCGCGCTCGGCCGCTGCATCGAACTCAACCCCAACTTCCAGCCCGCCCTCGCCCCATGGTTCGGCCTCAAGCAGGGCGACCACGACCCCGCCAAGGAGCAGGAACTCGTGTCCTTCGCCGAAGAGCGCAAATCCTGGCTCGCCTACATCCTCGCCGGCGCACTCTGCCGCGAACGCGGCGACCTCAAGCGCGCGCTGCGCTGGGCGGAAGCCGCCGTCGCCACCGCCCCGGAGCACGAGGAACCCCTGCTCAACCTCACCTCACTCATCGGCGAAGCGCGCGAAGTGGCCAAGCTCGCCAGTGACGTGAAACCCAAGGTCGAGAGCGGAAAATTCTCCAAGCGCCTCGAATGGGGATACGCACACGCCCTGCGCCAGCTTGGTCTCACGAACGACGCGATCGCGGCACTGCGCCGAGTCGCCGCCGCCGATGTCCCCGAAGACATCAAGGCCGCCTGCTCCGCCACCATCGAGTCGTGGACAGGCCTCCTCACCGGAACCCCCGCCATGCTCGAAGTCCATCCCCAAGGATTCCTCCTGCGCGATGTCCTCCTGTGCGTCGACGGAGAGGACGGCGGCATCCTCCTGCGTGCCGGCGAAAAACTCCCCCAGCAAAACACCTTCCCATGGCGCGCCATCGCCGCTGAGACCAGCGTGATCCTTCACCAAGGCCAGAGTGGATGCGAACGCCCTCCCCTTCCGCTCGGCGAATTCAAGATCCGCGGCATCGAGGTCAAACCCGGCCAACCCACCACCGTCGAGTGCCACCTCGCGGCCACCCCGGACGGCGCACTCCAGTTCCGCGCAAGGCAGGACAACCGCCGCCTCCAAGTCGGCTGGGTCCAGCCCAAGCAGCGTACCCGCTAAAACCTCACGCCCCGTCCACAGGCACCGCCCCGTCCAAGTTGACAGGCGTCGCCCGGATGGGAATTCTACCTGCCCTTTTTCCCATGGCCCTCATTGTCCAGAAATACGGCGGCACCTCGGTAGGAAATCCAGAGCGCATCCTCAACGTCGCGCGCCGCGTGATCGCCACCCAACAGGAGGGCAATCAAGTCGTCGTCGTGGTCTCAGCCATGAGCGGTGTCACCGACTCGCTCATCAAACTCGCCCGCGAAGTCTCCGCCCACCCCGCTGAACGCGAGATGGACGTCCTTCTGGCCACCGGCGAACAAACCACCATCGCCCTCACCGCCATGGCCATCAACGGCCTCGGCTCCAAGGCCATCTCTCTCACCGGCGCACAGGCCGGCATCATCACCGACCAGGTCCACACCAAGGCCAAGATCGCGCATCTCACCCCGGGCCAGGTCCTCTCCCACCTCGAGCAGGGCAACATCGTCATCGTCGCCGGCTTCCAAGGCGAATCCAGCGACGGACGCATCACCACCCTCGGCCGCGGCGGAAGCGACCTCACCGCCATCGCCATCGCAGCCGCCATCAAGGCCGACGTCTGCCAGATCTACACCGATGTCGACGGCGTCTACACCTGCGACCCCCGCATCGTCCCCTGCGCCCAGAAACTCGAGGAAATCTCGTACGACGAAATGCTCGAGATGGCCTCGAGCGGATCCAAGGTCATGCAGTCCCGCTCCGTAGAGTTCGCCAAAAAATTCGGCGTCCTCTTCGAGGTGCGCAGCAGCTTCAACCACAACCCCGGCACCATCGTAAAAGAAGAAACCATGAACATGGAAAACGTCGTCGTCCGCGGCATCAGCGTGGAACGCAACCAAGCCAAGGTCACCGTGGCCAATGTCCCCGACCGCCCGGGCACCGCAGCCAAGATCTTCACCACCCTCGCGGGCACCGGCATCATCATCGACATGATCGTCCAGAACGTGAGCAACGCCGGCTCCACCGACATCTCCTTCACCCTCTCCAAGGACGAACTCCCCAAGGCCCAGGCCGCACTCGCCCACGTCGTCACCGAGATCGGCGCACAATCGGTTTCCGCCACCGACGGCATCGCCAAACTCAGCGTCGTCGGCATCGGCATGCGCTCCCACAGCGGCGTCGCGGCCAAGCTTTTCGAAGCCCTCAGCAAAGGCGGCATCAACATCCAGATGATCTCCACCAGCGAGATCAAGACCGCCGTGATCCTCGAGGAAACTCGCATCAACGAGGCCGCCCAGCTCGCACACACCGCCTTCGGCCTCGACGCAAAACCCGCCTAGCTCTTCAGAAGACGGGACCGCCAGTGCGGCACATCCCTGTTCCGGCTGGAAGCCCTCGCGCACTCACCCTGCGCGCCCTCGCCCACGCACGGAACGCCTTCGCCCCACCCTCTTGGAGGCCCCTGCGCAGCACGCCACCGCCCCGCAACGCACTGCTGAAGCGCATTACCACACCGCAGCCCCTTGAACCGGGAAAAGTCCCCGTCGCTGCTGTCCAACTCCGCCTGATGCTCCAAGGCGAGTGCGGCACGACAAGCCTCTATCGTCAGATGACCTGCTTGGGTATCAACCGCACGGAGGCGCGCTCCTTCCGCAAGCGCTCCGCAACATCCGGATCCAGTGAAAGCGTCGTCCTCATGCAGGCATCATCCCATCGGATGCACGTGATATCGAAGCATCGACCATAAAGGCATCACACCGTCTTCCCCTTCGTCATTTCAAACCTCCCAATCCCCGTCCCCGCTACTTCTGCCCCGACTTTTGGAACATCGCCGCCCCCATCTTCAGCCCCATCTCCTGCATGGACCGGTGCTGCTTCTGCAACGCTTTCAGCGCCTCCATCTGACGCTCGCTCAGAAATGCCGTCGCCTGCTGAGCCACCTGCGCTGCCTGCTGATCATAGCTCGCCATCATCCGCTCCACCGCCTCGGGCGTGAGGTTTGCCCCATTGAAGTTCTCTGGCTTCGCCATGTCCGGCACCCCTGCCGCCGCCGCCTGAGTGCGCGTCGCAAAAATCGTATCCACAAGCTGCTCCTCTTGCTCCGGCCGTAGCGGCTCACCCGCAGCGGCAAAGGATCCGCCCGCCATCCCCAGCGCCATCCGCTCCGGCTTGGTTTCCTCCCAGTGCTGGAACATTTGATAATCCTGATCGTTGTTCAGAAACGTCCGGATCTCCTGATCACTTGCCGCCTTCGCATCCGTCAGCTTCTTGACCAAGGCTGCCTTCTCCGCGGGCGACTGCCCCTCCGCCATCAGTCCCAGCCCCATGTCCATCTCCGCCCCCAGCCTTTTCGCGATCAACGCCTTGAGATCGCCCTTCTCGCCGTCGTTCAGCTTGAAGCGTTCGAAGAGCTTCCCGTACTGCATGTCCATCGCGGCGAGTTGCTGCTGCTTCATCATCTCGCGCATCTCCGGGGACTTCATCATCTCCGCCATCGCGTTCATGGGCTTCGCCGCCCCAGCACCCGCCGCCCCTCTGCCGTCCCCGCCACCGGACGCACCAGCCACCGTCGGCGAACTCTTCGCTGCAGCCGCGGCCTTTGCCTCGGCATCCGCAAGTTTGCGTCGCAGATCTCCTGCCTCACGCGTCTCCTTGAAGCGCTCCTCACGCGCCTCGTCCCGCTCACTCGTGAGCCGGGTCACGGACTCCTCCGCGACCCGCAGCTTCTCACCAATCTCCTTCAAACGGGCCTCTCCACGCGCCTCCACCACTGCCCGCTCCCCACTCTGCATGAACTTTCCGGATCCATATCCCACTCCCAACGTCACGATCAATGCAGCGGACCAGAGGATGCTTCTCATGCCCGTTGGTCTATCGCCCGCAACCCCATGCGTTCAAGCCGAAGCTTCCCGCCGCCAATCCGGTGGACCTATTTCCGTGCCTCGGGCGCGCCGTAATTCCGGAACAGGTAATCCACAAGCGGCTCCACCTGCTCCGCCCCAATCGGCGCCCCGTACTTCCCCTGCATCTTCTCCACAGCGCCCTTCCAGTACGCGCGCGGCAGCGGAGGCTGCGTCGTGAAGTACTCTGAGGAATGGCACATGAGGCACTGCCCGCGCACAAGATCCGAACCCGCGCCCGGCTTCAACACAGGGTTCTCGGGCGGCAGTTCGATGCGCACCGGCGCCGCGTGGATCCAGCCCGCAGCCAACCACACCGCAATTCCCGCAGTCATCCAGATAGATTTTGAGCTCATCGGTTCAGAAAAAATCTCAAGGGTTATCAGCCAGCCACCTGCACCCGCACGGTCTCGATCACATTGCGCATGTAGCCCGCGGGATTCCACAACGCCTCGGACGGCTGTGACTGTCCGAGCCTGTTGGTCGCCTTCACCTTCCACTCCGCGGCACCCGTCTGCTGCGGGGTGAACGCGACCGTCCACTCGCGGAATGAATAGCGCCCAAGATCCTGCCCGAGCTGCGCGGCCTGCCACGAACGCCCGCCGTCCCCGGAGAAGAGCACCTCGCTGATCCCGTGCCCCCCGTCGAACGCGATCCCCCGCACCAACTGCGCGGTGCCGCGACGCAGCGTCGCCCCGTCCGTCACGCTCGTGATGAACGAGCGCACGTTGAAACGGTTGATCGGCACCGTCGACTTGGGCGTCGTCCCCGGCGCCACACAACCGCCCGCGGTGTCGGGAATGCGGTAGGCCGTGTTCATCCAAAAGCCGCCGAAGGCTTCCTCCAGCACCGTGATCTCGTGAAGATGCTTCACCCAATACGTCCCATAATACCCGGGCACCACGAGCCGCAGCGGAAACCCGTTGAGCATCGGCAGCGGCTCCCCGTTCATCTCGAAAGCCAGCAGGATCTCACCATCCAGCGCATGATCCACGTCGATGGATTTCACAAAGTCCGGCGTCTTCTCCAGCACAGGAGTGTCCAGCCCGTTGAAGCTCACCTGCCGCGCACCGGCCTGCAGACCAGCCTTCTCGAGGACATCCTTGAGACGGACACCCCGCCAGCGCGCATTTCCCATCGCCCCGTTCCCCAACTGGCCACCCGGCACCCGCGGCTCAAAGAACCCCCGGCTGTTGCCCGAACACTGGTTGACCGCCACCACCTCATGAACCGGAAAGTCCCGCTTCAATGCAGCCAGTGAGAGCTCCAGAGGTTTTTCAACTTGGCCGCCAATGGTCAGGCGAAACGTCGCAGGATCGATCAGCGTGGGCAGGCCTGACAGATGATAGCGCACGAAGAAGGCATCGTTGGGGGTCAGGGTGCCCTGATTGAACACCGCAAACGGTGTTTCGAGCTGTGGCGGGCGAGTGGAGAGCAGGATCATCGGCCGCTTCTGCGGCAGGGCCACGAGCGGCCGCTCGCCGTTATCGAACGGCATGACCACTGACTTCGCCGCGGCGAGCGCCGGGCCCGCCACCAGCGACAGTCCGGCTCCGGCCAGGAAGTGGCGGCGTTCGATCGGGGTCATGTGCGCTCCTCGCTCAGTGATCGCAGGCCTTCCGGCAGCCACCAGCGTTCAGGCAACAACCTGCCATGATGTCCCCTAGTCTGCAAACCTGAGGCCGCGAAATGTCGGGGAGGGGCAATCGCCATGCGGGGATGTCGGGCAATCATGCCGCCAGAATGGCCACCATTGCGGTCGCGGGGGGCGGCTGGAATCGCGTAGCTCTGCTGGCGCTCTATGCCGTCGTTGCCCGCGAAGCTGCGTGAGTCTGGTCCCCACATTTGTCGACCTTGCCGCTGTCGCCGACATTCTTGGCGAGCTCGGCAATGAAGTGGGGGCGCTTGGCGTCTCGCTATGCTGCGATCCGGCTGTGGCCGCGGCGCACATGGAGGA